>NZ_BAAGSJ010000012.1:0-148588 GCF_054782495.1 Spirosoma aerophilum | reverse complement strand
CCATGCAATTACGGACCAATAAAATTCAGCCTATTTATGAACGTTTCCTCGTTTCAAGTTGAAGCATTTAAAGAGACAGCCATTTTTTTAATATTTGTCAAACGCCATTCGTCGCATACGAAGACCTGCTCCTGGTGCGATGTGTCGAAGAGCAGATCTTTATTCATTACTTTATTAGCTAGGAGAGGTGAACTAGTCCGGAATAAGCAAACGTGAATGCATCAATTGTACCTGATACGGTGAACTGAGCGAAAGCAAATAGTAAATAGTTAATTCGCGGGTGTGTTCATTCCATTCTGTAAACCGGTTTAGCAGGAATGCGCCATAAGACCAGCCATCATGCTCGGGCTTGGTGGGGTCTTGCTGTGGCGGAACGTCCGGATGAATGCGATCATGGCCTATTTTGTGCATGTACTTGCCATACGCTTGTTCTCGCAGGGGATTAAAAATTTCAATCTCCTCCGACCAGTCAAAAAGTGTGGTTCCGAATCGGGCTACCGTCGGCAGTTGAAACTTATCGGGGGTGCTTAAATCATCTACGGCGTTGGAGTAGAGCAAAATCCACCGCTGGGGGCCTTCCAGCCAGGCTGCCGACAGGTGGGTGTACGTGTTGGCACGTGATAAAAGTAAAGCAGCCCCATCCGCCTCGCTCGACCATGGCTCTGTTTCATTACCGGTGAAATACAGTATGTCCTGTAGTTGAGGAGCACTGGGCGTCTTCAGCGGCATCCAGGCCAGCCGAATACCGGGCGTTGCCGAAAAACCAAAGCCAAACATAATCAGACCGAGTGGATGAGGACTCGCAGGAAGACCCGGATGGGCGGCCGTTTGTATGACACAGGGGGCCACCCAGGAGAAAAGATCCGGTTGTTGCGTCCAGACCAGGCCAGCGCATTTCGTGCAAAATCGCCAACCACCCTGATTATGAACATCTTCTCCCGGGTTATGGGGTAGTACGAAATTAAAGCCAATGGCTTGGTGTCCTTTGCCATCTTTCGAGCAGGTACCCTTGAAACCACTGTCGCCGTCCCAAAACATGCCGCTACACTTCCCACAAAAACGCCAATTCCGCTGATTCTGCGCATTGTCACCTACGTCATGGGGCAGCACAAAATTAAAGCCAACGGCCTCGTGGCTGTTCCCGCTGGGGCATACCCCCTTATTCGTTTGGTCACCGTTCCAAAACAGACCGGCACACTTTTTACAGAAGCGCCAATGCTGCTGGTTTTGCCCATCTTCATTTACATCATGTGCCAGGGCAAAATTAAAGCCAATGGCTTCGTGTCCTCGGCCATCGGAGGAACAGGTACCTTTAAAGCGACCATCACCATCCCAAAACAAGCCACCACACTTTCGACAAAAGCGCCAGTTTAGTTGGCGATGGGTATCTTCAATAAAGCTACTATGAGGCAGAACCAAGCTAACACCCGTTGGTTCATGGGTATCTCCTCCGGGACATAAACCCTTCTGCCGGGGGTCGCCATTCCAGAATAATGTCGCGCACTTTCGGCACCGATGCCAGTTGGCCTGGTTTTGGGTATCGTCCTTATCAGAGTGCGTTAATACGTAATTGAACCCAACCGCTTCGTGGCTCCCTCCTCGGGAGCATACACCCTTGCTGGTTTCATCTCCATCCCAGAACATCGTGGCGCATTTTGCGCAGAACCGCCAGCTGCCCTGCTGCGTTGGGCCAACCGGTATGTCATGAGGTACAATGAATTTGAAGCCTAGTGGCTGGTGGCTTTCCAGAGTGCTGCGACGTTCATCCGTTGGACACCACCCTATTCGTGGACTGAAAAGAAATTCTTTGTGGTATGGGCCCGGTAAGTCAGGACGTGCTTTACTGACCAAGTAAGCACCTACGACCGGATCGCCAAAGCGCGGGGGTTCATTGGTGTACTTTGAATCAGCAATGCCGGCAAAAACGTACACTTTACCCGCGTAGCTGAATGCCCCGTTTGGTACTTCAAGGCTAAGGGTCTGTCCAACTGGCGGGTCGGCACTGAAGGGATCGAACAAGCCCGAATTGTTTAGCACCCCATGTAGATGAAAGCCACCGCCCGGAGCACCTGTACAGAGGCCCTTGTTCGCATCACCATCCCAAAATAGCCCCCGACAATACCCGCAAAATCGCCAATTCGGCTGCCCGGCTACGGCAGCCGTTCCAAAAGGAATAACGAACCGAAAGCCAATGGCGTCATGCGCCCCTCCTGTTGGACAAGCCCCCTTGTTTGCCTCCCCATTCCAGAATAATCCGGCGCATTTCCCGCAGAAGCGCCATTCTGGTTGCCCGGGCACTGAAGTGGGCTCGAAAGGCAGCACGAATCGTAGACCAATGGCTGCGTGCGCTCCTCCTTTTGAACAAACGCCTTTAAAGTGTGCATCACCGTCCCAGAAAAGCGTACCGCATTTTCCGCAAAAACGCCAGTCTGGCTGCCCGCGTACCGAGGTCGGTTCAAAGGGAAGCGTGAAATTCAAGCCCAGGGCAAGGTGACCTCCATGCTCGAGTACTTTTGTTTCATCGGTCCAGGCCACCAGGTCTGCATTCTGTTGGTTAGGACTGTTCTGCGTTTTCGTAGTATCGCCGAAAAAGATATAAAGTCGGCCATCGGAGTGCTCCGTATTCGCACCCAGATCAGCCCCCTGAGCGCCCCAACGCCCGGTATCATTGAGTAGGGGGAATTGTTGGGCATCCACCAGCAAGGGCCATTTTGGATGTTGGGTATCGACATCAGTGCTTCCCGTAAGTTGCCCAACTCTAATTGTACGAAGAACTTGTATCCGTGCCATAGAAACCTTCTGCCAAATTTTTGTTCAAAATCGATTTGTCATCATCCCTGGTCTTCGTCTAAGCGATTCTGTCGGCAGACAGGTAATCAGCGGGTCCTGTCCGGGCAACTCAAAAAGTCGCTGATAAACGTCATTCAGGGTTACTCTTACCCTCAATGCCTAGGTAGCAATGACTTCCCGCATGCCGCCCCCCCAGCCGTTTCCTACTTTTACCCCGTTGGTCCAGGCGGCCTCACCCGTGAGAAAACCATGATGACGCCAGAGCCATAGGTCACCGCCATTAGCCGCCGTGCGCCCATAGACATACCCATTCCCAACCGCCCAGATTTTATCGTAACCCTGCCAGCCGCTGCCCACCCGCACGGGACCGTGCCAGATGGGATACCCCTGATCGTAGCCGTAATGGCGGTACCAAAGCAGGGAGCCGTCAGGCTGCGTGCCGTAGAGACACCCGTCAGGCCCGGCCGTTAAGGCAATAAATCCGTTCCAGCCGGTACCAACCTGGAAAGGACCTTGCCAGCGAGCGCTGCCATCCCGCCGACCCAGATGTCGATACCACAGCAGTCGGCCATCCGTGGCGACGGCATAGATGACGCCCCCATCACCCGCAAAAACCCGGGCGAACGATGCCCAGCCGGTTCCCACTTCTTTTGCTCCCTGCCATGGAAGCTGCCCCTGGTTGCGGCCATCATGGAAGTACCACAGCAGTTTGCCATCCGTAGTAATCGCGTAGATCACACCGTCGCCCCCACCAAAGACTGTCTTAAAACCGCCCCAGCCACTTCCCACGGCTTTTGGACCTTCCCATTCGCGCGCCAGCCGGGCTCGACCGGTATTTCGGTACCAGTTAAGCATGCCTTCCGGGGTGATGGTGTACAGATTCTGCGAAAGCCGCCCTTCCACTGGCCAATCCTTACCACCCCAGGAGGTGACTCCTCCCAATAGACCGTCTTCGCGCGTGTGGATCAACAATTGAAAATACTGATTACGGTTGTCGCCCCCGAAATCAATATGCGTGTCGATACGGTGGGCCGTTGCGCCGGGGTCAATCCAGGTCCGGCGCGTAACAGCGTCTGCCGCTTGTACGTACGCTGGATCGACGCCGATGCGTAATGTACCCCGCCAGCCATCGTGTACGGTGTCCCAGATGCCAATTGACTCACTCCGGTCAAAGCCGGAACCGGCTCCCACGGCCGTCCCCCGCGATAGGACGACCCCAAAAGGCGTGTTGTTCCACCAGGCTCGCCCCCCGGCCCGGTAGGGGTCTCGGGTGTGCAGGTATACCTCAAAAGGCTGACCGCCAATGGCGCAATGCAGCCCGCGTCCTTCGTCGACGAAGTGGCCCACCACATCCAGCACCCGCCCATCTTCGGCGTACCAGGTCCCCAGGCTAATCCGGCTGTTGGCGTCCGGAAGCCGACCATTGCCTCGAATGTCGATGAACCGTCGGATCATAAGGCTTCCGCGCCAGCCATCGTGGTCCGTTTCCCAGCGGCCCACCCACATGGCTGCCCATTGCGTCTGAACGGGCTGCACGTCGGTGATGAAATACATGGAGCCATACTGGATGGTAAATTGTGGATCGTTGGTATAATTCATCGTAGCGAAGCCCGGTAGACCCTGCGAGTTTTTGATATCGAAAGTCTGGGCATTGTCGTCGTATCCGTGAATTAACAGCACGTGGCCTCCTCCATTAATTCGATCGAAAACATCCACGACGACATCATACCCATCGGCTAGTGTCTGGCGAATGTCATCGTTGGTAAAGTTGGTTTTTTTGCCAAACGTCTTGACGCGGTACTGAGCAAACCATCGCCCCATCAGGGGAATATTGCGCAGATCGAATTCAAACCAGTCGGCCTGTTCCCGGGTACCGCCCCCCGTCCCCGAGAGAGCCCGTCCGGTACCCGGAATGGAATTTGCCAGATTCTGGAGAGGCCCCTGGTCAATGTAAGGTACATGAACAGAAAGGGGTACGGCCCAGTAAGCGAGGTGATGAACAATATCCGCGCTGCCCTGAAAACCCACCAGCGAATGGATGCCCGGTCCGCCCACGTGATTTTCGTGAGCTTTGGAGAGATGAAACAGATACTGCTCGGAAAGATCAACGTGCACGCCAATGCGGGCATAAGCGGCTTCCAGCGCAGCAATTCCGGCGAATGCCCAGCAGGTACCCCGGGCGCCCTGACTCACGTTAAGGGTAGTTTGCCACTGGCGGTGCGAAACGCGCCTTGACAAGGCAGCAGGGGCAATTTTTACTGTTACCGTGGGGCCGGAGAGTTGCGAGATCCGTTCGAGTCGGGGCAAGAACGTAGCGAGTGGCTCAACCAAAATGTGTGGTTCAGCCGAAACAGGAACTGAATCCAAAGTTGAAAAGCGCTGCGGTGCCTCGGGAGGTACGTCGAGAGAAACAGGCAGGGGTACTTGTAAATCGACTGAAAGGCCAGATACTGAAGTAGTTTCCACAGGAGTTTTTTAGTTATCGCTGCCCTAAACGTACCAAGAAAAAAAGAATATAGTATGTATATAGGATATGTCGTTTTAATGTTTTGAGTAAGCGGTCAATCAGCGAAATTGCTTACGACTTGGGCTTTAAATACCCTTGCATTTTACAAGAGCATAAAAAAAAGCGACCGGTACAACCCCAGTAGACTAGCGATCCTTAAAGTAAGGAAACAGACATAGAGTCAATTTGGCCTTTTACCTGTTATGCGCTATTCAGAACAATTAACGTTAGGCTGTCCAGTCTTCTTAAACGCCCCATTTATGGAACAAGCACATAAACGTTTTTGATTTTATCTAGAAGTATTCTCCGAATTTCAACTTCCTACCCTCGAATTACGCAAGCCTGGAGTTTTTTAAGAAGCTGATCCATATATGTGGTTTTACATAATATGTAAGTTTATATTTGATAATGTAAAAAGAAAGCTGTATCTTTAATCTGTAGTCAAACAGACATTAATGGTCATTATTACCAAAACCATTCTCAACGAGTTTGGCCTTCATCATACCGGAGCGGCTGCGGCTCTCAACGATTGGTATGCTATTGTGAAGGCCGCTGACTGGAAATCGCTGGCCGATGTCAAGCAAACTTTCAACTCGGTCGATTATGTGGGCAATGACCACTATGTCTTTAACATCAAAGGCAATCATTACCGATTGGTAGCGATGATTTTCTTTGACAAACGAACCGTATTCATCCGCTTTGTGGGCACCCATGCTCAGTATGACAAAATACCAGACTGCTCAACTATTTAATCACTTTCATCCATGCAACAGCCAACCACTTACGCCGACTATCAGCAACTGATGGCTCAGATTGAAATCCTGCTTCAAAAAGCGACAGCGGGAGGGGGCTTTGCTGTGTTGAGCCCCGATGAAGCCACGGAGCTTGCTCAGCTCTCGGAATGGGCCGAAGCTTATGAAGATAGTATTCCCCTGATGCCCATAAAAGTGCCGCAGTCAATTGCGGAAATGATCGAGTTCAAGATGTATGAAAAGAAGATGAAACAGCGCGAGATGGCTCAACTTTTGGAAGTGCCCGAAACTCGTTTATCCGAGATCCTACGGGGCAAGCGCCGGGTCAACCTGGCCATGGCCAAGACTTTACGCACCAAATTGAAGATCGATGCTGACTTTATTTTGGAACACGCCTAAGATTAAAACATCTCACTTTTTGGAGCATTATTTGAGACTAGCCAATACCAAAGTAGATTCCTAAGTTACTTTATTTGTGTTGAATCGATCAGCCTGACCACTAGAACGATTTGCCCTTCACTCAGCTGGTGCTCCAATAAAATAAAACAAACGGTAAATTCTAGACGATAAATCAATGACCCATTTCCATTTCGTGCCTAAGCCGAGAAGTGCTGGTTTTGAAACCTATCTTTGGTCAAACCTTAAAAACTATGCTGTCAAAATACCTTTGGATGACCGGCTCATTGATCATCGCTACCTTAGGCAGTATCCACTTGTATTTAACTTTTTTTACCACTGCGTTTTGGTCCAGAAATGAGCAGATGATTCAGCAGATGAAAGTCTCATCGCCTTTACTAAACCCGGCCATTAATATGTGGAAGGCATGGATTGGGTTTAATGCCAGTCACAGTAGCGGGCTGTTATTTATTGGATTGCTTAATTTCTATTTAGCCCTTCGCTACTTCGGCTATCTTCAAACCGACCCCTTCTTTTTCTTTTTAACAATCCTCACGGTTGGATTTTATAGTTGGTTAGCCAAGACGTATTGGTTTACTATTCCCTTTGTAGGTGTATCGATGGCCCTAATTTGCTATTTGATTTCTTTCGTTTTAGCCCTGGTAAACGATTAAGTTTTTGGTATTGATGCATCTGTCCAGGCTTTCTATTAGTAGAAGGATTTGAAAAGATCAACTAGCGATCTGACTATTTTCAGCCTTTGGCTACTATCGTGCCGATTACTCAACAGACTGCGATCCAACCGTATTGCCTTGGCTGGGGTCACATAGAAAGACGAACGAACCCCTTGATCAATGAAAACCAGTGTGTTGAGCTTGTTGCTACTAATCACTTTTGGCATCATCAGTTGTCACAAAACAGACCCGGTTGATCCCCAGGCCTATCCCCTGAAAGATTATACGCTGGATTTACAACAAGCCAAGCGGTGGTTACCGGGTAAGTGGAAGCTGATTAAGGTATCCGCGATGATTCCTAACCCCTCCATACCGAATGTGGAACTGATTATCGACGAGAACTGGATCCGCCTGATACAAGACGGTATTCAGACCGACCAGGTTGATTATACCCTCGTAAAGACTGATTTTGGGCTACTGATTAAAACCAATGCCCAACCCAGAGAAGATAACTGGTATGTGCGTGATCCTGGCTTGCTGATTAATCAGACCCGAATGTATTTAGATCTAGGCCGGGCTCAGGACTTACCCGCCTATGAATTCAGTAAAGTACTCTAGTTAAGTTGGTTTGAGCTTGGTTGCGCTTACTCGTCAAATGCTCCAATCAGGAGACAGAGAATTGAATACTCCTTCGTCTTACTTAGGGGAGCGTTTTTGTGAGACGACTGCTATTCAGACATGGGCAATTTTTAATTCTCACCAACCTTATATCTATGCCAAAAACCACGGTTTCTCCTTGAGATCAAAGGTAAATGAGCTATACAGACAAATTAATTGAGCCGTGGAAGAAACCTTTTCCGGGTGGTGAGCGGTGATCTTTGTGGCATGAAAAACAGCACAAAAATTCAACTGGGTCAACATGGCCCCGCCGTATCTAAAATTGGTTTGGGCTGCATGCGGATGTCTTCGATTTGGGGCGGTTCCACCCCGGACGAAACAGAAAGTATCGCTACGATCCAGGAAGCCCTGGATAAGGGGATTAATTTTTTGAATACCGGCGACTTTTATGGCGCCGGTCATAACGAGATACTGATTGGCAAAGCCATTAAAGGACGGCGAGACGATGCCTTCATCAGCGTAAAATTCGGTGCCATCTTCCATAACGGACAGTGGCTGGGAATGGATCTGCGTCCCATCGCGATCAAGAACTTTGTCAACTACTCGCTGACCCGGTTGGGTATTGACACTATCGACCTCTACCAGCCCAGCCGCATGGATGATAGCGTGCCCCTGGAAGATATCATTGGAACGGTCGCCGACCTGATTCAAGAAGGTAAAGTGCGTTACATTGGTGTATCGGAAATAACGGCGAACCAACTTCGTCAGGCTAATCGCGTTCATCCTATTAGCGCACTGGAGATCGGCTATTCGCTGGCCGACCGCCAAATAGAGCGCGAACTGCTGCCCACAGCCAGGGAATTAGGCATCGGCGTGGTGGCCTTCGCCAATACGGCGGAGGGTCTTTTGACCGGTGAGCTGAAAGCACCGCTGGCCGAAACCGATTACCGGAACCATTTCTCTCGTTTCCAAGGTGAAAACTTACGGAAGAACCTGGAAAAAGTCGACATTCTAATGCAGTTGGCTCGCTTTAAAGGGTGCACACCCACACAGCTTGCCATCGCCTGGGTCAAGGAGCAAGGTGACGACATTATGCCGCTGGTCAGCATGAGTCGTCGGTCGCGTTTGCCGGAAAATATGGCAGCGATGAACATTGTATTTACGGCGGAAGAAATGAACCAATTAAGCACGACCTTTGCGCCGGGTAGCCTACTTGGTGGCACCTATTTACAACGGTAAATGACTAATCCAGCTGAAATTCTTCCGGGCGTCATCTTCTATTCCTACAGTTCGGCTGAGCGGAAAGAAAAAGTATGTTTCTGGAATCATCATACCTTGATCGGTCAGGTTTCAGGACAGTTTACCCTGGAAACCGCCGGTCAAACCATCTCCATGAGCGGCGGAGAAATACTGTTAGTTGGAAAACATCAGCTGGGGACACTCACCAAAACACCGGTACCCGGCGGGGTTTATGAAACCGTTGTCATATCCCTGCAGGAAGAGCTGCTGCGCCAGATCGCCCTAGAAGAAAGACTGGAGGCAAACCAGAAATTCATGGGGCTACCCAATAGGCTGATTCCGGCTAACGAATTCCTGCAGGGGTATTTTCAATCGATTATCCCCTATGCTCATAGCGGGGGGGAAGCAATGACAGCGGAAATGGGTATCCTAAAAGTAAAGGAAGGGGTCAAACTGTTAGTTCTTGCGCTGCCTGGGCTTCGTAACTTACTGTTCGACTTTTCGGCTCCTCACAAGATCGACCTGGAGAAGTTCATGCTTACTAACTTTCACTACAACGTTCCCATTGAAAAGTTTGCTCAGCTTACTGGCCGGAGCCTGGCGGCCTTCAAACGTGATTTCGGAAAAGCGTTCGGGGCTTCACCTCGTCAATGGCTTCAGGACAAACGGCTACTTGAAGCGAAGCACCTGCTGGAAGCCAAACAGCAAAAACCCTCATCTATTTACTTAGATTTAGGGTTTGAAAGCCTGTCACACTTCTCGTATTCCTTCAAGAAAAAATTTGGTATGGCGCCCACTTCACTGAATGCTACTAATTCGTTGAAGTGATTACCTTGTTTTTTTAAACGTTCAATTAACGTACTTGCTCAATGACCGTATCTACGTCTCAAGTAAGAGCAAATTGTGAGACAGTTATTTTTAATCTCTGGCCAAGCCAATCAGCCGCATACGGCTCAACCTGTCGTCCATAAAACGCCCCTAGTAACTGTCTAACCTAGATGAAAGTCCTTCTGGCGGGCTTACTGGGGCTCGCACATACGACTCAGGAGTGGGACTCAATGCACCCAGTCGTTCCATTCCCTCAAATCCTGCCAAATAGGCTGTTCAATCTCGCTATCTTGAGCACCGATTCGTACTTCGTTGCCAGACCCCTTACAAACCCATGAAAATTGCTAGTAGTGCACTCCTATTTATCTTCCTCGGTATGGCCAATTGGGCCCCAGGGCAATCACCCGCCAAAGCCCCCAGCCAAGAGCAGGAAACGATGGCCCGACTGCTGGACTACTCCAGGCCAGGCCCTCCGCATGCCATCCTGGCCAGTCTGGTTGGAAGCTGGACTTTTCAAGACAAGAACCTGCCGTTTGTAAAAGGAACTCTGGTCCGAACAGCCATCTTTGAAGGGCGCTTCTTTCAGGTAGCCATTACCGGGGGCCAACTGCCGATTCCCATTGCGGATGGCAAAACCAAGCTGGCCACCTATCAGGGCTTAGAGATTGAGGGGTATGATAATGTGAGCAAACGCTATGTGACCACGGCCATCAACAACCACATCGGTAGCGATGCGGCTCAACAAATGGGCCAGTATGACGCCCAAAGCAAAGTTTTCACCTACGAGTGGGAACAGGAATTAGTCCCGGGTTTAAAGCAAAAACACCGGAAAATAGTGCATCTGATTGACCCCAATCAGTATAGGGAGGAGTATTATGAGGATCAAAACGGTAGTCTGAAAAAGACCAGAGAATTGATCTATAGCAAAACCATGGCCAAATGAGGAGTTGGGCGCATGATCACAGCCCACTGCACCTCTTTCAACAAGACTTTGCCTACCTACCGATTGATAAGCTATATAAAGGAGCATTTAATGAGATGAAGTGACCTGTGGCTACTAATGCAGGAATCCATCCTCTATCAGGTGAAGTCATGACGTTGACAGTATATACTGACGGTTGCCCATTCAGCCGCGAGCCAACTAAGAAACGCCGCTTAGACGTAGGTTTTCCCTGCGCGCAGCTCGTTGACAGCAACGGAGTGTTAGACAGCCTATCGGTAGGATTTCCCAGTCACCTACTAGGGATTGCGAAGCAGCTGGTGATCGCTGAAGCGAGGCCCAGACTGCACGCTCCACCCGGCACCGACCGTCACCGTCCAACCCTCGCCACGGAGGGTGGTGCCGTCAATGTGAATCGGTCCCGCCAACACCCGCTTGCCGTCCTCGCTGATCAGCACGCCCTTCGTTGCCTCCAATGTGCCCCACTCAGCTTTGGTACGATATGGCAAGACAAACACCGTCCCTACCCCAGGAATGGGCGTGGCGCCGACCGCGTTAAACGTAGTGCCACCGCCTGACGGAACTATAAGCACAGGACCATCAACAAAGCGGTTCCGCAGTTCGAGTTGGCGGGTTCGTCGCTGCTCAATGCGCGCCTGCTCGGCCGAGCGAATTTCCGGGCCACTGTAACGCACCGAAGCTTCGACCGCGTCAGGAGTCGGGCTGATAGCCAGAGCCCCCATCAGCATCTGCCCCAGATCGGAGTCGCTACGCACATTGCGTCGCCAATCTGCCGATGCCTCATCCAGAAGAACCGCATACGCCGTACCGGCAGCATAGGCTTGTTGCAGAAATGTCTCGTGCCCATCAGCCGCAGCTAAATGGTCAATCGTGCTGGCGATTGCATCGGCCCGCGAGTCGGCGGTGACGACGATGCCGGTGTATTGGGCGAGACCCTCCCGGATTTCTTCGACGCGCTCGTTCTGGGCAGCATTGGCAAACAGCGAACGCCGTTTTAATCGGAAAGCGGCAGCATCACTTAGTGTGTGCTTGCGGCCCTCACCCGATTGAGCCAGTGCCCGCGACAGGGCGCGCCACTCAAGCCGCAACCAGATTCGTCCTTCAAACGTATCCAGATGGGCGTTCTGTCCCGACAGGGGCATCAGTCCCAGGTCCGGTTGGATGCGGTGAAACAACTCGTGCAACATAAACTCGCGCCGTACACGCGCATTCGGCAGAGCAGTCGTGAACTCCCACGTATAGGTGACCCAACGTGTATGGCCCCACTCAACCGGTGCATTGGTAAACCCAAAAACTTTGGGCCAGTCGTCGGCCGGACGCGGTTGACTGGTCGCGACGGTCCGTGTCCGGGCATCGGCGAACACCATTGGGCCACACAAGGATACTCCCCATAACCGTCCGCTGTCGCGCTGACAGATAACAGTGGCCTCCCTGAAATAGCTGTCGGCACGTTGCTGGTCGACCTGAGCGGCTGCAGGATCGACTACGCACAGCGACAACAGTAGTAGGCCGATCCAGGTTGGCCAGGTGATAAAATGTGTGTTCATCGTAGCTTAACGTAAAAAGGTAAAACTGACCGAATATACCGTTTTACGATTCCGCTTAAGTGGCCAGGTTGCCATCGAAATAATAATGGAATTTGCCAGGTAGAGCACAAGAATAATCGGAAGTATGATAAAGGGAGAAAGTACAAACCGGGAGTGGCTGAAGAGACTGAATACCCAGATAGAGAGAAAGCCGTTGGTGATGAAACACCAGTTAATCTGAAAGTTACTAATGCGCCTGCCCAGCTCATAACTGACTTGAATTCTATCACGATTTATGACCCAAAAGATAAGCGAAAGAAATAGATTGCCCAGCGGTTTGACCCAGAAGGAAAGTGTGGCTAAGTTCATTAGCTGTAGAAAATCAGGGTCGGTTGCTTTGGTAAAATCCAGTAATTCTTCCAGGGGTGTCTCTAAGGCTTGGGCGATCAAGCGGAGCGTGTTACCGCGCGGTTCAGTTTGTCCGGCTTCGATTCGTTGCAGGGTTCTCAGATTGATTGACGACTGATCGGCGAGTGCTTCTTGGGTATTGCCTTTGCTTTTTCGGAGCGACTCAATATTTTCGGCTAACCATCCCTTGCTCATGGTCGGGCTGTTTTTAAGCCAAATGTAGTTTGAAACCGCACGGTAGCTGCCGGTTTTAGGCTAACATTTCTACGGTATTTTTGTCCTAGGAAAAGCATTGGCGTTGGATTTGCCCAACGGTACGATGATCCTGAGCAATCTCAGCTTTAAACTGGCTGCATTGATCTAGTTGGAAAATGCTTGAAAGAGTATTATCCGTCTAATTAAACGCCCAAATTAAGAAGAGAGCAACTGAATGAACGCATAGTCGGCTCGCCTAGGAGCGTTTGCTGTGAAAAGTATTGCCGCCCTGTCCTCAGCAATCGCTGCCTTTTCTACTTATTAAAGGCCTACTGATCTACTTTGACGGCATGATAATAATGGTTTCCTCCTTCATCGTCGAATTCCTCGACGATGAAGAGCATAGACGCTGCTAATAACGTTTTATACTGCTCAGCTCCTAGCGAGAGAGCCTCCTGTTCCGTCAGCACATCGGTCCACTTGACGGCTTGTGAGGGGGCGGTAAACAACAGCTTGCCACCAGTCGATAGGGCAGCCGCTACTTTTTGTAGCACAAGTACCTGTACTTCCCTAGGTAAGAGAAACAACAGCCCCCAGGCGATCGCGGCATCAAATTGGCGGTTGAAAAATAAAGAATCTTCTACGGCTTCGCAGGCAGCAGGCGAAGAGGGGAAATTGAGTTGGAACGTTTGGATCATTGTTGGGGAGGCATCAATACCATACACTTGCATGCCTTCCTCTCGCAGTATTCGAGTAATTGGCATCCCTGATCCGCAGCCCAAGTCGAGCACCGTAGCGTTTGGGGGCAATGTTTGGGCCCAATACCGAACCGATGCCTGGCCGATGGCTAGTGCGCGCCTGGTGCTAAAGCGAGCCACTATGGCTTCATAGCCGTTTGATTTATCCATTGCCTTCCTATCAAGAATAGCGGAGAGCATTTGAATTTAAATTGCTAGTACCCCTTTAGCGAGAAACCGAGCGATTTATGCGACGATTGTTTTTAACAACTGTCAACCCTAAATCGTAGCATACGAACCAACAAACACTATTTTACTGGCAAAGTGATTTGTAAAATTGCAAACCCGGCAATCTTGCTTTTATCCCCTTTTCAATGAACCCGAATAAGGCGGAGTGAATCAGTTTTTGGCCGACCAATACCAAAATAACCCCGCAAATGGAATTTAAGAGGGTTGAGGCATTTCATACGTATTACACCCACTCTTGATAATACTGCTCACTCCTGGCAAAAAAATACTCATTTATTATTCAATTAAGCCTATTTAATTGATAGGGAACTAAGTATATCCTATCAAGCCGGGTCATCCGGCACTAAACTTAACTAAGATACGCTTATGAGTAACACAGACTCAACGCCCCGCAGAACCTTTTTTAAAAAGTCAGTAACAGGTGGTCTTGCCCTTAGTGGTGGTATGTCTCTCCTGGGTTCGTTGCTAACCTCGCTTACAAGCGAAGCAGCCATTCTGGTAGATGATTCGCCTACGGCAGCCTCGGAAAAGGAATTTCGGTAGAAGGTTCTCGGGCCTGCCGAGTTGTCACTGGCAACTAGTCAGATTGCCGTGAGCAAAGCCGCCAACAAGTACGCCAAGGAGTTTGCTGGTTTTGAGTTGGAAGAAGCCAAGGCCGTTACGTCTGTACTTAAAGATCTGGGTACCCCCGTACCAGCCATGAACGCCAAGGCCCAGGCAACGCTGACTAAAATCAAAACGGCCACCGGTGCTGCCTTCGACAAAGCGTATATCCAGGCCCAACTCGAAAACCACGAATTCTTACGGGATCTGGCCCAGAATTATTTGAAGAATTCAATGGGCAAAACTAGCTCTGCCGAAAGTCAGACGCGGCATTTAGCGACTCTGGCCCTGGCCGTGTTTAAGGAACATGTTGCGCTAACCAAACAGATTTTGGATCAGCAGCTAAAGGGTTGATCTGGCGAGGACTAGTTGACAAAAAAGACTGACTTTTCGCCTGAGAAGGCCGGGTCAGTCTTTTTTGTAGCCTCGGATTTCTCTCTCGTCGTCCGAGATTACCACCTGGCGCTGCGAAGTGCCAGAAACAGGCCCGCCACCACAACGGCGACACCTACACCAATCAGTACGTTGTTTGGGGGCTTCACCTCCACTGGGGCCTCAGTCCGCTCCGGTTGAGCCTGATACGTTCCGTCGGTCACGTCCAGAATCAGTTGTATTGCTTCTTCAGGAACGTCGAGTTGGGGAAAGTGACCCGAGTTGGCGAACCAGTGCAGTTGCGCATCGGGGAACAAACTTAGTGCGAGCTTCGACTGACCGGGCAGACAAACCAGGTCCCGGCGTCCCCAGCCAATAACTAACGGCTGTTGAATGAGACCCGCCGGGGCACCCTGCTGTTTTTCGCCATGGGCCAGATTGTCCAATAGTTCGTTGAATGCGGGCGTGGGCACAAACGTTCGCAATTCCTGTAGCGCTACCGGAGCGGGGATTTTCCAGGGAGCCGCCGAAAACTGAGCGAACAGCAAGGTCCGGCCAACGGGGTTGCCGGTCAGAAAAGGCAGTGCGGGTTGTAATGTGCCGACGAGCTGGGCTGATAACCGCACGGAGTGGTAAAAGAACGGAATTTCCCAGCCCTGCCAGAAACCACCCGGGTCGAGCGACACGACGGCACCCAGCACCCCGCCCCGCCGGGCTAGTTCGATCACTAACCGCGCGCCCATCGAACTGCCGACGGCGTCGATGCCCGTCAGATTATTATTGGCCAGAAAATCGGTCACGGCGTCGGCAAGGGTACGAATGGAGGTCTCGCCTGTCAGGGGTGGTGTGGCTCCGAAGCCGGGTAAATCTACCGCGATAACGTCGCGTTTGGTGGCCAGGCCGTCGATGATCAGATCCCACGACCGGTGGCTACTACCAATCCCGTGAACTAAGAGTAGGGGTGTGCCGGTGCCTCGCCGGACGTAGTGCATTGTCATGGGTCGTTTCGGTTTAATGGATCGTACTGTCAGGTGACAGACCCGCTGACTCAACTCCGATCAGGACGCGTTGGTTTTAAAAAGTGATTCCGGCTCAGGTGTGATGGGCGGACGATTTTGCAACTCGTCCATATTTATACGTAGGTCTATACTGCAAAACGGGGCCAATATGAAAATATGGAGTTAGAAAACTCAATATTCGACACAGCTTAGCTTACTTTAATTGTTTAACCAAGTTATCTGCCTTGAAATGGAACAAAATAAGCTGTATTCAGCGTGTTAATCCATCAGTAGAGTAAAAGACCGTTTTCTTTACTGACTATTAAAACCAGCCTTTAATAGGGATACAGGAATGCTCTTTTTTCTCAAGAATGAGCATTTATTGAGAATAGGCTTGGAGTATTAGTTTCGCATAATATCCACCATTTGGAGGTGTTGATCTGTTTGTAATACGGCTTAATATTTGTACTATTCCCAGTCAAGTTGCATATGGATTCTTATGTTAATGAACTATTCTAAGATAAACCACCGCATAAGAGCCCTGAAAAGAAGCTGAATTGTAACTTGGAAAGGGAAGGCAAGGGACGGTTATTATGTTAATGGAATATCGGTAGATCGAACCCGCAGACTACGAGTAAAGAAGCGCTATAAATAGCTTAGGGGTTAATATTATGTTTACTTATACAACAGTAGCAACAGTTTCAGTTATTTATTCAAAATGTCTTCACTAACTAGCGAAATCATTATGAAACTTAAAGTTTTGCTTCTCTTGCTGACGCATCTTGCCCTAACGGTATCAGGGCAGGAAAAGCAATCGTGTCTTGTACAAGGGCACATTAAGGAGATTGGTAATCGGCCCATTTGTTTTATTTATCAACAAGACAAAAAGAAGCACACGGATACTGTTTTCGCTGTTAATGGTTACTTCACTTATGAGGCTCGTCCATCTATCGACAGTACTATTACCTTCTCAATTGGTACTCGCTTACCAATTTATTTCTGGTACGAACCAGGTATTATTAGAATCAATGGAGAGTTCGACAATCCTAGAGCGATTTCGATAGAAGGAACACCTGAAAACGAAATTCTAAATCAGTTTCGACAGCAAATAGATTTGATTTATCCAACTCGTATTGACGTATCACCAGTAATTGTACCAAATCCTGAACGCGAACGAGCCATTGCTAGCTTTATTAAAACCCACCCCAATTATCGAACCAGTGCCTCCTTATTGTCTATGCTCCTTATGTTCAATCCTGACCAATTCGATAGGTACAAGGTTTTGTATGAAGGACTAGGAAAAGAAATTCGGAATAGTCGACAAGGGAAAGAATTACTCTCTCTATTATCTAAGTTTTAGGTTTTAAAAGTAGGCTCTTGCGCTTTCTACATTAACTCGGACAACGCAGGCAATTATGTATTTTTTGTAGACCTATCCCGAGACTTCCCTCCCCTTTAATTCTTGTTTTATTCTATTTACATAATCATAGGTATAAAACGAGTCTGGGAAATGTACAAATATCTAACCCTCAGTTAGTTTGTACATTTCCCAGACTCGTTTTATAACTCACATTATGTTATATGATCTTTTTCAGAACTGCATTGAGGTGAAAGAACTGGCTTGTCCTGAATTTATCTAACAAATCCCATCATAATGAAAATGCATAAGTAATAAAATTATTACTCCGTGAGCGTCAAAGGTAATAATTTTATTACCTTTGACGCTCACGAACTTTATATACTTATGAAAGCTTCAGACCTGATTCAAATGCTTACCGCTGCTGGCTGGCATGAAGTTCGCCAGCAAGGCCAACATCGTATCTTTAGCCATACTGCTCGGCCTAATCTAATCTCAGTCCCTGATCTAGGAGAGCAAAGCTTAAAGTTAGGCTTGCTCAATGATATCCTTAGAGAAGCGGGATTTGTAGGACGAGTAAAAAAAGCACCCCGTCTGATACAGTGGCTAGTTTCTTTAATCAAAAGGGGTTAACCCGCTAATAAGCTATAGTTGTGGTAGAGACTTCCAAAACACTGTCTATTGTCATCGAGTGGATGGATGGTGGTTTTGGTGCTTACGTCAAAGCACCAGGCTTTCTGTTTACTACTGAGGGGGATTCAGTAAGACAAGTAACTGACAATTTGCGCGATTTAATCGCGGACTATCTTAACCACGAAGGTAATCAGATGCCGCAGTGGCAAGGGCTAGAGGTAACTGATGTTGAGTTCAATTGTGTTTACGACCTGAGAGCCTTCTTTGAACATTTTAACGAGCTGAAAATATCGGCGATTGCTACGAAAGCCGGACTTAATCCAAACTTAGTTCAACAGTACGTTTCAGGCAATAAAAAGGCTTCTGAGAGTCAAGCTAAGAAATTGGAGAAGGCAATCCATGAACTAGCGAACGAGTTAAAACAAGTCGCTTTGATGTAGTTGAATGTCCCTTGTTGTATAAGTGGCTTTATGTTAGTCTAGGTCAGATAATCTTAGAAAATTCGTCTTCAACATTGGCTAATACTTCACAGTCACAGTAGCCACCGTATTGAGCCAGCCAAGCCTTTGTTTGATCAACTGGCAGATGCCTTTCTAACAAAAAAGCTTCAGTTAGCGTCAGCGAATCATCACAATCTTCCTCTTGTAACAAAGAATCCAAGTAGTCAAATAAATCTTTCAGATCTGCTTTAGAAATAGGCATCTGTGCACTCTTAGCTTCTTGCTCCTTGTTCTTGAACCCCTGCAAAAGCTGCTTTCTCTTTTGCTTATCTTCTTTTGAGGCCATTTTATTGTTGTATAAGTGGCATTATGTAAACTAATAGCAATTAACAAGCGAAGAACAATCTAATCTCCTTTATAGAGTATAGTTAAATTTTCAGCAAAAGGAGGTTGAATTATATCTATATCCCAAGCTGGATTCACTAAAGGAAAGTTGGCTTTTACACCTTTTACCAAGCTCTCCCAACCTTCTGTTTCTTCTAAAGCGACTACAGATCTATTTTCGCCATAGTCGATTTGTAAGCAAATCGAATCATAGGTTAGCTTATCCACTTTGAAGGCTACTAGACTTTTTACTTCGCCCCATTCGATTCGTGTCTCTTGCTTTCTAACTGATATAGTCAATCCGCCATTGTCCACTTGACAAATCTTATCTGGATAGGCTATTGATCCATTTTTCATGTTATATAATCTACATTATGATTAGTACTACACAATGTAATACAAAAATAGAATCTGTCATACACCCTGTATGACAGATTAGTAGCTTACTGGTAAACCACAAAAAAACTCAATAAATGAGCGTTTTTGTGCGACGCATATTTTTGAATACCTGTCAAGTGAGGTCGCACCGCGGGGCCGTCCGTCGGTGCGATCCCATTGACAGACATTAAGACAAGTGGTCCAGTTAAACCCCCGCTGATAACGGGTCTGTTGATAAGCCTGGAGTAGAAAATCGTTTTGGCTATTGTCTCCCTCAAAAACCAAACCCACCTATAGGTATCCACTTATTAACTACCTCAAAGAGCTTACCATCTTGGGAATTGTTACGTTTACGCAAACTTATATTGCTCGACGATTCGTGTTCCAATGAAAGCTACCCTCACTTACCTCGTCCTACTCCTATCCGTTGCCTGTTCGTCACCCAACCAGGGAAGGGCAACCCAAAGCCCTGATTCCAGCAAGGCAGATTCAGCATCAGTCGCTAAAGCCAAGTCCTCGCCTGTTACAGAACCCCTGAAGATTCCGCTATTCAATGATGTGGCCAGGACCCAAAAAAAACTTGCTACAATTAGCAGGGGGGGCATAAGAAACTGGCATTACGATGGGTTAGGCTGGTCGGCTTCAAGTCTTTACGAGTTTGGTTCCCCTGGCATTGGCCAGCTCCGCAATACCCTCACTTTGTATCTTGAATCGTCGAGGCAAACTGAGGTGCAGACCCTGAAAGTAAAGGTTAGTATACCAAATATGAACCAAAGATCGAGAGCCCTTACCCAGTATGCATCAACGGTAGAGAAGGCATTCAAGGCTATAGGAGAACCCATACCGGATGACCTGACGACGGCGTTGAGGCGGGGCAAACCCTGTGCAAAAGAGACGCCAACGATGTCAATCGAGAATAGGCTCGAAGAGGGCCAGTACAATTCGTGGGTATTGATTGTTTCTTCGTATTAACAGGGCCATTCACGGGTCAGTATGCTACGGATAGCGTTGGACAAATAGTAAAACCAGCGTTTTAGTGGGACAGACAGTGACTTTTATTATTTATCCAACACAATCAGCCGCATAGACTTTTAGTTCGAAATTTTCCTAGGGTCTAATTTTGGCTCCCTGATGGCTAAGCCTGTACTATGAACAAGTTTGGGTAGACATCTCAGATTAAGGGTTAAATTTGTATTATAGCCTCAATAAGTTGACAAATTTGATTAGTGTATCTAATCATCTGGATGGCTAATTTCGTCTAACCATGGCCATGTCTACCTTTTCTAAATTTTGCTTATTGGTGTTTCTGTTATTCATTTCTTGTACTCAGAAAGAAAAACCCAAATACACCATTGGCTTTTCGCAATGTTTGATGAGTGACAATTGGCGAAAAGACATGTATCAGGGTATGAAGCGGGAGCTCTCATTTTACCCTGATATCTCAATGGAGATGAAGGTAGCGAATGGTGATTCCAAAAAACAAAATGAACAGATACAGGAGTTTGTAACGCAGAAAGTCGATTTATTAATTGTGTCGCCTAATGAGAAAGATGCCAATACGTCTTCGATCAACCAGGCGTATCTGTCTGGCATACCCGTCATTATTTTAGATCGACGCATTTCTTCCACCAAGTATACCGCTTTCGTAGGGGCCGAGAATTACCTGGTCGGCCAAAACGCGGGTATATACGCGAATACACTGCTCAAAGGACATGGAACCGTACTGGAGATCAGTGCGGCCCCGAATACGTCTCCCTCCATTGATCGTCATCTGGGCTTTGTCCAGGCCTTAAAGCAGTATCCGGCCATCACCTATGCTGGTATTATCTGGCAAAACGACCAACTTGATCAAATCTTACCCGCCTATTTAAAAGCACACCCTCAAATCGATGTAATCTACGCGCACTATGATCGCTTAGCCTTAATTGTGTCAACAATCTGCCAATCGTTAAGCCTGAGAAAGAAATTTAAAATTATTGGTGTTGATGGCCTAGCAGGTAAAAATGAAGGACTTGATTTAGTAAAAAAAGGGTTGATCGACGCGACAATCTTATACCCGACCGGTGGTGAAGAAGCCATCAAGAACGCCGTCAGCATCTTAACCAAAAAGCCTTTCAAGCGAGAGAACAAACTTTTTACGACGGTTATCAACCCGGATAATGTGGAGATAATGTTGGCCCAGTACCAAAAAATAAGGGAACAGCAGCAGTCGATCGAGAGACAGACTTACAAATTACTGGATCTGAGTCGGATTTATTCTTCACAAAAAAAAGCAGTTGGTGTACTCCTGGCCTTATTAACCCTTGTCGTCATTTTTGGAGCCGTACTTTTATCCCTGTTGCGTGAAAAACAGCAGTCCAATAAGGTGCTGGCCCAACAAAAAGAGGAAATTGAACGAATATCGGCGCAGGCTAGGCAGGCTACCGAAGATAAGATGCGCTTTTATTCCTATATCTCTCATGAATTCAAAACGCCACTCAGCCTGATTCTAACCCCGGCGGATGATTTACTCAATCGAAAAACCTATGATGGTAAAGAAGGGAAACGAGTGCTGGAGCTTATTCGAAAAAATGCCAATCGCCTGTTGAAACTCGTTGATCAGGTTCTGGATTTACGGCGAATTGATGCCGGGAAGATAGAGTTGCTTACCGCTACCCACGATCTGGTAAAATTCATTCAGGAAATTGTGAATGACTTTTCGTTTACAGCCCGAAAAAACCAGATCGATCTACAGTTTATCCATCAATTGCCTGAACTCCCCTACACCTTCGATGCCGAAAAACTCGATAAAGTACTTTTTAACCTGCTCTCCAATGCCTTTAAGTACACCGCCCCCGGCGGCCTGATCCATGTGTCTTTGACGCGCTCAGCCGACAGAATAAAACTGATCATAACCGATAATGGTGTTGGCATGGATGCTATCGACAAAGCCCATGCCTTTGATTTATACTACCGAGGCAATCAATCCGCTTCCTTAGGATCCGGGTTAGGCCTGGCCTTATCCCAGGAGTTTGTTGTGCTCCATCAGGGTGAAATAACGTTAACATCAGAACCGGGGAAAGGCACCACGTTCACAATTACCTTACCCTACAGCCCGCCACAGGATCCAATACAGCTAACATCCGCTCCGGTGTTTGATCATAGTGTGGAGACAGAGAAAGACACTCGGGTCGTTGACGCAGCGTCGAGTGCCGATCAGTCGATGGTGATCATTGAAGACAATAGCGAGTTATTGACTTTTTTACAAAGCCGGTTCGCCGGAAGCTACCGTATTCTACCCGCCGAAACCGCCGAAAAAGGGTGGGAGCTTATTTTGCAGAATATTCCGGACATCATTTTAAGTGATGTCACCCTACCCGGTCAGAGTGGAATCTGGTTGACGCAGCGGGTAAAAGAGGATTTCCGGACGTCGCATATTCCCGTGATTTTGATAACGGCCAAGGGAGGGTTGGAAAATCAGCTGGAAGGTACTGAAGCCGGTGCCGATGCCTACATCCCCAAGCCGTTCAACCAGCAGTTGCTGGAAGTAAAGGTCAGGAATCTGCTTGGCAATCGGGATCGTATGAGAAGGCGGTTTTCCAATGAAATCACTAACCCACAGCAAGTACAGTCGAAGGAGCGAAAATTTTTACTCGACTTTGAATTATTACTCGAAAAACACATCAACAGTAATCAGTTATCGGTCGAAAACCTGAGCCGTGAACTGGGGATGTCAAGAGTACAACTTTACCGGAAAATTACGGCGCTGACCAACAAAAATGTAAACGATTATATCGCTGACTACCGGATTAAGAAGGCCAAACAACTCCTGGGTGACCAAACAAAGAATATCTCCGAAATCGCCTATGCGTTAGGATTTAAAGACCCCGCTTACTTTGCAACCTTCTTTCGGCAGAAAGTGGGTCAAACTCCTTCGGAGTGGCGAAATTCATAATGTATCAATTTTACAGGCGTTGTATCAAAATTACATTAAATAGACAAAGCGTCACCTATATTACTGCTGATAGTCAGCATATTAGTCAATGTATCAACTTTAGTGTTTTTTGAAAAGAGTTTAAAGGATAAGGCAGTATAGTTTCTGGAGATTTGATTCATCGAAAACGTCATAAACGATTTTCAACTCGATGAATCGAAAAACAAACATTCTGATCTGGTCTATTACTGCTGCTCTGGGCGGCTTCCTTTTTGGCTTTGATACGGCCGTTATTTCCGGGGTTGAGCAGTCACTCCAGACCCTATGGCATCTCAGTGTTTGGGAACATGGCCTCACCGTATCCATCGCGCTCATCGGTACGGTACTTGGGTCGATGCTGGGGGGTATTCCAGCTGAACAGTTGGGTCGCAAGAAAACGCTGTTTGGCATTGCCGTTCTCTACCTTATAGCGTCACTGGGTACAGCGCTGGCACCCAGTTGGGGCGTCTTTCTGCTTTTTCGGCTGCTGGGAGGATTGGGCGTAGGCGCATCGTCAGTGGCTGCACCCATGTATATCACGGAGATTTCACCAGCCAAATCGCGCGGAAAACTGGTGGGCATGTTTCAGTTCAATGTCGTATTTGGCATCCTGATCGCGTATCTGTCCAACTTTCTGCTCGCCGATATAGGAACAGAAGCCTGGCGCTGGATGCTGGGCATTCAGGCAGTGCCCTCCATTATTTTCCTGCTTGCGGTACTCTACATTCCGGAAAGTCCCCGCTGGCTGTTGCTGAAAAGAGGGAATGTGACTCAGGCTCGTGAGGTGCTGAATCTGATTGATCCGGACACCGCGGAGCAAACCCTCCGCGCTATTAAGCAAAGTCAGGTTGATTTGGCGATTTCCCCCCGTCTGTTTTCGAAAACGTATAAGACCCCCGTTATGCTGGCGATGTTGTTTGCGGTGTTTAATCAGGTATCGGGAATCAACGCCATTATCTACTATGCCCCCCGCATTTTTGAGATGACGGGGCTTGGCAAAAGCTCGTCTTTACTCTCTTCGGCCGGTATTGGGTTGATCAACCTGATCTTCACGCTGATCTCCATGAACCTGATAGACCGCTACGGTCGCCGGACGCTGATGAAAATCGGGTCAGTAGGACTGATTATTACGTTAGGGCTGGTTGCCCGCGCCTTTTATGTTCAGGACTTCGGCCTGACGGTTCCCATTTTGCTATTTGCCTACATTGCCTTTTTCGGTTTCTCACAAGGCGCTGTCATCTGGGTATTTATTGCCGAGATTTTTCCCAACGAAGTACGTGCCAGCGGACAGGCACTTGGCAGCTTTACGCACTGGTTCATGGCCGCCATCATCACCTTCACCTTTCCGTATCTGGCCGAGCAGTTCGGCGGAGGCAACACCTTCCTGTTTTTCTCTTTCATGATGGTGCTCCAACTGCTGTTTGTAGTTCGGCTGATGCCCGAAACAAAAGGGTCCAGCCTGGAAAAAATAGAAAGAACTGTTTTTGCTCACTAATCTCCTTTGACCATGACACCTAAAATTACTTGTTTTGGGGAAGTGCTGTGGGACGTTCTCCCCACCAGCAAACAACCCGGTGGAGCGCCGATGAATGTGGCCGTAGATCTCCGAAACCTGGGGCTTAATGCGCAGATCATCAGTCGCGTTGGCAGTGATGAACTAGGCCGGGAGCTGCTTGACTTTCTGGAGGACAAGGGTTTGCCGCTCGACTTGATCCAGATTGGCCAGACTCACCTGACGGGCGTCGCCAAAGCCAATATCTCGGATGCCAACGAGGTGACCTATAAAATTGTCCAGCCCGTGGCCTGGGACTACATTCATCTGGACCCGATCCTGATTGATGTGGTTCAAACCAGCGATCTGTTTGTGTACGGTAGCCTGGCGGCCCGCAGCCCGATGACGTTTGAAACGTTGCTGGCGCTGTTGGGAGTCGCTCGTCGGAAGGTATTCGATGTAAACCTGCGGGCACCCCACTACGAGCGAAATACGGTTGAACAGCTTCTGTACCAGGCTGACATTGTCAAGCTCAACGAGCATGAACTAGTGGAATTAGTAAGCTGGTATGGCGATCAGACGGACCTACATCAGGCCATGAAGCAACTCCGCGACCGATATGCCCTGGAGACCGTTTGTGTTACACTAGGCGAAAAAGGGGCTGCGATGTTGGATACGACCGGCTTTGTGCAACAGCCTGGCTTTCCCGTCGAGGTGACGGATACCATCGGCAGCGGTGACGCTTTTTTGTCAGGCTTTCTTTACAAAACCCTATCCGGTGAATCCGCACAGAAAATCCTGGAGTTCGCCTGTGCCCTGGGGGCTTATATGGCTACGCAACCAGGTGCCACGTCCCCGTTCTCAGAAGCCACCGTTCAGGCTTTTTTAAGAAAAACCTCTCTTTCTATTCATTAATTTAACCATTCGTAACCCTATGAACAAACATGTATTAGGATTGCTATTCTTGTTGATTAGCAACCACTTAGCCTTTTCGCAAAACCGATTGAACATCACGGGCAACGTGCGTTCCAAGGTCGACAATATGGTCATGCCCGGCGTGACAATTGTTGAAAAAGGAACCCAGAACGGAACCACCACCAGTGCCGACGGAACCTACAAGATTTCTGTATCGAACGGGGCAACGTTAACTTTCTCATTTGTCGGGATGCAGATCAAAGAGGTACCGGTTGGTAACGCCAGCACGGTCGATGTAGTCCTGGAAGATGATCTGCAAAATCTGAATGAGGTAGTCGTAACGGGCTATAAAGAAGAACGTAAAGCCGATTTAACGGGGGCTGTCGCCGTAGTTAAGGTGAGCGACATTAAAGACATGCCGGCCGCCAACGTGATGCAGAATTTACAGGGTCGGGTTGCCGGTGTGTACATCCAGACGGATGGCAATCCGGGTGCCGGGGCCAATGTGCAGATTCGGGGGGTGGGAACACTCGGTGGAGGCACCGGACCGCTGTACGTAATCGACGGTGTACCCACCACGGAAGGGCTGCAAACGCTCAATCAAAACGATATTGAGTCGATTCAGGTTCTGAAAGATGCCTCGGCGGCCAGTATCTACGGCTCACGGGCGGGTAACGGGGTCATTATCGTTACGACCAAACGAGCCAAAAAAGGCGTAAGCCGCGTTGAATTCACCGCTTACGCAACCGCTCAAAATTACATTTCCAAGCTAAATGTTCTGAACACGGAACAACGGGGACGGGTTTTCTGGCAGGCTGCTACGAACGATGGCGTTACCCCCGCCAGTCCGCTCTATCAGTTTCAATCCAAAGCCGGTCCCAATGGTCAGCCAGTACTGGACAAAATCACGCTCCCCGAATTCATTGATGGCGAAAAAACCATGCGCCCGGCCGATACCCGCTGGTTCGACGAAGTATCCCGAACGGGGGTCATTCAATCGTACAATCTGAATTTGTCGAATGGGGGCGAGCGGGGAAATATGCTCTTTTCGGTCAATTACTTCAATCATGATGGCATCATCCGGGAGTCGAACCTGAACCGGATCATTGCCCGGATGAATTCCGATTATAGTTTTCTCAATGGCCGCTTGAAAGTTGGCGAAAACCTGATGTTTACCAAGACCCGTCAGACCGAGATCCCAACGGGTGATATCATGTACCTGTCGCTGGTTCAACAGCCCATTGTACCGGTTCATACGGTCGATGGGGGGTGGGGCGGTCCAGCGCCCAGCATGACGGATCGGCACAACCCAGTCCGGCTCATTGAGGATAATAAACAGAATAAAACCTACGGCGGGCGGCTATTCGGTAATGCGTTCATCGACCTGGAAGTTATCCCAAATCTGCACCTGCGCTCGAACGTGGGGGTCGATTATACAATGACCAGTCTGCGGTCGATGTATAAATCGTATAAGTCAGGCTTTTTGTCCGATCCAACGAATCGGGTTACCAATAACAATAATTTCTTCGGAAACTGGGTATGGCAGAATACGCTGAATTATGCCGTAACGACCGGTAAAAGCCGCTTCGATCTGGTGGCGGGTAGTGAACAGATCAAATTCACCAGCCAGCAATTCTCGGCCAGCCGACAGAGTTTTGCCCAGCAAACGCCTGACTATATGTACCTGGATGCTGGCTCGGGCAATAAAGACAATGGTGGCAACGGTACTGCCTACAGCCTGATGTCATTTTTTGGCAAGCTGAACTATGCTTATAACGACCGCTACCTCGCTTCGGTTACGGTCCGGCGGGATGGGTCATCCCGTTTCGGGGAAGCCAATCGCTATGGTGTATTTCCAGCCATGTCACTTGGCTGGCGCCTGAGTGAAGAGGCTTTCATCAAAAACCAGGTTCCGGCCTTGTCCGATTTAAAACTGCGCTTCGGCTGGGGACAAACGGGTAACCAGAACATTGCCAATAATGCCATCTATGCCCTTTACGTAGCCGACTACGGTATTGATCCGACCTGGACGGAAGATTCGGGAACCGCCTATGACTTAAACGGCGCCAACACGGGTGGCCTGCCGTCAGGATTTCGGCGCACACAATTAGGGAATAACAACCTGAAATGGGAAACGCTGACCCAGACGAATTACGGTATCGACTTTGGCTTTTTCAACCAAAAGCTGGCAGGCTCTATCGATTACTTTGTAAAAAAGACAACGGATATTCTGGTGCAGCCACCTTATCTGGCCGTTGTTGGTGACGGGGGCGGTCGCTGGGTAAACGGCGCATCGCTTCAGAACAAAGGCATTGAAATCCAACTGGGTTATCAAAGCCGCATTGGGGATGTTAGTTACAATCTCTCCGGAAATGTATCGACCTACCGGAACAAAGTGATCAGCCTACCCGATGAAGTGGTCAATGTGTACGGCGGTAACGGCACCACCGATAACATTCTAGGGCGCTCGATTAACTCAGTTTACGGTTACGTAACGGACGGGTTGTTTCAGAACCAGGGCGACGTCGATGCGGCCGCTCAGCAGATCGGCAAAGGGATCGGGCGAATTCGTTACAAAGATCTCAACAACGATGGGAAGATCGACGTAGCAGACCGCACCTGGATTGGTATCAGAGATCCTAAATTCATGTATGGATTCAACGCCGGTGCGTCTTACAAGGGAATTGACATTGCCTTTTTCTTTCAGGGTGTGCAGGGTAACGACGTATATAACGATAACAAAATCCTGACTGATTTTTCGTCCCTCTGGGCCGGTACCAACTGGGGCGCCCGGACGCTGAATGCCTGGTCACCTGCCAACACCAGTTCGACGATTCCGGCGGTAACGCTAACCGACAAGAACAACGAGGGGCGCACATCCACCTACTTTGTTGAGAATGGCTCGTATCTGAAATTGCGTAACATCCAGATTGGCTATACGCTACCGAACGGATTGACACAGCGGCTAAAAATGCAGCGGGCCCGCGTGTATGTACAGGGGCAAAACATACTAACACTAAAGCCCGCCAGTAAGGCAAACAAATACACCGGAGTTGACCCCGAAACGCCGAATAGCGCCTATCCTCAGCCCGCCATGTATACCGCCGGTATCAACTTCTCTTTCTAACCCAAGCCGTTTCATTTTTTCATTCCAGCTCAAACACCTGCTTAATAAACAGGTAAGCCTGGAAAGACATAATCCAATAGATAGACCTTACTTATGAAATCGATAAAACACTGGATTCTAACGGGTGCGCTGCTGGCAGTCCACTTTTCCTGCCAGAATGCGCTGGATGTTACGCCCAAAGCCGTGATTAGCGGAGATGATCTGAATACCCCGGAAAACATCAATAAGATGTGCGTAGCGGCTTATTCGGCGCTAGGTAATGATCACTATACGGCTCCCTTTACGCTCTGGCCCTATGGCAATGTGCGTTCGGGCGATGCCTACAAAGGCGGTGGTGGAACGGCCGACCTGGTCGAATTCCATTTTTTTGAAACGTTTGCTTATATCCGGCCTGATTTAGGTCCGGCTGATGAACTCTGGTTTCGCTACTACGTCTCGATTTCACGGGCCAACGACGCCTTACGCCGGTTAAACGCCATTAGCGAAACTGCCCTACCCACTAAGAAAGCTCGGCAGGCTGAAATGCGTTTTCTGCGCGGCCATGCGTATTTCGAATTAAAGATCCTGTTCAATTTAATTCCCTACATTGATGAGACAGTTGCTGACGACCAGTACGCGGGCATCTCGAATGTTGCGTTGACCAGCGATCAGTTATGGGATAAAATTGTAGCCGATTTCAGGGTCGGCGCGCAGGATCTGCCCGTTACTCAGCCGGAAATAGGCCGGGCCAATCAGTTATCGGCGAAGGCGTATCTGGCCAAAGCGTTGCTGTATCAGGCCTATAAGCAGGATGTAAACTACAACGTAACAGGCATTGATCAGACCAAATTGCAGGAGGTCGTTAAATTAACCGACGATATCATCAACTCGGGTAAGTACGCGCTCTATGATGATTTCGCCAAAAACTTCCTGCCCGAATACGACAACGGCGCTGAATCGGTCTTTGCCATTCAACGCTCGCTCGACGATGGTACACCCAAAGGTCGACTTGACTGGAGCAGCATGCTCAACTATCCGATGAATCAGGAGTTTGGCTGTTGTGGTTTCCATCTGCCCAGTCAGAATCTGATCAATGCGTTTAAAACCGACAAAAACGGTTTACCCTTGTTTGACACCTACAATGCAAGTGACCTTAAAACAGTTGCTGATTTTAATGCTACCCCCGTCGACCCACGCGTCGATCATACGGTGGCTATTCCAGGGCATCCCTTCAAATACAAACCAAACTTTATCTTCAAGGCGGAGTGGGCGCGGGCACCGGAAATTTATGGGGCTACGGCTTCGCTGAAAGAGGTTGTGGCACCCGATAGCCCGGCTTTCCGAAAAGTACCGCCCTTTATGGGCAGCTCGAAAAATTCAGTTCTTATCCGGTATGCCGATATTCTGCTCTGGAAAGCCGAAGCGCTTATTGAACTGGGCCGTCAGGACGAAGCACTGCCCCTTATTAATCAACTCCGCGAACGGGCAGGCAAAAGCACGTCTCTCTTAAAAGACGCTCTGGGGAAAGCGACGTCGAACTATGCCATTGGCACCTATAAACCAGGTATCAACATCGTGTGGAATCAGGCTACGGCTCGTCAGGCACTGCGCTGGGAGCGCAGGCTGGAGCTGGCTATGGAAGGCAATCGTTTCTTCGACCTGGTCCGCTGGGGTGTTGCCGCTGAGTATTTGACTACTTATTTCTCGGCGGAGAAAACCAAGCGCGAATATTTAAAAGAAGCGAAGTTCACTAAAAATCGCGACGAATATTTACCCATTCCTTTAAACCAAATTAACTTCAGTAAAGGCCTTTACAAACAAAATCCCGGTTTTTGATCGACACAGGCTATTCGTCAGGCTGAATTGTTCCCACAATTCAGCCTGACTTTTCCGGGTAGCTTACGCTGCCTTGTTTCTCGCCTTGACTTTCCATCAATTTCTTATGAAAAAACTACTCATCGTTCTGGTTGTCTTAGCAACCATTAGTCCTGCACTGGCCCAAACGACCCAACTGGAGCTGCACCGTCCTCAGCTTCATTTCTCCCCTAAAGTGGGCTGGATGAATGATCCCAATGGGATGGTCTATGTGAAAGGTACCTATCATTTATTTTTCCAGCATTATCCAACTGGTACAAAGTGGGGACCGATGCACTGGGGACATGCTACCAGTAAAGACTTGGTTAATTGGCAGGAACACCCCATTGCCCTTTACCCCGATAGTTTGGGCTGGATTTTCTCGGGCAGTGCCGTCTTCGATGTCAAGAACACCAGCGGCTTCGGCAAAAATGGGCAGACACCTATAGTGGCTATTTTTACCCACCATAACCAAGATTTAGAAAAGAAAAAATCCGATAAATTTCAATATCAGAGCCTGGCGTATAGTCTGGATGAAGGTAAAACCTGGACTAAGTACGCAGGGAACCCAGTGTTACACAACCCGGGCATTAGTGATTTTCGTGATCCTAAAGTACGCTGGTATGAACCCCAGCAAAAGTGGATCATGACCCTGGCGACAAAAGACCGTGTTACCTTTTATTCGTCACCAAATTTAAAAACCTGGTCAAAGGAAAGTGATTTCGGTAACAGTGTGGGGGCTCACGGGGGCGTTTGGGAGTGTCCGGATTTGTTTCCTCTGGAGTATAATGGCAAGAAGGCATGGGTATTGCTGGTTAGCATCAACCCTGGTGGCCCAAACGGTGGCTCGGCTACCCAATATTTTGTAGGTGATTTTGACGGAAAAACGTTCAAGCCCTATTCAACCAAAACGAAGTGGATGGATTATGGAACGGATAATTATGCTGGCGTAACCTTTTCTAATACAGGCAATCGAGTTATCCTGATGGGTTGGATGAGCAACTGGCAATATGCAAACATAGTGCCCACTGATTCCTGGCGAAGTGCCAACACGATACCACGTGAACTAGGGTTGACAGAAATCAATCAGGAACTGTTTTTGACGTCTGAACCCGTTAAAGAACTGACTGCGTTAAAAGGGCAAAGCCTTTCACTAAAAAATCTACCCGTTTATAATGGGTACGATTTAACGGCGAAAGTCAGTAACAAAACAGGCTTGTTTAAACTGGAGCTGGCCACGCAGGCGACGGCAGACTTTTCCATCACACTAGGCAACAAAAAAGGTGATGAATTGATAATCGGTTACGATAAACAAGCGAATGAGTACTACATAGACCGGAGCCATTCGGGTAAGGTCAATTTTGAAAAAGGCTTTGGTAAACGACATTCAGCCCCACGGCTATCGGCGGATTCAAAACTATCGCTTGTGCTTGTAGCGGATGTTGCTTCAGTCGAATTGTTTGCCGATAGTGGTCTTACCGTTATGACAGACATCTTTTTTCCGAATACGGAACTGACGAAATTATACCTAAAGTCGGCTACCGGGATTTCGATAACAGCTCTAACCTATACATCACTGGACGCTTCTGTTAATAAGGGGCTTTAAGTGTGATGATCAGCACTTGATTGAGCACGTTAGCCTAACGATAGAAAATCCTGTTGAAGGCTAAATCACGTAAATGGTTAATTAAATGCCTATTTAGGAGGCAGTCTTGGGGCACCTATTTCAGAAGCCTTCTCAAATACCCTTGAGAAGGCTTCTGAAATAGGTGCCCCTTCGCGAAGGGCTAGTATTAGTTGATAGTAGTTGAGATTTTCCCCTCTGCGTATGCTACGAAAAGTAGTTGATAATTATTAAAACAAGCCGTCCAATTAAACGCCCGTTTTGAGTGACAGTTGCCGAATTTAAAACGAATGACCCAATCATACCTCTGCTCAATCTCAAATTGTTATCTCATAAATCAAGGTATCATTTTCAGCGATGGGTGTGAGTTTGCGAAACAGAAATTTTAAGCTAATTGAGGAATTGTCTTGGTGTTCCGTTGCGTGCTTTCCAGAGTTATCCGATTCCCATTGAAAGAGTTGCATGATAAAAAGCACATACAGCAGGGAGCAGGGTTCTACTCTATAATTAGGTTTGCACGTTGCCAACACTTGACAAACAATACACTTTACTATACCTTTCGGCTAAATAGACTTAAACTCGTCCAGCGGGTAGAAAGGAGTGTGAGCGATGGTTATTGGATTCGTAGTTTTCTTCTTGTTTTTCTTCATTCGTGGCTTTTTGCAGCAACGTCAACGTCAGCGTATTGACAAGCTGCAACGTGATATTGACCAGATGAGTCGACAGTTGCGTCAGCAAGAACGTCGGTAAGGATTCGTATAAATGCAGAAAGCTCCGCTTGTGACGGAGCTTTTATGTTTGAAAGATAGTGCCCTTATAATGGCCGGGCTTTCATGATGTCCTTGTTCTGAACTTGAAACGCTAGTTCTCGACCGCCGTTTTGTTCACCAATCACAATCAGCAGCTGCTTGTTGCCCGGGATAGTAAACCTCTGGAAGGCATATACTCGCTCAATTTTCTGGTGTCCTCGTACCGTTGTAATCGCTTCATTGTGCACATAGATTGGTCGTAGCTCAATTTCCTGCCGGGAAGTCAGTTTGGCAGTTTTACCATCTACAATGAAGTACCGTACATAATCGATGTCGTAGTTTAGATTCGATTCGTTTTCAATGGCCAGCCGGTAGTAAAGCACGTTATCTTTCACATAAAGACCCCGTAAACGAGCTTCCATCTTATTAGCCTCAGTTCCCCGTTTTCCTCGGCTACGATTCCGTAGTATACGATCGCTAGCATAAACGATGTCTGACTGCGTTGCTTTCACCCCTGCGAACTGAATGCCTCCTTCCTGGCCATCGATACCATTTACAGATTGGATGCGATCGTTTAAGTTAATCTGACTGCCCTGGCTTCCCGGCTCCGTTTTTCCAGACCCTGCCAGGTTGAGGGCCAGGACCGCTGGCGTTTCATTGTAGTTGACCACGAAGCTGTAGAACTTGCCGTCAGTGGTCATTACCGAAAAATTGGTTTCGTTGAAGCCGATTTGGGACGCTTTTACTTTCAGCACGTTTTCTACGTCAGCCGCTTTGTCGGCCATGATGCTGCGGCTTCCCAGGTCGACTGACCGTACGGCCGTTGGGAAAATGATCGATACCGTTTTGTTGTACGCCAAATCGACGTAGTAGGAACGGATTATGTGCTGGGGCTGTATAAGCGCTTCCGGAGAAGTGCGTGGAGCCCCTGAAGCCGAAAGGGGCTTATTGCCGGGTAGGTTCACGGCAATCGTACTTTCAGCTCGATGCGTGCTGTCTGGCTTACCAACCGTTTGTTGCTGAACTAACAGCATAGGGCTTTCAGGGATGGGAGGCCGGCCCGGTACGTCCCGCTTGTTTATCAATTTTGCGTACGTACGCTTGATATACGTTGGTTTGCGTTGCGCCATACTTGGACCCGACAGGATGAGGAGCGCGCTAACAGAAAAAATAAGTCGTTTCATATACTTCAGTAATTACCTGGCTAAGCTCATTTGAGCAGTACATAATAGTTTCCTTTCAGCGTAGCTTTCTGTTGGACAATCTTTCGTTGAAGAATGCTTCGAGCACCAGACAAGCCTGACTGTGCAGCTGATATGCCGGCCATTGTTGCGGCTGCTTTGGCGCTACTCGCTGAGGTACCATTCAGATTGTAGTTAGCTCCGCTAATCGTCTGTCCCAGCAGTTGCTTTCCTTCTTGCGCAGCCAGCACGTTCGGGACGAACACGCCAGGCATACCATCCATATCGTGTACTGTGAGCTTAATTGGAAATATGTGTCCTTCGTACTGAAGATTATTCAGCGTGATACCCACACGTTCAGTACCAAAACTGCCAGTACCGAAAACCAGTGTATTGGCCGGAATGAGAACACCTCGTACGGTTACTGGCTCCAATAAGCGAAGCTGCACTCGTCCTCCATCGGTAATTTGCTGATCTTGATGAATGACAGCCCGGATGGTGCCCAGCTCTTCCGTTAAGGCCGATTCCTGACCCCCTTTCTGATCTTGTGTGTATAGCCCGTAGAAACCATTCAATCGTCGATTGGTGGTTTCCCCCAACGTAGAGACGACAGCTCCTGATTCTGCTTTACGCGGCCGCTCCCCTTCGCGGGCAATAGCCGCCTTGGCTTCTTTGTCCCGCTTGTACTCTGTCAACAAAGCCAGTAGTCGCTGTCTGTCGTCTACTTGTTTCTGTACATCCCGTCTGGGCAGTGCCTCCTCATTAAATTCATTAGGAAGCGCCATTTGGGGATAACCTGTTGAGACCGCTCGTATTCGATTGTTTGGACGGAGCCTACCTCCTACCCTGTTTTGACGCGGAGGGGGCGAAGGGTTATACAACGAGTCCATCGCGGCAAATTCCGGATCGATTGCTTCGGGCATCCGTTTTTGCTTGTATACGTAAGGGTCGAGCGTAGCAGGTAAACCCGTAGAGGGCGCTGATTCAGGTATTGCAGCGACAACACCAGTTTGCATACCGTTGACGGTAGACTGACTGTTTAAGCCTTGTCGCTGCTGGGCTGCCTGTAACTCCAACTTAGACTTGGGTACGCTGTCGGTTTGTGCGATAGGGATCGTTGCGTTCACATTATTAATGAGGGGCATTTGTTTACCCTCAGTCCCCGCAATCAGGAAGTACCCGGTTGATCCAAGAGCAAGTAATAGCACGGGTGCTGTCATCCAAAACCGTTTGTCTTTCAAAACGTCCTGAAACGATTTGCGAGCCGTTGGTGCTTCGGCCGGATCAGTCGTATCCGCAGGTGACGGATTATCGATGTAATTTTCTGGTTGAGTCGGATAGGTAAGGTTCATGAGTTACACGTTGGGTTTCTGAATGATTAGATACCTTCGGGGTTAATGGTTGACCCTTGGAGAAAGAGTTTGGCAGGGCAGGTGGCTGGTGCGATAAATTCATACTCACGGACCACCCACCCAGTAGCAAAAGGGTAAAAAATGCGGCCAGCACGTGCCATTTTCGCTCAGATACAGGTCGACTTTCCCACCCTCGCAGTCTTCGGACAACAAGTCTGCGCCATAAACGCCAGTACGTATGATGTGGCCTTTTCATAGATTCGAAGTCTGGTTGGACCGCTGAACCGTTTCGATGTCCTGATTCTGGACCACCTTGAATCGCTCAATCATGAAGCCATGCGGGTTATTGTCCGTCCTGGCCACATCAATGAGGTAGCACTCCGTCACTAATTTTCGGATGGTAATGTTGTTTGCCCGGATCAGCAGTTGCCGTCCGCTGGTCACCACGCGATAGGGCGATTGGCTGAAATTGACCTCGACTTTATCAATCTCTACCTTCTGGTGTACGTTACCCTGAATCAGCTGTCCATAATATCCCGCTTCCTGTAGATCCTGATACAACCTGACAACCGAGCGATCGCCCAGGTACGTTGCTTCTCGGATATTACCTTCCACCTGTTTCTCGTCGGGCTCAAGCGTGAAAAAGAGTCGATGAAATGTCTTGATGTGGTCTTTTGCTTCAGCTGGCCGGTTGATATTCTGTTCCTGAGCGAGGGCTACCATAATGGACTTTCCATTATCGAGTACGTACACCTTTTGGCGACTGGCCGACACCTCGGCGAAAGCCCAGTAGGCTACACCCAGCGCGAACGCGAGGCTTCCAACTACCGCAGTGATGGCCATCCAGCGCACCATTTTGAAGGATGTTTCTAAATTGGTCAGGTAACGAAATTGTCCATTCATGTTAGATGCTGTTTGAGGTCGGTTGCGATTTTGAAGATGAGAAAGCACTGGCAACGGTTCGACCAAGTGAGGCTGCTCCAGCCCCGGCTGCCTGTCCTGTGCTGGCCCCGGCTACCATTGCCGTTGGTTGTGTGGCTGAACTAATGGCATCGCCTACCCCGGTAGATTCAATGATGTAGGAAGCTACTTTAGGAATTGACAGGTACGCTCCAGCGCCAATGAAATAGAAAATGATTAGCCCCCAATCGGACGAACCCATGCCGGTATTTCCCGATCGCAGCTGCTCATCGAATACGGCCAGGTCTTGATTCAGCATGGAAATGTGGATTGTCTCCAGAATTGAACCCAGAATATTGACCAGCGGAATGTATAGCAGGATATGGATCAGGCGCGAGAACCAGGCTGCTAGACCGGAGTAAAACCATTCGAAGGTGGCTAGGCCAAAGGTGATTGGGCCGGTAAGGGCCAGTACAATCAAAAAGAATGTGCTGATCAGTTTGATGTAAATAGCCGCCAGATCGTAGAAGATTTCCCCCAGCCAACTCAGAAACTGATCAAAGTAATACTGCATGACCCCGCTCACGGCATTTCCCACCAAACTGTTACCGCTACCTGTGGGGCCGAATACAGTCTTGACAACATCCCAGGTGCCGATCTCGCCATCTTCGCCGGGCGGAATGAGAATCTTATCCCAATTCTCTTTGACCTTTGCTTTCTTGACCTGGTTCAATCGCTCCACTTCCGCTTTTTGACTGGCCACCATCGAGCCGGTTCCTTTATCAAGTAATCGCCCGATGCCCACCATACTTTTAACCAAGAGCGGATAGCTGAGCAGACAAAGGGCTAGGGCAAAGGGACGAAGTAGTGGATATACATCGATGGGCTCGGCCCGGGACATGTGCCCCCAGATCCGATAAAAGACGTAACAGAGTGCGCCGATGAAGCCAATAGCCTGCCCGAAGGCAACCAATGCCCCAAATCCATCTGAGAACTGGGTGAACACCTCGTCAATAGATGTTTCCAGTACGGGCGAAACCAACAGAATTGCCTGCATACAGTTGAGGGTTAGCGGTATGATTGAGTCCGCAGGTATTTGGTCTGGTACGCTTTCCGATTACGTTGGTATTTGTAATAGTCCAGCCCCTGCGAAGTGATTTTGTCCATCGCCAGCAGCGTTGTGCGACGGGCCTTGCTTTCCTTATCAATTTCGCGGAGCAGCCGAAGCCGGTCCGCTGGTGATAGGTACGCCGTTTGACCCTGCTTCTCGACGAGGGCCATTTTTGCCTTCAATGGTTTGTCATCAGCTAGCAACGACGAGCGAGCTGAGGCTAACACTGTCCAGCCAATGTCCTCGTTTGTATAGCGCGCATCAATGTCCTCTTTCATAAGCCGAGCATTGGTGGGATCTGTGATTGTTATGGCGACAGGCAGCCCATCTGTCCACAATGCCTTCACTGACTCGTCAATGGCCTGGCGACGGGTGCCTTGCATCATGTCCATCGGAGCTTTGTTCATCGCTTGCTGATAAGCATATTTGACTTTAAAGTCCTGATAACGAACTTTATTGATCCGTTCCTGGCCGTCTTTCCAGGTTCTTTTCAGTTGCTCAATAGCTTTTGCGAGGTCCTTATTCTTCTGTTTTTGGTATTGCTCCATGATCTCGGTAGCAATCGGAGCCAGTACAGTAGCATCAGCAATTCCTTTGACCACCTCGTCCATGACCTTTTCTTTTATAAGCTCACCATAGTCGAGTCCAGCATCTTTTAAACCCGCCATTATATCGCTTTCTGATACGCGTAATAGTTGGTCAATTTCGGATTGAATGATGTTGCTACCCCTGTTTCCAATTGGTATCGTATTGGCAGAGGGCATCTGTGCGTTGGCAGTCCCGACTAAGCAGCTGAGCCAGACCCAGTATAGTGTTCTCTTTTTCATCTGGTTTGATAGGTAGTAGAGCGGGTCCTTACTGTCCGGTTTAGCGTTGAATTTTGTTTGTACAATCCCTGCCTGTAAGCGTTTTTAGCTATTTCCCGAGATCGGAATTGATAGGTCGCTCGGATTAGAGCTACTGTCTGATTGGTACGCTTGATGCGGTCATAGAGGTCTGTTCGAACCGCATTCAGGGCTGATAATCGTTCCCCTTCTGACATCCACACCGGTTTACTACCAAGGTTAATGATTGTTTTAACCTCAGCTTCCAGGTCGCTTGTCTCCGCAACCCCCTGTATCACCTGTCGCATTGCTGCCGCTTCTTTAGCCGTAAATGCTGACGTATTCAGAAATTTGTCGGCCGCTTTCTTACTGGCTCCAATGGCACCGGTAAGCTGGTTTAGATTTAGCTCCCGATAGTAGGTAGCAAAGGCAGGCGAGAGCTCCATGTGTGCTTTTTTCCAGGCGTAGTCTACCTTGTAGTTTTGATACTCGATCTTTTGCTGCTTGGATAAACCGTCCTTCACCATCGACTGAAGCGATTTAACCGCCGAGATAGGCGAAACGTCAAATAGTTGGCCCAGGGCATTACCAAGCAATCCGGTAAGCTCATCCTGAATACCCTGCATTATGGAATTCTCTGTTTCGCCGATGATACTCTCGATTTCCCCGGATAACTCATCGCCTAAACCACCAAGCAACGTCTGTCCTGGTGGCCTTTGTTGTGGAGGCTGACCCGGATTTGTGGTGTCCACTTCAGCCATCGCCGGCTTAACGTGTAAGCCATTTGGTACGCTCCAAACACCGGCCTGAATGGGGTACATCCCACCAAAAAGGCAAAGGCTGGTCAAGAGCAGTTTGTTAACAGACTGCTTCACTTCGGTATAGAAATAGATTCGCAGATTTAGCGACTAACGAGAGTGCCGGTCTTTACTTCGTCGGCGTAGTCGCGCAGGGCTAAGTCGTAATTACCGCCGTAGGATTCCACCTTTTCTTCGAGCCGCATTTTTTCAGTTTGCTCGGTTGAATAAGCCAGATACTCTTCGGTCGATACTTCGACGCCATATACTTTTGATTCTTGTCCTCCCCAGGAGATAAAGACCTCTTTGTATTTTCGCTTTGGGTCGAGGTCCCGGTTCAATGACAGGCAAAGATCTTTTTCCTTATCTGTCAGGGCCAGCAAATCCTTTACGTGGGAAAACTTGTTGCGGTACTTGCGCTGGTCTAGCAGGATCTTGGTGTCTGCATTGTTGATGATCGAGTCTTTAACGATCTTGTTGCCAATGATGTCGTCCACTTCCTGCGTGACGATCCAGGCTTCCCCGAAAAACTTACGTACCGTTTTGTAGAGGTATTTGATGTATTCAGCCATCCCATCTTTCATGATGGCTTTCCAGGCCTCTTCAATGAGAATTATCTTCCGAACCCCATTCAGCTTTCTCATTTTTGAAATGAAAGTGTCCATGATGATAATCGTAACCACCGGGAAGAGGATCGGGTGATCCTTGATGTTGTCCAGCTCAAATACGATAAAGGGTATGTTCAGCAGATCCAGATTAGCCCGGCTATTGAGTAGCTCCTCGTATTCGCCACCCCTGTAAAAGGGCCGTAGTACATAGATGAAGTTATCATAATCGAAATAGCCGATTTGTACTCTGTGTTCGTCCAGGTACCGGGGGAAATCTGACTGCATAAACTCGTAGAACGAGTTAAAACAGGGGAAGGTATCCGGATTATTGGGCAGGTAACTTTCGAAATATTGCGTTACAGCATCCGAAAGCGCGGTGTATTCTGACATCGTTTGCCGTTCGTCACTTCGTTTCCAGAGCGTCTGCAGCAGTACCTTGATGGCTTCTTTCTTCTCGACGTCGGGGAGCAGGCGGTTTTCGATAAAGAATGGATTGAAGTTAATCGGTTCTTCTTCTGAATAAGTAAGATACAGCCCACCTAGCATATCGCACAGTCCGCGGTACGAATGGCCAACATCAACAATGACGGCATGGCTACCCTGAACGTGAAAACTTCGCAGTGCATGGTTGGTAAAGAACGATTTGCCGCTGCCCGATGGACCCAATATGAACTTGTTCCGATTCGTTACCCACCCTTTGTTCATGGGGTGATCGGATAAGTCGACCAGTAACGGCTTTCCGCTCATCCGCTCAACCAGTTTCACGCCGTAGTGCGAGACAGAATCATAGTAGTTTGTTTCCTGGTTGAGCAGACACACTGATTGCGGCACAAAAGACCAGTACTTGTCTTCACTGGGCAGATCGGCCGCGTTACCGGGTATGCCTGCCCAGAATAGACCCAACGCGTCCTTCGTGTTTTCACGGGGACGAACGCCTAACTTGGCGATGGCTGAAGAAACCAGATTGCGCAGTACTGGTAAACGGCTTCTGTCTTCGGTCCAGACCTGAACGTTGAAATGAGAACGTACCGGCGTAAAACCAGTCTCAGCTGCATAGCTTAGATACTGGTTCAGTAGCATGGCGTTCACTTCGTTATCCTTCCCAAAGTTGGCCAGTGACCTCATTTGTGTAGCCCGTTGCTCTAATTTGGGGAATGCCGCCTGCTTATCCTCGATAAAGATGTACTGGTTGTAAATGTGATTACAAGGTAGCATCAGCGAAATCGGAGCCGCATAGCTTACCGACACATTCGACCTTTCTGTGGAGAGTGCTTCAACCCGGTTATTGGTGTGTACCCACTCGGGCAGATCGTCAATATCCGAGATTGTGTAGAATTTGGCATACTTCCCCCCAACACGTAACTCCTCATCCATCTCTAAATCCGCCAGCGTTACTACCTCATCGCGGAGCGATAAACTCATATATCGCTCTAATAAGCCCGCTTTTTCGCTCGTACCGGCCAATTTGGCTGATCGTAGCCGACGCAGGCCAATTAACCGGCTACTTTCCAGAATCGAAGTGAACTGCTCAACGCTGTTAAAGAACTCCTCAACTTTGTGCTTATCCCCTACTTCCTTTGGTATCAGTCGACCACGCGCCAGCGATGTTTTGACCGCACTCACGTCCCGTCGTTCTGGATGGGTTTTGGTTAAATACAGGTAGCACTCGTGGTGGAGGTAGGGACGCTCATTGAAATGGCGATCACTGGCCCGATCAAGGAATGTGCGTTGCGTTGTGCCTGCTCCTTCGCCTGAAGTTTGATAGTTTTCTTCTACGAACCAATCCTGTTTGTGCAGGATCGTATAGCTTGGCAGTACACCTAACGCTTTTGTCCATACGTTGCACAGGGTGATGTAATCTCCCTGCTCAACGCGCCCCTCCCCTACCCCATCGAAACTTGCATTTTGGGTAAATATTTCTGGTAAGCTAACGGCGAAGCAAACGGTCAAATCCCCGTGAACCGATATGAGGCAATCCTGCTCAATGGCTCTTAGGGGAAACACGTCATGAATAGCTTTACTTTTTAGGTTCATGCCTCAGTTGTTTATATATCCCCGAACTTCTAACCATGATCAATTTAGGCTGTCTGCCCCGTCCCTGTGTTCGGGCCATTCCCCGTTCCCCATGCACCCGGGAAATCCGTACCAGTTGTCCATAGAGTACAATCAGCCCAACTAGGTACGTACCATAACAAATCAATCCTGACCAGCCAGTTACGATCATAATGAACGTACTTACAACCAGCAGTCCAACAGCTGCTCCTCCTAAGACCATCAGGAAATTCATTCCTCTGATGCCGAGTACCTGAGGTGGCCTATCCACTCCTTTATTAACTCGAAACATATTAAGCTCCGAATACGGCCGACAGTGTCACTACGACCAATCCCGCAAAAATGAGCGCGCCAAACCAGGAGGCTGCAGCTTTCCGGGTATCAGGATCTCCGTTTGACCACTTGCTATAGACTGAAATGGCACCAACAATGCCTATGATGGCGCAAACGGCGTACATCAAATTCGTTACGATCGTGAACGCTCCTCTGACCTGTGTTGCCGCCGTGCTCAACCCTTGAGTACTTAATCCTTGCGCCGGGGCAATATGTGCCACCAGTACGCCTGCCACAATTAACGCGATAAGTTGGGCCGCGCTAGTACCCCTCGATTGGTTAAAGCGATTTTGCATTGTTGAGTTGTTTTTACAGTTAAATGGACTCTAGAATCATAAAGGCGATGGCTATGAACAGCAAGCCACCCAACCAGGAAGCACTGGCCTTCCGTACGTCACTCTCTCCGTTTGACCATTTACTGTATACCGCAATGGCCCCCACAATTCCCACTATCGCTGCAACTGCTTGTCCAAGTCGGATCGCTCCCGCTCTAGCGTTCGTTATTTGCGTCGTTGCACCCTCAACTGCCTGTTTAAATTCATCTTGGGCGAGAATCTGTTGACTCAGTAGAAGCATCCCTACAATGCCTAAATTGCACAAAATTGCCTTCATTATATAATATACATATTGAAAATACGGTGCTAATATATATAGTATTTTAATTGGGGCAAAATTTTTTTAGGCTGTTAAGCTTTCAATCCGATCGAAGAGCGAGCCGTAATCAGGTTTAGACGTTTGCTCATGCTGTTTGAAAAGCCAATCTAATGCCTGGTCATTCTCAAGCTGATACGTATTGATCAATAGCCCTAGTTCTTGTTTTACAAAGCTTGTATCTGCGTTGCGTCGTTTGTTCAGTTGCGTCATTTTTCGTTGAACTGTACGTACTCGCTTTACATATTCGTTCAGCGGCACAAGTGGCTGTTCACTTTTTGATTCATCATCGTTTTCAAAGTCGACCAATGAAATAGATTCCTCATCCATCCAGCTGCACGTTTCGGGTATCTGATCCGTTTCGGCTGGATACTCCGTTTCGTTCATAGGTCCATCTTTCGGCATCAGGGTTGTGGCTGGCTCAATAATTGGTCCCTCCGTCTCTTCATCGATGCTGCTATCATCAGTTTCAAGGGCTTGTTGGTTTGTTGTTGTAAATCCACCCAGTAACTTCCCAAAGTTGGTTCTTGAACGGCCCAAGCCATTCTCAGCTGATATGGTGTTTTCTGATGAAGGTATTTCAGCCACTTCCCCCTTTTTAGATAGGGTTGTGCTCCTCCCCCACCATCCATACTCTTTTCCTAACCGGTAGCCCTGCCAGCCCGTCAGAGCTAGCAGGGATGCACTGATCCATAGTGTTATCATTCGTGTAGTTCGGCTTCTTTTTGTTGTACTGTTGTCCTCATCATCTCGATTTCAGCCTTATTGTCGCTGAAGTGCTGTCGGAATATATTCTCCATGATTTCCTGCATTGATACCTTGCTGCCTGTCAGGTCAGCGTATCGCTGTAAAAATGCGATATATGAATGTGAGCGTTTTGATATGTAAGCCACCTTTGTGGGCCTTTCAAACCCTTTAATAGGTTGTAAGTACGTGTTTGTGTATTTATCCACCTTTTTACCTAACGTTGCGGGCTCCTTTGATACTTTGCTTAAAACCTCAGTTTGTGATTGGATTGCCTCCTCCACTGTTGGCACAACCGGTGATTCATCAACTGGTTCATTTGCTAATGGTTGTTCTGATGGTGCTGACACCTCCATTGCAGTCACTTTCGGTTGCTGTTCGACTGGCGCGGTTTCATCCGCATTCCACCCGTAATTCTCCTGTAGCTTGCTGAGGTCAGATGAAGCCGTTGCCAGGTTAGCCATCGCCCGAAGGGATGCGTCGTCTAAGGTTTTCTTGTTTTTAGCCATGGCTTATCCTACTGGTTGAGTGATGTTAAGTAACTGATTTAATTCTCCAACCAGGTTTTTAACCTTGTCGCTCGGAAACAACGTAGAACGTTCCCGTTTCCAGGTTACTGAGTCACTTACCCGGTGTTCAAGTATCTTCACATTCCCTCGTTCCCGCACAATGTTTTCTATTCCCTGCATCAAGCTCGGATTTTCCGATTTCTTGTACTTGTTCCAGAGCATAAACAGCTGGTAGTCCGCTCCCTTTGCTTCCCTAAAGAGGTCGAAAAGGTCTAACGTTTGCAGTCCAGCTGTGAAGCTCATCTTGTCTGCTTCCATTGGTAGTATAACGTAATCCAACTGCGATGCCACCCGGTCGAAACCTTTGACGTTCATGGTACCAGGCATATCGATGAAGACTAGTTCATCTTCCCCCCTACCCTTTAGGTCGGTTAAGAACATAGCTAATTCCTCGAGTGAACCCTTGTAGACCTTGTACAACTCACGGTTCATCTCCGGGTATAGTGTTACATATAGACTTTGAATCTCTTCGTCGTTCTGGATGCTTGCTAATTCAGATCGGCGCGTTGCATCAAAAGAGTGCTGAGGGAAGTCAGCATCAATTACCGTTACCGGTTTCCCTACGGTAGTATGGTAGTAGGTGGCCAACAGCATAGTCAGTGTCGTTTTACCGACACCCCCCTTCTGGGTACATACGGAAATCAGTTTTGCCATTTTGGAAGCGCTTTTATGATTTATTGCAATTTTAAGAGAAATATATAAATGCTTATGTAATTATTAGTTAAGTTCTTTATTAAATACAATTAATAATTATTAAGTACAATTGATAGTAAGTCAATAAGATAGTAAATAAAACATTATTTTATATAATATCTAAAATAATATTTTATTTATGTAAAAATATAATATGACAATGCAAATTTACAATAACACCCTAAAACAATAAACTAATATTGTTGCACTATTATATTGTTGTTTATAAATAATGTGATATTGCAATACAGCTATAATATTATATTATGAGTTTATGATAAAATCACATTGCGAAGTAGAGGATTTAATGTATGATATTATAACAAGGTCATATTATTATAAGGCGTTAGTTTATAAGGCTGATTATTAAATACTTGCAGTGTATTTTTCTTGAAACACGTTACATCTCTGCGAACAGGACAAAATAAGAAAGGACAAGTTAAGTGGGTTCGATCTTAAATGATATGTTGTATTAAGCAAAACAACGGCACTTTGATAAAAGATAGAACATAAGCATATTTGTACTGGCCATCTGAATGCACAACACCTCACTAGGACGTATTTGCAAGATGTGTTTTGCTACCCGCGAAACTGCCCTGCTTTCATTCTCACTTATAACAGAATGGAAAATAAGTTGAAAATCAACGGTACGCAGTGTACAACGCAAAGGTGGAAAAAAGTAAAACAGGCCCACGTAAAGGGGGAAGACCTCCTAAAATCGATTCTGAGAGATCGACTATCAAACTTAATTGCTGGGTAACTCCCGTTGAGAATAGGCAAATACAGGCGAAATATGAGCAGACGAAGGCGGGCAGGAAGCTTGTGTTTGCCCAGTTTCTCAAGCAAGTATTGTTATCAGAGAAGCAAAGCAGGGGGCCGAAACCAGATGAATTGCTACTAACAATCATCATCAATTTACAGGAAAGGGGGCGCCAATTGCAGCTTATCGCTGAGATAATCGGAGAAGATCGGAAGGAGGAAGCCCAGTCTATTGTTGGCCATAAGCTAAGCGAAGAGCTTCTTAAGATTCAGGAAACCATTGAAAAGATCGCAGCATGGTTATACGAATCTTAACCGGAAAAGATGTAGCAGGAGCGTTCCGGTACAATGAGCAGAAAGTGGAGCAGGGAGAGGCCGAGCGTATCCAAATCGCCAACTACCCCGATAATGAGAAAGCCCAAAAATATGCGCGGTTTAGGCTTCAACTGCTCGAACAGTACGCTCGTCTCAATCCTGCTATTCAAAAACCATCGGTACATTTAGCCGTTGCGTTTCATCCCAAAGAAGTGGTAGAAGTCGATCAGCTGCAAGGGATAGGAGGTGAGGTAATGAGGGAAATAGGTTTTGGTAAACAGCCTTACCTGATGTACCAACATCATGATACGAAACACCCGCATATTCACGTGGTGAGCGTTGCGGTGGATGCAGAAGGGCGTAAAATCACGGATACATTCATCAAGAACCGTTTGCAAAAAGTACGTCGTCGACTCGAAACGAAATACGGTTTGGTGCAGGCCGAACGACCATTCGTGACTAGAGAGTCAGGTAGGGTAGCGGAGGAGTTAGGTGTTGAACAACATTCGACCAGGCTGACAGTTGAAGAGAAGGTAAAAAGGACATTGGAGACGTACTCATTTGGATCAGTGAACAGCCTTAAGCAATACTTGAGTTGTGAAGGGATTGTAGTGAATACGAAAGCTGGGCGTAGCCAATCAGGAATCACCTACCAACATATTAATCCAGGGGGTGCTAATAATCGACCCATAAAAGCAAGCAGTCTGCCAAGCCGCCCAACACATGCCAGGTTAACAGAACTATTCTCAAATCGAGTAGATCAACACAAAAAAGAGTGCAGAGCAATAGAAAGTCTGATTGAAAAGCGATTAGCCCTTTACCGAAGCTTGACAGAGACCGAGTTTAAACAGACGTTACGCCAACTCAGCATCGAAATACGAGAAACGGATGGAGCTTACCTCTACATAAGTACCCAGACCAGAGCTGTTATACACGAAGCCGAATTAGAAAAGCACTTCAGCAGGGAAGTGCTAGTGAAAGGCTTCTCAGAAAAGACGGAACGGAAACGTATTGAAAAGTCGAAACCAGTAATCCAAAGTTCTCATGATGCTGCCGTTCAAAAACAAAAGCAAGTTGCTACGAGTGAGACAAAAGCACATAAACGAGAAGCGACAGTGTTAACGGAATCAACGATCGTCCAAAGAAAGAAAAAGGTGATTGAAGAGAAAACCGAGAAGCATACGAAAAGCTCAGTAGTACTGGATCAAACTGGAGAACTGCCAGAAAAACCAGCAGGAGAGGAGCAGGTTCTGGGCCAAGTGAAGAAAAAACAGAAAAAAAATCTGATGCGAAAAATTCGTCAAACGTGAACGAATAATATATTATATATATGGATTGGGTTTGTGGAGTATCTATCTGAGCCTGTTTGCACACTTTTAGACATCGTGTTGATGAAAATAATATATATCATATATTAGCGAGAGGAATAACTTTGTATAACATTCATCGCTACGTCAACGTAAAATGGGAACGCAGGATAAAGAGTATAGGGGCATACTGAACATGCTCATTTTGATGTCGCTAGCTATGATTGGGTTTCATCTATACTTCTTCTGCTACGACACGCTACAATCGATAGGGTTCAGCTTTGCCCTGTTGGACAGATTCATCTTGAGTATTGACCGAGCAACCCACCTTTTTTCACATCCCATCTACTCCAAGCTAGCAGCCTTATTGCTACTTGGGATATGGACGTTTGGTAACAAAACGCGTAAGCAGCTAAACGTAACCTGGGCACATGTTACCCGGGCCAGTATTATTGGCGGGGCATTGTTATTGTTGAATGGAAAACTTCTTCGGGTGGCGTGGCTGTCAGCTGAGACCCGTAATGGAGCCTACTTATTAACAACGCTGATCGGCTATTTGCTGCTGATCAAGGCTGGCAGTTACGCAAATCAGATTCTGGGTGTGCAGATTGGAGAAGATGCGTTCAATGAAGAAAACGAGTCGTTCGAGCAAGAGGCAGAGTTGAAACAGAACGAATACTCAGTCAATATTCCAACAGAATACCATGTGAAGAAGAAGCTTCGGAAGGGATGGGTAAACGTGGTTAATCCGTTTCGGGCAACGTTGGTCATGGGTACGCCTGGGTCAGGAAAGTCGTTTGCTGTAGTCAATAACTTCATAAGGCAACATCTTGAAAAGGGGTTTACCATGTATATCTACGATTACAAATTTCCCGATCTGTCGAATATTGCCTACCATTACTTACAGAAAAACCGTCGGGCATTCAAACGGATGCCGACATTCTACGTTATCAACTTTGATGACCCCCGGCGATCGAATCGGTGTAACCCATTGCTGCCAGAGCTGATGTCTGATATTATTGACGCACAGGAAGCAGCAAGGACCATTCTTTTGAACCTCAATAAATCATGGATTCAGAAACAGGGGGATTTCTTTGTGGAGTCACCAATGAACTTTCTAACGGCCGTTATCTGGTACCTCAAAAAATACGATGAGCGTCGATTGCGAGGTCTGGCCCAGCAGGGGTTGCCAGATGACGGTCAACGCTACTGCACGTTTCCCCATATCATTGAATTTGCCGGGGCTGAATACCGCGAACTCTTCCCGATCCTGCAATCGGAACCCGAAATTGAAAACCTACTTAAACCCTTTGCCAGTGCCCTCAGAAATGAGGCTTATGAGCAATTAGAGGGGCAGATTGCTTCTGCGCGGATACCCCTTTCCCGACTCTCCAGCCCGGCGCTTTACTGGGTTATGACGGGTAATGATTTTAGCCTCGACATTAATAACCCGGACGATCCCAAAGTGCTATGTGTAGGCAACAACCCGGAACGTCAGGAAGTGTATGGAGCTGCACTGGGTCTCTTCAACGCACGACTGATCAAGCTCGTCAACAAGAAAGGCCGGTTGAAATCGTCACTAATCATAGACGAGTTACCCACAATTTATTTCCGGGGGTTAGACAATCTGATTGCGACCGCACGGAGTAACAAGGTGTCCACCTGTTTGGGCTTGCAGGACCTGAGCCAGTTAAAACGTGATTACGGTGATAAGGAAGCTACCACCATTTTCAATACGATCGGAAATGTGTTTTCGGGTCAGGTGCTGGGTGAAACGGCTAAAACAATGTCCAGCCGCTTTGGGAAAAATAAACAGGTTCGACACTCACTATCGTTCACGGAACGGGATACCAACTTGTCTATTTCCGAGAATCTGGATTCGGTGATACCTGAATCGAAAATCTCGAATTTGTCGCAGGGACATTTTGTCGGAGCGGTTGCTGACAACTTCGATGAGGCTATTAAACAGAAAATATTTCATGCCAGGCTGCTGGTAGAACCGGCGATGATTGCTGAATTAGAGCGGGTAAAGTCCATTCCGCCGGGTGCTGAATTTACCCAAATCTCTGACCATCAACTAAGTTATATGTTGGAGATAAATTACAACGGGGTAAAAAAGGATATTTCTGCGTTAATTCAAGCCGAAATTGAGCGGCTGACCAATGATCCAGCATTGAAGCACCTGGTCGAAAACCTGCAACCTAAAGATGAGTAATGACCGTATAACACCAGTAATGGAACAACTAGAAAAGGATAATGAAGCCTATGCAGCACTTGTAGCCCGGCGAATGGCTAAAGTACGTGAATTCCTGAAAATGAGTCAGCAGGAGCTAGCCGACGAGTTTGGCACCACACAGAATCTGATATATCGTCTGGAGAACGGGCTGAAAGTCTCGCGCGAAATGTTCACGCTTATTGCTCTCTACTACGTGAAAAGGCACAAGGTAAGTTACGAGTGGCTGTTCAATCCCGAGCAGGAGGAAGAGCCGAACGTACCTATGTTCACTAATGAAGTGGTCAAACGACAGCGTATTAATGACCAGCGCGAAGCCCAACGACTCGCCCTGCTTCATCAGTTCATGGAAGAAATCAGTAAGGTCGAGCAAAAGCCATAACAAATTGGTTGCTCAATCTCGCTTAATCGTTCCTTTTGTACTCTTTGGAATGAAACCTTGCCCGTCAGACCGATGTTGTTGTATTTGGGTTAGTTCGGCGCGGGCCAGCTTGATCCATAAAAAACAATACCGTTCGGGGTCAACAGGCTTGCCCTGAAATAGTATTGCATAGTGTAAGTGCGGTCCTGTAGAGCGACCCGTACTACCTACCTGTCCAACTAACGCACCTCGTTGGACGACATCCCGCTCATGGACCACATGGGTGGAAAGATGTCCATATATGGACTCATATCCCGTTGGGTGCTCAATACAAACGGCTAATCCCAATCCATCCATTTCCCGCTTTACCCATTTTACAACGCCAAAGGCGGTTGCATAAACTGGTGTGCCGGTGGGTTGAGCTATATCAAGGCCACTATGATGGCTAATAGTCCCGCCAATTGGGTGAGTCCGCCAGCCAAACTTACTCGTAACGTGATACTCCTGCCAGGATACTAATCGTAGGGGTGGTATAGCTGGTACATACTGTAACTGGTGGACAGGGTTTCTAACGGAATGTTTAGCCGCATTAGAGCCGTTAAAAATACTATCTGTGAAACAGGCCAGCATTGAGTCTATTTCCGGATTGATTACCGGTCCTCCTAGAGAGTTGTCACGTTGCAAGTTTACTATTGAATCGAAGCAGCTAACCCAAAATATGGCCCGGCCTTGCCGGTTTATTGACGTATCCAGGGGTAAAGCAGGAGTAGCGAAAAGGACCTGAGCCTGAAGGGACTTTGTGCACATTAGTAGAAGCGCGGTGCTTGCAGCCATGATCTTTACTTTCATGTTTAATATATATAATAAATTATTTATTATGAAGTTATATGAATAATATATAAAAACAATAATTTTGCCTGAAACAACACAAAATGCATATGGAGCCAATGCGTATTGCCGAAAGCACGGTAGAGCCTAAACCCAATGAGCGCACACGCCTGGAAGCTGAGCAACTACAGGAATTTGAGCGATTAGAAACGCAACAATATCAGCTGGTACTACCCGCACAATATGAACAGTTGAGGGGATACTTGGCCAATGATGGCTTACTGTCGGACGAGGAGATTACCCGATGCCTGTACGACGAGACGCTAAAAAAAGCAGACCTGGCTAAACGCGTTGAAGAGCGTACCCAAACAGCACCTGAAACCGACCGTGCTAAACTAACTGATTACCTGTGGGAGATCCATGAAACGGTAAAGGGTTTGCCGCTTTCGTTCATCGATCCAAAAGAGACGTACCGCATTGATGTAGTCAATACGCCCGGGCGTATAGCTGAAGCCGAATCTCGTAATGAACAAGTAGGGGAGTTGGGTACGCCATTAATGCGTAGTCAGGTAAGTCCTGTGACATTACACCTGGACATTAATGGTGGGTTTCTAGCCAACTTCCTGCACAATGCTCAGCTTAACCATGAGCAGATGAGCCGATTTATTACCGATCTGGAACGTCAACATAAAGAACTGAAAGGCCAGCTCCAGAGCAATGACCGTCTTCAGCCAATCCAGGAAGTAGGTTCTGAAAAAGTCAAACCTGTCGAGACTCCATCATTTCAGTTACTCCAGGAATCTGGCCCCTCTTTAACCGCCTGGCAACGTCTGCGGCAGTCCGTAAGTGACTGGATTGCGCCAGCAAAAGCAATGCCTGACAACCGGGAACCCTATGACATAGCACGCCAACCGGACTCTTACACAAAACCGTCTCTGGTAGGGGAACGACTGGGAACTGTCAACCAGGCAGATGCACAAGTTCCCCAATCTACAATCGCCCAAACTTCCCAAGGTCATATCAGCTCATTTGCTGAGGCACCAGCTATAACTGAGGGGCATCTGTCTGCTGAAAGTCCATCGGTTAATACGGCGATGGAACGTAAGCTAGCGACCGATGGAGCGACCACAACTGCCGGCATATCGCTTCAATCGACTACTCAATCAATTGTAAATAATCAGACTCAAGTTATATCCATGAACGAGACAAACACTCCGGGCGTAGAGGTACCCGTAATGGGTCGGCCAACTCGCTACCAGTGGGCAGAAGTTGCCGCTCAATTCGAAAAGGTTGGGGTGACCCGGCAAGATTTAGAAAAAGCTGGCCACCTTGATGATTTGCTCAACGGTAGAAAGACCGAGTTGATGAAGCTGACGCAGGCGGGTGAGGAAGGTAAACCCTTTCAAATAGCTGGGAAACTGTACATCGTCAATACGCCAGACAATGGGCCAATTGTCGGTATACAGCCGGAGCGTAAGCAATTGCTGCTACCGAAAGAATTTCTCGGCTATGAGTTGACAGCCCATGACAAGCAAAATCTAGAAAAAAACGGGGAGATGGGTAAGCGGGTAGACCTGACCGACAAAATCACTGGCAAGCCGTTCGTGGGATACATTGGCGTTGATAAAGATACGAAAAGCCTGACTGTCCTTCGGGCCGAGCGCCTACACATCCCGCAGACGATCAAAGGGGTAACACTGACTAAACCGCAGCAAAAAAACTTAGAGCATGGGCGAGCCATCAAGCTGGAAGGTATGACTGGTAACAATGGTCAAACCTTCAACGCTTATGTGCAGGTTTCGGCGGCCAAACGCTCGCTTACATTCGCTAAAATCCCAGATAACGCAGTCAAACAGACGGTCGATCAGAAGACAGCCCAGGACCTGACCAAACCCGTACACCAACTCAAAGGAGATGGGGCTGGCGGTAAGAAAACGATTCAGCCAAAAGAAGAACTAAAGCAGGCAGCCGCACAACGGGTCGAAGCACCCAAGCCAGCCAAACAGAAAAAACAGGACGCGCAGAAGCCACTAGGGGAGGAGGCTAAACCCAAGAAAGTGAAAAAGCAGAAAGGGCCAAAAGTAGGGTAAACTAAGATTATAGTTGTATGCATGAAGGACCGAAAGTCACAGCGCAAGTGAGGGCTTCAAGGGCACAGCAGGTGCTTGATCTGGTAGGGGAGGCCATTCTTAAAGAGATTCGCCAAGTACTAATCAGCGACGAACCTGTGGGGGAGCCGATCCGGTATGTATCGGAAATTGATTCAACTAGTCAGCCGCCTTCAATCGAATTGAGATTTGAGAATACGTCTCATACCCAGCATCTGTATCAGTGCTTACCAATTGATCCACAGATTGATGTGTATTGTGCTTTATCCTCATCAATTCGTTACACGATAAATCAGTACAAACCTTCTGACATACGAAAGGAACGGGAGGCAGAGGTATACATTTTTAACGACCAATCTGCCGTCGTATTGATTGAGGAAAAGTATCGACGAGACGAACCGCTTTTTTTCCCTACGCTCAGGGCCATAAGCTGGAAACAACCTGTGCTCTTAGTTGGTGATCCCGATTGTCCTACAGAAATGAATCTTTACCGGTTGGGTTATCGGGAAGCTATACGCACCATTGAAACTATACTTTATAGTCACTATGACCCGAGCATGCCACTAGTTGGCTACGGGTATGTTGGAAGTCAATTTCACGTAACAGTTTTCAATAAAGGGGAATCACCCAAAGTCGTGACTGTCGTTGGTACTTTACGGGGTACAGGTCAGTTTGTGGACCTGCGTCAGGCAAAACTTGTTTCGGGTGAATCGTTGGTTGGATCACCGGTAGCTGAAAAGCCAGTAGTAAGCCATCTACTCCAGCCATTGGTAGTGGAAACTCGATACCCTGATTCACTGCTCGAACAGGCTAACCGTCAGTTTGCTGTCGAGCTAACCGGGGAGAACGCAAAGCGATTGCTCAATGGCCAAAAAACGGATGTCGTCACAACAGGTGATGGCAATACCGGTAAGCTATATGTGTTAAATACGCCAGACGACGGCCCACAACTTGTACTTCAGGACGTTCAGCAGAAGTTGACACTCAAAGAAAGTTACCTGGGGCATATCTTCTCTGAAAAGGATAAAGCTAATCTTCATAAGTACGGCGACATGGGCCGGGTAGCCGAACTAATCGACAAGCAGAGTTGCCAAAAGTTCACCGGCTTCATTGGCGTTGACAAAGACACGAAGACACTTACGGTACTTCGTGTAGATGTGATTCGACCGAAAATTGAGCGGATGTCCCATTTGAAAGGTGTAACGCTCAATGGCCTGCAAAAACAGCGGCTGATTGAGGGAAAGGCCGTTCGGCTCGATAACATGACCAGTAAAGCCGGTACATCTTTTTCGGCTTACGTGCGTGTCTCAGCGGTAAGCCGAGGCCTACGTTTCGACCACATTCCAACCGCTACATCCGAAAAAAATGGTTCGATCACCGCATCTGACTCCGGCGGTAAAAACAATGAAAGTAAGAGCGAAACAGCAAACGCTCCTCGGGCAAAGCGGGCATCTAAAGCAAATTCCTAAGCAACTTCTCTCAACGTTATAACCAACTAACATACACGTATGCTAACTACAAAGCCGCAGTTATCCGACTACAAGCAGCAGATTGACCTGGTGCAGTTTCTGGAGACAGAAGGTTTCACGAAGGACCGGCGAAAATCGACCCGGCGCTGGCCAGTGCTTGAAAACGCCGAAGGTCGAAAGCTCATCATCGGCAACAATCAAAAAACAAACGAATACTTTTATTATAACCCAGAGGACCGCTGTGATCGGGGGACGATTGTTGATTATGTAATTGATAAACTGCACATCGACACGGCAACAAGGGAGGGCTGGCAGCAGCTTCACGAGTTTATTGGCCGGTACACGGGTGATTTATCACACCTTGCTAATAGCCGTTCCACTGGTACGGTTGAAAGTCAACCGCCCGCTGAAGCAACCCGAAGTAAAGCCATGTCTCATTACTTCAGGCTTGATCCGTTGACCAACACGGATTATCTCTTGGAAAAGAGGGGCTTGACAGTCGATACAATTGGCCACCGGGCGTTCATCGGTAAAATTTTCAACAAAACGTTCATTAGTAAGAAAACAGGGGAAACGGTCATCAACACAGTATTTCCTATGGAGAGTGAACAGGGCATTACGGCTATTTTACTGAAAAACGACAGTCCTACGGGTTTGGTCAATGGACATACATGGGGCGAACGCCTAGAGAGCATCTGGGTATCGAACCTGCCCAAAGGCCATCAACCCAAAGAAATGCTGATTTGTGAAAGTCCGATTGATGCCTTGTCGTATCATCAGCTTCACCCACCGAAGGAACCCTACGACCGGGTCTATGTGGCTACTGGTGGGCAACCTTCTTCACTTCAGCCCCTTACCGTACAACGGTTAATTGACCGGGTGAAGCCGGAGCAAGTAATTCTGGGACACGATAATGATAACAGCGGCATTCGCTTCAATATTGGCTGGTCAGGTCGACTTCAACTTCCAGGCCAATCCATTGAGCAGGCGAATCACCAATTGAGTATCAATCACAACAAACACAGTAACATTTTATCAATTGACGTATATGGGTTACCGGTTGAAGAAGCAAAACGGCAGGTGTACCTTGAATCACTACAAGAAAAAGTGTTGACAAGCTTAAACAAAGGGTACACACCGGACATGAATCGAGCGACGGCGGATGCTATTGTGCATCAGGGAAACCATTGTTTGCTGACCATTCACTTGCCCAACCACCGCCCTATGCTGACCCGAATTGAAAAACTGGCCATCGAATGGCGGGGTCTAACCGACAAACTGGTTGTCAAACGCCCCTTTGCTAAGGATTGGAACGAAGAGCTTCAAACGCAAAAAGCAAATGTCGAGAGGTCTCAACCCACTTTGAGGAACACACCTTCTAAAGCTACACCACAAAAATTAATGTAATTACTTGATAACCAAATTAACAGCTATTGACTTGATGCCAATGCTTGACTAAATAAAACATGGATGCTGAGCAACAAATGGACATGCAGAGTGGGTACGTTGCGCACGAACAGTATGAGCGATTAGTAAGTGACCTCATTGACCGCATCAACGTTGCTTCGGAGGAAGTGAGCTTATCAAAGCTTGACAAACTGACCATTAGCTTTGGCCTAAAGCTTTTACGATTTGAGCTGGCAAAGGAGGCTGATTTAATGCAAGAATAACCCTTAAACGAACGGCGAACGAAAGGGAGCGGAGGGTTGACTTATATTGCTGTTTAACAGGTAGATAGCCTTGTTTTATGCCTATTTAGCTGTATCTTTATAGTGTTCCTATTGCGCGGCACCGACGTGTTACTTCGGGCAAAGACAATGCAAGCGTTAGCGAATGCCTCTGTTGTTGGGTCGCCGGTTGGTCCCTTTCAGATTGTTGATACTGAAACGGGTGAAGTTGTAGACAAATACCTGTACATTCCAGGTAATCCCAAACAGTACCGATTCGACGCCAAAGAGGGCAAGTTCTTCATCCATTATGATGAGAACAATATCGAAAAGCTAAGTTCATCGCTATCGTTTCAGCCCATCGCCTGGCGTATCTTTTCGGATGACATTTTGGGTCAGGGGCTGAAAATATGGGCTGAATTATTTTTCATTGACGAGGCCGATTGCGTTTCGGAAATTTTGTTTCACGGTTACAGTGTGGCCAACCTGGAGCGACTTATAACCCCCTTGGTCTATAACCGTATCAAACTCATTGAAGTGGTGCTGACGGTGAATGCGGATAAGCGGGAGAATAACAAAATACAGCCCAAAGGCATATACTACATCGCGTCATTTACCTACAAACCCGCTGATAAAGCCATTACGCAGGAAATGACCGATTACGTGCAGACAGTTAACCTGTACCGTCGTGAGACGCTCACCAAGACAGGGAAAACGCAGGTAGCTAAAAACGTATTCAACCCGTTTGTGGATCTGCTTCCCGAACCCGAGCCAAGCGAATTGCAGGAAGAAGCAACCGAACAGACTGCATTGGCCTGATGCGAATTGAGCTGGACCCTATTGTCCAGCTCTTCTTTACTTTTTATTGATTCTGTGCGGCTCCGTCATGTTATAGCGGGCACTTACGAATGGCAACGAAACCCGTTCCCTCTCCTCAGCAACCAGTACCGGTATTTCTGATCGACGCTACTAATAAGCAGGTGCGTCCGGTTTCACATGATGGCTCATTAGATCAGTTTTATAAGTGGATTGATTGTGACACCATAGATTATACGGCCCACCAACCTGATGGAGACGGTATTTTCTGCAATGACCTTCTCCCTGATGATTCTTACCAAGTAGCTTTCAGGCTGCGTTCTACCGGACAGATTATTTTCGGTAATGGAGTATGGACGGGTAGTAATGGGGAGGGTGATACGGTAACTCCCGACGCAACTCTAGTGGAGGTAACTGCCGAAATTGAGTTTTTAGGCCCAATAGCCTACAAACCTGCGCCCATTTATGTGTTTTCATGGTAAATGATCACGGCCGTCTTAGCAGAAAGACGGCCGTGATTTTAACTCCTTATCAAAGATGACTAAGTTGTTAAAAATTGACCCCTATCTGGAAAAGGTATATCCCGTTGACATAGACGATTCACTGGTCGACGTTTGTCGACAAATTGGGGCTCGTCGGCTTACAATTGCCGGACAACAATCAATCGGTACAGACGACTGTTCTGATGCTGCCTATTGCGATGATGAAGCGCTCTACACGGAACCTCTGCCGCCTGCATTTCGCTTAAGGACGACTGGCCACATTATATATGGGTGTGCCCTCTGGCATCGGGTAACGCAGGAGGGGAGTCTGCAGGCACCGGCCTGGACCCAATCGGAATTAACTGACCAGGTGGAATTTATAGGATTTACTTCTCTTGCATCTGCGCAGGCAAATCGGTCTATGCTCGATGACGAAAGCTTGCCTTTAGAGGAGCCTGATGGGGACTAACCAAGAGATACAAGTTTTGGCTAGTATAATATGTATTTTATATTATAACTATTAAATTTAATGTGAAATACATATTTTTGAAAATCAATTAGTCGTTGTCCTCAACATGAAAAACATGAAATCAGACGAAAAAACAGTCCAGGCTTACCAGGTTGGCGATATAGTTTGGACAACTGAATCTTTTGGCCCGAATCCCGCAGGCAGTATGGGTATTGTTTACGAAACGTATCCTGATAACGGGGTGCCTGAGTCCGAAATAGTCAGCATCTTATTGACAAACGGGCATGACATTGGCAGCTTCAATCATGCAGAGCAGACAGAAAGTCTAACGTGGTTGGCTCATGTGGACATTGCATATGCTTATAGTAGCCCCAATCAACTCATGACAGATTTTCGTGACGGCTATTTTAATCAGGCTTTTGCTGAAGCACGAGCCGTTGCCGATCAGGTTGGTGTGAGCAGCTTGGCTTAAGCATAAAATAGGGGTTAGTGTACTTCAACCAGTTGAATAAACCCGATGGAGATTATTCTAGCAGAGTTCAGTAGTTGTCCTTATTTCTTTGTCAATAACCAGCTTACTGAACTGTGCGACTGGTTCACAAAGGGAGCTCATGTACTTGCATCCAATTATGCTATTGGCGGATTGTTGATCGCATTTTTGCTGCTGATCGGTTTATTGCGAGTAAGTCAGGAATAGGCCGCCGATTGTTTAACTGTCCGGCTCCGGGATGTTACACCGGGCACGTAGAATGATTACTAAGTTGCCAGACAAATTGAGTCCGCACGAAACCAACCGCCTGTTTTCTATTCTGGCTTCCCATTTTGACCATGATCGGATATCGATGGTTGGAGCATCCAAGGGTGGACAAAACAGAAAACGACTATCCCTACTCCGTTCATACGCCCGTTATCCGTCAGTCTCTTGCACCAAATGGCGTATATTTGGCAAGGCCGCTATAGGCCGAGCCTATATTATGCCTGGCTGGAATCGCCGATTTATGGAGCAGGAGACTTCTTTAAACAACTTACAGACTAACCAATCTGCCATTGCCTTTGCGGTGGTAGATGATTACCGAATTTTGCTGGATAACGCACAGGCTGTTGTTCATTTTTACGAAGGAAGAGGAGATTGGGGAAGACTAGTCAAAAGCGTACCGATTGAAAAATGGTCGGGAGACTGGTTAATCAGGACCATCGGTCGATTCTTTCGGCTCAATTACCAGTTAAGTGACGATAAGGTAATTGCATCCGTACAGAGGAATGGGTATCTGACCGTACATGTAAAGCACCGCTTTGGTGGAGCCATTCTTTATCAGCGTGCATTAAAGACCGAATTCTGGGACTATTGTGTAAGCTACAGGGGAGAGCTAGGATTTGGGTTAACGGTTCATGCAGCCATAACTGATTTGCGAAGCAAGCTGGCTGCTCGAACAAACGTCGAACAAGTTGAAATAACGCTCCAACTTGGCTCATCCAGTCGATTTACCCAGCACCAGTTGGAAGCCTTTTGTGAAGTTAATGGTCTAATGCCAGGTAGTCGCTACACACGTCAGCATCTTCGTCAAGCTATTCTGCGTCAGCGAAAAATGAACTGTGAACAGTTCCGCAACCAACTTGCTTACTTCGATATTCGGATCAACTGTAAATAGTCCCTAGCATGAATCGTAAAACCCCAAATAGACCATTTGCGGCTGATTATACGTATACCGTTGAAGGAAACATCATTGCAATCATTGATCTTGATATTGGTAACAGGAGCGTCACGAACGACATGAATTATGTATTAGCAGAAATCCGTGCTGAGGTAGGTGATCTGTCGGGTTGCAGCGTCATTTGCCGAGATAGTATGGGACATTAGGACGGTGTTCGAATGGGCAATAATTCTGTTCATTTTTACGGGCTCGGTGAGGCTGAAAAGCAGAGCGCGATGAGTAGATTATTGCATTTACTCGATCAATAATACATTCTGCATAAAAGAGAGTTTTACTAAAATGGCTAGATAAAGTTCTAGTTGGTTATGGTTTAAACAAATTGGAGGTTTAATTGAACGATTCTTGAGCAGGGAAAAGAATATCGTTTCTAATAAGCGTCAATTATGAACCGTCGCATGTGTTCGCCATTTGACAAAAGCATTAAAATACTTTTAGTTTATTTAATTGGTATTAATATAGATACGAATCTATTAAATTTTTAACTAGTTGCATATTCGTTTATTGAAAAAATCTAATAATTATTTTAATGTCGGATGTAAATTGATATCCCAATTTTTTGGAATATTTCTATCTAAACATAGTAAAATCAAGTTGATTAACTCAATGGCAACGTTCCCGATAACGATTGCATTGAAAAAAACAATAAAATATTTGTTAAGTATAGTAGTAGAGTGGATATTAAAAGGATCAACGCTAGTTTATTAAAAGGGATGAAAAAGGGGAATTCTTGTAAAAATACAAATTTGTCATTGTTACTTTTTTCTTGCTTTTCTTAGGCAATAGTTGATTTAAGTAATCATCTTTTCTCTATATATTGTGAATTATAAATCGCTACCGGACGAACTATTGGTTATTTATCTCAGAAACGGAGATCAAAGTGCTTTTCGGGAGATTTACCAGCGGTATTGGAAAAAACTCTACAATGTTGCCCGGCGCAAACTTCAAGATCTGAATGCTGTAGAAGAGCTTGTCCAGGATATCTTCCTGCGCTTGTGGGAACGCCGTGGATCGTTACGAATCGATCGGTTAGATGCCTATTTGTTTACCGCTATTCGATACGCTATTATTAATCATATCAAGGCAACGCTGGTTAAGGAAAAATACGCGGGCTATGCGTTTGCCTCCTACAACGAAGCATTATTTACGACAGACGAGCAAATGGATCTGGACGAATTGATGAATGCCGTGGAGCGGCATTTAAATGATTTACCAGAAAAGACCCGTCAAATATTTCGCCTGAATCGCCTGGAATGCCAGACTGTCAAAGAGATTTCTTCCCAACTGAAAGTTCCGGAGCGGACGGTCGAATACCACATTAGTCAGGCCATCAAAACGCTCCGTCATTACCTCCGCGATTACTTGTTGATCAGTCTGTTTATGAATTTATTCCTGTGAAGCCAGGTAGTGATGCTTGCTTCAATACCATTGCATACTATAATTTTTTCGAGGAATATACTCATTTTTGAGCCCATATGTTGCACTTTTCGGCTAATCAATAAAACTATTTGCGGCATTCGCCCTGCTTAGTTGACTTACCTGGTAGAAACTAGGACTACAAGTCACATGAGCCGGAAGAAATTTGGGCAACTTTTACAAAAGTATCTACGCGGTGAATGTACACCCCAGGAAAAGCTATTTGTTGAACATTGGTACGGCCTGCTGGAAACCGAAACTGGTGAGTCAGGTCAGGAAATAGATTTAGCTGAGTTAGAAGGTCGTCTGTGGAATCAGATACAACAAAACATGGATGCCCACGAACTGGGTGACGAGACGCCGGTTGTACCAATCCGAGCAGTTAGCTATCGTTGGCTAAGTATTGCTGCATCACTCATTTTGGTTGGTATCTGGTTCTATGCCAAGCAACCCATTGATCTGAAATCCATTTATCCGCTCACCACCAATTCGCAAACGGACTGGACTGAACGATCAAACAACTCAGCCCAACCCCTGGCGATACGCCTGGAAGATGGGAGCACCGTTCAACTGGCGCCTAAAAGTTCGCTTCGATTTCCTAAACGCTTCGCCGTCGAAAACCGAACGGTGTACCTGACGGGCGATGCATTTTTCTCGATCCAGAGGATGCCATCCCGCCCGTTCTACGTCCACACCGATAAGGTTGTGACAAAAGTATTAGGCACCAGCTTCTTTATTCGAACGCTATTGACTAATAAGCAAGTACGAGTGGAAGTCGTTACAGGTCGGGTTACAGTATACAAAGAGGAAGAGGAGAAAGAACCCTCACCAAATAGGGTTGTTCTGAGTCCCAATCAGACGGCTACGTTTTTTAGTAAAGAGGAACACTTCGTAACGGGACTCGTCGATTCACCCAAACTTATCAAGCCAGTAGTCAGTGACCAGAAGCCATTGACATTTCAGTTTGATGATGCACCGCTGGCGGAAGTTCTGGCAACGCTCGAACAGGCGTATGGAATCAAGATCGAAGTTGAAAACGATCAGCAGAAAAACTGTCCGCTTACCGCCGATCTGACTAATCAGCCACTCTACACACAATTAGATATTATCTGCGCAGCACTAAAATCCACATACGAAATTCAGGGGACCACAATCCTGATCAACGGAAAGGGATGCATTTAGTAACCAGTTCATCAGTACAATAAATGATTTTTTATACTCCACTTGCCTATGAACTGACTGTCTTCAATACGCGCGTTTTCAAGAAAACGCTGGTCATGCGATCAACATGAACCAGCGCCGAATTGCTCCAAATTTCATCGGCGGAAAGACTGCGAATCGTACGCCGATTGAACGGATTATTTTGTCGATTAACCATCTAACAAAACCCTTAAAAGTATGAAAAAAAGAGAACCTGTACGCACAGGCTACTCGCCGAGCCGACCTGCTACCCTGCTGATGCGGCTTCTGAATTTATCGCTTGCCCAACTCTTTCTGCTGGTAGCCTGTCCAAGTTTTTCGTTCTCCTTTGATAGTCATGGCCAGGAGTTAATGAGCCGAACCGTTACGCTCAAAGTCGAAAACCAGCGGCTCCGCGTAGTGCTTTCGCAAATTGAACAGCAGACGGCTGCCCGTTTCGTGTACAGTTCAAAGTCGATCAACATCAATCAGCCAATAACAATTGCCGTTACCGAAAAACGCTTGAACGAAACGTTAATCGATCTACTTAGACCACTGAAATTGACGTATCGGCTGGTGGGCGGGCAAATTGTGCTGGAAGCCGATTCTGAATCACACACAAGTATCGGTGTAGGTAGCGAAGCGGCTGACCGCGCGATATCGGGTACTGTAACCGACGAGAAAAAAGCGGGGTTACCGGGCGTAAGTGTTGTCGTGAAAGGGTCTAATCGCGGTTCGACAACGGACGCAAATGGACAATTCAAGCTAACGATACCGGATGGAAATGGCGTCGTATTGACGTTTTCGTTTGTTGGCTATCAGAGTCAGGACGTACCGGTGGGTAATCAGACAAGTATTAGTGTGTCGATGGTCCCCGACGTTTCTGCACTGGACGAAGTCGTGGTGATTGGATATGGCGCGGTTCGTAAAAAAGACCTGACTGGCTCCGTTGTTCAACTCAAAGGCGAGCAACTTAAGGAAATTCCGACCGCTAACGTTCTGGAAGCGGCTCAGGGCAAAATTGCCGGTGCCGACATCACCCGAAGTAGCGGCCAGGCGGGTGCCCGGGTGAACATCTCGATTCGCGGCAACCGCTCCATTGGCGGCAACAACTCCCCCCTGATCATTGTGGATGGTATTCAGTACAACAATCTGGAGGATATCAACTCCAACGATATCGAAACGATGGATGTGCTGAAAGATGCTTCGTCTACGGCTATTTACGGTTCGCGGGGGTCGAACGGGGTTATTCTGATCACTACCAAAAAAGGCAAGACAGGCAAGCCAGACATATCCTTTAATGCCTATTCCGGAATTTCGCAGGCAACGATGTATCCGAAGGCGATGGATATCACCGCGTTCCGGGATTTCAAACGGGAAGCATGGCGGGCGGGTGGTGTCTGGAAAAGTCCGGCCGATGACGCAGCTATTTTTACGAACGTAGCTGAATACGATGCCTTACAAAAAGGGATCTGGACTGACTTTCAGGATGCGCTGATTCATAATGGCCTGCAGCAGGATTATCAGGTTGGTATTCGAGCGGGTACTGACCGATTGAAGTCGTACGTATCAGTCGATTATTTTAATGAAAAAGGCATTCTAAAACTGGATGAGCTAAAACGCTATACAGGCCGATTAAATGTCGATTTTACGATTAACGACTGGATGAAAATCGGTCTGCAAAGTCAATTGACCTATTATAACCAGAGCGTTCGGCGAGATCCGCTAAACCAGGCTAATAAAATCAGCCCGCTCGGATCACTGTACGACGCTAATGGCAATTTTAACTACATCATGTTGGATGGCCAAACGGCTAATCCACTCTCCGACGAACAGCCCAATGTATTTAATAACACGGTGTTGACGACCCGCGTGTTAACGAACGGCTACCTGGAGTTAACGCCCCTTAAAGGCTTGATGATTCGGAGCACGTTTGGCGTTAACATGACTTCCGTGCGGGATGGAGCGTATTCGTCGCCGAAATCCATTGACCGCTCCCTCACCGGCAAATCCCTGGCGACTTACAATACCAGCAGTGGACGTAGCCTTAACTGGGAAAACGTAGTCACCTATCAGCGAACGTTTGGCCAGCACGCTCTAACACTGACGGGTATTGGCAGTTACCTGAGCAATTCATCCGACAATGCATCGGCTTCGGGTGTCAATCAGCTACTACCGTCGCAGTTGTTCTATTCCATTGGCAGCGCCACCGAAGAAATCAAGATCAATTCGGCTTACTCGCAAAACAATCTGGTGTCATTTGCCGGCCGGTTGAATTATGCTTACCGGGATCGGTATCTGTTAACGGTAACGGCTCGTGAAGACGGTTCGTCGAAACTGGCCGCTGGTAACAAATGGACGTTCTTCCCATCGTCCGCTTTTGCGTGGCGCATTATTGAAGAGAAGTTTATGCAGGGTGTCAAAGGGCTAAGTGATCTGAAACTACGGGCTAGCTACGGTGTGGCCGGTAATGATCCCTCAGGGCCGTACGCTACCCAGACGACGCTGACCCGGATCGCCTTTGGCTATGACGAAGCAGCCGCCCCCGCCTACACATTCTCCCGCAACGTTGGCAACATGGCCCTAGGATGGGAGTTATCGTATACAAAAAATATTGGGCTTGATTTTGGGTTGTTCAGTGGCCGCATCAATACCTCCATTGATTATTACGATACCCGAACGCAGGACCTGTTGCTGGACCGTGGATTGCCGCCAACTACCGGCGTAACGACTGTAAAGCAGAACATTGGCAAAACGCGGAACCGGGGTGTCGAAGTCACACTGGGAAGTACCAATATCCGGACGCCAAATCTGAGCTGGACCAGCAACGTCACCTTCACCAGAAACAAGGAAGAGATTACCGAACTGGTTACGGGCAGCAACGATATTGGCAATGGCTGGTTTGTCGGTTCGCCCATTAGCGTGTACTACGATTACGAAAAACTAGGTATCTGGCAAACGCCTGAAGCTGAGGCAGCCGCAAAACTTTCGCCAACACAGCTACCGGGCGAAATCAAAGTTAAAGATCAAAACGGCGACGGTAAGATCGACGCTGTTAACGACCGGATTATTCTGGGAACACCCCGCCCTAAATGGAGTGGTGGTCTCGATAACACCGTCAAATTCAAAGGGTTTGATCTGAATATATTCCTGTATGCTCGAATCGGGCAGATGATCAACTCCGACCGCTCGGCCCGTTTCGACCAGCAGGGCGTTGGCAACAGCACGGCTGGTCTGGACTATTGGACACCCGAAAATCCGACCAATGCATACCCGCGACCCAACAAAAACGGTGGTTTGAAATACCTCTCTACCCTGGGATACGTAGATGGCACTTTTGCCCGGATTCGGAATATTACGCTGGCCTACAACGTGCCGGTGAAAGTACTCCCAAAGGTCATTCGCGGAGTTCGGCTCTATGTGACGGGCAAGAACCTCGTCACATTCACCAAGCTGAACTACGACCCGGAGCGGGGTGGTTCTGAAAACTTCCCCATGACCAAGCTTTATGTATTTGGCCTGAACGTCAATCTATAACCCAAAAATAGTAAATCGATCATGAAGGCATTCCTTAAAAAAGCGGGAATATTGACACTGTCTCTCCTTACCCTTTTCTCGTGCAAAGATGCTCTGGAGGAGTACAACCCCAGTGGCCTGACCGCCGAAACCGTGTACACAACACCCGAAGGCTTTGAAACCTTGGTCAATGCGGCCTACTCGTATCAACGCTGGTGGTATGGGAAAGAAGAAGGCTATAACATCGCCGAAACGGGTACCGATATCTGGACGAGTGGAACCGGGGAGGTTTATCGCGATTTGACCCAATACCTCAATCTTCAGGGAAGCAATGCCGCCCTGGCAAACGAATGGCGGGAGTTTTACGCTGCGATTAATCTTTGCAACGGCGGCATAAGCCGGATCGACAAAGCTGGCCTGTCGGCCACGCTACGACCCATTCGTGAAGGCGAACTGCGGTTTCTGCGGGCTTTTTATTACTGGCACATTGTTGAAACCTGGGGTGGTGTTCACTTCACGACGCAGGAAACGAACGGCATCGTTTCCACGGCCAATCGAACGCCCGTAGAAACGTTCTACAATCAGATCTTCGAGGATTTAAAAATAGCTGTAGCGAACCTGCCCGCCACTCAGCCACAATACGGGAAAGTGACAAAGGGTGCTGCTCAGGCTTTTCTGGCCCGTATGTATCTAACGCGTGGCATGAATAAAGAAGCGCTGGAGATGGCGCAGGCTGTCCTGGCAAATACGAACTATAAGCTGGAAGCCAATTACGCTGACCTGTGGAAAATGAGTAATCTGAAAACCAAAGAAGCCATTTATGTGGTGGATTACTCAACGAACCTGGCGCTTAATGATCTGGTCAACACCACCTTCAATCCCTATGGCCACGGGCGGGGGAGTAACAACGCACACCTGCTGTTTCTGATGAAATACGACGACCGGCCCGGCATGACGCGTGACATCCAGAACGGGCGTCCGTTTAACCGCTACATGCCAACGCGCTTCCTGCTCGATCTCTATGGCGATAACGACGCCCGCTACGAGGGATCATTTACCGAGGTGTGGTTTGCCAATGCGACCTCCCGCCCGGCGGGTATGAATCTGGGAGATACGGCCGTTTACTGCAGCCGTAAGGAGATTCCGGATGCGTTTGAAGCGACACGAAAATATCAGACGTATGATCGGAGTAAGATTTATAATGCCAACGGAACGGCGAAAGACAATCTGCGCTACCCCAGTCTGTCGAAATTTATGGATCCTACCCGCGCCAGTCTGAATGAAGCCCAGAGCGCCCGCGATGTGTTTGTGATCCGACTGGCAGAAGTTTATCTGATTGCTGCCGAGGCTCAGATGAAAATCGGTAACCTACAGGCTGCGGCTGATTATATCAATGTTTTGCGCACCAGGGCCGCAAAAGCGGGGAGAGCAGCGGCTATGCAAATTACGTCGGCTCAGGTTACACTCGATTTCATTCTGGACGAACGCGCTCGTGAGCTGGCTGGCGAGCAAATCCGCTGGTTCGATTTAAAACGTACTGGCAAACTACTGGAACGCATTCGGGCCTATGCTCCCGACAATGCAGTCAACCTTCAGGACTTCCAGGTGCTACGGCCAATTCCACAAACACAGTTGGATGCCATCACTAACAAGACGGAGTTTACGCAAAACCAGGGTTATCAGTAGGATTTATTTGGAACCGTACTGGGGGCTTTGCCTGCCGGTGCGGTTCCTTTTTTTGAAAAGTGCAGGTAGACTATAAAAGACAATGACTAGACGTTATCGATTACTCAGCCTTGTGTTCACCACACTGGTTCCGTTTGCTACGCAGGCTCAATCCACTCCAACTTATAGCTGGACGAATCTCCCGAAGATTGCTCAGCCAGCGTTTCGGAAAGATACGCTATCGATCCTCTCGTATGGCGCCAAACCCGATGGCGTGACGCTGAATACGAAGGCGATAAATACGGCCATAGCCGCCTGTAGTCAAAAAGGAGGGGGCGTTGTCGTGGTACCGGGTGGCTTGTGGATGACCGGTCCCATCGAGTTGAAAAGTAACGTCAATCTACATCTGAATAAGTCGGCTTTGTTGTTGTTTACCCCCGACAAAAGTCAGTACGCTTTGGTAGAAGGCGTATACGAAGGAAAGCGTGCGGCCCGGAATCAATCGCCGATCTCGGGCACGAATCTGGAAAATATCGCTATTACCGGTCAGGGAATTGTGGATGGCAATGGCGATGTATGGCGGGCCGTCAACAAAGGACAACTAACGGAAAATCAGTGGAAGGCGAAAGTAGCCTCGGGCGGGGTGTTGAAAGATGATGGCACGACCTGGTATCCCAGCGAGCAGTTCAAAAAGGTGAGTACCGAGAGCCGGAGTATGCTCTTATCCTCTGAGAAGTCGCTGTCGAGTTTCGAGGATATGAAAGACTTTCTTCGGCCGAATCTGGTCGTGCTGACCAGTTGCAAAAAAGTGCTGCTGGAAGGCGTTACGTTTCAGAATTCGGCCGCCTGGTGTATGCACCCTCTGATGTGTCAGGATCTTACGATACGGAATGTAACCACCAAAAACCCGGAATACGCCCAAAATGGCGATGGGATGGATATCGAATCCTGCAAGAACTTTCTGATCGAAGGCTGTACGCTTGATGTGGGCGATGATGCCATCTGTATCAAATCGGGTAAGGATGAGGAAGGGCGCAAACGGGGCATGCCAACCGAGAATGGTATTATCCGAAATAACACGGTCTATAACGGACATGGCGGGTTTGTGGTGGGTAGCGAGATGAGCGGTGGAGCCCGTTACATTTTCGTGTCGGACTGCACGTTTATGGGTACCGACAAAGGCCTGCGGTTCAAATCAGTACGTGGTAGGGGCGGGGTGGTAGAGCATATCTACGCCAAAGATATTTTTATGAAGGATATCGGTGGGGAGGCCATCTTCTTCGACCTGTATTACTTCGTCAAATTCGCTACAGACGGACAGCGCGATGAACGTCCGGTCGTCAACGAAGGAACGCCGGTTTTTCGGCATATGAAGTTTGAGAACATTGTCTGCAACGGCGCGAAGAAAGGCGTATTCATTCGCGGATTGCCAGAAATGGCGGTTAAAAATATAACGATGGAAAAGATGGTGCTGGAAGCAGATAAGGGGGTGGAGTTGATCGATGCGAGCGGTATCCGCTTTACCAATGTCCGGCTCATCACCAAAAGTACGAAGCCTGTTATTCTGGTCGATAACAGCAGCAATTTGACTTTCGACACCATTCAATACGACCCTCAGGCCAGTCTGCTGTTTTCTATAAATGGCGAACGTAGCCAGGACATTCAGGTAAAAAACACCGACGTAGCCAAGGCCAAAACCAAAGCCGAGTTCAGCAAGGGTGCGCTGGAAAAGAACCTGATTCTGTCCTCGATCAACTAAACTAGTGACTATGAGATTGTTTGGAAGGGTGTGGCTGTTGTTTGGCCTGCTGACGCTTTCTGCCTCTACCCCACCACCCGGCAAGATTACCGTGTATCTGATTGGCGACTCGACCATGTCCATAAAACAGGTGAAAGCCTATCCCGAAACGGGTTGGGGAATTCCCTTCGCCTATTTTTTCTATGAGAGCGTAACCGTCGACAACCGGGCACAAAACGGCCGTAGCACCCGAACGTTTATCGAAGAAAATCGCTGGCAACCGGTGGTCGACAGCTTACATGAGGGCGACTATGTCCTGATTCAGTTCGGCCACAACGACGAGGTGAAAACCAAGAAAAGTTATACGACGGAAGAAGAGTTCAGGAAAAATCTGATTCGATTCATCACCGAAAGCCGGGCCCGAAAAGCAAATCCCGTACTCATCACACCCGTAGCCCGGCGGCAGTTCGACGCCAATGGCAGGATTGAAGGAACGCATATGGTCTACTCTGAATTAGTACGTGCTGTGGCAACGGAGTCCTCAACGCCATTGATCGATTTAGACCGGCAAAGTCAAGAGTTGCTGCAAACATTCGGTGTCGAAAGGTCCAGACTTCTCTTTCTCCAGTTAGAGCCGGGAGAACATCCTAACTATCCTGAAGGGAAGGCAGATAACACTCATTTTAATGAGCTCGGTGCCCGTAAAATGGCCGGGTTAGTGCTGGCCAGTATAAAGTCTCTAAAACTGGAGCTGGCCAATCGAATTATACAACGTGAAACGAAGTAATTCAATGTCAAATAGACTCCATTTACTAGTTACCCTGTTGCTGATGGCAAAAGTTGCCGTTGCTCAGTCCACTCCGCCCGCTTCCCCAACGTCTCCCGCTTCGGTTACCGTGGCTCAGGACGGGAGCGGCAACTTTAAAACCATTCAGGAAGCCGTCAACAGCTTCCGCGATCATATGCAGGTGCGGGTTACACTCTACGTCAGGAATGGAGTATACGCCGAAAAGCTGGTCATTCCGTCCTGGAAACCGAACATTCATATCATTGGCGAAAGCAGGGAAGGGGTGATTATAACGGGTGATGATTATTCCGGGAAAGCGTTTCCGGGCGGGAAAGACTGGACGGGTAAGGACCAATACAGCACGTATACTTCTTACACGGTCTTCGTCGATGCGCCGGATACGAAACTGGAAAATCTGACCATCCGCAACACATCTGGTCGGGTAGGACAGGCCGTGGCACTGCACGTTGACGGAGATCGGTTTATCTGTAAAAACTGCATTTTGCTGGGTAATCAGGATACCCTTTATGCGGCAGCCGAAGGCAGTCGTCAGTATTACGAAAATTGCTTCATCGAAGGGACAACCGATTTTATTTTTGGTAAATCGATTTCCGTCTTTCAGTCCTGCACCATCAAGAGCTTATCGGACTCGTTTATCACGGCGGCCGCTACGCCTGATTACCAGGCCTACGGTTTCATTTTTCTGGACTGCAAACTGATTGCTGACGCAGCTACTCAAAAAGTATACTTGGGGCGTCCCTGGCGCTATAAAGCCAAAACTATTTTTATCCGGACAGCGATGGGAAGCCATATTCTGCCGGTAGGCTGGGATAACTGGGGTAATGCAGCAAACGAACAAACGGTGTTATACGCCGAACAGGGTAGCACAGGACCGGGTGGAAATTCCTCGAAGCGGGTCGCATGGTCAAAGCAGCTCTCGGCGAATGAGGCCCAGCGTTACACGTTAACAACCATTTTTTCAGGACCATCGGCCTGGTTACCGACTGCCAAATAAGCTTGCCTTTATGAATTCGCTCCCACTCGCTGGACTATTTTTCCTGTCAACACTTCCGGTTGCTGCACAGACTATCCGGTCGAAACCCGTTTCAGTAACGCCATCGGTGTCGAACGTATGGGTCTCCGATCAGGGCAATGGTACCTATAAGAACCCTGTTCTGAACGCCGATTATTCGGACCCGGATGTGTGCCGTGCAGGCAACGATTTTTACCTCGTAGCATCCAGCTTCGATGCCATTCCGGGCCTGCCTATTCTGCATTCGAACGATTTGGTAAACTGGACTATAATCGGTCATGCCTTGAAACGACAGCCCCCGGTTGAGCATTTTGAGAAAACGCAGCATGGCAATGGGGTTTGGGCACCATCTATTCGATATCATAACAATGAGTTTTATATCTATTACCCTGACCCGGATTTTGGAATCTATCTAACTAAAGCGACTAATCCGGCTGGTCTCTGGTCGGACCCGGTTTTAGTCGAAGGGGGAAAAGGGCTCATTGACCCGTGTCCGCTTTGGGATGACAATGGAGACGTGTACCTGGTACATGGATGGGCTGGCAGCCGGGCTGGCATCAAGAGTATTCTCACTGTCAAAAAGCTGAATGCCGCAGGGACTAAGGTTGTGGATGAAGGCGTCGTTGTGTATGATGGTCACGAAACAGACCCGACCATTGAAGGTCCGAAGGCATACAAACGCCATGGGTTTTATTACCTGTTTGCGCCAGCGGGCGGTGTTTCAACGGGTTGGCAACTGGTGCTGCGGTCAAAAAATATCTATGGCCCTTACGAACGGAAAGTTGTGATGGATCAGGGGAAAAGCCCGATCAATGGACCGCATCAGGGAGCCTGGGTGACAACGAATTCTGGCAATGGTAAACCCGCCGAAGACTGGTTTTTGCATTTTCAGGACAAGGAAGCCTACGGTCGGGTTGTGCATCTGCAACCCATGAAGTGGGTGAATGACTGGCCTGTTATTGGCACAGACACAGATGGTGATGGCAAAGGAGAACCGGTATTAACGTATAAAAAACCGAACCGTACCGGCGGACCGGTTGGTAAAACCTATCCCATTGCTACCCCCGCCGAATCGGATGAGTTCAACAGCCCAACGCTCGGCTTCCAATGGCAGTGGCAGGCGAATCCAAAGGGTATCTGGCATACGGTCGGCCGGCGATCCGGGAGTGATCAGGGATTTCTGCGGTTGTATTCCTACAAAGCCCCGGAAGACGCGAAAAATAGCTGGGATGTGCCAAATCTGCTGATGCAGAAATTTCCTGCCGAATCCTTCATGGCTACCACTATGGTGCTTTTCAAGCCTAACCCAAAGCTGGAAAATGAAAAGGCGGGCCTGATTATCATGGGATTGAGTTACGCCAATCTGGTGCTAAAAAGTAGCAAGCAAGGGCTGACCCTGGTGCAGGGCGTCTGTAAAAAAGCCGCCGACGGAAAAGCAGAAGCCGAGACAGTGATTAGGCGAATCAATCCGGGTACGCCCGTATACCTGCGTGTGGAGGTGACCGAAGGGGCGAAATGCCAGTTCAGTTACAGCCTGGACGGCCTGATTTTTACGAAAACCGGCGATGTATTCCAGGCCGAAGTTGGCCGATGGATTGGGGCTAAGATGGGCATCTTTTGCACTCGACCAACGCAGATCAATGACTCAGGCTACGCCGACTTCGACTGGTTCCGGGTAGAAGCGGTGTCCAGTACAAAACTCTGATAGTCAACACATACTAAACTCACTTAACGACAACTCATCGAATGAAACAAACTGTAATGACCACAACGCTTTTACTGGTTCTATTGACGATTTCTGTTTGGGCACAACCCACGGGAAAAACAACAGTTTCCGATAAACCCTGGTCGGTTCGGATGGCTGATTCGGATATGATACGCAATCCAAAGGGATGGATGCTCGACTTTTCGAAAGTGCCCCGCTGGAATTACTGTCATGGTCTGGTCTGTAGTGCGCTCGAACAGGTATGGAAAGAGTCGAGCGATGAAAAATATTACGCCTACATTAAGGAATACGCCGACGATATGATTAATCCAGACGGTACGATAAAGACCTACACGCTGGAGCAGTACAACATCGATGCCGTCAACTCCGGCAAGTTCCTGTTTGCGCTATATGAGAAAACGCATGACCCAAAATACGAGAAAGCCCTTCGATTGCTGCGGAGCCAGATGCTAACTCATCCGCGCACAAGCGAAGGTGGATTCTGGCATAAAAAACATTATCCGCACCAGATGTGGCTCGATGGATTGTATATGGCCTCGCCGTTTCTGGCCCAGTATGCGCAGGTCTTTAATGAACCTGCGTTGTTTGCCGACGTAGCCAATCAGATTCAGCTCATCGATAAGCATAATAAAGACCCGAAAACGGGTTTATACTATCACGGTTGGGACGAGAGTAAAGAGCAACGCTGGGCAGATAAAGAAACCGGAAAATCGGCCCACGTCTGGGGGCGTGGTATGGGTTGGTATGCGATGACGTTAGTAGACGTTTTGGATTATTTCCCTAAAGACCATCCGCAACGAAAACAAATTGTCGCCATTACGAATCAACTGGCACAAACACTAGCCAATTATCAGGACCCAAAAACCGGACTCTGGTATCAGGTAATGGATGTTGGCAAACAGGATGGTAACTATCTGGAATCTTCCGGCTCGACCATGTTCGTTTATTTCCTGATTAAAGCCGCCAAGAAGGGCTATATTGATCAGAAGTACACAAGTGTTGCCCGGAAAGGATACGATGGTATTCTGTCTCATTTTATCAAAACGGAGCCTTCGGGGCAAATCACCCTAACGGATGCCTGCGCAGGCGCTGGTTTGGGCGGTACGCCTTATCGTGATGGCTCGTACGAATATTATTGTAAAGAAGCCAAGCGCGACAATGATCCCAAATCCGTTGGGCCTTTTATCATGCTGGCACTGGAATTTGAAGAAACGAAGGCGAAGAAGGAATAACCGTCTATTCGTAAGTCTATCGATTTCAACTCAAAATCGACCTGCATAAACAAGGTTTTTTACGCATGAACAAGAATCTCACCCGTAGCCTGTTGTCTGCCCTTTTTTTGCTGATTCATCTGCATTCTGCTGCACAACTGTCCTCCGATAAGTACCCGTCCCGGCAATTGTTATTACGCGACGAAGGCCTCTCCAGATTAAATTACGTGGATCTGGCTCACCCGGAAAAAAACTATTTTGTCGCCATTCCGGCGGGTCGGGATCTACAATTGGTCGGGAAAGGACGGGTGATGATCGGCACAGGCAAAGGGTATGAGGAGCGGGATATTAAAACGGGGGACAAAGTGAGCGAATTGACCACATTCGACGGAACCATTGCCGCCCGGCGCTTACGCAATGGTCATATAATGCTTGTGGGCCTGAACTGGCAGGGGAAGAAAGGCATTATACTACTTGAACTGGATCAGAACCACGTGGTGCAACGAACCATCAATTACCCCGATTTCACCTATGTCCGACTGATACGGGAAACCATTGATGGGAATTTCCTGCTTACCTCAAATGACCTGGTATTTGAAGGCAAACCCGATGGGACTATCGTTTGGCAAGCTCAGCTAACGAAACAAGTCAAAGCACAACACGCCTGGCAGGCCCAACGATTGAGCAACGGTTATACGCTGGTGAGTGGAGGCTACTCGGCCAATTTCCAGCGATTCGACAAAAAAGGTGTTTGGGTGGATAGCATTAGCGGTCCTCCCGTTGTAAAGCCTCATTTTTTTGCTGGTTTTCAGATATTGAAGAATGGGAATTGGGTCGTCGCTAACTGGCAGGGACACGGTTCCGATCATGGAGCTAGTGGTACGCAAATACTGGAATATAACCCAGCCGGTAAACTGGTCTGGTCGTGGAAGCAGGACCCCAAACAGCAATCGTCCATACAGGGTGTACTGGTTTTGGATGGGCTGGATTTGAACCGTCTACATGTGGAGGATGCCCAGGGGCGACTCGTGCCGAATTGACGCGCTGCTCCAACCTATTTTGTCGGCAATACCCGATTCAGAAAATCAGTTGTATACGTTAGCGTGGGCGTAAACCACGGATTAAAAAACATGAACGTATGGGGCGCATCAGGAAACGTATGCACGTCCGAATAGATATCCAGCTCATTTAATTTTTTTATCAGATCGTCACGTCCGCCGTGCATACGATCTACGGAACTGTTCAGAAATAAAATTGGTGGAGTGTGCTTGTCAATGTGATTAAGCGCTGATGCCTCCTGCCACAAATTGGGTCGTTGCGTCTTGGAATAGCCAAACCAGTAGGTAGCCGCCGAAATTGCCTTCGAGTCATCGCCCTCACCCGATTCTGGATGAATAAAAGCCAGCACACCGTCAATATCGACAATAGCCTGAACAGCGCTTGAATAACGTTCGTTGCCCCCTGTTCCCTCAAAAGTCGCTTGTCCGTTTGTGGTGCCTACCAAAGCCGCTAACTGTCCCCCCGCCGAAAAACCCAGCACCGCGATTCGGCTGGGATCAACGCCGTATTTCTTCGCATTGGCCCGGACCCAGCGAATGGCCGCTTTTATATCATGAACGGCAGCTGGATATAAGGCTTCCGTCGATAACCGATAGTCGACCGGAACGACCACAAAATCGTTAGCAGCCAGTTGTCCGGCCAATGAATTGTTGTGCGACCGATTCCCAGACCGCCAGCCCCCACCGTGAATCATAACGATAGCCGGGCGGGTCTTTCCGGAAGCGACTGGCCGAATGTAAATATCCAGTTTAAGATTTCTTCCTGTACTGGGTGAACTGAACGTGATCGCTTTGTCAATACGAACTCCGGCTGGCAACGTTGAATCGGCCAGAGTGATGTCGGGATGGTATTTTTTCTCACGCAGATAGGAGCCTCGCACGGTGAATGACGTATCCCGACCACCCGTTGGTTTTAATTGGGCATAGGTAACGGTAGTAGCCAATGCTGTGATGAGTAGTAGGAGAAGCCGTTGATTCATAGGGGTTTGTTCTGTTTGTTTTAGAGTCGGTTTAGTAATTCTGCACACTATTTTGTATCGGTAAGCAGATTCATTTCGCGTAGCCAGCTTTCGCATAAGGTTATCCATTGTTGCGTTGATCCCGGATTGTTTCGTAGCGCAATGGCGTGGCCACCCTGTGGAAATATGTGCAGACTGGCCGGAATTTTCTTGTCAATCAATGCCTGATAAAATAGCAAACTGTTTCGTTGATCAACAACGGTGTCGTTGTAAGCATGCGTCAAAAAGCAGGGGGGAGTGGTGGTCGTTACCGCGTTTTCCAGCGAATAGGTTTTCAACAAGTCGGCCGACGGGTTGGGACCTAACAGGTTTTTTCGACTGCCTGCATGCGCATATTGGCCCATTGTAATGACGGGCGAAACAAGAAGCGCAAAATCGGGCCGGAACGACTGGCGACTGATGGAATCACTGATGGCCGATACATCGGTTGTACTGGTTGCCAGCAGTGCTGCCAAATGCCCACCCGCCGATGAACCCTGAATTCCCACTTTATCGTTCTTGATCCCCCATTTCCTGGCATTGGCTCGGACAAATCGTACCGCCCGTTGGGCATCCTGGAGCGGTCCCAGTTCACGTTGTTTCAGGTCGGGTGAGTTCGGGAGTCGATAATTGAGGACAAAAGCACTTATCCCCATGGTATTAAACCATTTCGCCAGTTGCCAACCACTGATCACATAAGCTAAACGTTCGTAGCCTCCTCCGGGGCAAATCACCACAGCCGCCCCTTTATTTTCCTGCGCTGATGGAAAAAAGGCATACATACCCGGCGTTCCAACCTGGTAAACTCGCTCGTTGGCAATACTATCCTTTAGCGTTACACCTTTTGTATTCGGCATTTTACCAGCAGGCCAAAGCTGCATAAATTCCTGCGCTGTGGCGAAGACGCCTGAGGTTAAAAAAAAGACAAAAAGCAAACCGATTTTACGCATACGTTCGTGGGAATATGAGGCTGGAATGCCAGACGGGAGGGAAAAGTTAGTCAAGAATAGAGAAGCTAATTAGATTTAGCAAAGGAAGTATGGTGACTTTTTGCGCAATCGTTACCGGGAACGTTACCGAACGGAATTAGAGAACGAAGAACCTTCTTTAGCAATCCATACGGCTCTTTTTTTTCATAAAAAGACGAAGGCAAGCGTGGTTGAATGACTGGCGAGCAATTCTATTTTGATAATTATGCATATAAAATTATGTACTTTAGCAAGCGATTTTCGGCGCTGCCAGTGCGATCATGGAGTACAAAACTCTTCCAGATGCTGCCTTATTGATTTATCTGAAAAAAGGGGACGAATCCGCCTTTCAGGAAATTTATGTGCGTCACTGGAGGAAGTTATTCACCGTAGCGCGTAACAAACTTCCGTCAACGGATAGCCCCGAAGATATGGTTCAGGATTTATTCGTAAAGCTCTGGGAGCAACGGGAAAATCTGCTCATCGAAAATCTGAGCGCTTATTTACAAACGTCCCTCAAGTACGCCATCATCAATCTGTTCAAGGCGAGACTGATACGCGAGAAGTACGTTGAACACGCACAAAGCTTTTCGTCGAATGAAGAAAGTACGGAAGAACAAATTGCCCTAAACGACCTGATGACTAGCGTTGAGCAGCAACTCAACGACTTGCCGGAGAAAACCCGTCAGATCTTCCGGCTAAACCGATTGGAGTATAAGTCAGCGAAAGAAATTTCAGTCCAACTGGACATTCCCGAACGCACCGTCGAATACCATATTAGCTTAGCCCTTAAGTTACTTAGACCTTTACTTCAGGATTATTTTGTGTTAGCCATAACGCTATTTTACTGCTAAGCCAGAAGCTGCATTCTACAAAGAATCAGTTGTTCAACGGGCATCTGAAATGTAATTAGTACCCTATTCACTAAAATCATTTGCGACCATACTAGCCAAGTTAACTAGCAGCTTAATACAGCCATGACCACCGCTTGGCCCAATCCAGCAACACGGCATTCCGCCATTTGAGCACCGTTTTGCCACCTTGTTGCCGGCCGTCAAAAAGCGATGGGTCGCCCCGGTCAGTGTACCAGTTTGCACCTAATTTAAAATCACTGGCACCCCGCTTGCCCGGCCAGATGTTGTTTACCACAAACTTCCCGCTCTGTTGAGGGAAGCCCGGGATCGTTGAGGTGATTGCGTAGCTCAGGGTTTCGGTCTGTTTGGGAATATACAGGATCGCATAGTTGCCGTCACCCAGGTAATGACCCGGCCATTTTTGCTCACCACTCTGGGCTTGAACGGTCATCGAAAAACAAGCAGAGTCAGCCGGAATGTCAATCTTCGGCCCTTTGAAATGAAATTCCATCACAGAATAAACGCCTACCGTATCGGCAAGCGTGGTGTTGCGGTTGAAAACAGATCGCGGACTGTGGTCAAACTTTTCAAAGCTACCGCCCCAGCTTTCTTTGGACGGGTCATTGGGGTCTCCATCCATCATATAGAGCAGCGCAGGCGTGTCGCCCATCTTGATGTTGCCCTTGTAATAGTTCTTAAAGTCTTTACCCAGGTGTCCGGCAGCGTGGATAGAGCGGTCGTAATAGGTACGGGTATCGAGGCTACCGGGCATACCATTATTCGAAAAGAAGCCGTTGTAAGACCCATTGGCTTCGATGAACCACAGGTTCGGGAAGTTCCGGGCAATATACGCATAGGTATTAGCGCTCCACTTTTTATTTGGTCCTCCAATCCAGTATACCTTAATCTTGTTTTGAATCGAAGGATCGTCGTGCAGCGCCTGAGCCAGATCGTCCAACCCGCCCCAAACCAATATCCATAGCGGCTGGTCACTTTTCTTTTTGGCACAGTTGATGATCCAGTCCGACCCTTCGGTGGCGTTGCTGTAGCCATTGAAGGGAGCCGCACCCTGCCGCCCCTGTTTGCAGACGGCCCGCAGGGCATCCGGCGTAGGATAGTCGTTCAGATGTTGGCTCAGGTTGGGAAGGTCTTTCTCGTAGAGGTCAATCATATCCAAAAGATGCTTCTTCGTGCCAAAGCCATACGAAGGAGACGAAACAAGTCCTTCCGTCTCGAACTTATCGGCATACATCAGCAAATGCGCCATTGACTGATTATCGTCCGGATCTGTACCGCCAATGTCGGTGCTGATGAGAATGCGCGGTTTAACCGGTACGGGTTTCTGGGCCATGAGCGTAAAGGGAAGCAGGACCAATAAGTAACTCAAAAACACGTTTTTCATAGTTAATTTCTCCTTCAACAATCGTTGATTGCCTGCACCTGATTTAGCTAACATGATTAACTGAACATCAGGAAGTTTAAGGGTTTTTAGCTGGCTTTCTACACGCAGTATACTACAGTATATAGGTCAGGAAACCTAGCACTTTTCCGCAACTCAATGGAAAAAAAATGACATGATCTTACCGTTATTCTATAATCGTATTCGCATACTACAGAAAACATTTTTGCACTATACAAAGAATTGTTTGCTTAAAGTCAAAATTAAATATAAATATTCACCTATTTAATAAAACCTTTTGCGGTCGGTATAGGAGAAGTATGTCATGTATAGGACGACTAACTCCACCTAATATGAGCCGCAAGGAATTTGGGTTTCTTCTGCAACAGTATCTGAACGGGAAATGCTCTGAAGAAGAGCGGGCATTTGTCGAACATTGGTATGGGATCGTACAAAACAAAGACAAAGAGCCATTGCCCGAAACGGATTTGCAAACGTTAGAGCCCTTACTATGGCAGCAAATTCAGAGTCGGACGCAGTCGTCGAAGGTAATTCCTATGCCGGTAAGCAGTTCCCGGCGCCGGTTTGCTTACCCCTGGATGGCGGTTGCCGCTTCAATTGTACTGGTATTGCTGGCTGGCTGGTGGTTTTATCGGCAACAAGACGGACAAATAAAATCAGCGAACGAGGCTTACCCGAAAATTAGTCATGCCGATTGGAAACGGCAGACAAACGCGTCGGATAAATCCAAAATGATTCAGCTCTCAGATGGCAGCCAGGTTAGATTATCGCCCCGAAGCTCCATTGACTATCCTGCGGAATTCGCGGCTAATAAACGGGAAGTTTCTCTAACAGGCGAAGCCTTTTTTACCGTTCAAAAAATGGCAACGCGGCCCTTTTACGTATACACGGGCACAGTTGTTACCAAGGTGTTAGGGACCAGCTTTTTAGTGAAAACGCAGGCGACCACAAAGCAGGTTATTGTTGAAGTGGCAACGGGCCGGGTAGCTGTTTATCAGCAGCCAAAGGCTACCGAAACGGCCGACCCGACAAATATGATTGTGTTACGTCCGAATCAAAAGGCTACGTATTCGTCAGATAATCAACAGTTTGTAACTGGCCTTGTTGAACATCCACAACTAATTTCCGCAGGAAAGTCTGTAGCGCAGCCTCGCTCATTCGAGTTTGATGACGTTCCGCTACGTCGGGTTATTGAGCAGTTAGCAGATGCCTATGGCCTAACGATCAAGCTTGAGAACGAGAATCAGAATGAATGCCCGCTAACCGCCGATCTGTCTGATCTTTCTTTGTATGCTCAATTAGATATGATTTGCGCAGCCACTAAATCCAGCTACACCGTGCAGGGAACGACCATTTTGATTAGTGGAAAAGGCTGTGCGAATCTGTAGTGTAAACGAACCATCGCTTAACCAGGATGCCTATGTGAATTTAGTACACTCCCACAAAAAAAGAAGCTGATCATGTTTGCACCATAATCAGCTTCCGAATCTTCCCTCATGTAGCCTTGTGAGCTAGTCATTGCGGCATTGCACTGCCCAATAAACGAGGGACTTATTTATCAAATCGTCCAATTTAACAAACCCTTAAAGGTATGAAAAAATTTGATTCAGCTCTATTGAGCTGGTCATGCAGCCGACGTATACCGTTTTTTCTGCTGCTTATGAAACTATCTGTTATACAACTCTTTTTATTCGTCACGTTTGTGGGCCTGTCATACGGCTTCGACGGTAACGCGCAGGCACTGCTGAATAAGTCTATCTCCTTACATACCGAAGGCCAGCGCCTGCGGGCAGTTATCGGGCAGATTGAAAAGCAGACGTCGGTGAAGTTCGTCTACAGCTCCCGAAATATCGGCGTTGATCGGCCCGTCACGATTCATCTGACTAACGTGAAGCTGAGCGATGCGCTGGAACAACTGCTGAAGCCGCTTAATCTGACCTATCAGCTTATTAATGGGCATATCGTTTTAGACAGTATTGTTCAGGATGCTGAATCAAAGGCAGAGGCATCTTTACCCGAACCGGAAGCCGCTGACCAGGTAATTACCGGTACAATTAGCGACGAGAAAGAAGAAAAGCTGCCGGGCGTTAGCATCGTGATCAAAGGCACCACGCGGGGAACCACCAGCGACGCGAAAGGGCAATTTAAACTTACTATTCCAACGGGTGAAGTAACGCTGACACTTTCGTTTGTTGGCTACAAAACTCAGGATATCGCCGTGGGCAATCAATCGACGCTAACCATTAGCATGCAGCCCGACCAGAACTCGCTCAATGAGGTAGTTGTGGTCGGCTATGGGCAGGTTCAGAAGCGGGATTTGACCGGATCAGTCGTCTCGATCAAGGAAGCGCAGATTACGTCCACTCCGGTTGTGAATGCGCTGGAAACGCTACAGGGAAAAGTAGCCGGTATGGACCTGACCCGAAGCAGTGGCGAAACGGGTGCCCCCCTCAATTTTACCATTCGCGGCAACCGGTCGCTCAATGCTTCCAACCAGCCGCTGATTCTGGTGGATGGGATACAATACGGTTCGTATATCGATATTAATCCGAATGATATTGCCTCCGTTGATGTCTTGAAAGATGCTTCCTCAACCGCCATTTATGGGTCGCGGGGCGCCAATGGTGTTATCCTGATCACGACCAAAAGCGGGAAGGCCGGCAAAACCAAAGTCGAATTCAATAATTACTACGGTATCAACGATCCGGTTGCTTATCAGCACGTTACGGACACAGATCAATACGTTGCTATGACACGTGAGTCCTATCGGGCTGCTGGTCAGTGGAGTAGCTCTGCCGATGATGAAAAGATCTTTAATATACAGATGGACAACATCCGAAAAGGAGTCAATACCGACTGGGTTAGTCTAATGTTACGTCGAGGAAGTGTCCAGAACAACCACATTGCGATTTCGGGTGGCAACGAAAAAACGAAGTTTCGCCTATCGACGGAGTATTTCAACGAGCGCGGATTACTCAAATATGACCAGCTACGTCGGTTTGTCCAGCACCTTAATCTCGACCACCAGATTATGGACAACCTGAAAGTAGGGATGGTGTTGAATTTTAACTCATCCACGCAGCAACGGCGAAACACGAGTTTCTGGAACCTTCAGAAAAGTTCGCCCTTGGGCATTCCCTACAATGAGGACGGCTCGCTTAAAACCTATCCCTTTCCCGGTGCGGTGGTCTACAATCCGCTCCTCGACGAGAATCCGGATAATTATTCCAACCTGACAACCAGCACCCGGATTTTTATGCTCGGTTTTGGCGAATGGTCGATTCTGAAAAACCTATCGTTACGATCTAGTTTTGGTATCGATATTTCCAATAGCCAGCAGGGCATTTTTGAAGGAAAGAATACAACCCTGGCGGGTGTGAACAGTGGGTATTCTCGGTCGGCACTGGTCGATGGTAAGAACCGCAACTGGACCTGGGAAAACGTACTGAATTACAGTAAAGCTATCAACGCCCACTCCATTAATGCGATGGTTGGGACTAGTATGATCAGCTACCGGACGGTGAATTTTTCGGGAGAAGGGAAAGATCAGCCGTTTTCGTCGTCGCTGTTTTACAACCTGAGTACCAATACCAGAGACATTATTACCAACAGTAGCCAGGTCGAAAGTTCACTGGCATCGGTGTTTGGCCGCCTGAACTATAAGTTCAAAGACAAGTATCTACTAACGGCTTCGTTACGAGCCGATGGGGCATCGGTGCTGGCTGATGGCCATAAGTGGGCATACTTCCCCTCGGTAGCGGTGGCCTGGCGTCTGCTGGATGAGTCGTTCATGACCAACACCGGAAACCTGTTTTCTGAAATGAAACTTAGAGCCAGCTACGGGATTTCTGGAAACAGTGCCATTGCAGCTTATCAAACGCAGGGTGGACTTAGCAAAATCGCTTATTCGTTCGATGAAACGCCCGCTTTCGGCTATTGGCCCAAGCTCCTGGCGAACAAAGATTTAGGCTGGGAGAAGACCGCAACGGTCAACGTAGGACTTGACTTTGGTTTCTTCAAAAATCGGCTGACTGGCACTATTGATGTCTACAATACCAACACCAGTGATCTGCTCATGGATCGGATTTTACCCTCGTTGACAGGGTATAGCACTACTGTTGCCAACGTTGGGAAAACCAAAACCAGAGGCATTGATCTGCTTATTTCTACCCGTAATTATAACTCGTCGAAGTTCTCCTGGTCAACGGATCTGAATCTGGCGACGTATAAAGAAGAGATTGTGGCCTTGAGTGTTGGGGGCGACGACGTGTCAAAAGCCTGGTTTGTTGGTAAGCCGCTTCGCGTTTTTTATGACTACGAAAAACTGGGCATCTGGCAAACGGCTGAAAAAGATGCAGCCGCTAGCTACAACAAAGTGCCCGGCGAGATCAAAGTGCGCGATCAGAACAACGACGGTAAAATTACGGCCAGCGATGATCGCGTTGTGCTGGGACAGGCATCCCCAAAATGGTCCGGCGGTATCACCAACAACTTTACTTATGGCAATTTCAACCTCTCCGTGCTGATTTACGCTCGGATTGGGCAGACGATTTCCAGTCAGTATCTCGGGTATTTTTATCCGGGTGGCACAGCGGCAGTAGCCGATTATTGGACGCCCGAAAACCCGACCAATGCGTATCCGCGTCCGTGGCTTAGCCACACCGATCAGTACCTGTCGACGCTCGGCTACGTCGATGGATCGTTCTGGAAAATTAAGGATATCCGGCTAAGTTATAATTTACCGAAAATCCTGCTGAAAAAGACTCCGCTGAGTAACGTAACGGTCTACTCGACCGCGAAAAACTTTTTCACCTTCAGTAAGCTGAAGGATTACGATCCTGAGCGTGGCGGTTCCGTCGATTTTCCCCTGACTAAACAGCTCATTGTTGGCCTTAACGTCAGTTTCTAATTATCACAAGTTTTCAGTTCATCTGAGACCTTTTCCTTTTTGTCATTATGAAAAAAATCCTCAACTATATAGTTCTTTCTGCGGTATTCATCGGGATATTAAGCTTGTATGCCTGCTCCGATTTTCTGGAAGAAACCAACAAAAATACGGTTACAGCGAATGTTTTTTACAAAACCACAGAAGGCATTGAGAGCCTGGTTAATTCCTGCTATGCGCCCACGCGTATCTGGTACGGTAAAACCGTTGGGTACCTGTTGACCGAAGCAGGTACCGACGAAATGCTTTTCGGCAACACGGCAAACGGAGCGTACCCCTACTATGATTATAATTCCAACCTTCAGGCAACGGAAGGCGGGTTGCTGTTTGTCTGGAAAAGTTTTTATCGGGGTATTAATGCGTGTAACACAGCGATTGCCCGAATTAAGGAATCGCCGCTGCCTGCAAACCTGAAAGCCGCTCGGGAAGGGGAAGTTCGTTTTCTTCGGGCTTTTTATTACTACCATCTGGTCGAAACTTTTGGCGCAATTCCATTGCGTACCCAAGAAACGACAGAACCGGAAATAACCTCCTTGAGAGCACCAGTCGATGATATTTACAAACTCATATTCAGTGATCTGGAAACTGCGCTGACAAGTATGAAGGGTGTTGTGACGACGCAGGGCGGACGCGTAACTGAACCCGCCGTGGCTGCTTTTCTGGCCCGCCTATACTTGACCCGCGACAAAAACACCGAAGCATTGGCGATGGCCGACCGGGTTATTAAAAACTATGATTTCAAACTGTCGGATAATTATAAGTCACTTTGGGATATTGCTAACAGCAGTGGTAGTGCCAACAAAGAAGTCATCTGGTTTGTCAACTACTCCGAAAATAACACCCTCAACGACTACGGTCGCTACGATGATTTAGGCTACTATTGGCTCTGGGAAGGCGGACATCACGGGCATTTGATGTTTATTCCGTATTTCAATGGCTTGAAAGGCTGGCAATATGATCTGGAATCGGGCCGATCGCTGATGCAATACATGCCGTCAAAGTATCTGTTAGACCTATATGACGAAACAAAAGATGCGCGCTGGGCGGGGTCGTTCCGGACGGTCTGGTGGGCAAACGACGCGACAACGCTAACCGGTGGTATGAAGCTGGGCGATACCATTGCCGTTGTCTCGAAGCGGGCCGTTTCTGAGACATTCCGCAAATCGAAACCCTATGCCATCTATGATGTCAATGATGTTTATCAGGCCAACGGTGTGCCCACAATTCCCCGGTGGCGCTATGCTGGACTCCAGAAATTCATGGACCCCACGCGCGCATCCAAAGATGTAGTGAATAGCAAACGGGATGCGTTCGTTTTTCGACTTTCCGAAATGTACATGATTGCGGCAGAAGCCAGTATGAAACTGGGCAACACAGGTGGGGCGGCCGATTACGTCAACGTGGTTCGGAAGCGGGCCGCACTGCCGGGGAAAAGCGAGCTGATGACCGTGAATGCCGCCGACATGACGCTTGATTTCATGCTGGACGAACGGGCTCGGGAATTTGTTGGTGAACAACTTCGCTGGTTTGATCTAAAACGAACCGGAAAATTAATCGAGCGCCTGACGAAGTATAATCTGGACGCGGCCGCCAATGTAAGGCCCTATCATTTGATGCGACCAATTCCCCGTGTTGAAATCGACGTGCTACAGAACAAAACCGAATTTGTCCAGAATCCAGGATATAACTAAGAAGGGGTGTCAACATAGTTAGCTTAGATTAACTAGTAAAAAGAAAGCCCTCCTGGAAGTCAGGAGGGCTTTCTTTTTACTAGTTAATCTGATTCAGTAGAGAAATATTAGCTCCGTAATGGTCTGATATAGAGATATTTAACTTTATCTAATAAGTTTTCGACCATGAGCGGGGAACCGATGTACAGTGGTGTTCGCTGGTGCAGGCTGGTAGGTTCGACATCTAAAATACACTGATGTCCCGTTGAGGCTAAACAGCCCGCTCTTTCTGCCAGAAACGCCAACGGATACGCTTCATAGAGCAATCGAAGTTTACCGTTGGGATTTATTTTCGTCGGGGGATACAGATAAATACCGCCTTTGAGCAGATTCCGGTGAAAATCGCCTACGAGCGACCCAATATACCGGGCCGTGTATTGTGCCTTCCGGCAGGAAGTCAGGTAGTTCCGGATACCTGCCTCATAGCTGTCGGCATGTCCATCATTGCAGGAATAAATCTGCCCGTTGGCCGGGCTTTGAATATCCGGGTGTGACAAAATAAACTCGCCCAGCGAGGCATCATACGTGAAGCCATTGGCGCTGTGCCCGGTCGTGTAAACCAGAATGGTCGATGAGCCATACAAAATATAGCCAGCGGCCACCTGCTTGCGGCCACCCTGCAGAAAATCGGCCAGGGTAGGCTCGGTGCCAATCGGGGTGACGCGTCGGTAAATGGAAAAGATCGTGCCAATTGATACGTTGACATCGATATTGGACGAGCCATCCAACGGGTCAATCGCCACGACGTATTTCCCCTGATTATTACCTGTAAAGACAATGTCTTCGTCCTCTTCGGAAATGATAGCGCAAGCTTCACCGCCATTTTTCAGGGCGCGGCAAAAGCGAATATTGGCAATCATATCCAGCTTTTGCTGGCTCTCGCCCTGTACATTCTGGATCCCCAGGCCGCCAGTCAGATCGATCAGCCCCGCCCGATTTACCTCACGATGAATGATTTTCCCGGCCAGCGCAATGTCCCGTAGTAACTGCGATAGATCACCCGTGGCGTATGGAAATGCCGTTTGCCGGTTCATAATGTACCGATCGAGGGTTACCCCGACGGGTAAGGCCAGGGGGTGCGAAACCGTAGTTTCCATTTGTTGAACGTTCATGAGTAGTGGAGATGAATTGATTGATCGAAAAGAAGTGTGGATAGAAGAGGTTTGTGTACTTGTCACGGTTTCTATTAAACCGGCATTTCTATTGGCTTACCCTGGAAACCGAAATACGTTTTCGCATTCCCGTAACAGATATTTTTAACGATGTGGCCCATCCAGTCGATGTCGTCAGGGAGTTCGCCGTTTTCGATATCGTTGCCAAATAGGTTGCATAGAATTCGACGGAAATACTCATGGCGCGGATAGCTCAGAAACGATCGCGAATCGGTCAGCATACCCACAAATCGACTCAGCAAACCCATATTGGAAAGGGCATTTAATTGTCGTTCCATGCCTTCTTTCTGGTCTAAAAACCACCAGCCTGAGCCAAATTGTACTTTACCCGCCACCGAACCATCGTTGAAATTGCCGATCATGGTCGCCATCAATTCATTATCGCCCGGGTTGAGATTGTATAAAATAGTCTTCGCCAGCTTATTGGTCGTGTCGAGCCGGTCGAGGAAGCGGGAGAGTGTACGTGCCTGCGAAAAGTCACCAATGCTGTCCCATCCTGTATCGGGACCGAGTTTTCGCAGCAGGCGGGAATTGTTGTTTCGCAGTGCGCCGAGGTGGAACTGCTGCGTCCAGCCCTTTTCCCAATCCATTTCGGCCAGGTATACCAACATCGCCGACTTGAAAATCCTGACTTCCGATTCGGTCAACGACTGACTGGCCAATGGGTGGGCCGACCGTAGCTTGTTAAAAATGGACCGTACCTCGGCTTCGCTGTAGTCATCGGCGTAAATCTGCTCCAGGCCGTGGTCGGAAAGTTTGCAGCCCATAGAGGCAAAAAAATCGTGGCGCTGACTGAGCGCGTCCAGAAAGTTATCGAAGGTTCGGATCTCGATCTGGCTGGCTGCTTCCAGCCGGGTAACGTACTGATTGAAGGCAACCGGGTCTTCTACGGCCATTGCTTTATCGGGCCGAAAGGTAGGCAGTACATTAATCTCAAAACCTGAATCGGCAATTTGCTGGTGATGCTCCAGTAAATCAACCGGATCATCGGTGGTGCAGACGGTTTCCACATTCGCCTGGCGAAGCAGATTCCGGACTGAATACGCCGGCGACTGTAATTTCTCCCTACAAGCGTCATAAATACGCCGGGCACTTTCCCCACTCAACGTTTCGGTAATGCCAAAATAGCGCTGCAGCTCCAGATGGGTCCAGTGATAAAGTGGATTTCGAACCGTATACGGCACCGTATTCGCCCATTTCTGGAACTTGGCATAATCGCTTTGATTGCCCGTGCAATAGCTTTCGTCAACGCCGTTGGTACGCATGGCCCGCCATTTATAATGATCACCATAGAGCCAGATTTGGGTCAGGTTTTCAAAGGTTCGATCCTGGGCAATCTGGTCGGGGGGTAGATGGCAGTGATAATCAATGATCGGCATCGGCTTGGCGAACTCGTGATAAAGTTGCCGGGCGGTGTCGGTCTGCAATAAAAAATCGTCGTTTAGAAAGGGCTTTTTCATGATGCAAAGAGTGAATGAGCGAATGAGTGAAAGGCGAAAACGGATGCGCCTTTCACTCTTTGAGTTATAGTGAAACGCCCCGTTTCCAGGGGATAAAATCGTCTTGCCCATGCCGCACGGCGGCTACTTCGATTTCGCCACTCGCCACAAGGATGATCTGTTCGAGCAGTCGTTCACCCGCCTGTTGAATGGTCTCTTCGCCGTCGATCACAGTGCCCGTATTTACATCAATAATATCGGGCATTCGGTTGGCCAGGGCCGTGTTGCTGGCAATTTTAATGACGGGAGCAATGGGGTTTCCCGTGGGCGTACCGAGGCCCGTTGTGAATAGAACCACCGTAGTGCCTGAAGCCACCTCTGCCGTTGTCGATTCAACGTCGTTGCCGGGCGTACAAAGCAGATTCAGGCCGGGCTTAGTGACTAGTTCCGGGTAATCAAGAACGGCCACCACGGGTGAAGTACCTCCTTTCTTCGCGGCACCAGCCGACTTCATGGCGTCGGTTATGAGCCCGTCACGGATATTGCCCGGTGAGGGATTCATGTCGAAACCTGATCCGGCTTCTTTGGCGCGCTGAGCATACGTATTCATCAACTCCCGGAACCGGCCCGCCGTTGCTGCATCGACACTGCGGTCGCAAAGCTCCTGCTCCACCCCGCATAGTTCGGGGAACTCGGCCAGAATTACCGTGCCGCCCAAAGCAACCAGCAAATCTGACGCATGGCCCAGGGCGGGGTTCGCGGAAATACCCGAAAATCCATCGGAACCGCCACATTCAAGCCCGATGGTCAGTTTACTCAGCGGAGCAGGCTGCCGCACACAGGCGTTGGCCTGCATCAGACCTGCGAACGTTTGGCGCAAAGCCTGACCAATCAACGACTCTTCGGTGCCGATGGTCTGTTGCTCCAGCACAAATAACGGCTTATCGAACTGAGGATTTCGCTTGCTGATTTCATCTTGCAACATGCCCACCTGCGCGTTCTGGCAACCCAGACTCAGCACCGTAGCACCCGCTACGTTCGGGTGAGTAATATAGCCAGCCAACAGTCCGCAGAGCGCTTGGGCATCCTGCCGGGTACCGCCACACCCGCCTTCGTGCGATAGAAACTTCACGCCATCAACGTTCGGGAATAAACGTGACGGTTTACGGGTAAGGCTACCGGACAATGGTTCTGTTTGGTTCAGATCGGCCTGCAACACGTCTTCAACGGTGCGGCCAGCCTGCACCAGTGCCATCAATTCCTGCGTCTGGTACTGATAGGAATGGCGTCGGCCATAACCCAGGTCGTTGATTAGGGCTTCTTCCAGGACCTGAATGTTCCGATTTTCGCAGAAAACGAGCGGCACCACAAGCCAGTAATTGGCCGTTCCGACACGCCCATCCGACCGGTGGTAACCCATGAACGACTGCTGCTGCCAGTGATCAACTACAGGCGGGGTCCATTGGTAAGTTGAACTATGCACGTCGTAGCTATTCGTTGCGTGTAAAACGTTAAATGTAGTTAGTCGCCCACCCGCCGGTATGGTCTGCTTCGATCGGCCAACCAGCACCCCATACATCGTAATGGCATCGCCGGGCGCTAGATCATGAATAGCCAGTTTGTGTTTTGCGGGAACGGCTTCCGTCACAATTAGTGTGGAATCGCCCCAGTAGACCCGATCGCCCGGTTCTAAATCGGCGAGTGCGACCAGCACAGAATCATCGGGGTGTATTTTTAAGACGGTCTGTTTCATTTTATTACGGGTTCATAATGGTCAAACTGGGCGCTGACCGGGACTGGCACACCCTGTTCGAGCAGTTGGGTCAGATAGCTGGCAACGGCATTGCAAAAGCCGGGTAACTGGCTTAAATCGTGCCTCCAGAGCGCGGTATTCTGACGGACAGCCTGTAACTTACCCGGAAAGGAGTGGGGCGGGGTTTGCCCAACGTCGTCCTGCACCGGTTGAATCCCGACTTCGGTTGTGTTGGAAATCACAATTTGAAGGTCGGGACTGGTGGCAACGGTTAGTACCTCATCCCAATTATCCTTAGCCGATAAAACACGGCTGATGGACGAACAGACTACGTTCTGTTCATCCAGTTGTCCATTTTCTACACCCCGAATGCAGAGTGAATATAGATTATACTGTCGGCTAAACGCATTCATATCATCGCCATCCGTTGATTTTACGACGACAATCCGACCGTTGAAAATATCCTGTCGGTTCGCTTTGGCAATCAGATAATCAGGGAGCCCCCGTAGTAAAACACCCGTTCCAAACTGGAGCACCCGCTCTGGCAAATGGCGTAGCGGCAAGGCTGGCATACTGATCGTTGTTGGGGGCTGGATTAGCGGTAAGGATTGACTTGATAAAGCATTCATTCGCTATCGTTTCGTTAATTAGGCAAGCAGCACAGAGCGGTCAACGTTGTCGGATTTACAGAATGAACGATAACGAAATTGTCTTTTTCGCGGGGAGAACGTACGATCGCTCTTACTTCCGTAGGTCAATTTCCTGGTTAAGTTTAGGGCGTTCAGGACTAATAGCGAAGCTTTTGCCATTATTTATTCGTGCAAACGTTATCGGGAACGTTGCCATTGGTTAATGTTGCGCCCTTAATTTGTAGAATAAGTAATTAATTGGCCGTTTAACCTTATAAGCAGAACATCTGGTTCATTTGGTTTCTTATTTGCATTTTACCAGGATACAGTTTTGGAAGCCATTACGATAAAAGATATTGCTCGTGCATTAAATCTCTCGACTTCGACCGTGTCCCGTGCCTTGCGGGATAGCTATGAAATCAGTACAGATACGAAACGCCTAGTGATCGAGTATGCCGAGCGGTTCAACTACCGGCCCAATCCAATTGCCCTTAGTCTGAAGGAAAACCGTAGCCGGGTTATCGGCGTTGTTGTTCCCCAGATTGCTAATAATTTTTTCTCTCAGGTTATCAACGGTATTGAGGACATTGCCCATAGCCGGGGCTATTATGTAATTATTTTTCAAAGCCACGAGTCTTACGAGCGGGAACTGGTGACGGTGCAGCAGGTAGTCGACCGAAAAGCAGACGGTTTACTTATTTCGCTCTCTAGTAGTACTTCTGACGTGTCGCACCTGCGGCTCTTACAGGAGAAAAAACTACCTATTGTCCTGTTCGATCGTGTCGCTTCTGAACTTAATATCCCTTGCGTAACTGCCGATAATTTTGGGGGTGCTTTTGCCGCCACGGAGCATTTGATCCAGACGGGGCGACATCGTATTGCCCATGTCACAATACCACCTTATATCTCTATAACCCAAGAGCGTCTGGCTGGTTACCGGGCTGCCCTAGAAAAATATGGGTTGCCTTATGACGAACGTTTAGTTCGATATGCCAGCTTTGGCCAGTATGATCTAGAGCCCGTCATCGACGATCTGCTGAATCAGTCTCCCGACGCTTTTTTTGCAGCCAGTGACAGGCTGGCCATAGGTTGTCTGTCTGCTCTCAAAAAACGGCATATTGCCATTCCTGAGGCTGTGTCACTTATTGGTTTTACCAATACGCCCTTAGCCGATTTACTTGCTCCGCCCATGAGTACGGTCGAGCAACCCGCGCTGGAAATTGGACAGAAAGCTGCCGGACAATTGATTGACCTGATTGAAGGCAAATCGAAAAAACTTAACACCGAAACGGTTAGAATTCCTACCCGGATGATTATACGAGCCTCCTCATTGTAATATATGCCCAATGCTTCTTTAGGAGATTTAGAGGTATTGTCTCCAAGTTTAATGGAGTAACTTCAATTCTTGTGTTGTTCGAAAATATTCGGAGGTTTACTTGAACGATGACTGGATAGGAGGGAGGTGGCCGAAAACAGGCCTTTTCGCGTTCAATAAATCCGTTCAGTTTAGTAGTTCACTCTTTCGACTAGTGTCACGCTTTTTCTGAACGATTTTTATCGTACTAGATACCCTACTAGTAGTCTACCCTCCATTCTAAGTTAGTAATTTCTATTGCTTGGTTTTACTCCTCATCCGCAGGGTAGTCTAATCGTTGCCGAGCTTGCTCAATAGCTAAGTGTAGTTTTTGCTCCAGTACGGTGGTTGGCAACTGATGGGTTAGATATTCAGCGACTCGTATGTCGCCTTTGTCCAATTGCATCAGTTCGATGTGCTCCCGTGTTTTCTCGGCGCACAAAATTAGGCCAATCGGCGAAGCTTCGCCTTCCAGCATTTCATACTGTTTCAACCAGCCCAGATAGAGTTCCATTTGGCCTTTATAGGATGCCTTGAACCTACCTAATTTTAGGTCGATGGCTACAAGCCGTCGTAATCGACGATGATAAAATAATAAATCAATTCGGTGATCTTCCCCGTCGATGACAACGCGCTTCTGCCTGGCCATAAAGGCAAAGTCACTTCCCAGCTCAATGATAAATTTCTGAAGTTCTGACAGGATTGCATCTTCCAGCTCCAGTTCAGAGTAATTACTCTCTAATCCTAAAAAGTCAAGTACATAGGGGTCTCGAAAAACTAAGTCAGGTGAGAGTTGATCATCATCCCGCAGCTGGGATAACTCTTGTCGGATTGTCTCTTCGGGTAGCCGTGAAATCGCCGTACGTTCGTACAGCATACCATCAATCTTCTTCTGGAGAGTACGGACGCTCCAGCGCTCCAACCGCGCCATCTGCATATAAAAGTCCCGTTTCAACTCATCCTTAATGGTAACAAACGTGACGAAATGCGACCAAGTGAATTGTTCAGACACTGTCTGAATAATTTGGGGATCGGCATATAATCGAGCTAGCTCGACGGCATTGGTCAAATTGGCAATACTAAAGCCCCGGCCAAATTCGGCAATCAACTGCTCACTGAGTCGACGAATCGTCTTCTTACCATATTCCGCTCGGCCTTGATTTAGAATTTCTTCATTGATTCGTTTCCCAATACCCCAATACAGCCGGGTGATTTCTGCATTAATAATGGAGGCTATTTGTTGGCGCGACTGAGAAATTAGACTACGTAAATCATTGAGGAGCGGATCCGTATTAGGTATTATTGGATTCATAAAATGAATAATGACAATTTTTGTCATTAGCAAAAGTACAGAATCACAATAGGTATGATTACTTCTTACTCATTTTAAAATAGTGCAATTACAACCTCAAATTGAGGATAGAGAAAAAGTAATGCTTCCACTCATATTCTAGCAAAAGGCCGAAAATTGCTTTAAGCTATTAAACTATTTTTCCTATAGGTAAAATATTCTTTTGTTTTTGACATGTTTTCTAAAATTTCCTTTCAAGTTGGGAACTTATGCGATTTGCGGATTGGTTGACATTTCAGAGATTATTCTTGATCTACTAGGCCAACAAAAACACGATTACTACTATATAACACATATTTACGTGGACAAACAAGATTCAATTTATGATGCAGGCGTTCGCTGAGCGGTTTATTTTTGCTCGACAGAGAAAAGGCTTATCCTTACAAGATATAGCTGATCGGATAGGCAACATAAGTAAACAGGCTCTTCATAAATATGAGCAGGGAAAAGCTCGCCCTGATGGAGAAGGGCTTATACAACTGTGTAAAGTGCTAGGGGTCGACCCAGACTATTTTCTTCGACCTGTGGCCATTTCGTTGCAACAAATCGACTTTCGTAAACGGGTAAAGTTGACCAAAACTAATGAAGGTATGATTGTAGCAGAAGCTACGGATTACTTTGAAAGGTTTGTTGAATTAGAGAAGCTAACAGGAGAACGTAATCGGTTTATTAGCCCCGTTGGTATAATCGAAGTGAGTACAAGAACTGATGTAGAAGAGGCAGCTAAAAAATTACGTCAAGCATTAAAGCTCGGAATGGATCCTATACCCAATGTGATTGGCTTATTGGATGACATGGGCATCAAGTGTTTTCAATTTGTCGCATCGGAAGAGTTTGATGGGTTGACCGCAATAATAGACAATGAGTCTAATGAGGGTAAACATATAGGTATCGTCGTAAATACATTCTTTGATGTAGTTAGGCAGCGTTTCACCGCCAGCCACGAGTTAGCTCATCAGATTTTAAGATTCTCTCCGACAATTAGTAGCCGCGATGTAGAAATGTTGTGTCACTATTTCGCGGGTGCATTGCTCTTACCAGGAGAACGAATGATTCAAATTTTATCACCTAGACGTAAGCAACTATCTATTTATGAGTTAGTTGATATAAAAATTCGTTTCGGAGTCTCAATGCAGGCGATTTTGCGAAGAGCCAAAGAACTAGACATAATCAGTAACAGTACGTACACCGGATTATCTATCTACTTCACTAAAAAAGGGTGGCGTAAAGACGAACCTGGAAAATACAATGGTGAGGAGCGAGCTGGTCGCTTTCAACGATTGCTACATAAGGCAGTCACTGAAGGCCTGATTACTCTTGATAAAGCAGTAACATTAAGTGGGATGTCATTCTCAGATTTTCGTGAATCATTTGTAAAAATGTAAAACAAAAATTTAACAACTAGTATGGCGTATTGCGCCGTAACCCAATTCGAATGAGTGAAAAAGCACAATTAGAGCGGTGCGTTGCGGATACGTCAATACTGCTTGATCTGGAACAAACGCAATTGCTCCCAGCTTTGCTGATCAGCAAAGTAAGTCTGATCACTACACCGGAAGTAATCAGGAAATTAGGTCAAAATGACCGTAAGGAGATAGAGCAACACTGTCAAAATGGTCAAATGACGATTGAGATGGCAACAGCTGACGATATGAATCAAGTGATTAATGAGGTTGGCCCGATCAATCGAATGTCAACTACCGATCGTGCGTTGTGTCGAATTGCTAAACGACTAAATGCAAATCTATTATCCGGATGTGACTATTTAAGACGTGACGCGGAACAGCGTGGTATACGTGCAAAATCGCTTATCTGGGTACTAGATCGGCTCGTTAGAAGCGGATTATTGAAACCAGCGACTGCAGTAAAAAAATTGGTTGAAGTGCAGAGTCGATCGCCTTGGATGAATAAACAGCTAACACACCAGCAAATACAGTACTGGGAGAAGATGAGTAAATTATCGGAAAAAAATTACATACCTATGACGACAAATCTACATTCAGCTTGAAAGTGAGCCAAAAATCAATATCCTGAAAAGAATGTGTTAAGCAAATTGGACTAGGCGAAGGATAGCTGCTTTGCTTTTTGTAGCCTATAAAATGGAGAATCTATGTAGCAAAAGGACCTCGAAGCTGAACCGTTGGTAGCGATTCGCCCCGAGGTACCGAGAAAACTAAAAATAAAGCCCCGCTGCGCAAACAGTCGGAGGGAATCAACAGGCTTCGTGGGCACTGTAGTTGCATTTCCGATTGGTAAACTGAGTGCAAAACAAAAAGGTTTGCCTTGAATTCGCAAGCCTATGGCTCAGTATTGTCTCATCCGATTCAATCCCTCTGCATTTTACGCCTGTGGAACTATCGTAGTTTAACAGCCCTTTTGCAGCTCGTCCAATATTGAACGTTGCTTACTCTGGTTTTAAAGAGTCTCCTGAAAACAGCCAAGTGTTACCCCAAACTGATAGTTGAGTAGTAAGCTATGCAGTTGTTTCAGATGTAGTAACTCAAAATAGTTCAGGCCGCTGCCCTATCTATTCTCTCCGAATTTTTTCGGAGAGAATAGATAGGGCAGGCGGTGGAATTTTTCAATCCCATAAAATCACAACATAATTACTAAAGATGGCCAGACAACATGTTGACCACTGCGATATAGTGTCTTGTCCTGATATAGGTTGTCAATTTTCATCAAAAATTGACAACTATGGAAGACCACATTCGCGACCTACTATGTCGCTTTCAGCACAGCGAACAACTCCGGGAGACGGCCCTGTTTCGCATCCTCTTTGGCAGTGAAGAAGTTAGCCGGGTGGTGGAAGATTTAGGCATTCACAGTGGCTATACGATTCGTAGTTGGGTGCAACTCTACCGTCAGAAGATGAAGACGGGCCTGTTAACTTTACCCGCCATGAAGCAAGCACAAAAACGCGACATGGAAGAAAAGATTGTAAGGAACGTAATTTAGCTTTTATATAACCGATTTCAATACTGAACTATTTGCTGGATATGGGCACATTGGTTGTCTATGATGTGGGTAAGGTACATGGTCTTCTTTATAATCTTTGAATCGTCACCCCCTTGAATTTTTCAATGGTCACAGTAGAAGCCCTTTAAGAGTAGGTCATATAGGAATCGCCCTGATGGAGCTTTGAGGGTAGGTCTATCGGCCTATCTGACAAAAGATCGATCACACTAGACCAGTAGTTTCCCAGCCTATTTCCTCATTATCTTGTTTTCAATTGCGGAAATAAATTCTTTTCGGTAAGTTTCACCAATTGGAATTTCCTGAAGCTTTCCCTGCCTTCGAATACTAATCGTTTCTTTATTGATCACCTCTGCTTTGCTGATGGGAATAATGTACGATTTATGAACGCGCATGAATTGATTTTTAGGAAGGCGAGCTTCTATGTCACCAATCGATAGTCCGCTGTAATAACGGTTCGTTTCGGTATAAAACCAGATACCATTACGCTCGCTCTCAACCCAACATAGATCATCAAAATCTACCCGCTGTAAATTCCCATTCACCCGCACAAACGTGTATGTGTCAGTTGGTGTAGTATCTCTCAGAGCAAGAATGCTCAGCACTTGTTTAGCCCGTTGAACGGACTTGGTGAATCGTTCAAACCGAAAAGGTTTTTCAAGGAAATCGATTGCATTATATTCATAGCTAGGCGACGCATATTTGGGGTGTCCTGTCGTAAATATGTAATTCTGAGAATCACCTAGAATACGAATTAAATCCAAGCCATCGAGAGAATAATTAGGCATTTCCATATCCAGAAAAATAAGGTCCACTTTTTCATGCTCCAGAAATAGAAGGGCGTCGTTTGGGTTGGTGAAAGTAGCCTTTAGATTTAATGTAGGTACTTGCTCAATATATTTGCGTAGCAGATTCACACATATTTCCTCATCATCGAGGATTAAGCAGGTCATAGCCATTAGCAGTAAATAATTAGGTTACACGAAAATGTATCCTCTGTTTGGTTGATGTCAAATGTGTAGTTTTCATAAGCGCGCTCCAGCCGTTGGCGGGTATTGGTCAGCCCGATATGATTGCTCTCGAAACGCTTTTTTTTATTTTTCAGATTAGTAGTATAAAACTCAATTCTATCCTTCTTGGCCTTTTTATCAATCGAAAAGGGGTATTTCGAATCAGTCATATTCCCATGTTTAAAAGCGTTTTCCAACAAGCCAATGTAGAGAAAGGGCAGAATAGTCTTTCCATCAATATCGCCTGTAACGTTGAAGTTAATGTACAGCGGATATCGCAGCTGGTGCAGACTAATGAACTGCTCCATGTAATTGATTTCTTCTGATAACTTGACCGTATTAAAATCTTCCCGCATACTGTAACGCATGATTTCGGAAAGTTTCATGATCGACTCGGCCAATTCGGGATCAACATCCTGAGACCGGATATAAAAGTAATTTAAGGTGTTATATAGGAAGTGCGGATTAACCTGGGCTTTCAGCGCCTTTAATTCCGTACTTAGTGTTTCCTGCTGTTGAATTAAACGTCGTTCTTCCGCCACTTTGGTAGCTTCGATAGCATCCTTGATATCATCGGTGACTTCGGGAATAATCGTAAAGAGATCTCGGGCTATACCTGCAAAATAATAGGCTGTTGCAGAAGCGACCACGATAAAAATAGACCACGTGTTAAAATAACGCGACGCCTGTGGCGGATTCAGACGATTAGCTTTCAGCACCGTCTGCCGGTTTACTGCCCAAGCTTCTTGCTTTGACAAGGCTTTCTCATACAGGCTCGACTCACTTGGAGTTAGATAGTTATAGCGATAAGAATAGCCCAGTTGGCCAAATGTTAAATAGATCAGAATCACGATGACAACGGTCGACCAGATCCACATAACTGTCCGGCCCAGTATCATGGCTGCCAAAACGATTAAGGAGTGAGCCAGGGCGAAATCGGTCAATAGCGAATCATTGGATGGATTGCCAACACCTGTCATGTTGGCTATACTCATGATCATTACCGATACAACACTCAGCCAGCGTAAAGCCTTCTCCGTGCGAGAGCCACGTTTGAGCCTGGATATGTCTAATGATCTTCCGAAAATAGATAGCTGGTTTCCTTTTAGGGTGACAAACGCATAAACCCCCGAAATCAGGTTCGCAAACCAAACGAATCCATAAATGAACCAAAGACGGTTGTCTGGAACGTAAGAACCAGTAGCTAGCTTTTCGCTGATTAAAAAAGTGGGCGTTAATGTCAGGTAAGTGATATTGATCACATACAGCAATCTACGCTGTACATTAGAAAAAGGTCGGGTTAATTGTTCTTTAGACCGTTCCAGTAATTGTTTTAACTGCGTCTCAGATTGATTCATTGGAGAGCGGCTTATGGTTCTCAAAGTAGTTGGATGACGTGTCTACATTTACTTTATGAATAATCGAAGCTGGATACGTAGACAGGTTCTCTACCTAATTCGATCATTGAGGGAATACCCACTGCCTTAGCCATAACGTGGGTTATTACGCCTGGCTGGAACTGGCTGAGTGGGCCCATCTGCTGACTATTCAGTAAATGAATAATGGGATCTCTTTCATCTATCTGCCACATAGCAGTGTGTGCTTTAAAATGAGCCAATACGCTTTCCAGAAGGACGGCAAGAAGGTCCGACCGACCTTCCTCCAAATAAACACCTTCCAGCGTGACAAATGCCTGTTTTGATGGGTTAAAGAAACGCCTGAGACCTGGAATATAGGGAGCAACGTTCCGGATGAATGGTCCAAGCTTGCCTGGAATGTGGATCAGTTTCCAGACGATTGGGTTTGCCTGAACACCTGCCAATACGTGTCCATTCTCTTCCAGAGTAAAGTAATGATTGTTATAATTGATGTTCAAAAAGTTCTGAAAACCATAGCCTCTATACTGTTTTTTAACCAGATTCAGAATTCTGTCGGTATCCGGTACAGATACCAGGTTAAAGCGGGCATCTAGATTGGGCGCGAATCTCCGGAACATGAACGTTTTTAACTTGGCAACGGACTCGAAGTTTTCCCGAAGTGATGCTGCCATAGAACGGGTGTTTTTGGCTTCAATGTATGAGTAAAATAGGTAGGGCTCTGACACGTTTTTGGTGATATACTCTATAGCGCTTGATTTCAGTAGTTGTCCGTATCCTTTCCCCTGAACATCGCCACGAACGGCCAGATAACGACCATAAAAGCCGTTCACTGAAGTACCTGGAAAAGCAACCGGCCGTTGATCCAGACAGTACAAGCCAATCAAATTCTGATGCTGGTAGAGGTGAAAAAAGTAGGGATTATGTAGTTGCTTTAGTTTAATCTTCTGGCCAGTTTGCTGGTAACGAACGCCTTTTGTGCCATAGGTGGTCTGTTCAAGCAACGTAACGGCTTGCTCATCAGCATCGGCCGATACGCTTATTGACAAGCTGTCTTGGCTAAACAGAATTTCCTGTTTTGATGTAATCATAAGGTCTGACTTCAACCTAAATCATAATGGATACAATATTAAATATAGCTAACTAGTAGAGTATTTGTTTTGTCTTCTGGACACTTCAATACCCACAACTGAAAGGAAAATCCAGTTTGTCCTGCCAAACACACTATTTGTCCTGCAATTATGCCGAGTTGGCACGGGAACCGTTAGCTAAATTTATTTGTGCGTAAAATTGCTATGCTATTGTAGCTATGGGAGGATGAATATGTTGAAAATAGGGCTACAATGGCAGTTAGAAGTATGCATGTTTCTGAATCGACCTATACGTTTTTTATGTCTTCTTTAAGCCAATTATCACACGATATAGCCAGGCCTGATTTCGCGCCTACTGATTCTCAGAAAATAATTTTGGAACAGGCTATCCGGCTCCTTGACCTTGAGGTTAGTTTTCAGGTCACTGAACATCCTGAATATTTACAACTTGTTGATCAGTGGCTTAATGCTCCGGATTAACATAAACGATCTTCTACAATGGGTTATCAACGAAGACTTATTTGACATTCAAGTTACTCAATGGGGTACTGCTCCTTTTTAGACCTCAATCAGGCATTTGCTGGAAATATGTTTTTCGGGTTTTTTTCTTAGTGTAAAATTGTGTTGTTTCTATTGTTTCATGACGCAGATGTTGCTGTACATGCTCTAGACTAACCCCTTCTTCTAATAGGAGCTGGCCGACGGTATGCCGTAAACTGTGGGCTGACATACCAGTTCGTTTCAATCCATGTTTTTTCAGTTGCTTATCGACGATATATCGTATTTGGTAAGTCTTCAGGTCGTGAAATAGATATTCTCCGCGTCGGTCGTAGGGAAGGGGCCACCGGCCTGATTCCTCCAGGTAGCTTTGTAGGACATCTCGACATCCAGCAAAAAATTTTATGGCTTTCTTCGTACTCTTGCCCTTGCCCAACACCTGTAATTGATGTCTTTCGAAGTCTAAATCACTTAGCTTCAACCGAGTCACTTCGACGGTTCGTAGGCCTTCCAGACCCAGTAAAACAAAAACGGCCTTATCTCGTGTACTCTCAACATCCCCCAGAATCTGGTTCCTTTCCCCAGCCTCCAGGCTATCCTTATAAAAGGTTCGCTCAATGGCCAGTCCCCGTACATCGCCAATATCGCGTAAGGCATTTAGTTGATCCTCATCCAGATGCAGGTCATCCCGTCGACGGATACACCAGGTTGCTAACTGCTTGACGGCCGATAAGTACAGGTTAATGGTAAAGGCTGAGTATTGATTATCTTTCAACTGCTGTACGAAATCAGAAACCGTCAATCCACTGAACGAGGCCGGTTGCCCTAGTTCATTCTGTTCATGAACATACATGAAGAAGGCATTGAGTGCTTTGGTGTACGTTTCTTTGGATCGGTCTCCCCGCAGGTTTTTCGCTTCGCGAATGAATCGTAGTACCAAATCATTGGCTGCCGGTGGTAACTTAGTGGTCTTGGGATCAACGACAACGCTCGGGCAACCGATCGTCTGGTAGAATAGTAAAAATTTGCGGATTGGCGATACCCGGTTGGGGGGTAACTCGGCCGTGAATCGGGTGAAGCTTAATCCGTCAATGCCGAACCCTTCTTTTAAACAAAACTCGACAAACACTCTGGCGTGTCGTGGATAATTACTTGCCTTAGGCAGGTCGGCTCCAAAATAGCGAATCAGTTGACTCACCGTGTAACGTGTAAGTATCTTTCCGAGGGCTTGGTTAGCTCCGGTACTTTCAGTAAGTTTTACTTTTAAAGATATCTCTGCCATATAAATGTAAAATTGGTGAAAGATTCTATTTTCACCAATTCTCGCAAACTATAATTTACAAGACGGTGAAAGAAACTGATTCTGTTTTACCGTCTTATGATGGGGAGTGGCCAACATTCGTACGAAATGTTCCATGAAAGAATCTTCATGAAGATAAAAGAATAGTAAGGCGCCAATTAAGTAAGTGGTAAAGGAAACGTTCGATTTATTTACTGAGTCAATGCATGGCAAATTAATAGCTTTTGAATGTATTTTCTGGGAAATAAACCCGGTTAAACAGCCAAAGTAAGCTATCGATCACTTGAAGTCGAGTTATTTTACCCGCAGAGTTGGCCTGACGGAACATTTCGTACGAATGTTGGCCCCCCCAACTTACCGCTTTGACAACTTGATCGTATACAAATGAGTTTTTCCGTCAAACGGGGAGTTGTACTCCGTTCGTCGCCACACCATAGTCTGCGGACTTTGTTCCGTCACGGTATAGGAGAGTGCATCGTAATTACCTTCCACGCGTAGTTGCTGGCCGTTTGTGCGCCAGTTCGCTGAGGTAAATCCGAAAAGACTGTTCAACCTATTCTGGCAATCCGCCGAGGTTGTGAGCTGTAATGCGCCGTCAGCTGCAAATTCGTATCGGGTTGGACCCACACAATCTTTACCAATGTTTTGCTGATATAGCTGGAGAACATCTGTATTACTCCCATAGTTGGGAGAGGTAACAGCAGGATCAGCCGTAATCGTGGTAATCTGCCAGCTACCCGACTATCTGTGCGGAGTCGATTGCTGGCCCGGCATTCTCTTTTGAACAACCAGCTAGCAGAAGCAAACACAACAGCGTGCAGGCTCTTGGTAGTGTCAATCGTATCATAATCGTTGAGTAATAAATTCACTTAACTTACTTGGTAGCCGCAACTTTCGGTTTTTTAAATAAGATGCCGGCGATGTACCTGGTTGGATTCGTCTTTACATCAATGAACCCCTTCTGGATCAACACGTCGAGCCGAATAAATTCTTGTAGTAAGTTTTCATTACTGACGATTTCTCGCATCTGGGCACTAGTGAATCGATAGTTCTGAAGTAGTATTTGAGTTGCTTTACTCTGAAGTTCTTCAGTCGGTTGAGCATACACCATGTCCATTTCCTCGTTAAAGGTATCAAATGCTTTGTTGTCTTTTCGAGACTGCCTCTTTATCGTAAAAATGAGCGTCGTGATAAAGCGGCCTTCTCTCTTTTCGTTGACGAAAACTTCGATATCCGTCTTCTGATTGATTTCTTCCATCGCCCGAGCCAATACGGTCTGCTTGAAGTTAGACCAGCGAACGTATTGTTGGGCGTCGAGGATGTCTTTCAAATCTGTAACGCTAACCCGCCAGATACCTGTATCAAGGAACTTACAGAGTCTCGTATATAAATTCTGAGCGTACTGACTATTAAGGGACAAGGCTGCCTGAAGTTGGAGCTTGGTATACCCCTTACTTAAGTCGATCATGTAAGGCACCAAGTGTTTATTAACCTCAACCGTTAATACACCTTTACTATAGCGGGCCATTGGAAAAACGACCACTGACGTAAACTCGTGCTGCGCTGGGGAATCAAGGTATAGTTGCCGGGATGTAAGTCGCTGGGCAACCCTCTTGTATGTCGAGTAATTAACCTCGGAGGAGGAATTAGGTAGTTGTAAATCAGTAATGGGAATCTTGAATGCCGGAAATTCACTTGGAAGGGTTTCGACTTCAGCAGGCCTCAGGGTCTGAAGCTGTTTAATATGCCTGAGTATCAGCCAATAAACTCGCCTTTCTAGTAAGTCGAAGTTGTTTCGAGATAATAGTAGCCGGAGCGGCTCTTGAATGTGGACGAGTTCTCCCATGTTATTTCCTGGTAAGTCTAGCTCAAAAATATGAATAATCGCTATCAAAGCAATATAGAAAGTCCCTATCTTGCTTTACGGTACTCCATTGACCTACTTTTATATTGCTTTACTTATCTATATACCTGATCATTAGTAGTTTAGGTTTAGCTTATTTTACATGTTGTACTTACCAAAATTTAACGAATAATATGAGTAACATATTGTTATTAGGTATTAAAAATGTCATGTATATAATTAACTGAAATTTATATTTAAAGCATCATGAGTGTATATGCATCTTGCTTTAAACCTACTTATATCTTGCTCAAATCTACTTCCATCTTGCTTAAAAGGTCAATTGTGGATACTTCTGTCTTGCCTGAACCTACCACCATCTTACTTTAACCTACTTGTATCTTGCCTAAACCTACCTACTTCTTGCTAAAAACTACCTGGATCTTGCCTTATATTAATTGAAACTTTCGTAACTAATTGTTTTATAGATAGTTACTCACATAGAAAATGACTTACAAGTATCAAATAATCAAGTTCTCAATTTCAGAACAATTAAAAATAAGAAACAAGTTGTAATTGATCAAAGGTGTATTGAGGTGATAAGTCTACTTATGAATTGAAGATCAAATTTTTAAATCAGAAATTGATAAAGCATTTCATAGAGATTAGTTTTACTCTCAGAGTAAAATAAAAAGGTAATTATCTTTATACTAAATTCACCCTTCTCCGCCATGAAGAAAAAGACAAAATTTACTGAAAAAGAGTATCAGTTCTTACTAACAGGTTTATCAGAACAAATTACTAAAGTTCCGAAACTTAGACCTGACCGGGATGAATGGGATATAGAGGGTAATTGGCAGGAATGTGGCGACATTCATTTTGTCGATAGTAAATACATGGCTGATTTCGCCATTTGGCGGGACTTTGGATGCAAAACCGTGAAACTGATCAACTATGGCCGGCCAGCTGTACGCATGAGTTTTTTCAGTAAGCATAAATATTGGCTCAAAAAGCCTCATGACCTCACAGAAGAAGAACGCGACGGACATATTAATGACTATCTCAATGGCTTGTTATTATCAATTAACCAGCTACAGAATAAGATAGACCATTTACCGCCACTGGCCCAGGCTGAATCTCGTCGTAAAATATACAATGCTCAGCAGGAAATAGAAGCCTGGCAGCAAGTTCAGCAACAATCAGCTAAATATGAGTTAGCCGTTTCAACCTACCAGCGGGGGTATGCTTACTTATATATCAGCTATAAATACCAGTTGCCAACCGGTGAGTATGACAATGCCTCAGAGCACTTGCTACACCATATTCGTGATCGAGTTGGTAACATCACTCAGAGTAAGCAAAACGTTATTTTTGTCAACATGGCAGAAATAAACCGGGTGCATCCGCAGCAGAACAAGGAAATCGAGAATTACCTGAACCGGTTTTCGCTTAAAAGTACATCAGGGCCTAAATGGCTTTACGCTCGGCCACGGACCGAGTTAGAAAGCCAGGAAGCGTTTGGCCTATTAACTCCAGCGAATGATCAGGCCCAGTTAAATTTGTTTGATGAACCTTGACGAGTTCAGTGTGCTGGCGATACTTACAGGTAGTTATATTAAATATGAATAAGACGGGTATCCTGAATAACTGGTACAACACTATATTATACAGCACTTAAAATACTATATATCAATATGTTACGTCTAAAATTTCATTTTAACGGTCGTTTTGAGAGACGGACAATACACGCTGTTAGTCTGCACTAAAAATTTTGCTCCGGTGGTTCAAGCCCCATTCCTTTAACGCTAAGACTACCGGCGTCAAGCTATCGGCGTACGCTTCGGAAGTGTATAAAATCTGGACTGGGTAACCCCCCACCACAGTTCGCTTGATAAGCTTATGCTCTTCCAAATCTTTGAGCTCTTTCGCCAACACCTTTGGCGTTATCCCCGGAATACTATCCCGAATATCGCTAAAGCGATCGTTACCCACGCCGATGGAAACGATAATGGGCAGTTTCCATTTGCCGTTGATCACGTCTAGGGCATCCCGTAGGGGCTTTACCGTATCGATACAATTACTATGTCCTCGCTTAACTGCCATAACGTTCAACTATACAACTGTGGTTTCCTAAAGGAAACTAGTATACAAAGGAAACTAAATAAGGCTAATTTTGCAACATAACTTTAGTTAAACAGACCGTATGTCCACGTTCAGTCGGCGTTTACGCGTCAGCTAATTGATCACCATGACTATCAATACAAGGAATCAAAAATGGGAGTTGCAAAGCCGTGTTCCCCAAATTTTAGGCATAAACTATCCGATTATCCAAGGAGCCATGTCGTGGCTTACCGATGCGCAATTAGTTGCCCAAGTAAGTAATGCAGGAGGCTTAGGAATGCTCGGTCCCCATGCAGGTCAAACGACCAACCCCACCTCTAATGAAGACGTGATTAAACGAATGCGGGCAGAGATACGCAACGTGAAGGCTTTAACCGACAAGCCTTTTGCCGTACCGGTGATGGTTTCAGCCAACCCTGATATGATTCCGCTGATGACCAATTTGCTGTTGGAAGAAAATGTACCGGTGGTTCTGATTAACGGTGTTGATGCTGAGTTATTTAAAATTTTTAAAGCGGCAGGCCGTAAAATCTTATGTCGCCCCATTGATGTCACACCCGAAAACGCCCGGGAAGCCCAGCGATTGGGGGCCGACATCATCATCGCTACGGGCTTCGACGAGGGCGGATCGCTTCCCAGCAAACCCATTGGCACCTTTTCCATTACGGCCCAGATCGCTCAAGCCGTTTCTATTCCCGTACTGGCAGCGGGCGGTATTGCGGATGTTAATGGCGTACGGGCTGTGTTTGCTTTGGGGGCAGAAGGGGTGTATGCGGGTACGCTCTTTTTGGCAACCCAAGAAAGTCGCATGGCCGCTAATGTGAAGGAGATGGTGGTCGAAAGCAACGCGGATAAGTTGCTCATGTTCCGTTCGGCTTTCTCCTTTTACCGTTCCCTTCCTACGCCTTTTGCCGATAAGCTAGTCGAAATGGACAAGGCGGGTGCCAGTACTGAGGCAATTACCAATGTGTTGGTAGGGAACCAGGGGATGCGTGTGGGTATGGTGGAAGGCAATCTGGATGAGGGGTACATTTCGGTAGGCAACGGCATTACGTACATCCATGAAATCCGTTCGGTGAGCGCCGTGATCGAGGATGTCATGCGTGATTTTATCTAAGATCTCGCCTTACATTCAACTAGTATGGTTTAGAAAATCGGAGAATTGTATTCTATTCACTGGCGTTGAAAGTGAGTAAAAAACAATCCTCTACTTAAAACGCTCCTGCTTGGGACTAAGGAACGGTTATAACTCTGCGCCTTAATGGGGCCTTTTTTGAGCCAGTATACGCTCGGAAGAATGCTACTAGAAAACACTATACTTGTAACAAAGAAGATAACCGGGAGATAAGACTAGGCACCCGACCGAAATTACTCAGACTGATTCAACAATGACGCTCCTCCAGCGGATAAAGCGCAATAAACAACCCATTTGTGCCGCGCTGCTGGTGGCAACCTCGGGGTTAGCCTGGTATTTTGGCAACGCCCTGACGGGAACCTATTGGTACCTGGTTTGGCTAGCGCCGATTCCTCTTTTAGGGCTGGCCTACGACCGCTCCCCCAGAACCAGTTTTTGGTTGGCTTTCGCGGCTTGTTTACTGGGTAGGCTGAGTTGGCTGGCTTATCTACAAACCCTCGTTACAATTTTCCCGGCTCTACTGCTGACGCTGGCACTGGCCTATGTGTTTGCTCGCATCCTGGTTTGGTCAACCACCATCGCCTACGCGCTCAATGCGTGGTACACGGTTTTTGCCTACCCCGTCTTAATGACCAGCTTCGAATACCTGGTCGGAACGTTTTCACCCGATGGAACGGCTACCAGCCTGGCCTATACCCAAGCGGATGTGGTACCGTTGATTCAGATTGCGTCGGTAACGGGTAGTCTGGGCATTACGTTTTTGGTCAGCTTATTTCCCGCCCTGATGGCACTGGGGTGGCGGGCTTATCATCGAAACCGGTCCTGGATTCCCTCCTTAGTGAGGAGTGCCGTCCTGGTGTATGGCCTGTCGTTTTTCTACAGTTGGTATCGCCTCAGTGCTCAAAAGTCTTTAGCGGGCCTCAGGGTGGGATTAGTGGCCTTGGACGAAAAGCGACATCACAAGGCCCAGCAGCGTACGGCTCCCCAACTCAGGCATCTGCTGGATGACTATTCACAAGCGGTTGCGTCAGCCGCCGAACAAGGCGCTGCCATTATTGTCCTGCCCGAAACGGCCATCCGAGTAAGGCCCGACACGTATCAACCGGTCGTGGCTTCGCTCAAGTGTATGGCCCATCGGTATGCGGTCTCGCTGGTGGTTGGACTCGCTGATTTCAGTCAACCCCAGGCCCGCAATAGGGCAATGGTCATCAATAGCAAGGGAGAAGTGGTCGCCAACTATACCAAGAACCATCTGGTGGGCGGCTTTGAGCGCCAGTTCACCCCTGGCAACCAAGTGGGCCTGTTTAGCATAACCGGTCAACAGGCGGGTGTTGCCATCTGTAAAGATCTTGATTTTGCGGGTACGATTCGCCGGTACGGCAACCAGCGGATTATGGGCTTATTTGTACCGGCGAATGATTTTGTGGTTGACGCCTGGCTGCATTCCCGTATGGCGTTAGTACGGGGCGTTGAAAACGGCTTTGCCCTGGTAAGAACCGCTCGGCAAGGTCGCCTGTTGGTTAGCGATGGGTTAGGTCAGGTTTTAAGTGAAGCCACTACGTCAGGGGGTAACAAGGCGATTTTGATGGGCACCCTGCCCGCTTCACCACTGGGCAGTTTCTACGCTAGGACCGGGAACTGGTTTGGTCTGGTTAATCTGTTGGTCGCCGCTTACTTCGTATGGCGGGCCAGGTTCATCCGGAAATCCGGTCTGGCTTTGCTTTGGTCGGTTCGGTAACAGTAGTAATATAGCGACTATTCATTCTCCTGTCAGCGTTCACAATTCTCATAAATTGCTTCCACCTTTTTGTAGCGTGTTGACTACGTCAAAGGAGACTATATCCGAAGCACACGCTTAAACACGTTGGCAAACTTTTTTACAGCGTTATCCGACTAGTCTAGGATAATCTATACTCGACCAAATAGAATCACCCCAGTAAATCGATTAGGTAAACTTTAACACGACCAAATGGGTATCAGGCTGGTAGTCTCTGGTAGAAACAAGAGTAATTAACACCAAAGTTTGAGGTCTGATCAATCAACTATTCAGGTGACAACCATTATCTTCGCGAGTAAATCACTGTAAATGAGTATACATTTCCCTCTGGCATTGACGCAAAAGTTGTCCAGCGCTAGTGTGCTTGCCCCACTTTTATTTACCCTTACCTGCTTATCATTTATCATATATTCGCTTTATCAGAGCCAACAGCAGCGTCAGTATAATGAAGATTGGTTACTGCAAACGGGGACGATCATTTCGATGCTGGGCCATGTAAACACCTTAGCCGTCGAAGCTGAAACGGGCACCCGAGGCTACTTACTAAGCGGACATAGAAGCGCCTTAGAACCTTATGAGGGGGCACTACAGGAACTTCCTATTCAATTAAACACCTTGCGTCCACTTATTGCTAGTTATCCTGAACAGCAAGCGCCCTTTACGATTCTTCGGAAACTGATCCGCCAACGATTACTGCTTAGTCAGAACTTGATTCAACTTCGCCAGCTGGGGCCGAATCCGAGGTTAGCCCAACGGGAAATCAAGGAAGGAAAACCCCTGATGGACCGGATTCGACACCAGATAAGCCAGATGACCGCCCTGGAAAAGCAACGGCTGGTAAGTCGTCAGTCTAGTCTTGGGGAGGCTACCCGCCGGGGAAAATGGTGGGGGCGCTCGTTAGTCGTTATTTGTCTGTTGATGGTCCTAACAGCGGCTTCGCTAGCTCAAGTGCTCCGAAAGAACATTCGCCAAAAAAGGCAACTTCAACAGCTTCAGAAAAGGCTTGTTAGTCAACTTACTCAGCAACAGCAACTCGAAGCGGATCTGATTCGGCAAACCGATCAGTTGCGAACCACGTTAGACGCCTCCCTCAACGCTATTCTTTCACTATCGGCCCTGCGCAATGAGCAGGGGGAAATCATTGATTTTCGAATGGATACGGCCAACGCGACGGTAAAACGAATGACGGGACGGGACGTTGATAAAATTCGTGGTCGTACGCTATTGGAGGTCTTTCCCGGCAACGCCGAAAATGGTTTTTTGGATTTGTTTAAACGAGTTGTCAATACGGGAGAGGCTGAACAGTCGATGCAATATTATCACGACGATCAGGGGCTAGAAGGCTGGTTTGAGGTATCGGCCGTCAAACAAAGCGAAGACCGGGTGGTGGTGACCTTCATTAATGTGACGGATCATCAGCAGGCCAAACAAAAAGCGGAACGAACGCTGCGTCAATTGCAAGAGTCGAATGACAATTTAGCGCAGTTTGCCTTTGTTGCTAGTCACGACCTGCAAGCCCCGTTGCGCAAGATTCAAAGTTTTGGTGAAATATTCTTGCAGCAGCATGGGTCTACCTTACCGGATTCAGGAGCCGAGTTAATAAACAGGATGCTCCAATCCAGCGAACGTATGAGTAGTCTGATCCGCGGCTTACTGAACTATTCCCGATTGGGTGGCTCTCACAGTCCACACCAGCCAGTGGATTTAGACGAGCTTTTGGACGGTATTCTAAACGATCTGGAATTAATTATTGCCGAAAAACAGGCCCTTGTGGAGGTCGATCAACTGCCTCAGGTTTTGGGTGATCCTTTTCAGTTGCAGCAGCTCTTCAGTAATTTGGTATCTAATGCGCTCAAGTTTTCCAAGCCTAACCGAAGGCCGCATGTGTCGATACGCTGTCAGGTGGTGGCAGCGCACACCTTGCCTGGCTCCTTATTGCCCGCTTCAAGAAGCCAGTTGTCGTACTACGAACTCAGTGTGATTGATAACGGTATCGGTTTTGATGAGCAGTATATGGAGCGCATCTTTAAACTGTTTGAGCGGTTACATGGCCAAAATTCATATCCGGGCAGTGGGATTGGGCTAGCCATCTGCAAACAGATTGTAATGAATCATCAAGGTATGCTGCTGGTAGGAAGTAAACCCGACGAAGGGGCTACCTTCCGGGTGTACCTGCCAGTAAATAATCAGCCTGAAATCAATTGGTCAAGTTTGGTTTAAGGAAAACCAACAAACGTAGTGTCCGTCTCTTACCCAATTTTGTTAACAAACGACCTACGCTTTTTAAGGGCTTAAAAGGCTTCAGTATGGCTTTATATCTGGATACCTAGGAGGGTTTGTTTACTAATAGCGTAAAAAAAGCGGCAATAGTCATTCCTGCTTTGTCACCCTCTTTTTATAAAATCTCACTAATCGTTGGTTTTCTTGTTCTGATCGAAGATAATACCCTAGCGGCCAAAAGCCACTTGGGATCGATCCGGAACTCATTTGCCTTAGGTTTAACTAAACATTCACACAGTATCAGCGATTTACAGGTCAGTGGTTCATCTCAATTTACGCAACCTGACATGGCACATTCGTTCACAATCGCGGTTGATTCGGCCGTTCTGGCTGATTTACAAACCAGGCTGACCAATACCCGCTGGCCCGATCAAGTCGATAATCAGAACTGGCTGTTGGGCACCGATAAGACCTATTTGCAGCAGTTCTGCTCGTATTGGCAGCACGAGTTCGACTGGAAAAAGCAACAAGACTACTTGAATACGTTCTCCCATTTTAAGACGACGATTGACGATCTTGGTATTCACTTCATTCACCAAAAAGGAGAAGGGCCGCATTCGGTCCCGTTGCTGCTGACCCATGGCTGGCCTGACTCGTTTGTTCGCTTTTTAAAACTGATTCCCCTGCTGACAAAAGCTGATGAGACTGGACTTTCCTTCGACGTGGTCGTCCCCTCCATTCCAGGCCATGGATTCTCGGACATTCCCACCAAAAGCGGCATGAACGCCAAGCGAATTGCTGGCTTGTTCGCTGAGCTGATGACCAAGGAGTTGGGCTACGAAAAATTCGTCGCTCATGGTGGAGATGTCGGTAGCGAGGTTACCGAACAACTGGCTTTACATCATGCTAAGGCGCTGCTGGGCATTCACCTGACTGATATTCCCTATCATCACATTATTACGGCCAACGAGGACAAACTCAGCAAAGCGGAAAAGAGCTACAAGCAGGAAGTAACGCAATGGCAGCAAACGGAAGGAGCCTATAATGCCATTCAGAGCACGAAGCCTCAGACGCTGGCCTATGGCCTCAACGACTCACCGGCGGGACTAGCAGCCTGGCAGTTGGAAAAGTTTTACGCCTGGAGCGATTGCGGTGGGGATCTGGAAAGCTGTTTTACCAAGGATGAGTTATTGACCAATCTGACGATTTACTGGGTCACCCAAACCATCAATTCGTCAGCTCGCCGGTACAACGAAGCCATGCAGGATATGATGCAGGAGATGTTCAGTCCGCTGGTAAAACTGAATCCCTTTGATAAAACCGGCACCAAGGCGGATGTACCGACGGGGGTTGCTCAATTCCAAACCGACCTGCTGCCTCCGAAGGCCTTTGCCGAAAAGTTCTTCGACATCCGCCAGTGGAATAAGCTGCCCGAAGGGGGTCATTTTGCTGCGATGGAGCAACCCGAGTTACTAGCCGAAGATATTCGGCAGTTTGTGGGTGGATTATCAACGGTAAAATGATAGGGCAAGATGCCTTTTTTTACCAACGTGAAATAGTAGTTTCGTTGGTTTACAGAAGAACACCGTACCAGCAATGTTACGGTGTTCTTGGTTTGTTACCCCTGTTTTGTAAATTCTCAGTTAACGCTCCGAATTCAATAACGGTAACCCTCTTTTACTGAATACCTCCAAGTATGGTGGGTAAGTTCGCTCTTTTCTTGATCAGTTTCGCGCCTGATCCAGCAAAACATCCCCTCTAAACGATCGGTTAGGCTCTTGATCAGTTACCTGCTTTTTATGACCGCTACTAATCCATTTCAACGCTACGACGAAACCGACGACCGGCAATTTTACGGGCAGCCCCGCCTGGTCAACCACATCGACGAGGCCGCCGTCCGGGCAACCACCAACTTATATGCTGAGTATTTGCCCGCTGGCGGCAACATTCTCGATCTGATGAGCAGTTGGGTAAGCCACCTGCCTACCAACATACACTACGGACGCGTGGCCGGACTGGGCATGAACGAGGTCGAGTTGAAGGCCAACCCACAACTCACTGAGTACGTGGTACAGAACCTGAACCAAATACCCAGCCTCTGCTACGGCGATAATACCTTCGACGGTGGCATGGTAACCGTGTCGGTGCAGTATCTGACGCAGCCGGTGATTGTTTACCGGGAGCTGGCGCGCGTGCTGCGGCCCGGCAGTCCGTTCCTGACCGTATTCTCCAATCGCATGTTTCCTACCAAGGCCGTTGCCATCTGGCAATCGCTCGATGATCTAGGCCATCAGCAGTTGGTCCGTTCGTATTATGAGCAAACCGGCCTGTTCGACCAAATAAAGATCCTTGATCGTAGCCCGGGTGGCTGGAGTGATCCGCTGTTTGCGGTGGTAGGCTGGGTTAAAAATGAGCCTTACTCAACAGATGATTCATATGGTATTAGTTCGATAAGCAACTAAGGGGGAGTGCTCCCATTTATACGAAATGGTCCACCAACAGTAATTTGTATAGCTGATCAATGTGTTATGAGGTCAAGTAAGAAAACGCTCTTTATAAACACACTAGATTTTAGATTCAGCTCCCTTGCTTGTTACCCGCCCAAGAAATTACTGCGTATATTGGTCCCATCATGGAAAACCCAAGCCCGATCCTGCGCTACCTGTCAACGGCTTACCGAGAGCAGACGCCCGTTATGGCTAACACCAATGCGTGCGTGAGCCACCTAACCATTATCTCGGAAGATCCCCTGTTGTTTGAGGTCGAATTATCCATCGGCGCGGATCAGGTGCGGACATACGCCATCCAGCAGCTATCGACCGAGTCGATCGACAATCCTCTCTATCAAGTCGCCCCGGTGCATCAGGGCGCAACGGGGTCTTTCTCTAAACTATCTGAGTCGGACTTGTATTATATGATTAGCGGCAAATCGTTGACCGACGAAGAGTAACAGGTTACCTTCGACAAGCCGTGGCTTAGATGGCTGGCTCTCAACCCGCAGTGCATCTGAAAAGCAGCTAATCATTCAGGAGATTAATAATTTCTGTCCTAATCTCGCAAATCGCTCCAGTCTGAGACGGTAAGGCCTTAATCTATAACTATCAAATCAACCTAGTCATATCCCGGCGAAGCGGTCCATCAGTCTGTGCCACCACATCCATTGACCGGCGAAGTTCATCGATAGATGCAATAGCCCAAAAAGCCCTAAGGCCAAGGGATAAGATGGCTGTGGCCTATCTATTCGTCTGTCATCAAGCAGCAACAGCAACAATACTCCTTCAATAGCGACGAAACTGCCATTCAGCGTTTTAGTAAAACTATCAAACCAGGGAATGAAAAATAGCAGGCGGGTAATGGCGGGCGGCAGAATGATGAGGACGGTACACACCATATAGCGGGCATGGAGGGCTAATCGACGCCCATTCCATAAACTCAAGCCCAGAAACAAGGAAAAAAGCAGCAACGAGGAAGCATCGATGAAGGACAGCTGATAGACCGATCCGGGGGGGTATTGATCGGCGGCTTTGAGCATCAGCTGCATCATCTTGACTCCGCCAAATAGCAAAGCAGGCACGAGTACAATCGTACCGATCCATCCCAGTTTTCGATGACAGGCTAGTTGCCCACGTCGATACAAAATAGGTTGTAGAATCAGCAAACCCATCCATAATCCGGCCGATGCCCCATGCAGATGATGATAGAGGTCAGTCTGGGTGAGTCGGGAAAAATAAGACCGGGAAAATCCCAGCCAGGTTATGATAACGGCCAGCCCAAAATACCAAGGGGCATTGGGATACAGCAACGTCTGTTTACGTGGCGTAGATGTGAAATAGTCTTGGGTAGGCTCTTTCAATTCAGTAACTAGCTATGGTGAGGCATTTCTCAGAGTAAGATAGCCAATAAATCTTTCTAATTTAGAGAGCATGAGTTGCCAATGTACAATTCGCTCTTTTGGCACATCTCGTATCGATAAAGCTTGGGTTGATAATGTAATACCAAACAGGATACAACTAGATTAGTAACGTATACACTTCCTTGAAAGTAAAGGTGGGTTTGCTTTCCTTAGCCTGTTGTTTTTACACGTTGAAAAGTAAAGAAAGAAAACCGTCAACCTAGTACTAAGCAAACGGCCTTATTTCAATCTTAAAAAACGCTCCCCTAGGAGACGAGTAAGAATTACGTATTGATAAATGGGGCGTATTTTAAGACGCCCGTTTTAGTAATCGTCAGCCAGTATAGTATTCGTAGCATACGAGTATTAACACGTTGAAAAGAAAGTTAGCAGTGCCCCTGCAGTACAGAAAGCTGGGGTCAGGAAGCTACTACAAAGCGGGGTAACAAACCAAGGGAAGTTATGCCTGGTTTGTTACCCCGCTTTGTAGACAATACGTTGCTTTCTAGTCCTTATTCAGCAGTTTGAAGGCTTCGGCAGGATTGGCGAAAAAGTAGTCCCGAAAGGTAGTGGTCAGACCAACATAAATCTCGTACGTATCGCTTTCCAGTCCGTTGATCAGCCCTTGCGCCACTTCCTCAGCAGGCATGCCATGCGCTTCTCCACCTATGTCCTTCGAAAACGCCGTATTGACGGTTGGCGGCATCAGCTCGAACACACGGATTGCTGTGTCTTTGGCCAGGGTGTGCCGCAACGTCAACGTATAGGAATGAACGGCGGCCTTACTGTCTGAATAGGTAGGAATAATGCTCGCCGGCGTGAAGGCTACGATCGAACTCACATTGATAATGGCCGCTTCGGATTGTTTTTTCAGGACAGGCAACAATTTCTCCGTCAACCGGATCAACGCAAAATAATTCGTGTCCATTTCCTGTCTTGCCTTCTCAATGGCATCCACGCCTTCCGCATGCGTGTAGACAAAGGCTTTACCGGCATTGTTCACCAGCACACTCAGGTCAGGGTAATTGGTTGCCAGCAGCGCCACCAGTTTATCGACCTCATCCGGCTTCGTAATATCGCAGGGTAGGGCAATCGTGTTGGGTAACAGAGCGGCAGCCTGATGTAAGATTTCGGCCGTCCGGCCCACGATCAGGACTTTATTGCCTTTCTGACTCAGCAGCTTGGCCGTTTCGAAGCCAATACCTGAACCACCACCGGTAATCAGGACTGTTTTATTGGAAATATTCATAATATTTTTCTTGATAACTGACTTATAAACCGTTGTTAAAGGCGTTCACGGCTGCAACCGGATCAGCCAGGTAGGCTGTCCGTTGGCTGGCCGTCTCACCGATATAAATTTCGTATTGGTCGGCCTCAATGCCCTCGATGATCGTTTCGGCAACGAACCGGGGTGCCATACCGGTGTGACCGCCCATGTCTTTCGTCGCTTCTGTATCGACCAGCGAGGGCATGACCTCAAAGAGTTTAATGGCCGTATCCTGGGCCAGGCTTAGGCGCAGGGCTACCGTGTGTGAGTGTAGAGCCGCTTTCGAATCGGAGTACGTCGGCAAAATGAGCAGCGGATGAAAGCTCACATTAGACGTTATGTTGACGATGGCCGCTTTGGGTTGCTGTTTGAGCAGCGGCAGGAGTTTTTCAGTCAATAAAACAGGACCGAAATAATTGACGGCAAATTCCTGCCGGGCTTTTTGATACGCATCAGCGCCTTCACCCAACCTGTATAAATTGGCGACCCCTGCGTTGTTGACCAATACGTTCAGGGTGGGATAATTCTCGTTCAAGTGCGCTACCAGCGCCTTAATGTCGGCTTCGTTGCTGACATCGCAGGTCAGGGTAGCTACCCCGAGTTCCTGGCCCGCTCTCTGTAGTTTATCGGCATTACGCCCAACCAGAACGACCTGGTTTCCTTTTTCTTTCAGCCGTTTGGCAATCGCATAGCCAATGCCCGATCCGCCACCGGTGATCAAAGCGGTTTTGTTTGTCAGATGCATCGTCAGTTTTAGATTGATTTATTTTTTAAGTGCTGTTGGTTGGTCTGTAGTCAACGTGGTGTTGCTTTTCGGAACAGGCTTATAAGCTCTGAAGGGTTGTACTTATGGGCTTACCAGTCAGCTTGTCCTGAATACTCGCAAAAAAGGCTTTGGTATACGGAGCCGCCAGGTGTTGATCGAGTGATTGCTGCGAGACAAATACCTCAAAAAACACCAGTGTGGTCGGATCATCCGGTCTGCTTGTCTGGTAGAAGGCTTCGCAGCCTGGTTCAGCTAGGGTTGGAACGAGTGTGCGGGCACAAAGCGCTTTGACGTCTTCCAGACTGTCGGCCTTCACGGGCACTTCGACGAGCAGTATAATTTTCGAATCACTCATGAGATGCGCATGTTACACCGTGGTAAAAAGCGCCTCTTTGGCTTTCCGCACTTTCGGAATTCGGGCAAATTCATCGTCCGCCGAGCGGTAGCCTAACGCAAAGAGCAGGACCGATTGAAGGTTTTTGGCCCGCAGGTCCAGAATCTGATCGAGCTGACTTCGATCGAAGCCTTCCATCGGGGAGGCATCGATACCGGCTTCGGCTGCGGCACTCACCAGGATACCTACCGCCAGGAAGGCCTGCTTTTCGGCCCAGTCAATTTTCTGAGCCGGGGATAACCCACTCAGTTTTGCGTTGACAAATTGTTCGCGGGCTTCCAGATTCTGGCGGTCCGTTCCCCGAACGACGGCCGCTCTATCAATGTACGCCTTTACCGTATCCTCGCTGATGTTGGTTTCCACCGCCACGACTAGCACTCGGGAGGCTGTGGTAATCTGGGGCTGGCCAAAAGCAGCCCGACTGATCTGCTCCAATTTGGCTGGGTCGGTGACCGTGATGAACTGATACGGTTGCAGGCCATAGGAGGAAGGGGCTAACTGCACCACTCGGAGCAGATCATCTACCTGCTCCTCACTCAGTGGCCTTGATGTATCATATTTTTTGGTGGCGTAGCGCCACTCAAAGGCATTTACTAAGGACATCGTTTGGCTATCGTTAAAATTACCACTAACTTTGCTTGCAATTTGCAAGTGCGCAAAGGTATGGTAATTTACTTGCAAATTGCAAGTAAAATGACTAATTTTTTATGAAAGACATTAAACCACGGTCAGGCTGCCCATTGAGTTATACCCTCGACTTCATGGGTGATAAGTGGTCGCTGCTGATCATCCGGGACATGGCCCTGAACCATAAATCGACCTACGGCGAGTTTCTAAACGCCGACGAGCAGATCGCCACCAACATCCTAGCCGACCGGCTCAGCATGCTGGAAACCTATGGATTTGTGACGAAGCAGGTAGCCGCCGATAAAAAGTCAAAGTTTAGGTATCGACTGACCGAAAAAGGCATTTCCCTGGTACCCGTCATTCTGGAAATTGGCCTGTGGGGGTCGATCTATAACCCGCCGGGGCTGAACGCTCAACTGCTCTCGGCCTTGCAGCAGGACAAGGAAGGAACAATTCAACGTATTCAGGAGCAGCTAAGACAACAGGCCTAGGCCTATCTCTCATTCAATCACTACCATTATGATTCACCCACTGGATAACCCGGTTTGGTCGGCCCTAACCTCGGGGAATAAATCGGTCGCACTAGGCAATGACCAGGCTAAATATTACCCTCCGCAGGTTGCGCCGTTTGTGGCCGTGGCGGATAACACCCGAGTTCATTTTGAGGCCTTACTGGGTACGATTCCCTATAAGCAGCCAGTAGCCCTGTTTACCCATGAACCCCAGCTCGACCCGTCTCCCTGGGTACTTATCAACCGCATTGATGGGGTTCAGATGCTGTATGAAGGACCGACCCCGGCCGGGCAGGATAACCTGATTGACTTAACCGAGGCCGATGTTCCTCAGATGCTGGCGTTGACCAAGCTGAGCCCCCCTGGGCCCTTCCTGCCCCGGACGATTGAGTTGGGTGGCTATCAGGGCATTTTTGCCAGCGATCAACTGGTGGCTATGGCGGGTCGCCGGTTTGATAGTGGTACGCATGTGGAGATTAGTGCCGTCTGTACGCACCCGGACCATACCGGCAAGGGCTATGCCCGACGATTGCTTGACAGCCAGATCCGCCATATTCGGGCAGAGGACAAGATTCCCTACCTCCATGTGCGGACCGATAACACCCGGGCGTTCCGGATTTATGAGCAGATGGGCTTTGTGACCCGGGCCGAAATGACCATCTACCTAGTAGCCAAGCCCTAGTTTTCGACTGTTTATGAAAAACGCCAAGTGGTTTTCATTACTGTTGGTTTTAACGGCGCCATTGCTGTCGGTGATTGATGTATTTATCATCAATGTGGCCATCCCGGCCATTCGCAAAGGCATTCATGCCTCCGAAGCCCAGTTGCAACTCGTCATTGCCTTGTACCTGCTGGCGTACGCCTGTCTGCTCGTTACGGGTGGACGCAGCGGTGATTACTTTGGCCGTAAGAAGGTATTTCTGGCCGGAATGTTGGGTTTTTCGTTGGCGTCGGCCCTGTGTGGTCTGGCACATACGCCATTGTTTTTGAATGCAGCCCGCTTTTTACAGGGTATTGCGGCCGCCTTCATGGTCCCTCAAACGATCGCTTTCATTCAAGTATTATTTCCCGATGCGAACGAACGAACGAAAGCCATTGGCTGGTATGGCATCACGCTGGGGTTGGCCAGTATGCTGGGTCAATTTCTGGGCGGGCTCCTGACGTCATTTCACTTCTGGATCGACGGCTGGCGGTTAATCTTCTTTATCAACGTACCCATTGGCCTGACTGCGGTAGGGCTAGGCCTCCGGTATTTGCCGGAAACCAGGCCTGAGGATAAACAGGCGTTTGATCTGACAGGGGTTATTCTGTTGACCGGTGCCCTCATTTGCTTTATCGTTCCCTTAATTCAGGGGCGCGAGCTTGGCTGGCCAGCCTGGTGTGTACTCCTGCTGGTGCTTTCGGCAGGCTTGCTTGTTGGTTTCTACCGTCATCAGCTGCTAAAGAAGAAACGAAAGCAACAGCCTTTGATCGATATGGATTTGTTTCTAGTCCCGGGCTTTACGCAGGGCATTGGGGCGGTCATTTGCTGCTTTATCATGCACAGTTCCTTTCTGCTGATGTCGGCGCTGCTCTTTCAGAACGGCTACGGCCTGTCGCCGCTGGTTTCCGGCGGCTGCTTCGTGTTGTGGGGAGGGTGTATGTTGCTTTGCTCGTTATGGTCCATGAAGCTGGTAAGTCAGAACGGCAAACAAACCGTATTGGCAGGGGTCATCCTGATGGCCCTATCGACGGCTCTGCAATTGGTATTCTTTACGGGTTCAACTCCTTCGCTACTGGTTATCGGGTCGGTCTTACTGGTCCACGGAGCCGGGGCTGGTTTTACGTATTCAACCCTGTTGAATGTCACCTTGCGCCGTGTACCTGCCCCCTTTGCCGGCGCATCGGCCGGAATCTATTCAACCGCTCAACAGGCAGCCGGTGCCTTTGGGATAGCGTCCATAGGCGGTTTATTTTTCTCGGTACTGGAGAAAAGCAGTTACCAAACTGCCTTCTTGTATGGTTCTGGGGCAAACCTGCTAATCCTGTTACTAATGGGCCTTTTGGTCATCACGCTACCCGCCGGTAAGATAGCCAGTGTTATTGTAGCAGATTGATGGAAGCTAGCTGGAGTACCTCATAACTGGAACTACAGACCGTATACCACTCCCTAGGTTGAATAATTGCTAAAACGGATTGTCTTATAAAAACGCTCATTTTAATTGCTCGGGCCACCCCGTTGAATTTAGAGATCTTGGAACCACACAGAGGCTTGGATCTACTGATAGCATGGCCGCCGGAGCAGTCTTTCCTGACATACCCTTTAAGGCAACACTGTGGGGCATGTCGCTGCGGCGGACCGTCGAAGCAGTAGGCTAGCTCTCATTTGTGAGTAAGCGAAGGTAGCTAGAAAAAGAAAGCCAACCTTAAAATAATAACATGGCATAACCCTAAAGACATACGGTAGTACAAGCCCATATTATACTCAAATAATATGTTCCCGTAATGCTTTAGCAACAGCTTCCGTTCCGCACTGTACATGTAACTTTTGATAGATATTTTTCAGATGCCGACGAACAGTCTCTACCGAAATGTTGCATTGAATACCAATCATTCGGTAAGTATATCCCTTTGTCAGTAGTTGTAAAATCTGCTGTTCGCGTTCTGTAATGCCATATTGCTGGTTTTTGGGGGCAGGCGCCTGCATAAAGGTCTTGAGCACACGTCGCGCGATACCGGGTGACATAGGCCCGCCACCATCCATCACTTCACCCAGCGCAATTAGTAAGTGCGTTGAGGTATTTTTTTTTAACAAGTACCCATCTGCCCCGTTACTGAGGCAGGCGAAAAGTCGTTCGTCGTCGTCAAAAACAGTGTGCATCAAAATCCGAATCGATACATTGGACTCTTTCAGCAAACGGACACATTCGATACCATCCCGGCCCGGCATGTCAATATCCATCAGCACTATTTCGGGCTGGTCGTGGGCGGCCTGTTCTACGATTCGCATGCCGTTGCTGTAGGAACCCACAACTGCATAGTCTTCTTTACTTTCGATCAATAGCTTGAGCAGCGACCGGAGTTCGTCATTGTCTTCGTAAATAGAGACAGTTGTCATAGTCAAACATTTAGCAGGTGGCAACGCTGAAAAGAAGGGGTAGAAAGTCGGTAGCAGCCGAAAAAAGAAGCAATGCCGATTTCTGTATCAAATTACCTGATTCGGCACTGGTTTGTCAATAACCCTTTCGGGTCAGGGTGATATGGGGAAGCTGAGTTTCAAGGATGTTCCCTGGCCCGGTGCCGACGTAATTGTCAAGTCGCCGTGCAGGTTCTTTGCCCGTGTCAGCATGTTCCGTACACCATTTCGCTGAGTTTCGGCCAGCGGGTCGAAACCCACTCCATTGTCGGATACTTCTAGATAAAGATGATGTTGTTCAACACTGATTTTTAGGGAAGCCTGCGTCGCACGAGCATGTTTGACCAGGTTGTTGACGGCTTCTTTCGAGATAAGGTACAAATCCTGCCGCTTTTCCATGGGTAGCGTCAGATGCTGGATCGAATCCGGGATGTCAATCTGGTAACTAATGCCAGAGGCTTCAAACAGTTCAGCTGCGTACCGATTCATGCGAGCAATCAGGCTGCTCAACTCATCATTATTTGGGTTGATACTCCAGACAATATCGTCCAGCGAGTTGCTAACCTGCCGCGCTTCCATAACGATCCGCTCAACCATTGAACCTGAGGGATGTTCGGCCGGTAAATTTTGCCGGATCATAGCACCCAATATGCCGATACCACTTAGCGACGAACCGATTTCGTCGTGTAAGTCGGCAGAAATCCGGTTGCGTATGCGCAACACGCGCATCAGCTGATTGATCCGATACCGATAAAGTCCATATAGCAGACCAACCACCAGCGTGACCACTAACACCCGAAACCACCAGGTTTCGTAATAAGCAGGCATGATGTCAATAGACAGTTGAAGGGGTTTCTGACTCCGGTTTCCAAATGAATCGGCGGCCTGTAAATGCAGGGTATAGTGTCCCGGTCCCAGATTGGTGTAATAGGCCCGCTGCGATTTGCCACTTTGGTGCCAATTCTCATCGAACCCTTCCAGAAAATAAGTGTATCGGATATTGGCCAGCTGGCTGTAGGTCAATGTCGTAAAATCGACACTAAAGGCATTATTCGTCCGGATTAGCCGAATGGGCCGCGATGGATCGAGTGGGCGCTCCTGCTCATGCACATGAAAGGATGTAACAACAACCGGCGGCAGGCTGGCCCGGCGGTGCAGCTGCCTTACATCGAATTGATCGATGCCATCCTGCTGACCCACAAATAGTTCAGTACCACGATGAACATAGAGCGCAGCCGTCGTCATGTTTCGGCTCAGTCCGTCGTTGGTCGTTAACCGCATAAACTGCCTAGTTTTGGGTGTATAACTATACAGGCCATCGAAGTTGCCAACCCAGATCCTGCCGTCACCGTCTTCGGCAAGGCGACGGTTTTCGCGATCATAGAGCCCGTTGCGCGCCGTTAGTATAGTGCTTAGCCGGCCGTCGGACGTACGCTCCGTAATACTACCCCAGCGGGCCGCCCAAACATGCCCATTTCGGGCAGTCAGGATCGCATTGGTTGCCAGGTCATCGGGCAATCGGGACTTTGGCAACTCGCCGTCGGCCCAAACAATGCGATGCCCCGGCTCGGCTACGTAATACACGCCTTTGTAAGTCGACAGCCAGATTCGTTGGGTACTGTCGAGAGCCAGCCCCGTCAGAAAATTGTTGTTGCGGTGCAAAGCAGCCAGCACGGAGTCAGACCAATACCGCAAAGGTGCTCCCGTATGCAGATCGAGTACCCGAACACCCTCATCATTATTACCAACCCACAAGCGCTGCTGTTGATCGATCAGGCCATGATCGACAAACGGAACAGAAAACAGCCTTCCTGCCCGTTTTCCCGCCGGAGTGTCCACAAAACGATTGGTGTGGGTATCATACACAACAACACCGTCGCCTTTGTAACTCCAGTCCCGAAGCCCTATCCAGAGCTGCTGGTTCGTTTGCTGAAACCACATGGCTTCGGACTCGGCATGCGGAAATCGAATGAGGGTAAAGCGATTCGTGGGCCGATGCCACTTCAGCAGGCCGGTATGCGATAAACCCAGCCAAAAAGTCTGACCTGTTGTATCCTGCCTGTCGGTCGCGATTACGTTAACGACTACTGGCTGACGAACCAAAGCAGTTGGCAGGGCAATGGTTCGAATCAGGTTATCCCGGGGGTTGTACCTGAATACGCCATTGGACGTGCCAGCCCATACGATGCCACTGACGGGATCCCGATACAGCACATACGTCTGAAAAGGAGCCGACTGCATCGTGGTTACTCTGAAGAACTGCTGCTTATCGGGCCGGAAGGTGAGTAGTCCGTTTTCATCGCCAACCCAAAGAACCCGCCTGCCATTCTCGTCGTACCCTTCCTCAACACACGTAATGCGGTTGGGCTCGTTTGGCAGTTTGAAAAAGGTAAACTGTTCCGTATTGGGGTCGACGCGTAAAAGGCCATGCCCATATGCCCCAATCCATAGTATTCCGCCGGCATCAACGCAACCCCGGCTAAAGTACACCAGCTGTCGGCGTTTCGGGTCGGGGCAGTCGAGCCCCAGCACACACTCGAAACGATTAGTCCGTCGGTCGAACCGAAACAGTCCATTGTCACTGCCAATCGCCCATAACCGGTGTTGTTTGTCTTCCAGAAACCCTTTTGCCTTGAGGCCCTGGTACGTCGTTTGCCGTAGAGCGTAATGGTCGACCCGATTTGTTTGAAAGTTGATGCGCCCGATTCCCTTTACCGTACTGAACCAGCCTTCGCCGGATGAACTTTTATAGAGATAACCGGTGGTTCGGGGCGTGTTCGCAACCGGTGTCAGCCGGAGTGTAATGGGGTCAATCGAGCAGATTCCCCGCCTGTCGCTGGCGACCCACATCCGGTTGGCGGAGTCGGCGGCCATGCCCGTTATTAAATAGGTCTCAGGGAAGAGGAAATTTCGAAACGACTGGCCATCGAAGCGAACGGGACAACGGCGCGTGCCGAACCAGATAAAGCCCTGGTTGTCTTTAGCAATACTATATACAGTGAGACTTGGAAAACCGCTTTTATCCGTCAGGTGGTTGAAAATGACTCGGGGCGGCTGAGCATGAAGTAGGCGTAACGATCCGCCCTGCAGTAATAGGATAGTGGCTACTATGACCAATAGCTTACTTCTCATAAGGAATCGTGCATTAAGAAGCTGTTGGCAAACTGCGCTGACTGTAGAAACCTGTATTTTCAGAAATAAACCCTTCACCTGTACCCATCAGGCAACAATCCGGAGGTGAAAATAAGCGAGAAACCCGTTAAATCAATGGGTGTAAAGGGTTATTGCTTCTGAGTATCGATCGAATGAACTTTACCGACGTTAACGTTATCCACTACTGTTATGAAATACTTATTCACAGGTATGTTATTCCTCGTTGGTCTCACCCTCCAAAACTGCTCTAGCCAAACCGATAGCTCAATGACTGCTACGCCCCCCCCTACTCCATCCGGCAAACCGGGTTTTTATGTAAAAGACCGGTTCTTATATGATCCCTGCGGTACCAAAATCACCTTGCGAGGTGTCAACAAAATGAACATCTGGACGGATCGAACGGGCAGTTCGTTTCCTGAAATTGCCCAAACCGGTGCCAACTGCGTTCGCATTGTCTGGCAAGCTCTGGAAGATAACGGCCAACCCACAAAAGCTACCGATCTCGATAACCTGATAACCGCTTGTGTGGCGCAGAACATGATACCGATGGTGGAAGCCCATGATGCCACCGGCGACTGGAGCATGCTGACACAGATGGTCAACTTCTGGAAACGTGCAGACATCCTGGCCGTCATTCAAAAACACGAGAAATACCTCCTTCTCAACATTGCCAATGAGTGTGGCGACGACCAGGTGACCGACGAACAGTTTACCCAGGGCTATACCGACGCGGTCCAGCAACTTAGGCAGGCGGGTATTCATACGCCGTTGGTCATTGATGGAACGGACTACGGCAAAAATCTGGAACAATTGGTTCGTGTTGGACCGGGCGTTCTTCAGGCCGACCCAGACAAAAACGTTCTTTTTTCGGTGCATACCTACTGGCCGATTGCCTTTGGCGCTACACCCCAATTTATTAAAGAACAGTTTCAGTCCGCTGTCAACGCCGGGTTGCCCTTTATTGTCGGTGAATTTGCCGGTTACGGTGCCTATGCCGGTGGGGAAAGCATTTGCGGCCCCAAAGGGCAGGTCGATTACAAAACGATCCTGTCCGAAGCCCAGCGGCTCGACATCGGGTGGCTGGTTTGGGAATGGGGTCCGGGTAACGTTGGCGGGGGAGATCCGCTTTGTGTCGTGATGGACATGACGACCGATAGTAAATTTAACACCCTCAAAGACTGGGGTAAAGAGGTGGCACTTACCAATGCGGCCAGTATCCAGAAAACAGCAGTCCGTTCACCCTTTCTGCTCAATAACAAATTGTGTCAATAACGAGCACGAGCAGTATAGACCCCGCCTGCTTTGGTCAACTCACTATATAGCGATACCAGATGATACCCCACGCCGTGTAGGGTAAGGGGACCCGTTTGCGCTCTTCGGGCTGATTAAATGAGGGGAAACAGGCAAAAACCATTTATACCGCGCACTGAATTTCAATAACTTAACTTCCCAAAAAATCTTTTTACCGTTCCCTCAGTGGGTGTAAAGGGTTATGGACAGGCATCCGTCTGGTAGAGAACTTTGAGGCACTTTAACAGGACATTGTTCCTCTTCGCACTATGAAAAACAGCCAGCTTTATCGACTACTTCTTATTTGCCTGCTTCCCCTGACGGGCATCAGTTTTTCCCCGGCCCATGCACCGGCCATTGCAGGGTCGTGGCGGATGGTTGCTCATCGGGTATCCCCCGCTCAGGATGGTATCGAAGACATTTACACGCATTACAAAGATCTGTATGGCGGGTGTCAGGAAGATATGGGCCTGCTTCTCAACGACGATGGAAGCCTGAAAATGACGCCCGTTAAAGGGTGTCAGAATCCACTGGGCAACCTGGTTATGAAGATAGCCTCGAAGTTTATGCCATCCGGCAAAGCCACCTGGGAAACGACAGCAAACAAAATCGTCTTGCAGGACGGCAAAGGCAAACGCAATGAATACGACCTGCAACTGAATGGCGCTACGATGCAGTGGACGTTTGAGGACACCCAGAAACAAACCACCGTCCGGCATACCGTAGAATTCAAACGCAACTGATGGTAGGCTATCCTGTTTACAAAACAGTTCAACCCGTTACACGTATATAGATAACCGTTCGGAAGCAATTTACCAGTCGTAAACCTATCCTATCCGTTCACCATTCGGGGTAAGGGGAGGGTATGTTCAAACGCACTACATCGTCGGCTCACAAACCAGACTGTTATGAATCAGTATTTCACTTTCCTCATTTTCCTGCTTGTGCGGGTAGCCTCAGCGCAGGCCCAAACCGTATTTGTGTCGAACGCTACATACCCTGTTTCCAAAACGGAGACAGCGCTGGCGGTGCCCTATAAAACGAAAGCAATGGAATCTCCGCTTTACCTGAAAGCGTACGGATTCTATAGCCTGCTATCGCCCGGCACCAAGATCAATTACAGCTCGTCACAAAGCCAAAGTAGCTCCCCTACTATTTACAAGCCCATCAACACACGTCTTGGGTCAGGCCTCCGCGCGGGTATTGGTGTTGGCGTACTCGTCAGCGATTTTATTAATATCGGTATTGATGCCGAAATTCTGTTCGGAACTGCCATAAAAGCCACTAGCAACTTTTATTCGGGAAGTGGCACTGCGTTAGACAGGTATGCGATTTCCACCACAACGAATCTGCAGGTGGTATCGATCATTCCCAACATCACATTCAAAGCCCTTTCGCGACCAACTTTCTATATCTACAACCGGCTTGGACTGATTGGCGGGGTGGTTTTGGATTATAAAATTGGCTACAACACCCTGATTAATACCAGCAAAGGAGGCATAAATACATCTATTTCCACGGCTACCTACACAAAAAACTCGCTGTCTGTCGGGTATCAGGCGGCCCTGGGCATACAGTTTCGATTGAGTCAGTCTTTACGGGGGTTTGTTGAAGTTGTGGGTTACAATCAGTCGTTCAAACCAAGGGAAGTAAAAGGCTTTACCACCAGTTCATCGGGTGCTGGCACAACTGTTTATGAGTCGGCTACCGTGTATAAAGACCAGGGCGATTACAATAAATCTGACCCCTATGAACAACCAAGCTTTAACGTTGCCATAAACAGTGTGGGCGTCGGAGCTGGACTGGTATTCCGGTTTTAATCACGATTAGCCCAACCATACTAGGGCGGTCTACCCGTCAATAGCCCCAACGCTTCTTTCTACTTAAATCTGACGACTATGCATCGTTTCTTCGTCTTACTCCTTACCCTGTTTATGCAGATTACGCTGGTGCAGGCCCAGTACACGCTTGCTGTAAATACAGTGAACCGTTCGGATAAATCAGCTCCTCCTGCCGCTGTCCCTTATAAAGCAAAAGCCACCGAAGCGCCCTTTTACGTAAAAATTTACGGGTTTTATGGTCTGCTTACACCAGGCGTACAGGTTAACTATAGTTCGGCAATTCTTCAAAGCGGAGGCTTACAGCCCTTTAAAACCACTAATAAAGGATTGGGAGCTGGCCTACGTACCGGCTTAGGTATTGGCCTGATCATCAACGATTTTGTTAACATCGGCATAGATGCCGAGGCATTGTTCGACGCGCCAATAGAGATTGAGTACAGCTTTGAAGATGGCCTTGGTAAATCGACAACGACATCCGTAACCACGCTGAAAGTTGCTTCACTTATTCCCAATGTGACTTTCAAAGCCCTTTCGCGGCCTTCCTACTACATTTACAATCGCCTTGGCCTTGTAGGGGGTATGGTACTGGATTATAAAACGGTCAACAGCTATGTTGACCTGGCAAAATCAGGGTTCATCAAAACCAGTGGAACGACTAATCAATACACTAAAAACTCACTGGCTATTGGGTATCAGGCGGCTCTGGGTATTCAATTTCGACTGAGTCAATCCATCCGGGGGTTTGCCGAGGTTGTCGCCTATAACCAGTCGTTCAAACCACAAAGGCTTGAAGTGACTTCGTTGCAGGGCGGTATTCCCATCGGTAGTCCTCGCGTGACTGAATTCAGGAATGAAAGCAGTTATGTTGAAGCTACTTCGTCTCGTGTCGGGCAAGATGTAAGAGAGAATATACCGATGAACAGCGTAGGAATTGGCGCTGGCCTGGTCTTCCGGTTTTAAACTCATTTGCCATGCCACAGCCCTATTATGCCCTGCCCCTCCGGCTAGACGAGATTCTTCAGCGAAAGCCATTGCCCACCTGTTCGCTGCCGCAGTCGATAGCCCAAAATCTGTACCTGATTCTGACGACTCACTTTGCTGAATCACGGTTCGACGAATCGTTTGGGTGCAGCTTGTGGGATGAAGATTTTTCCAACCAGATCAACAGCCGGTGGAAAGAGGACATCCGGCAGTCGATCGAAACATCGGTTGCCAAACATGAAAAACGGCTCATCCAGGTGCGGGTACGGGTCGATCTGGCAGATCAGGAAATTCAGCTCAGCCGAACCAACCGACGGGTGAAGCGACGGCTACATGTTTGGATTGATGGCACATTGACCCGAACAAACGAACCCTTTTCATTTCAACGGAGCCTGTTTCTGGCTCCTCTCTCAACAGAATAAGCCATGGCATCATCTATTGATCTTATGTCCCAGGGATTTAGCCGGGAGCAGGTGAAAACACGGATGCTGCGCCGGGCAGCGGGCTTATGGGGTTATGCCGAAACAGACCTGGACAGCTTCGATCCGCTCGTAGCCCTGCTGATCGAAGCCTGCTCGGTGGAGTTTGAGCGGGTATCGGTAGAGATCGGCAATACGCAGACCCGTCTGCTCGATCGGCTGGCCCAGGTATTGCATCCCGAACCCGATGTGGCCCGACCCGCTCTCGGTATCGCTCAGTTGCGTTCCGTTGAGGCAAAGACCACCCTGACACCCACAACCCAACTGTGCTACAAACGGGCTGGTGCCAATCGCTCGGATCAGCCTGGTGCCGCCGAAATCTGTTTTTCTCCGGTGGGCACCTACCCGGTCGTTGATGGAACCGTCCGGTATGTGGCTACCGCCGAAACGTTGTTCCGGATTGATGAAGGAACGCAGAAAACACCCATCGCCCAACACCAGGGAACGCCCGGTGCTATGCCTTACCAGTCACTTTGGCTGGGTCTTGAACTGGCCGACAGCCTGACATCGCTGGCCGGACTATCCTTCTTCTTTGACTTCCCTACCGAACCAGCCCGCATCGACTACCACGCCCTCACCGCGCAAAGCCCGTGGATGTTAGCCGGGCAGGCCCTACAGGTTCGGGCGGGTTTGCCAACGACGCCTTCATCGGCAGCGCCCGGCACGCTCCTGGAAATGGCTTTTGATGTGATAAACAAAGTAGAGCAACAGGCCATGCAGGTGTACGAACGTCAATTTGTTACGATAGAAACTGCACCAGATTTTACAACTGTCGGCAGGCATCGGCAACCATATCCGACACCGCTTGGGCAGTGGTTTGCCGAACGGGATTTGCGCGCCCTGCGAGAGCCATTGTGGTGGGTCGAACTAAAGTTGCCCTATACCTTCGGTGCGTCGGTGCTGGCAGGCCTGACGGTAGGCGTGAACTGTTTCCCGGTCATGAACCGGCGGCTGCATCGAATCACCTACCGGCTTCAGCAAAATCTCAACATCATTCCCCTCGAAACGGAACGACGATTTCTAGGCATGCGGGACGTGCGAACCAGCCATAATCGCCCGTTAACGTCCATACCGCTGGGAAGCCTGTCGGATATAACCACCGACACGTACACGGTTCAGTACAGGGTTAGCCGCTTCGATGACCGGGATGCCCGCCAGACACTGATCAATCTACAGGATATGCTGCACGACGAAAGTGCGTCGTTTGCGGCCCTGGGTGAAGACTTCCTGACATCTGTCATCCGGGATTTGAACCAGGCTCTGGCACGGCTCGAAGCTAAAGTCGACCAAAAAACCAGTAAGCGCGATACCATCCCGTACCTCATTATCAAACCCAGGCAAGCTGGCGAGACCGTTTTTATCGAATACTGGACCTGCGATGGTGAGGATGCCAACCGGTTGCCTGCCGGTAGCCGACTGACGCCTTATGCTGATAATTCTCTGCGAAAAGAGGCTGTTTTTTTAATGACCGGCACCGCCGGTGGACGGGAACGACCCAAAGAATCCGAAAAAATCACGCAGTATAAACGAGCGCTGTTGACCCGCAACCGGATCGTTACCCTGGAAGATGTGCGGGCTGTTTGCCAGGCTGAACTGGGTTCGCACCTGCGTTCGGCGCAGGTAGAGCGAACGTTTCGGGTAGACCCCAAACCGGAAAACGGCTTTCAGCGGTGCATCCGGGTAACACTGGTTCCCTCGCCCACAAGCCCCTACTCACCGGCCGACTGGCAAGAACAGGCTCAGCTCATACAAACAACACTGGCCAGGCAATCGGTGGCGGCCCTGCCCTATCAGGTTATTGTGTCACCTGTTTAAACCCGGATAAAACATGGAAACGCTGGTTGACTACGCTTCTTATTTGACTCAACTGCCGGTTGACCTGCGGGCGGAGGTCGTTGTGGCCGATATGCTTGAGGATGGCATTTCGCCCGATGACCTGATCATAAACCCCCTCGGCCCATTTAAACGGGCCTTTGGCCGGGATATTAACGGGGCCGGGTGGGTGGAGTCTCAGGCTATGGTAGAGAGTTGGTTACAGATCGACCTCAACCGAACCGGTTTATACGACCTGTTGCCGGAAGGGGTCTTTCACCAGCCAACAACCAACGACGCGTCGGTTTCGAAAGAGACTACCCTCCGCGAAATGGCAATTCAACACGAGCGGGAGCGGGCGGCACGCCGGTTCTTTCTGCCCTTTGAGCAGGAATTTTTCCGGCACCGGGTTCGAATTGAGCAGGAACAACGAGCCTTCCTGTTCGAGAACGACGTGGCTCTGGCCGACAATCACCTGTTGGACTGGTTCTGGAACTTACCGGATTTCCTGACACCGGTGCAGATAAAACGACTGATGTACCTCTTGCCGGAGATACACCGCATGGCGGGCGATCTGCTTACAATGGAAGCTTGTTTCGGGCAGTTGATTGCCGATCGGGTGACGTTAACGACCCATTCGACGGAAAACGAGATGGTAACTGCCCGTACGACCGGGGGGGAAGCCTGTCGGCTGGGCCGGTGGCAGTTGGGAGCCGATGTTGCTTTCGAAGGGTGGGTAAACGACGGAGAGCCGTTGCTAAGGCTAACCCTACACATAGACAAAGCAGACCGACTGGCCGATTACCTGCCGGATGGCAACGGACATCAACTACTCAACTGGCTGGCTGGCTATCTGGTGCCGTTAACGACTGGCTTTCGTATCGAACTGGATACGTCGGCCCTTGACAATACATTTTCATTTGCCAGCGATGCCGGGTTTGGCCGACTGGATTTTACGACCTGTATATGAATGACAGCCCACGAACCATGACAATACCTCAGCTTACCTACCCACCCGTCAACTGGATAGACGGCATGAAAATAGCCCGGCGGCACTTTACCGAATGGGAGAATTTTATGCATGATCAGCTCCGTGATAGCAATGCACTCGGCTTATCACGATTTCGGTATGGTATTCTCCCCGCCGACAATGCACTTGATTTACAGATTCAGTGCGACTATAATCAGCAGATCCGGGTACAGCTTCGAAGCTGCCGGGCCATTAGTCCACACGGTGCCCGAATAGATTACCAGACCAGTACCGATTCACTGACCTGCACAACCTCATTTACGGCACTGGCCGAGGCCTACGGGCTACAAACCGGCAAGCCGCAAACGTTTGACGTCGTGCTAACGGTAGACCCCTTCACCCGGATTCCGGCTGGTGAGCCTATTCTTACTGAAACGCCCCCACGGCATCCCCACTCCCGTCCCGACTACCGGCTGGATGTGGTGCCATCGGTACAGATACGGCCCGGCGAACTCAGTTATCAGTTGATTGTCGGGCGGCTTCGGTACGGCAATGGCGAGGTACAGGCCGACCCCGACTACCTGCCTGCCTGCACGTCCCTTCATAGCCTGCCCCGCCTGCAACAATGGCATCAACAGTTCGGCAAGCATCTGGAATCGCTGGAAACAAATGCCTACAAAATTTTGCAGCGCACCAAAGAGCGAGACCCGAGGAATTTGCTCCAGACCAATACCCTGCTGATGGGCGAACGAATGGCGTTTATCCTTGGCGACATCAGCACCCGCTATAGCTGGATTCTCCCCTACGAGCCCCCCATTCAAATGGTAGAAGCTTTACTTCGACCTATCCAGGCCGTACGGGTTGTGATGACTATGCTGAGCGGTCGGGAACGGGAGGAATTCATTGGCTACATCAGCGAATGGGCCGACCTGACACCGGGAGCTCTGGAAGCACAGATCAATGCCACCCTTCAGCTACCGTACGAACACACAGAACTGGCCACCCTGCTCACCGAACTGGACACCTTCTACCGAACCCTATCGAACGTGTTTTACAAGCTCGGACAACTCGATTTCATCGGCAAACGCAAGGGCCAGAATGTATTCATTATCGAACATGAAGTAAAAGAAACGCCATCCGAAAAACCCCGGTCACGCTGGAGCCCCCTGGGGTAGTTCAGCCAAGTTAACCAAACCCTAACACGTCATCATGGAACCGCTAAACAAACCCGAACGACAACAAGCTGTGGGCCGATTTCTCGGCGTTTACTGCCTGTCACTCAGTTTACCCCTGCTGGCCGTTTACCTGTTATTCAGCGCCCCGAACTACGTACTGAAGCAGGAGAATGCCCGGCTCAACGAAACCCTTACGGAGCAGACACAGAAACTGATGCGCCCAATGGCCGGGGTAACCTCAAATCTGCAAAGTCTGCAGACGACGGATCAGGCTTACCTGAAAGCCACGGACATTGAAAAGGGAAGTATAAAAACACAACTCTCGGGTCTGGAAAACAGCCTTCAGCGTCAGGTAAACGGCCTTAAAGCGGATACCAGTCAGTTACAGCCCCTCAATAAACGACTATCGCACGACATCATTGATGCCTACGACGCCGTTCTGACCTACCGCAACAGCATCAGTTATTTACGGGAAGTGCTCGAAAAAGAGGGCGTCGATGCCAGTCAGGTCGATAAGTTAACGGCAGCCCTGACGCAGGCCCGGCAGGAAAATGAACTGCTGAAGATTGTGGCAGCGAAGACGGCCACGGCTCCGGCAGCAGCCCCCTCCGGCGGTGGCGGCCCCACCTATCTGCCGCAATATCAGGAGTGCTCATCGAAACTAGCCACGGCTCAGGCCCGTGTGGCGCAGCTTCAGGACCAACTCAAAGCGGCTGGCAGTGTTCCTGCCGCACCCGTTTCAGCACCCACTGCCGCCGGGGTTTCGCGGGCCGATGTAGAGATGGACATTATTGACCGGTGTGAGAAAAAAGCCGATGCCACCAACCGCCCGCCCCTCTGGCGACGACCGCTCTACGAATTTGCGATGGAAACACTCGAACGAAATGCCCGCCCGGATGCCAAACAGCGCATCGCCACGATCAATGACAAACTGCGCCGGCTAGGTTCCGACTAATGACTAAACTCCAACTCCGATGGCGTACACGGAAGATGTAAAACGGGCGATTCAGATTGCTCAGTCGCTCTCCAAAGAGTATCAGAATGAGCTGTTCACACCGGCACACCTGCTGATGGGTCTGCTCCATAATGAGGTTGGCATGGCCTCGTGGCTGGCCGTGATCGGGCAGGATGTACCCTACCTGCGCGAGTGGGCTGAAGTCCGTCTGGAAGCCAGCCCCAAATCGAGCCGCCTGTCGCCCAACCCGCCCGGCGATGAGCAGGTAAAAACGGCCATGGAACTGGCCGATCTGGTGGCTATGCAAGTAGGCAAGGTCCTGACCGACCCGGTTTGTGTGCTGGTCGCCCTACTCAAACCCGGTGTCGCCTTCAGTGCTGAACAACTGCGGAGTTTTCCCCTCACACAAACCGAACTGATGCAGGCGGTTCTGGCGGACAGCGACCTGGAAACGGCGATTGCGCCTGAGCCCAAAGAGAATGGTCAGCGAACGCCCGGCTCTTCAGGAGGAGTCGGACAGGCTTTGTTTCGCTTTTGCGTCGACAAAACGACAATGGCCGCCGAAGGCCGGTTAGACCCCATTATTGGCCGGGATCGCGAGGTACGCATGATGACCGAAACACTGGGCCGCCGGACCAAGCCGAATGTCATTCTGGTGGGCGAGCCGGGCGTTGGCAAAACGGCTTTGGCCGATGGTTTTGCGCTGAATATTATTGCCGATCAGGTTCCGGATCATCTAAAAAACGCTCGTTTGCTGGAGCTTGATTTAGGCGCGCTGGTTGCCGGGGCATCGTACAAGGGCGAAGTGGAAGACCGGCTGAAAAGCATCCTGAAAGAGCTGAAACAAGATAGCAAAATCATTCTGTTCATCGACGAAATTCACCAGCTTCTCGACAGCCGGGGGCCGCTGGGCACGGGAGTTGCCAACCTGCTCAAGCCCGAGCTTGCCAAAGGAAATCTGACCATCATTGGCGCTACCACGCTGGACGAATATAGGAAATACATTGAAACAGACGAAGCCTTTAGCCGTCGGTTCGATGTGTTGCGGGTGGAAGAGCCAGACGTAGATACCGCCATTCGTATGATTCAGCGACTGGTGCCTTTCTACGAAAAACACCACCAACTCAATGTCAGTCCCGATGCCGTATCCGAAGCCGTCATCCTGGCGAAACGATACAGCCGCAACCGTCGCCTGCCCGATGCCGCTATTGATCTGCTCGACCGGACACTGTCGGCCGTGCGGATGATCAGCGAACGAACGCCCGCCGAAGTAACTCAACTGACCGAACAACTCAACCAGTTGACGAACACCGCTGCCGGCGTGGATACGCTACGCGAGCTGCGCTACCTGCATCAGGAACTGGAACATAAAATCAGCCCCATTTTGCTTGCCAGCCTGGCTGCTGAGCCATGGAAGGAAGATGAATCGCCAACGGATTTATTGGCCTCGGTCCCGGCTTTGGCCGATCATATCCGGCAAACGCTAATCCGCCTTGCGGCTCTGAACGAAACGGCTATAACAAGCGTAGATCGCCACGATGTAGCCGCCGTTATTTCGCACAAAACGGGCATTCCGCTGGGCAAAATTCAGAGTCAGGAACGGGATAAGTTACTGGCGATGGATGAGGTATTGAAACAGCGGGTCATTGGACAGGATCATGCCGTAAAAGCCGTTGCCGACGCCATTCTGGAAGCCCGTTCTGGGTTGACAAAAGAGGGTCAGCCAATCGGATCTTTCTTTCTGCTTGGCCCCACGGGTACCGGCAAAACAGAACTGGCTAAGTCGCTGGCCGACTTCCTGTTCAACGACGAGTCGTTTCTGATTCGATTCGACATGTCGGAGTTTAAGGAGGAACATTCGGCTGCTTTGCTCTACGGGGCTCCTCCCGGCTATGTAGGCTACGAAGAAGGTGGCTTGCTAGTGAACAAAATCCGCGAAAAACCCTACTCGGTCGTCCTCTTCGATGAGATTGAAAAGGCACACCCATCCGTGTTCGACATCTTCCTGCAAATTCTCGATGAAGGACGGTTGCACGACCGACTGGGGAAAGAGGGCGATTTTTCAGATGCCGTCATCCTGTTTACGTCCAACATTGGCAGCCAGTTGGTCATTGAGCGGTTTGGGGACGGACAGATACCGGCAACGGCGGAGCTGATGGAGTCGATGAGCCGCCATTTCCGGCCAGAGTTTCTGGCCCGCCTGACGGAGATCGTACCCTTTGCGCCCATCTCGGAGGAGAACGCTGTCCGCATTTTTAATCTGCATTTGCGGGGCCTTACCGATCAGTTACTCAAGCAGGGCATCACCCTCGATCTTACGCCAGAGGCCCGGCTACACCTGGCTCTTACCGGTTTTACGCCCCAATACGGAGCCCGACAACTGAAGGGGGTTATCCGAAACCAGCTCCGTCGGCCCATTTCGCGGATGATCGTGGCTGGCGAGGTCAGCAAAGGGTCTGTGGTATCCGTGGACATAACTGGCGATCAGGAAATGACGTGGCACTATCAGCGTCAGGAAGCGAACCTTCAACCCGTATAAGCTCTATAACGATGGCGATGGTACACATTTACGACGGCAACTCGTCGACCCGGTTAGGCCTGGACAATTCGGTGTCTAACGGCGCTGAAGCCCGCAGCGAAGCCCGCATCCGGAAGCCAGTAAAGACCTTTAGCGAGATGCGTCAGGCCCTCGACGACCTGCTCGCGGCAAACACGTCTATTGATCGCTTACTGGTGGAAACCCACGGTTCACCCAGGGTGATCGGGATTGGCTGCCAGGTGATCAACTATACCCATGTCGATAACTGGTTCGGCAATCGGGGCTACGAACGACTGTTTCCGAGTGGTGCCCGCATTGTGTTCAATGGCTGTAATGTGGCAGAGGGACCCGACGGTTGGCGATTCCTAGAGTCGTTTGGCAACGCCTTCCTGCAACTAAATGGGGGTCAGATAACGGCCTGGACATCAGCAGGATTTTCAAATCCGTTCAGTGGTCACGTCGTGCATTTGTGGGGCGACGCCCGTGGCTTAATTCTCGCGCCCGGCGGCACGATCATCGAACGACTCGAAGCTTAACAAATCGACAAAATATGGGAGCATGCACAGGATTAGGCGTTTGCAAAGGGTTGCAGACATTCGAAGGGAACAAACCCTGTCCGGCGGTACGAACGCTGGCTCAGGTACTCCTCGACAACGTGCCGATATTAACAGAAACCTACGTAGAGGTAAATGGAGCTCCACTACCCCGACTTCAGTGGAAAAAAGACGGAACCCTCAACCGGCATGACGCCGGGCTGGCACTGGACCTCATCCTGTTTTCGGACCGGGAGTCTGAAAAACAACTGGCCAATGAGCTGATCGAAGCTTTTCTCGAATGTCGGCCGGAGATGCAGTGGTACAGCATTATCTACATGAATTTTCAGTACGACAGGAACGGTAACCGCAGCCCGTATACCGAAAGCGATCTGCACAAGACTCACATCCACATCGACTGGCTTAACTACGGCTTGTATAAGCAGACAGGCAAAATCAGTATCCCCTGGCCACCCGAAGCCTATCGAACGGGCTTTACGGATATTCTCACGGAGCGGCTGAACCGAAGTTATAGCAATTGGGAATGAGCAGTTCAACTGCCAACTAATTTCTAAAAATAACCAACAACCATGGCGAAGCAAACAAAACCATCATATAACTGGGCAATTTCGGCCAACGTCTCCCTGGGAAAGGGCAAAGGCAGTGTCGGCATCGGTCTCATCGCCTTAACGCTGTTCGATGTTGATGCGCAACTTTATTTTTCAATCAACCTGCAAGGCGGCAGCATTGGTGGAGGAATACCCGCCGGGGCTATCCTTTCAACTTTTTCTCCTTCGTTTTTTACGACGCCAACGCCCATGTGGATCACCGACTTCGACGATCGATTCGTGAACATATCCGGTGCCGAATTAGCCGTCCTTGTGGGTGGTGGACTTACTTTCCTCACCTTTTTAAACATCAACCACACGCCCAGTTGGCTGGACATTGGTGGCTTGGAAGCCGGACTTGCCGCAGGTGTAGCGACCGGCAATTACCGGACGATGGTTTACGAGGATGGCTGGGAAAATAACGGCTGTCGTATTCAGCCCGATGGCGATCCACTGTGCGGAGGGAAGTCTGCGTCTCCTCAATACAGTACGCAGGATAGCGGCATGTCTGAACCATAACCGGAATCGGTCACTGTGGCTTCTCCTGACAAGTGAACAGTGATATAGCTGAAAAGCGACGAACATATACTTTCTAACTAAATACAATTATGGGACGTGTTGTGTATGATGTTCCTTTGGTAACGCAGTTGCGGAACCCGATTTGCTGGATAACCTGCATGGCCATGGTCTCCAGCGAACGGCTGGGCTATTCCATAGGTGTCGGCCATTTTGCGCAGGGATTCGACCCCAGCAATTCAGCAATAGCCAACCCGGCTACCGGATTGAATGACTTCTACGATCGGTTGGAACGATGTAATTTTTCGTCGGTCGGTATCAATTCAACGGCTTCAGAATTGGAAAACACCTTAAAATCCTATGGTCCCCTTATTCTGACGCATAACTGCACCGGCTTCCCATACGGCCCAGGAAGAGCCCCAATTACAAATCCAGCGGCCATGCATGCCGTTGTGATCACGGGTATCGACTCCAGCATCAACGGTGGTATGTGCTGGATGAACAACCCCTGGGGCGACAAAGACTGCCCCATTCTAACGACAGATGTGATCACGTCCATCTCCAAAATGCTGACCGCCAACGTCCGGATGATCGCTTATTATCGACAATAGAAACCCATGCCACAGCCCGCAGCCCGCTTACTGGATATGCATGTTTGCCCCATGCAAACGCCTGCCATTGTACCCATTCCGCACGTGGGCGGGCCCATTATGGGGCCGGGTATGCCAACCGTGCTCATTGGCGGACAGCCAGCCGCAACCGCCGGTGATATGTGCGTTTGCGTAGGCCCCCCCGATGTGATTGCCCAGGGGTCTACGTCGGTGCTGATCGGGGGCAAACCGGCCGCCCGCATGGGCGACATGACCGCTCACGGAGGCAGTATCGTTGCCGGGTGCCCAACCGTGCTCATTGGCGGCTGACACAATCCTATAAATCTGATTTTCAACCCTATAACAACTAATCAAAACTATGTTTGACTACGGAATCGGCGGACAGGAGCGTAAGCTCGACGTGAACGAAAGCATCGTTGACATCCCCCAGAACAGAACCTTACTCATTGAAAAACTAACCGCTGACCCAGCCCTTCGCCCGGAGATCGTGGAGGGTCTGAAAACCGTTGGCGACGTTTTTGACCACTTCCAGCCTCAGCAGGACATCGAATTTGAAACCGAAGAGGGCTCGCCCATCAGCGAAACACTGCGCTTTCGGGCACTAGGCGACTTTGGTCGCAAGGGCGTTATTGCCCAGAGTGTTTATCTGCAGGAATTGAACATGACCTACGAAGATCTCCAGCGCTATGTCAAGCAGCTGAAGTCGAATAAAATCCTTAAAACGGTGCTCGAAAATCCTGAAGCAAAAGCCGCTTACATGTCGGCAATCGAAGCCATGATTCGGGAATTGGAAGAAGTGAAAAGCTAGGTGATACCCTTTAACAGAAATAACTATGGAAGCACAGGACAAACCCGCAGCAACGATCGAAAACGCTGCCGAAACCACCCAAACCCTTTCGCTGGAAACCAGTAGTTCGAAGCTCACCCGGTATGGTGGCTTTGGCATTGTCGAAACCACGCTGGAAGGCACCCAGAACCTGAACCCGGAGAAGAAAGCGCGCAAAAAAATATTCCTTACAGAAACGGCCCGGCAGGAGGAGCGGAACCAATTGAAAAAACGGCTGGAGATGATTCTTCCTCTGCTTCAGAGCTCCGACTCGGTGGCCGACCTGGTTCAACAGGCGCAGTCGAAAGCCGAAACGGCGCAGACGCTGCTCAGCGAAAACCTTCGGCGTACCTTCGAAACTACGCGTGATCTGGAGCGTTCCTACCGCTCGATGGCCAACTTTTTTGCCAATACCGGGCAGGACAAGGTCCGCAATGTCAGCATCATGAACGCCGAAGCCGACCAGTTGACCGATCTGGACAACACGCTTTTTCTGGATGCCGTCAATGAGGAATTTGCCCGAACGTACGACCGGCTCGACCTGCGCGAAAACTACTCGATTTTGGCCCTGCCGGGTTACCTCGGCTCCCGCAAAGTGGTCGACAAATGGGCCAGGGTTGCGTACAAACACAAAGTAATGATGCTGACGGATTTCCAGCATCTGGATGCACCTGGCGACGTGCTGGACCTGTTCGAAGCCGCCAATATGACGGGCAGCGACCCCTATCTGTCCAATGTAATGATGGCCTGCAACTGGCTTGTTGGCCGGGGTAAATATCAGGAAGTGGGTGAAGAGGAAGACCTGCACGTGCCCGCATCCAGCGCCCTGGCCGGAAAAGTGTACAGCACGCTGATGTCGCAGGTGACGGCGGGCCGAAAATACGGTGCCCTCAACGATGTTGACGGGGTTACGTTTCCCCTGAAGAAGAGCGAGATCGCTAGTCTGGAACGTCTTGGGCTGATTCCGATGGTGGCGGAGTACGGCAAAGTGATGCCTTTTTCGGCCAAAACGCTCTTCAATGGCGACAATATCGGGCTGCAGACGTACTCCGTTGTCCGGGTGTTCGATTACATCACAAAAGTACTGATCGACTTCCTGAATCGGCGGGCGTTTGAAAACTTCAACGTCAACACGCGCATGGATATTCAGAAGCAGATCGTTCGTTTCCTGGACAACATCACGGGGCCGGGCAAGCTCATCGAAAAGTTCAAGATCATGCGCTTCGAGCAGGACCCGAAACAGAAAGACCGGATTTTCCTCGATATACATATGGTGCCTTATTTTCCGGCAAAATCGTTCCTGATCAAACTCGACGGGCAGAAGGGCGACGATCCGGATTCGGCGGAGTGGAAGTCGGATTACGCGCAGCAGTAAGCAACAAACGGACCTCATCTTAATTTTCTGATCCAAATGGGCTGGAACACAAAAACAACCGACTGGCAGGTATGCGGACTGGGGCAGGTTGGGTATGGCGCAGGCTATGCTTCCGGGACCTACTTATGCTGTTTTTATAGCGAAACGGCCAGTGTATCGGGCTTATACCTGTTTAGCGGCATTGGCGCGGGTGTTGGCGGAAACGCTTCCGGCGTAATAAACCCTGCCGATTACGGGGCGGTATCCTCGCCCTGGACTAACCTGACAAACATGTTTCTCGTCTGTGGTGTCCGCGAGTTCAGCGGGAACGATCTGAACGGCGCCATGGGCCGTATTTCCTCGTTGGGCGTTGGGGGCTTGGGCGTATCCTACGGTGTCACCTATATCACGGCGATACCACCCTGGGGGTCTTCTGAAGCGTATTTCTATTCCCAAAATATTGGCGGACTTGGTTACGGGCCGGGCGGGGGAATTGGTGGACAGACTCTTTCCGGCACGTGGGGGTTTGCGGCCACAACGAATTTACGACCCTGGTAAATGGCTACGTTTCGTACCGAGCTTACTGTAGATGGGAACACCTACCCCGTGCGGCAACTATGGCTGGCTATTAACCAGGCCATAGATGCTGTCGGGCGGCCTTCATCAGCTCCCAGGGGTGGGAAGATCAGACTGGAGCTCGATGGAGTGGAAGACGATTCGCTGAGCGAATGGATGGCTGATCCGCACAAAACACTCGGGGGAAGTGTCCGGTATTACCGCATCGACGAAGATGCTACACTGAAGGAACTCACCTTTGAGGATGCGTTCTGTGTCGAATACATCGAGCGGTTCGATGGTACCCAATCCGGAAAACCCATGACCACGACCCTGACCATTTCCGCACAGAAAATGACCATTGGACAGGTTGCTTTGGAGAACAACTGGCCCTGACCCGGCAACTGTTACGACAACGCATTAGCCCAGCAACGTATTATGGCGTCATTCAGCGCGGAATTGAGCATTGATGGAAAGACCTTTCCCGTACTGACGGTGTCATACGGCCTGTATCAGGCAACCGACGAGAGCGGCAAACCCAGTTCGGGCGTTCGAACCCATCTGATTCAGCTTCGGCTCACGGGCAGCGACGACGAAACGTTGGCGAACTGGGCCGCAGACGCCCAAAGGCAACTTGATGGCAAAATAACCTTCTTTCGAATTGATGAGCAGTCAACGTTTAAAGAACTGGCGTTTGAACAAGCTTTCTGCGTACAGTATAGCGAACATGTGGCCACCGCCGACCTGACCGATCAGGCCTTGCCGGGGTCCTATCTGATCGAACTGGGCATCAGTCCGGCGGTACTGAAAATTGGGGGAACAAAGCACGACAATCAGTGGCGGTAAGAAAAATCGACTATGGCACGACAGGTAAAGGTTCAGATTGAACTCGAAGGGGGCAAAGAACTGAAACACTTCACGCATTTACGCATCAATCAATACCTCAACACGCACCATTCGTTTGAGATTGGGGTGCCGTTTTCGGTTCTGGAAGATGCGTCGGAGCACTTTTTCCATCAGGCCCATCAGGACGTTTGTGGAAAAACGATCACGCTCTCGCTAAGCCCGGCCTCCGACAGTGATTCGTTCGATTTCACATTTAAAGGAATCGTTACGGAAATTGTTCTAATGAACACCTCCGACCTGACGAACGGGTTTCTGCTTAAAGGGTTCAGCCCAACGATCGTGCTGGAAGACAGTTGCACCCGACGAACGTTCCATCAGCATTCGATAAAACGAATTGCCGAAAACGTCCTCGACCCGTATCCTGGCAATCTACTCCGAAGGCAGCTGAAGCCCCGCACCACCAGCGAAATCCCCTATTCGGTTCAGTACGACGAAACAAACTTTGCGTTTCTTAACCGGCTTGCCTCCGAACACGGCGAATGGTTTTATTATGATGGACGTGAATTGCAGCTAGGTCAACCGGAATCTGGAAAGGCCGTCGACTTTATGGTAAATGGTATCCAGCTGTTTTCCCTGTCCATAAACTTACAGCCAACCCAGCAAACACTCACGGCGCACGACTACCGCCATCCGACTCAGTATACCAGTCAGTCGGGTAGTCAGTCAGTGAGCGGCCTGGGCCAGTTCGGCAGCTTTGCCTTGCAGAAGTCGGAAGAAGTATTTGCACAGGCCAGCCAGCAGCCTGCCGGATGGCCGATTTTTGGGCAAAGTGACCTGGATGAGGTAGTTAAAACTCGTAAATCAGTCAGTGCTACAGGACTATTGACTTTTACTGGCAATGGGGAAATTCCAGATCTGGTCGTCGGCGGAATCATTGATGTGCAGGGAATGGTCCTGAAACGCGACAAATCCTCGAAGGAGAGTTTTGGCAAGTACCGAATTATTGACATCAGTCATGAGGTCGATGGAAGTGGAAATTATCAGAACCACTTTCGGGCCGTTGCTGAATCTGCAGACTACCCCCCGCCTAACACGCACGTCCGTACGCCGGTGGCTCAGCCCGAGCTGGCGACCGTTTCAGACAACAACGATCCCGATAAACTGGGGAGGGTAAAGGTGGCGTTTATGTGGTCGGGTTCAAATAACGAATCGGACTGGATACGTGTCAGTACCACGTATACGGGTTCCGGGCAGGGTGCCCTGTTCGTGCCGGAGCTGGATGCCCATGTACTGATTGGCTACGAAGCGGCCCGGCCCGACAATCCGTTTGTTGCCGGGAGCTTTTATCCCAAAAAAGCAGGAACAGATTACACGTATTCGAATAATAACCGAAAGATAATCCAGACAAAAAGTGGCAATCAACTGCTTTTTGTGGAGAACCAGGGCAGCGAGGAGATTCAGATTACGAACATCAACCATACCGAAACGACACTCACCCTGTCTTTTGCCGAAAATGGGAAGATAACCCTGAAAACATCCGGCGAAATTGAACTGGCTGGCGACACCATCCACCTGAAAGCCCAACGCGACTTAACGCTGGAGGCTGGCAACGAACTAGTATTGAAAGGTCAAAACAGAGCGGAGCTTACGGGAGGAGCCAGCATAAAAGTAGGTGCGCCAGAAGTAAAAATTCAGGCTGACGTGGCTGCTGAACTGAAAGGTGATGCGTCATTGAAGCTGAAAGGGGCCAAGGTTTCCCTAAACGGAGATGCCATGGTCGAGGTTCAGGCCGCTCTGATCAAACTGAATTAACATTGGAATACACGAACTAAATAAAACGTCTCACTTTAAATTCAAAAAGCCATGTCTTCATTTAGTGCAACATTAAAAATCGACGATCAGGAATACGATGTTATGAGTTGCAACTACTCGTTTGGTCAATCGACCGACGAAAAAGGGCGTCCGGCCTCCAATGTGCAGGGAGGCAATATTTTTGTTCAAATTGCGGCCCATGAAGAGGACGCGCTGATGGGTTGGATGATTGACCCCTACAAGAAAACCAATGGCAGCATCACCTTCAAGCGGATCGATCAGGACTCGACCTTCAAAGAGGTTCAGTTTGAAGATGGTTATTGCGTGGGGTACTCCGAGAGTTTCAACTCAACAAACAGCAGTGCCATGACACTGAGCCTGAACATTTCGGCCCGAAAAATCACGGTTGGCAGTGCTACTCACGAAAGTGTCTGGTAATTAAGTTGTAAGTGGCCAAGTAGTAAGTGGCTGACACATTCGTGTTACTTTCGCTGGTCCGCCGGTCGTCTGCGGCCACGCGGGGCAGCTGGTGCGGTCAGCCACTTACTACTTACTACTTGATCGCCTGATCTTCAACCCACCCGGCGGGCTATGATGGTATCGTTATCAATGAGTTGATTCTGAGCAAAATTCAGATCAGGATTTAAATAGACACGACGCTGCCACCAGGTGGCTTTTTTTGTAAATACCCACCCAAACGGCTGGCCTGTTTCATCCGTATACTGGATTGGACTGGCGGGCGTCCGTTCGTTGTAGTCGTTGATAAAAATTAAAAATAGATCGCCAAGAGACATAGATACCGGCGCTTTCGCCTTAAAATTCGTAAAAGTTGCGTAAGCGGGTGTTTTAAGGAATTCGAACTGTATCACTAGAATTTTCGACAGATCCAACAAGTCCAGATCAGGCATCGTGCCATTGACTGGATAAAACCATTTGCGATAATCCGCAGGCGGAATCTCCAGGTAATATTGGTAGGCCTGCCCGACAAAGAACGGGATCAGGAACGGCAGTAAACTCGTTACAAAGGGCCATCGTTCTGGGAAGTAACCCGTTTGCCAGTAAAAGACCAGCGCCAGTATCATTGCCAGCAGGAGAATACCTACGGTAGCTACTCCTCCCCGACCCAACGGGATGAATACGGCTGGTGCCAACCGCTGACTCAGCCGAAAGTGAAGCCCACCCAACCCTAACGCCAGTACCTGCACGATGAGGTAATAGCGCTGAAAATGGCTGCTGTCAAACGTACCGGCAACACTAAAAACTCCTAAAATCAGAACAGCAAAAAGTACGTAAAGTAAAAGAGGAGATCGCTTGGCAATGGATAAAGCTGGCATCAGGCTGAACATTGTTAATCGTTTCGACGCTTTTTTGTGCCCGGTGGCAGTGTGGGCTGAATGCTAAAAATAACACATTAAACGGAACACAGTTTGCCTTTAGATTTATTAAATAACTTTATTCTTAGAGGCCACGTTAGTTTAACGTATGCGAAGGATTGTAGTTAACAGTTATTAAACTGGTTGTCTCATAAAAGGCTCCATTGCGAGACGGCTATTTATACTACTTCAGGTAAATGACAGATTTATCGCTCAAGTGTCCCTGTCCTTTTCCGCTGAACTACCACGCTTTTCAAATTAAAGCTATCTTTTCTAGTCATGTTGCTTACCAGCTTTTGACACTTGTGGTTCATGAATGAACTGCAAGTGTCAAAAGATAGTTATATTGCTATCAAATGAGACTACTCACCTTCTTCGATGGCACAATATGGCAACGCAAGCGACTGCTTACATCAGTGAACAGAATGCCTCTTCTCAGCCTCTGACGGCTCTTCAACTCATTGACCGCTCCCGTCAAGGGCTGTTGGGCACCGAGGCCGGACGAATTGCCGGACTACTGGGGGTTACCGATAAGGAGATGGCTCGGCTACTTAATCAATCGACAGCTACCTTCCACCGACACGCTAAGGTTGGGCGACTCGATGCCGCTACCTCCGAAAAGCTGCTGCTACTAGGGCGATTAGCTGGCTATGGAACAACCGTTTTTCAGGACCAAGGCAAGTTCAATCGCTGGCTGCGTCGACCATTACGGCTATTGGGGGAACGGTCTCCCTTAGATCTGCTGGATAGTCCCACCGGTGTCCAGTTAATCGAAGACATCCTGGGGCGGATTGAATATGGAGTCTTCAGCTAATGGCCATCACTCTGTATCGCATCCAAACCGACGCGCATCGTGACAGCATTTTGGAGGGCATAGGTGCTAAGCTACGGGGTGGGCGCTGGAATGCTAAGGGACGGCCTATGGTCTACATGGCCACCACCCCTGAGCTATGTTTTCTGGAGTACATGGTGCATCTGGATGGAACGCCTTTAGCGGACCTGCCTCCGTTGATTCTATGTGAACTTGCCGTACCCGACCACTCCATAAGCTTTGTTAGCGTGGAAGAACTGCCTCTTGGCTGGGATGACCCCTATGCTACCCCGGTAGGCTTACCTCTTTTTGCTGACCAGCAGTTCGAGCGCCATAAGTGCTTATGTTTGGCCTTACCTTCAGCTGTTGTTCCCCTTTCACCTTCTCGGAATATATTGTTAGATCCCTTACATGCTCAACGTAGCGAGTGCCGCGTCCTCTCGATTCAGCCTTATCCGATTGATCCACGTTTACCAACGGCGGGTTTAGCATAGATAACAGGGCATTTTTGGTGATACCATTTTAGAGACTGGTGGTAACTGTCGCTTTAAATGGGCGTTTCACGATATGGTAAGGCCTCAATTTTCGGCTACTATGCGCGACACTCATTTGTATTTTGTGGAGTTAAAGGTAAACTTTACACCCTACTAGGTCAGGTCATAGTTGCCTTTCCCAGCTAGAAATATATGTTTTGATTCATCCATGTTGGCAATCACTAGGTATGACCGGTTCCAATTCGTTACCAGAAGATTTCAGCCAGAATAACCAACTGCCTATTCGGATCGTTTCTCCCAATTTTGGCCATGTCTCTCCAGAGGCTAGAGGAAAATATGGTCCTACCCACCGCTTACCCTACTATTTCTTGCTATTTATCCTGGAGGGCTATACGCAATATGGTATTGATGGAGAAACAGTCGAGGTTGGGAAGTATGAGTTATTGTTCGCCTGGCCCTACCAGATTCAACAGCTAGCCTTCGCCCTACACGGGAACAATTATTATAAATTGGGCTTTGATGACCAATGCCTGTCCCAGTTACCCAGACAATACCCCTTCCTGCTGAATCCACTCAATCAGCAAAAAATAAGGTTTTCACCGCTTGCCGCCAGTAGGCTTCAAGCGATCTTTGCCATGCTTCAAGGTTTATTAACGGCTTCAGATACAGACCCTGAACTCATCTTAGCTCATCTCAATAGCCTCCTGACTGAAATCAATGCGGCTTATTTTGCCGGGGAGCGAAAGCCAGCCGATGACCGACTTGCCAAATACATCGGCTTCAAAGTATTTGTCGAAAACAACTTGACCCATCACCCGGCCGTCAAGGATATTGCTCAGGAACTGGCCCTCAGTACGAATAGTTTATATCAGCTCGTTAAACAGTATTCGGGACGCTCACCCAAAGAATTTGTGACGAATCGACTGATCCTGGAAGCCAGACGCCGGATGTATTATGGAGAGCGGTCTTCGGTCAAAGAACTAGCGTTTGAACTGGGTTTTAATGACCCGGATTACTTTTCCCGCTTGTTTAAAAAAGTAACCGGGAAAACGGTTGCCGAGTTTTTTCAGGATTTGTCCTGAACCCATCGGTTTTCATCCAGCTTTGTTGCCGGCACTCTGGCGAACTTTGTTCCTGTCATACATCAGATAGGATATGAACAGACAAGTAGGTAAACTATTGGTAACCGGTGTGACCGGTTTGGTTGGAGAGCGCCTGCTCCAGCGTCTAGTCGAGTCAGGCATGGACTGCCGTGCGCTGGTACGAGCCGGAAAGAGCGTTACAGCTGGTGTGACGATAGTAGAGGGCGACCTATTCGATTTGTCATCGCTCACCGAGGCCGTGAAAGATGTGTCCGCCATTATTCATCTGGCCGCCGTGTTTCGCACGCCAGACACCGATCTGATTTGGAAGAGCAATTTGGAAGGGACACGCAACTTGATCAGCATGGTAAAAGCCCATGCTCCTGCCGCCCGATTCATTTTGGCTAGTACGACCAACGTTTACAACGCCGATAATCCGCATCCCGGCCGGGAAGATGACGATGTAACTCCACAACAAGCCTACCCTGCCAGTAAGGTGGCGGCTGAAAAGGAACTGAGGGAAAGTGGTCTGAATTGGGTAGTGCTTCGATTTCCCTTCGTCTACGGGGATGGCGATGGGCATTTGGAAGCCTTACCCAAGTATGCGAAAGCTGGCAACTGGCACCCCGCCATGCGGATGAGTACCATCCACCACCGCGACATCGCCACGGCGATGAATTTAGCTTTGTTGGGTGTGATTGATAGGCGCATCGTCAATATTTCCGATGAAGCCCCCACGTCGATTTACGAATTAGCCCAATTAGTTGGTGAGCCATTAGACTCCTCTTCCGAGCCGCTGGTTAACCCTTGGTACCTGCTTAGTGATAGTACGCTGGCTCGTCGTCTGGGTTTCCAACCTACCGTCCGGACAGTGTACCAGGCCGTACAGGAGAATATACTATAATTTATTGCTAATAAACGGTTTTGATAGAAAAACAGCACCGAAATAAATATCTGCAAGCTCTGTTTTTCTCTTAAAACGCTCGTGGCTGTTGCACAACTCCGCTTTCTACATCGATTTTTCAGCGTCTGAATT
>NZ_BAAGSJ010000011.1:0-25075 GCF_054782495.1 Spirosoma aerophilum | reverse complement strand
TGATTATGAAAACGTCCGAATAAAAGTAGGGTAAGCCAGCGCATGACAAAAAAGCGCTTTCATCTCAAGTGGGAGCGTTTTCGTAAGACGGTCGCGCAAAGGTTAGTCGTCTTCCTAAAGCAAACCATGCCATAAAGTTCTCGATCGGAAGAACCGTGAGTAGGGTGAAAAATCTATATCTTACCAAACAACATACCCCTTGCTTTACAGGGTGGGAAAAGCAACTTATTTAACAGTTGGCAACCACCAGCCACTCGCTTTCAATGGTTGGCAACTATAATTCACCAACAAGCACTCATCACAAATTGGCCATAGTTGCCTAATTCTATTGGTTTATGAGGTTTCCCTACAAATACCGAAGGCTCACATAGGTTAAATAATTACTTTTGATTGACATCTTCTATTAACTAGCACAGATGACGTTACGAGTACTCTTTACGTTTCTAGTGGCCTGTACAGCTTCGATCCTTCACGCCCAGACACCAGCAAGTGGAATTCATAGTAAACTATTCAATGAAATTGTTCGAAGTGGTCTCATTCATCGGCCTTTACCACTTGATCATGCCCGATCGTACGAAGCCATGTCACTGGCCAAGCCAGTCAGTACAGTGGAGCCCCTGAGCGCAGCGGCTGTTTTCAGCAACTGGAAACATACCGGTTATGGAAAACTGGCGATTGCTAATGGGCGCAAAAAATCAGGGCAGCCTGTTTTACGGTTAAGTTTGCCAACCGCTACCGGAAAAAGGGCCATAGGCTCCAGCAATGACCCGGACTATGCTACCTATGGCAATTGCCGTATACAGTTAGACTTGAATGGAGTAAATTGGGAAGCTTATAACCGACTTGATTTTTTTATTTACCCCGAGGCCGAAGGGGGCCAGGTTGTAAACATCAATATTGATGTTCGAAATAAGATCAGATTCCCCAAGAACGGAACGCTGATGGCGTCGGCCGACCATCTTCTCAGTTTGACCAATCACCAGTGGAACCACTGTTATGTGGATCTGTCGGACCTAAGGCGAGATGAGGTGGACGAAATTGCCTTTTACGTATCATTAAAGGGCAAAAACCTGACCAGTGGTGATTCTATTGTTTATTACATCGATCAACCCGTTTTAAAACAAGTAAGCACCCAGGAAACAAGCCATGGGTGGATGCCAGCTCCTAATAGCCTTGTCTATTCCACATCGGGTTACATGACCGAAGGTCAAAAAACGGCTATAGCCAATTGGAAAACGGGCACTAGCAACCCCCGTTTTCAACTGATCAATGAAGCGACTCACCGGGTAGTTTATGAAGCAAACGCAAAGCGAGTACAAACCTCTACGGGTAACTACGAGGTGCTTGACTTTAGTACGTTCACAAAAGCGGGTAACTACCATATCGTCTTCGGACCCATTAAAACCGCTTCTTTCGAGATCAGTACCCACATTTGGACGGCTTCCCAGTGGCGGGTATTAAATTATATTTTCTGTCAGCGGTGCGGGTATGCGGTACCCAACATCCACGGACAGTGTCACCTTGACCTGTTTTCCGAGCATAAAGGAAAACAGATTTCCTATAGTGGCGGCTGGCATGACGCTGGTGACCTGTCTCAGCAAACCTTGCAAACAGCCGATGTTACGTTTGCTTTGTTGGAGTCGTTTAAAAACCAGCGTACAAAAAACCCGTTACTAGCCGCCCGCTTGCGGGAAGAGGCCGAATGGGGGCTTAATTTCGTGTTGAAAAACCGGTATGACGACGGCTACCGGGCCAGCAGTATGGGATTGCTTATTTGGCAGGATGGCGTGATTGGAACGCTGGATGATATTCATTCGGTGCGGGTACAGAATAACTCCTTTGATACGTTTCTGTATGCCGCTTATGAGGCTTATGCCGCCATAACCCTAGATGGAGCTCCTGCCTTTAGCCATTACCTGGGTAAAATAGCCCGGGAGGATTTTAAGTTGGCGATGAAGACGTATCACGAAAGCGGGTATGGGGGCTTCACCCAGATGTACGAGCATACGTATAATACGTCGCAAAGCCAGTACATGGCCACTGTTTCCTGGGCAGCCAGTATGCTTTACCAATTGACTGGCGAAAAGCAGTACGCCCAAACGGCCGTCGACTTTATCGGCTATACTCTCCAGTGTCAGCGGACTAAGCCTTTGGGCGATGCCCAAGGGCTTACCGGTTTTTTTTACCGGGATACGACCCGAAAATCCATTGTGCATTTCGTGCATCAGTCCCGCGATCAGGTGTTCATGCAAGCACTTATCAGCTTAGGCCAAGCCCAGCGCAGTCATGCCGATTATCCGAAGTGGTATCAGGCCATACAGTTGTACGGTAATTATCTCAAAGACATCCGGATTTACACAGCTCCGTACGGCATGATACCCAGTGGGGTATACCATAAAGAGGAAGCGGCTGATTCGGCGGCCTTCAATTCGTTACATTTATTTCCACCAGCCAACGCCAAGGCGTTATATACGGAACAATTGACAAAAGGGGTCAAGTTGGATGAGGAGCACTACCTGAAGCGATTCCCCGTTTGGTTCAGCATTTTCAATGGCAATACGGCTATCCATCTATCTACCGGCAAGGCGGCTGCTCTGTGTGGACATTTTTTACACGATGAGCAATTGCTTCAAATTGGGCGCGAACAATTGTATTGGACGGTGGGAAAAAATCCATTTGGGCAATCGCTCATTTACGGGGAAGGAAATCGGTATCCGCAACTGGATAGTTTTTCGTCTGGGGAAATTACTGGTGAAATACCCGTTGGTATACGAACCGCCAATAATGATGATGTTCCCTGGTGGCCAGCCATTAATAATGCTACCTATAAAGAGGTATGGGTTACCTCAGCCGGTAAGTGGTTATCGTTACTGGCCGAATACTAAAGGAGAAAAGCAACATTCATAAAATCTAGACGAGCATCCATGATTCATTGCCAAAAAGGAGTTAGTACAGTAACCCTGCTGGTTTTGTTCTCGATTCACTGGAACGCACAAGTGCCGACAAATTATCCAGCCAACTATGCCAAAGCACCTCGTTTCAAGGCGTTGCTTTATTTTAATGAGCGAACGGAAAAAGACCATGTGATTTTTGCCCATCAAACCATTAACTTTCTGAAAAAGCTCTCGGTTGGTGATGGGTTCATCTTGGATACTACTCAGAATTTTGGTAGATACCCCTACGAAAAGTTAAAAGAATACCAACTCCTCATCATACCCAACGGCTATCCAAGCAAAAATGCGGAACGGGCTGTATTTGAGCAGTATATGGAAGCGGGTGGCGGCTGGATGGGTTTCACGAATCGGGCTACAACGATAAAGATACGCATTGGCCCTGGTTTGTTACCTTTTTGGGCGGAGGTATATTTTATTGCAACAATTGGGCCCCTCAACCCGCTACATTAGTCGCTGATCAACCTGGTCATCCGGTTACCAAAAATCTACCGCCAAACTGGACTGCCCCGGCCAATGAATGGTACCAATGGAACCCAAGTCCCCGTCAGAACAAAGATATTAACGTACTGCTATCGCTTTCAGCCGACAATTATCCAATGGGTATCAAAGACGTTATAAACTTTGGTGATATGCCGGTGATATGGACGAACCGGCGTTACCGGATGGTCTATCTGAATATGGGTCATGGCGACGAGATATATTCCGATGCAACCCAGAAACTGTTGATTATAAATGCGCTCAATTGGGTACTTAGTACCGATAAGCAGGGCTATTCTTTCAAAAAATAGGCGAAATTATTACCTCTATTTTTGGACTGGTTAGCCGGTGCGGCCGTGCTCACCAAACGTTCCACCACTTGCTAAATCTGTTGGAGGAGGCCAAAATCGAAGTAATCAGGTGGCTAACGGACTCTTGGTGCGGGGCGGCCCGTGCCGGCTTACTTCGATTGCTTAGATCAACGCTTGCGCTTAATTCGAAAAGTCTCTTTACAAGGTCTTGAACGGAAGTATTTAACTCTTCGAACGCGCTTAAAACGGTTAACACGCCGAACTATTTACTATTCGTAATCAATCTTGGTTCACGACACAGCAACTGGCCTGTTTATTAATCAATTTTTCTTTGCTGATCAACACAGTTAAGCCACTACCAAAGATTCTACTAAGGCTATTGCCCCTGCGTTAACTAAACAAAGTTCGATTTAGTATATACAAAGAAGTCAATTTAAATGAATGTTAGGGACTTATAACTATCTTTAAAGCTAAAGTATTTTAGACCCTTTAACTGGATTAGGCTCTTTCAAGGTGGCAAGACTAGTAGGTGTTACTTGAAAAAATAAGTCAGCTTTTACTCATTGCTAATCGGTTTAATTAACTATTTGACGTTAACCTTGACTATGTTGGCATTGGATAAGATGGCTTTTTTTAGGATAAACATCCATTCTTTTTCTAGTTGAGCCATCTGTTGTGAAAATTGTTGCCTAGCACACGCCTCAAAAGGAAAGTCTAATTCACGATCACGGTCAGTAATGCGCACGTTTATCAACGTATGGCCTAAATCAGCTACACTGTTTAATAATCTAGATACGCTGATAAATGACTGGGTTACACAAAGAAACTCCCTGATCTGGTTTTCATGATCGACGGCTGAGAAGGCAATTGTCATGTAAATATTTATTATATTGGTACTTATAATTCATTAGACATCAAAATGTCCTAAAAGTAATAAGTGAATTATTGATTGGTCCTCATGTAGCTAATTAACCAAAAAAGTTACAGAATAAATATTTTTTTAGTTCAACAAAGCGACCGGAGTTAACTAAACTCCCTGAGCACTTGCGCGAGGGTGACACCGTAGTAATCTGGAAACTCGACCAGCTTGGTCGTTCCCTGGCTCACCTAGTGGAGGTGGTGAATTCACTGGAGCATAGGGGCGTTGGCCTGATTAGTTTGAATGATCCGGTTAATACCACCATGACTCAAAGACGACTGGTGTTTAGAATCTTCGCCAGCCTGATTGAATTTGAACGTGAAATCATCCGGGAGCCTACGCAGGCGGGCCTAGCCAGTGCCTTCAGACGTGGCCAGCAACGGGCTGAATGTTTACACCTTCACCTTTGCCCCAGGCAAAAGTTTATTGATTACCTAATAATAACTTATTGTATTTTCACAGTATAGTATTAAGTGAACTTTTGGCTCAATTTAATCAGTTTTTAAAGATAATGCATGGATACAAAAGCTCCTATATGGTTTTTGTAGAGTAATGTTACTTAGTAATTTATCGGTAATTTAACTTAATAAAATTATATGCCAACTTTACTTGCAATGGGGGATCAAGTGATTGTTGTTTCGAAAGAATTTCAGATAACAAAGCTGGATATTGTTGATGTCGATTTGCGCCGGGACAACGAAGAAATTCTATCCGCGACTTACTGGTTGAGCGACTGTAAAGCGTATCAACGTACCGATTTATTCACTAACTTAAAAGAAGCTAAGCAACACTACCATCAGCATTTTCGTACCCTTTTGATTAATTTTGATTGATACCGGTGCGGGGAATTGGTCATTTTCTTGATGACCCCTCCTGGTCAGTTTAAACACAAACTCTAGTCTACATTAAGCCGATGTCCTTCTGTGAAAAAGAATAAGTACGACTAGGAGGCCGCCTTTAAGGAATTGATTGTGTACAAAGAATGCACAGTTTGATCGTATACCGTCGTTGGCCTTACCTTTCCCTGGGTTATCAACAACCTAAGCTACAGTTTGAAACTGCTTATCCAAGGAGCAAGTTTTTTTTATGTAGTGAATTCAGCGTTTTTTGGGAGAACTGATGTTAAGAACTGTCCAACACTGTTCGTAGTATACGCATTAAGACTACCTTTGAACTAATCCGTTCTCTCAGAGTCGCTTTTCCGCCATTTATTTGGGGGGCTGTCGATTTTCTGACGCCCAACCCCTAGCTGTTATGAACCAATAGGATAGTTTGGCATATAACGATTGCGCGCGTCGGCAATTTGTCCGTAACGGCGCCACGCTGAGCGCCCGGCTTGCCTAGTGCAACGAAGCAGCCAACAATTGGCCCAGCGTTTAATGACGTTGATTGGGAGGAATCAGCTTTTGAGGGATTCAACAAGGACCTACTTGGCCAAATAGGAGGTTTGTTTATAATAAGAACCCCACTAGTACTTCTAGTGGGGTTGCTCCTGCACTTAACTTGTCGTGGTATTAAATCTTAACGTAGAGTATGTAATTGTATGCAACAGTATACTCTTTAGAAGTTAACTACTGGTGGCGGTCACTTTTTTGCTTACTCAACCACCTATGTTTAGAGAAAAAACCCTCAGCTTGATGACCAAGTGGGGAGCGAAAAGAAAGTTGATACCTGAGTGAATCAAAAGCCAGACAAAGGTAAGTTTAGTACAAATTACATATGTCGGAATGTAGACTCTTGAGAATCATGGCTTCACAATGCCTTCCCCTATACGTAAGAGTTCCAGTACCTGCTTAGACACCCAAATAAAAGCGGGTAAAAACGGCTCAAATCGGGCGAGTGTCTGGCTTATCAGTATCGGATAGCCTTCCGTTAGGATAACCCGGCTATAATTACCATCTCCCTGAATATGGGTGATTTGGTCGGGATTTATATCTTTCAGTTTCATTCAGATAAATATGCGTATACTTTATAACCCAAAATTATAGGGTAGCTTTTAATTGCCCTCTGCCGTTTACCCTCATCCGTAACGGGAGTCGGTTAAAAGACGATAGCCTCATCCGTGACTAGAAAAGGCTTAAGGCACCTCATCATAGTTGAATTAAGGTAAGAACTCTAATAAGGTGTTTTAACACCTGCCTTTTCCTAATCGATACCAAACGACATGCGTGGTCGGGGCTGTACTCCGACTTTTTCCTGTTAAGATTTTTATCGTGTTGAGATTACTCTCCGCTAAAATGCAACCAAAAAACCGGCAAATTTAACGCTTCATCGAAGCAAGTTCTTTTTATCGAGGGTATTGAAACAAATTTGTGTCAACAAATCATATAAGGAAACTTATTGATCAAACAAATACCATTCGCTACTCCAGAAAATGAAAACTTTACTCAACGACGAAGACCTAATCCGCCAGCAGTTCACCACCAATCCCAACGGTTGCTTTGAAGTTCTTTATAACCGCTATGTCAGCAAGGTTTACCGGCGGTGTCTTTCCCTAACCAAAGACGCCGGAAAAGCCCAGGATTATACCCACGATATTTTCATACGCACCTTTGAGAAGCTGGACCGGTTTCAGGAAAAATCTTCGTTTTCTACCTGGCTGTATTCGATCTCGTTCAACTACTGCCTGGACCAGATCAAAGTCACCAAGCGGCTACCGGTCTCGAGTCTGGACGAGCAGGAGGCTAATCGCTTCGCAGATGTCCAGGAAAAGGAACCCCTGGAAGAGCGCTTACAGTTGCTCAGTGAGGCCCTCCAGAAGCTGGCCCCTAAGGAGGCTGATCTGCTGCGCATGAAGTACCAGCAGGGTCTGCCCGTTCAACAGATTGCCAAACAGCTCGGCCTCAATGAAAGCGCTTTGAAGATGCGCTTGAAACGGTCCCGCGAAAAAGCACACCAGTATTACACCGTAGCCGCCAATCGATAAACGGGTTTTCAACATGTCGGTGATCCAACGACGGAATAGCAACACGGCCTTCATAAACCTACACCCTGGCATTTATTGGTAAGCTACTGGCAGGGAATAATCACCTGACCGGTAAGTACCGATCTTTTAAGAATTTATTTACGACCCGTTTCATTCACTAATCGATAAACAATCACTACCATGGCAACCTACAAACGAAACCGATCCGCCACCACTGAACGGATCCTCATTGCCTTGGAGCAAGTACTGGCTGAAGCAGGTATGCAAGGCGTCAGTGTTACTCGAGTAGCCGAAAAGGGGGGCATCAGTAAAGTACTGGTGTATCGCTATTTTGGCAACCTGGATGGCTTATTAGACTATTATGTAAGCACAGGACGTGTGCTGCCCGCTTACACGCCCGTCGTGCTGGAGCAGATGCGACCGACTCATTATAAGGATATAGCGCCCTACTGGTCAACCAATGCCCTGAACCTGATCAATAAGGTGCGTGCCTCGCCCTCGTCTCGACAACTCTTAATGGCTACGGTTCAGGAGAATGATCCCCTGTCCGATACGGTGAGTAGGACGCTGGATCAGCAGCTCACCAGTCTGGTCAATCAGTTCTCGTTTGTCAAAGGCAGTGATCACAAAGCGATTGCGGCGGTGGTGCTGGGCGGGTTATCCTATTTGACCATACAGGCCCAACTGGACCACACAACAATGGGCCTTGATCTACGGGGTGAGGAGGGTTGGGGTCGCATCGAAAAGGCGGTAGAGCTCATTTATGAGGCCCTGGCGACAATGGCTATCGACTCCGAAACGATTCAAATCGAGCTTAAGCCAGTCACGACTACATTTGGAATCAAGTCAGCCGTGCCGGGTCGCTTCTCCTGGGCAGGAACGGCTAGCCATTAAAAACAAGAAACCCGACCTGTTGAGCCGGGCATAGTTGGTCTGCTGTACATCATATAGACGATGAATAAGCGAGAAGTCACAAAAAAATAAAAATGCTTTAGCGCCTGCCCAATCTACCCGCATCAAGGCTAAAAACAAATCTGCTTTATATGTAAACTGTCAAATGAGTAACCTTAATTATGTTACACCCCTCAATCCAGGCGGCCGAGAGCACGAAGTCCGCTTTCATCCGGAATGCCCAAGCGTTTCTGCATCTATTGATCCGTGAGTAAGTCTGTAAACATTTGTGCTTTGCTTGAGAAATGGCCAAATACAAACAGGCTGACTATGAAGTGCTACGCCGACACTGTGTAGAACTAAAACATTTAGACTGGAAACAAGCGGCTATCGCTCAAGCTTTAGGCTTAACACCTGGCTGGGTTAGCCGCACCTTGAAGGCCTACCGGGAACAGGGACAGACTGCTTTGGTGTGGCGAAAACGCATCGGTGCACCAACTCGTTTATCGACTGACCAACTCACCCAACTTGTCGGCGAACTTAACAGAGGGGCCGAGTATCATGGCTTCCCCGGCATTATCTGGACTAGACCACGCGTCAATGAAGTCATTAAAAAGCTCTTCGGCGTCAGTTATGATCCTTCTCAAGTAGGTCGGCTACTGAAAAAAGTGGGTTGGACTCGTCAGAAACCCCAAGCCAAGGCTCGCTAACAAACCCTGAGCGCGTCGAGCAAAAGCGGTTACCCGAACTCAATCGGATCGCCGAAGCTAAAAAGTCCAAGTTGTAGGGCTGGTTACTTTGTAAGTGGATGAATCAGCCTGTTATCTATTGCCTTTCCTAGCTCATAGTTGGGCTCCGCGAGGCCAGACACCGGTTTTTAAAGAGAAAGCGGGTCGGGACCATCTTAGTCTTGTTGCCGCTATCGCTCCTAACGGACGGATCCATATGGCCGGTCAGAATCAGGCTTTTACTGGCCAAGACATGGTGTGGTTTTTAACTTAACTGTGTAGTCGTTACAGAAAGCGAGACTCATGAGTGATCTGGGATGGGGCCTCGATCCATAACAGTGAAGCCGTCAAAACCTTTTTAAGAGAACGGCCTGGTCGAGTTCATCTTGAGCGTTTACCAGGATATAGTCCCGAACTCAACCCAGTCGAGTTAGTTTGGAATCAGTTAAAGCAACGGCTAAAGAATCAGGTATTTCTAACCTTAAACGAGTTGACAATAGCTGTTCTAAAACAAAATATCCTATTGGAGAAAGATCGAAAATTGATCCAAGCCTTCTTCCATAAAGAAGAAGTTGCCTTCTTTACTGACTAATTCACGGATCAATAAGCGCCAAAAAAACTCTCATAACAACTCCAACCTTGTAATCCTTTTAATTAATTAACAAATCATACTTGACTATTTTTTTGCCTAAGTCATCCATAACTATGTGAGCTATAAAAGTCAACGCTCTAGAGCCTTTTTCATATACTATGTAAAGATCATTTTTTTCAGGTATTTGACCTGATTTCTTAATAACAAATCCTACTCTTTCTGCCTCTGCCTTCAAGGCATTGTAGACTGATACCTGTGACATTTTGTAAGTTACTAATACATTTTTTTTTTCGCTAACTGTTGTATAAATAAGGTAGCCATCAGGCTGATTATCCTTGCCTTTATGCACAAACTCGTACATAGTAGCCTCATCGTCGTTGGTTGAATTTAAATACTGATATCCCTTTTGCGTTACAATTTTCTCAAAATCATTATAGTTGAGGCTTTTTAGTTTTATGAGCTGGTCTAAATTAACAGTCTGAGCCAATGTGACTTGTGAATAAGTAGAAAACATACTTATCAAAAGTATTATGTATTGCATACAAATAATTGAATAGTTTTTGAAAAATTAACTCAAATATATCTACATTATAAGTTGATACATAGTGTTGGCTCAGACAGGTATCAATTTATAATGTAGAATTTCCATCAATTAGGCAGTAAATCATCAGAGGTGATGTATGTTTGGCCATCCCGTTTAGTTATTTACTGTAAGTTTAGCATTGGACAATTTGAGGCTCGTCTACATTATAGCTCTGTGAATTGGCTTGTGACGAATCCAATTTCTTTCCTACGGAAGAATGACTCTACCATTTTCGAATCTTTTTCCAAGATTTTGACTTGATCAAGCACCGCTGTTTTAAGGGTCTCCAGATTAGTAAACACCACCAGGCGGACCTGTTGATTGTTCAGACTCCATTTCAATGGGCTCCACGCGAGTTCAATAGAACGATCGGCTGTTGCAGTTGGACTTGGGACTATAGGCTGGTAGACGTTTTAAATAAACCCGGCCTGGACTCTTTTTTAGAAAGGTTTTTACCACCTCACTGCGGTGGATCGCTGCCCCGTCTGTACAGGCGGCCCTGCCAGATCACAAGTAAGCCCCGCTTTCGGTATCGAAAGCGGGGCTTACTCAAAAATCATACAATATCTTCGTTTATAAAAGCCTGATTCTAACCTGCCATATAGATCCGCCCGTTGGGTGCAACAGCAGCAATCAAGCCGCTTCGGCGGGCCGTTCAAGTTAGTACGAGCTGCTTGCTCCACAACTACTGGCGTCTGACTGCAAGGTGCCCACGTGTGAGCAAAGAGGGAAAGCAGCTAACAGGCGGATCCATCAACATGTAAAATAACTCTCCCTTCAACTTGGACTTTTTAGCTTCGGCGATCCGATTGAGTTCGGGTAACCGGTTTTGACGCCATTGGACTACCGTTCATGCGTTCGGCTGACGGGATTTGGCCTGTGGTTTTTGAGGGTCCCTCCGGCGCCCCGGCCAGCCTACTTTCTTTAACAAACGTCTAACTTGAGAGGGGTCATAACTGACATAGAAGAACTTCTTGATGACTGATCCGGCAGCCCGACTCATTGATGTGGAGCCTTGTTCAAATAGCACCTACAAAACCATCATGCTCAGCTGCTTTGTTGAGAGCATCAACGAGTTGACCCAGTTGGTCGGTAGTTAAGCGAGTTGGAGCACTGGTGGGTTTTCTTGATGATATAGCAACGGGGCCTTGCTTCCAGCCCTGCTGAGGAAACTCGACACAGTGTCGGCGGAGCACTTCGTAGTCTGATTGTTTGTATTTCGCCATACTATCAGCAAGATACAATTATTACAAACTTATTTATCCATCAATGAATATTCCTTTTCCTATAATTGACATTAAAGCAACTAGACGAAAAGAAACTTTTATACGGAATGTATAATGTCTGAATTAGGCTCCTATCTTGGTCAACTCATTCTTTACCGTCCCTAGCCAATATTTCCAATCCTCCTCAGTTAAGTGCTGTTTCATGTACTCGTCTTTAGTAAAGCATAGGGTAGTAACCCTTTGTTCAATTTTGTATGTTTTTAGTCTACTGATTATACGGCCTATCTGTTCTAGTTCATCTGTAGGATTTATGTTCATTTTCAACTTTTAAGTTACGTTAGCCCAAAGCTACTTATTGGCTCTGTAAGAACAAACCAATACGTCCGTAATTACTCACTATTTTTTAACTATGATGACATCAGTGATTTTTCACTCTAAGTCCATTAAATGCATAACATAACCCGACGCGTATAATAAGGACACGTTTGAAACTGCTTGGCCAACTATTGTCAGAGATAGTGAGGTTAAAAGTTTGTTATAGCCATTCGAGAATTTCAAGAGGAGCACGGCTAAATGGTCGTATTAAAAGCCTTAATCTTTAAATGATTATCGGATTATCCTTTTATAGAATGATTCACCGAGTAAGACTGTGTCTTGAGTAGTGATTTCCTAATGCAAGATTTTGTGACCGTATAATTCCACTCGCTAGGCTGTTTTTTCGGAAATGTCTTCCCCTTAACCATGCCGAACCGAAAAAATAGCGCATATCCTTGTGATTATACCTGTCTAAACTTTTACAACCCGTTAGCCCATACCACCAGTAGGTAGGCTAGAGAAGGCTAGAGTTACTCATAACCCCGACCGAATAGAATCAATAGCCTTTGCATTAATGTTTTGTGGAAGGGTATTAAGCCCTTAGTTAAGAGAAACATTGGTAGGTTTCATTGGGGCTAGTACATTGGTTAAAGACTTTATTAACTTGTACTGTGTTAATTCTAAACGTTAAGAAAGGGAATTTCTTAGTTAAAGACCTTAATCGCCTTTGAGCCTGTTGCTGAGTAAGTGGGTTGCGGGTAAAGATGTCGGTTGTAGTATAATCTTTATGGCCTCTGGGTGGGTCCAGAACAGGACTCCAGGTCAGGCGTTCATCATCCCATGTTTCAAGTTGGTAAAAATTCATCTGTAGTTAGGAGTTGGAGAGAGTTAATGACTATTTGTTAAATTAATTTGCTTCAAACGATTAAAATAAAAATCAAGCCCCCGATCGTTTTTCGAATTTACTCATGCTTCATTGAATAAGGGTAATAACCGACTATCCATTCTACTGGCCCATGTAAAAAGCCGCCCTTTTTCTCTAATTGGCGTCCTGTCAACACGGACTAATGTATAGAGAGCAACCGTTTCTTGAAATAGGGGTAGTTCCCGCCTTTGAGTACTAATTTCAAGTAAGGTTCGCGCGTATTCTTTAAAAGTTAAAAAGGCAACGCGTAACCCATTTTAGCTTTTTACAGACTAACACCCAAATTGAGTTCCTATCAGGTCAACTTAGCTGATGGATAAATTAACACAGGGAGTATTCTTCTGCTAAATAAGAAAGGAATTTACATTACCGTGTATGCTTACCTGTGTATACATTATTCCACCAGTTCGTCAAGCGCACTTTGCTTGCTATAAAGGTTGAAAATAGACTTGGTAAAGTCTAGGCAGGTATTAATCCGGTTAACCCCCGTTTTCGTAAAGCAGAGAAGGATTTTCTTGTTCAAGCTGCATGTTGACTGACTTACGGCTACTAATAATGGCTTCCACTCGAGGGTGTAAAAGTATACGGTATGTGTTTTCAATGATCCCAGCGCCCCTGGCAAAAAACCAGACGGCAATGGGTTGAAGACTACTTGAGCCGTACCATCCGGACGGGCAACCTAGTTAGGTATCATTTCCATTTAGTAAAGCGACCGTGGCCAATATGAGAGTGAGTAATTTCACGCAAGCCTCTCAGTGAATGGGTCTAAGAGCGACTCAAACCTGAAGATTCCCAATCTTATAGCAACGTTTACTGAATATACAACCTCTGAATTCTGCCGTAAAAATAATCGACGTCAGCCGCTAAAACACGCGTTCGTTTAGGCAACTGGAGTCTTAGGAATGCGCTCGCACCAACCACTACTTTAAACGTTGGAAAGCGTTATAGTTTCAGTGCAATAGTGAATGGCTTATAAGGACCGCAAGGGCGGTTTCGACTAAATATATGAAGCTCATCCAGGGACGTCGGTCCAGCCGACTCGTTTAATTGAAAACGCATCTTGTAAGTAGGCGTAATGGACGTCAGACAGCTGTTAGAGGATTCAGATGCGTCAAGAGTTCTTAATCTTTTCCATAATTACTTAGCAATCAAGCGCAGACATAAATGGCACGATCAATTAAGCTAATGAAAGATGGTTGGATGGCCCCACTGGTCTATAGGTGTCAGTGGGTTTACTTTATATTAAATTCTCACAATCTTCTTGACAAAACATTGTAGGAATTTGGATAACCCAATCCACAACTGTTCCCGAGCATGTAAAAATTCTGACTGGCAACCCATTCCCAATTTGGTTACTGCTTAAAGTAAGTTGATGAGTAATTTGCATAAATATCAAAGTTAATTTACTTAGAAACCTACCCACGTGTAAAAGTCATTGCTGCAGGTGTACATTTTTAAGGACGAGTGGTTCCAACGTGTTCCACTTGCCTTTAAAAAATATTAGGATATCTACTATTTATACCAAAAATCTATCTTGGGTCGATACTTTGTCGATTGCAAATGTGTTAAGTGTAATTGATCTTCGTCTTTTTCAAAATGACTATTAACAAGCCTATTTCATTTCTAATTACTTAAGTTTATGATTATATCAATTTGATAGTAATTATACTCCCCATTTATTTGTTTAGTTGGCTAAGCCTCGAGCTAGTTTGTCGTTGGTGGTATTACTTATGTTCTGCTGCTACAATTGACGCTAACAGGGGAAAACTGCTATCGATACCTTTTTATTTTAACTAAAATTCTTCTTCTATTAGTTTTTTTAAACTTAAACTTCGGTGAATGGAGACACCATACTTGCCCGAATAGCAGCAGGCTGCACTGCTAACCAGAGCCCATCTTTTGTAAGAAATAGCCGCGTAATCCAAACAGAAGTTCAGTTGCGATTACTAAAATATTGTATAGAGCCGGTTGATCCGTTTTACCCTGTATTTACTGCGCCTAAAGGGGTGGTAACAGGATTCTGACTAGATAGGCCATTGCTACCTGTTTAGGCTAACATGGTTCGCTTTTTATCGTAACTAAAAATAATGTCTCTACTGGTTATAATTTTTGTGATTCTTACAAAAGTTGTAACGTTTATTTTGAGACAACTCTTTTTTTACTTCACAGCTTGAGACAACCGCGTTTACTGGTTTATTTAGTGTTAAAATTTTAAAAGACGTTTCCTTTTGATACCCCATTAGAGAAGTTTATTCAAACGCTAGGGTGGTTGAATGACTGTGATCGGTGTTAAGGTAGCCGGATGCGCGCTATTCTGTTTAGGCATTGTCTACGCTCAATTTGAAGCCGTAAATGCATCCTATGATAGGGCGATAGTTTTTGAAAGGGGGCAAAAAGCTGTTGGTTTTTAGTCAATGGCGGACCTTTGCAAATAACTTAATACCTTAACCGACGTAAGACACTTTTGGATGAATTATGTTGATAAATTCTATTCTCCGATTCTTAATAGCTCAAGTTTGGTTTGCCCGTCATTGATTAGGAAACCTGCTTGTGTTTTTTGAATCAACCACCGCTTGATACTAATCGAGCCGCCCCTGTTAAAGCTAGCTAGGATTAAAGAGTCATTTTTAATTTGCCATTTAACGGAGTATTCGGTGGTGGTTATCCCAGAAGTACCGCGCAAAATTGCTTTACCGTTTTTACCAAAGGTATATACTACTCCCGAAACACCGCTAATGATCACCGTTGAGCTACTAGCCGGTTTATTAGGTAAGATACTGGCAGTAAATGTATTACCTTCAAAATCCTGAGAACTAAACCTATTCCGTTCACAATTAATAATGAACACTAGAGTTAAAAGTAAAAAATAGAAACATTTCATATCGATGAGAATTTTAATTTAAACCAACAAAGGAAATCGTTCTACACCCAACTCGAGTATGAGTTAAGAGAAAAGGTTGGTAAGTCACATTTGTTAGTTCAGGTTCAGGAATTTTGGCTCAATGTCGCGCTACGAATATGACATGAAGGAGGCAACTTGCCCTCTAAAATGACTAGAGTATAATAGTTTTAACGGATTTCGTTAGTCAATGAAATAACTGGAGTCAAAGTAGCTATTTTCTTGTTAGGATAGAGAAATGAACCAGAACTACTATCAATCAATAATTAATTTATAGAACGTACTATATCTTCAAGCCGTTAAAATGGGAATAAGGATATAGTTAAGCCAATATGGTGACGCTCTCATACTTAAAACCCTTCCTGATTTTTCAAGTAATTAAAGCCCTTTCCACACAATTTTTCGGTTTGCAATAATCGGCAACTCAACCTTCATCGATAAAGGCTGAGGGTAGTAATATAGCCGTTAAGATTACTTTGCATTTATCCGGTTAGGGAGTACCAAACCTAGTAACCCTTCTTCGAAAAATGAGCTAGACGACTCTCAGAACGAAACCATCTTTTGAACCCCTTTCATGGATTCCTCAATGTTCGTCGCACTGCTGCTTAACCGGGACCTGATCGTTACCGGGGCCAATCCGCCACAACTGGCCCCCGGGGTTAAAAAGGGCTACGTGTTCGGCATACCCTTGGCAAAAGCCATTGGTGAGATAGAAGTACAACCCTTTCTGGACATTCAGAATCAGATGTACACCTTGTAAGTGACTATTGTTAACTACAACCCCATGGCGATAATGGTGAAGAGTGGAATCATGAAGACTTTTTATGTTGACTTCTCCTATAAAGCGTTTGCAACCAGCAGGCATTTCAGCAGAGTAAAGAACGCTATTGTCAACTCGGCCCACTTGGAGAGATAGGTTCATCGATTCGTAAAGGGAAGATAATATTGAAAATTAAGACGAGGAGTTGAACCAGTCCCAAGTAAACCTGCCATAGTTTACCTTTATTGCCTACCAAGATGGTAACGAACCCTTACGCAAACTCTAGTAATACACCAGTGTCTTCTGGAACCATTATTGTCACCTATTATAGCAATTTTTTGGTTAAATTGGCCGCGCGCCGTTGACCGCCAGTTGGATATACGCCCTGCTTAACAACTTACTGAGCCACTCGCGGATCTCAATCCGGCCCTAAAGCCGGAGATTGGTTTCCTTGACAGATCTACGACAAACGTTGATCAGAAATCTGGAAGAACCGGTCAATAAGAGAAAGGCCATCATCAAAGTAGGGCTTACTCCAAGCTTGTTATTGGGGCGTAATGAGTCTGTAGTTGGCATTACCTGCTCTGTATGGCTGCTTGTTTCTGGAAAATAGGGGGTGCAAATTGATACGCCACATCCGGGGATAGTGGGTCAAAATAAAAAATTACAATTCGCTCCTAATAGGTTTAAAAATATACGTTTTACCTACACGGACGTTTTAAGGGACTTAAACGGATCCAGCTTTAAGTAGGGATGGCCGTTGACAGCTAGTGCTTAGTAAAGCGGTCAAAAACAAATAGTATTTTAGGTATTAATTACTAACACTACTCCATTCAATGCCAACAATCAAGACTCAAATTTACTACTCAATAACTGGTGAGTACATCTAATTAGATCATCTAAATGATATCGTTCACATATACTTATTAACCCCCTTAGCTCACAGCTCTTATTCGAAGCGTAAGGCTTAAAACTGGTCATTATATACTTTCTTATTTTTTTAAAAGCTATTTTCATAAAACAAACGCGTTTGATGAGGATAGCTTTATCAGCAAGCGCAATAAAAGCTTTTGGTCATAGCCGGCGCATCTAAAAATGAGGAGCATCATAAGTTATGACAACTACGTTTCTTCGCCAAACCGACTTCGGACCAGCTAACAACTCAAAATTTGACCGTTAAACCACATCCTCACCTTCAGTCTCCAGAACCCCTGCTCTGTTTAAAAAAATCCAACAACTTTAAACCCATGTGGGTCAGAGTCATTACAGGCCTGCTAATTGAAATGATGTGACTGTTTATTTTAAAATCCTTTAGGGTTGTGCATCACTTTCACTGAAGCGTGTTGGCTGATTGTTTTACTGAATTACAGGTTAAGGGCCACGCGGAAAGAGCCGGTGTGTCTAGCGATCAGCTAATTATAATTATTTCCGTTAAGGTGTAATCTTGAAAGGAGATTGCTTGTGAAGAAATTTGAATTTACATTGCTCAGTTTAAATTCATTAAGTAACTTTATACTGGAAAACAGAAAATCCAAATTTACCTCATGACCCTTCCTTTAATAAAAGAACCCCGAGTAAGTCCTCTTCTGGTCAAGCGACAATCAATAGCTAAAAAGATTACAAATACCATTCAATTGCTTGGTGCTTTGAAGACCGCAATCGATGTGATGGATCAACGACGCGAGGAAATTCTTAATTCTACAAATAACGAAACTGTTCATTTTAGATTGTCGGGTATTAACCTTCAAGGGATTCGACGGAGCATTGAGTTAGAAGAGAGGAAATTAATTCAATATCACGCACGGTTTGCCCGAAAAACACTCAATATTGGGGTTACAGGTTTAGCAAGGCAAGGGAAAAGCCAACTTCTGCGAAGTTTATCCGGTCTTGATGACAATGCCATACCAGCCAGCCCATTTGGGCACTGTACGGGCACACGCAGCATTATCATTCACAATGATTTTAATGAGCCACACGGAGAAATTTTATTTTATACACAAAGTGAATTTATTCGTGATGTACTAGCGCCTTATTATAAGGAGTTACTGGATGGTTCGGCCCAGCCGTCTACACTAGAAGAATTCGAACAGAGACAGCTTCCTCCACTCCCTCTAAATAAACAACAAAGCACAAGTGCCAGGATTAAATACGCGCAGCTTGAGCTCTTTAAAGACCACTTACCTGATTACAAGCACTTATTGTCCAAGGCTACTCCCCATTACGTGCCGATAAACAATGTTCGCGAATTCATAGCTCAGGAGGATTCCTCAGGGCAACGACCCCTTTATAACTATATAGCCGTTCGGGAAGCACGGATCATTTGTTCGTTCCCTCACAAAAATATGGGGGACATTGCTTTTGTGGATATGCCTGGCCTGGGTGATACCGGTATTGTTGCTGAAAACTGGCTTTCTAAAACACTTAGTGATGACATTGACATCATCTTATTTGTAAAAAAACCATCTGGACTTGGTGAGATCTGGAAGCCGCAGGAAGTTGATTTGTACGACACAGTCAGAAGTGCGCAACCTGAACTTCCCTTAGAGTTGTGGTCGTTCCTGGTGATGAACCATGTTAAGTCGTCTTCACCAAACGAAGATAATTTAAAAAACTGCGAACGATTAGTAAAAGAAGTTTCTGAACAAATGAAGTTTTCAGGTGTGACCATTGCAGATTGTTCAAACGCCGACGAGGTCGATGAAATTATATTGCAAAAGGTGTTACATTACGTAGCTCAAAATATAGAGAAAATAGATCATTTATATATAGCATCTCTTTACGATCGGCTTAAAAATTTAAACAACCAAATTAAACTAGAGCTCACTAAAGCTTCAGAGGCGCTTGGAGTAGATGAAACTACACCATTTAGTTTTAATAGCTTTAATCGTTTGTTTAAGGATGTCATTAAACGCGTCTATACCGGATTCGAGCAATTAATTTTCGAGCTTCGACAGCAACGGGATTCTCCAGACCCATCTTTTGAGGCTTATGTGTTAAAATCACAGGAAAATGCCTATTTAGATTCTGGCATTCCCAGCATTGAACAAATAGAAGACACTCGTAACTTACTTGGTGGGTATAAATCAGCATGCGAGTATTACCTGAATTTTAGCCGAACCCATTTAACACAACATTTTGAGAGTTTAGAGGAAGGTTTATTTAAATCTGTAGAATCAGTCAAAGTGCAACTTTCCGAAGTTTTAAGTAATCCAAACCAAGGTAAATTGAATCGGATTAGTCCAAACGTAGGAGCTAATTTCTTGGAAGACATTGCTGGGCTGCTTGGGGAGCAATATCCAGCGCTAGACCCCGCATTTAAAATGCTGATTGATTTTAAACTTTCCTATCAGGGTTTTTTTTATTACAGACTTCGTAAACACCTTGATTATCTCACCCCCGATACAGGGATGGCGGAATTAAGTATAAAACCTTCCGCTCAGGAAATACAGGATCTCTTAACGGCGATGCACAAAATGTCCTTGGAAACGCTAAAGGAAGAACTAATTAACTGGCCAGTAGAAATCAACCATGCCATTTTTGCAATAATTGAGCAATTTGTTGACAAAGTATTACGGTCGGAAAATGCCATGGATGAATGGCAATCCTTTTACATTGAAAACCGATCTAAAATTTGGCCTGAAAGTTTTCAAGAATTGTCTGTTAATAACACTTTGAGATGGCAATGGATGGAAGTCACAGAAAGACTCAGTAATTTAAATAAATCGATCTTAACCTTAGAAAGTTAATATTTATGAATCTAGAATTTAATATAACCGTACTTGGGGCATCGCGTGCTGGAAAGACCAGTTTATTATCGTCCATCTATAATCAATTTAATCAAGTTATTGGCGACGGAAGTGATCTAGAAATAAAACCAGTAAATGAAAAAGACTCCTTGCTCGCCAAAGAAGCACTTGATCTTCAAAATGCGTTTAACAGTGCAACGCAACTCCCGCTCAATAATGCTGATGTTGTTCAAGCCACAAATCTAACCGACATAAATAGCAAAATAAAATATAGCTATGAACAGGCTGGAAGGCAAAAACCTAATAAATCAAAAAATATCATTGATATCAGATATCCCTTCAAAATTGGCGCGAAATTCAAAAATTCAAACAGTAATCACCCGTATAAGCGTATAAACGATATAGAATATCGCTTTACACTAGGACAAAAAAATCAGCGACCAAAAGTTCAAATAGTATTGAAGGATTACCCCGGAGAGCAGCTGATCGAAGATTCTCGGGAGGTTATTCAACGTGTTCGGGAGTGCAGTGTAACCATTGTGACAATTGACACACCCGCTTTGATGATTGAGGGGGGGAAGCAACATTCCTGGCTGTTTCACAAGCAACGGAACTTACTTGAACAAGGTAAAAACAGCACGGTTACAGTTTGTGATATATTTCAAGAAGCTTATAAGGGACTTAAAGATAAAAAACTGATCATATTAGCGCCAGTAAAGTGCGAAAAGTGGATGAAAGATCCTTCATCTGCCAATCAATTACTTGATCGTGTTAAAGAAGGATATAAACCTTTGTTAGACTTACTTTCTGGCGACAACTTGAAAGATAAAGTAGCTGTCATCATTACACCTGTAGAGACGTTGGGGGATGTTATTTATGCTTATATGGATAATCCAGATACCTATTCCCCCCGATTTATTAAGAAAACCGTTTCTTCAAAATATGACCCTAGGAACTGCGATCAACCCCTACGTTACATCCTCCGATTTGTTTTAAAAAGATTTTTAGAAAACCCTGGGTTTTGGTTTGGATGGTTTGGGAATGATAAACCATTTTTAAATGCAATCGATGACTTTGCAAGAGGTTGCAAAACGGACTTAACACCAGGAAATCAAACGAATGGATTTACAGTCATTCAGGGAAGTCAGTTAATTTAAATTCAATTCAGACTTTTTTAATATTGTTACTCCGGATTGCAATGAAAGTTACAAATTAAATTGAGCTTTTGTTAATGCTTATTTGTTGAATGTATGGCAAATTATTACAATTTAATTAAAGAATGTTATTCATATTACTTAATTAGTAATTTATGAAATTAATGGCTAGGGAGAGCTGGTAACTTCTGTTCACCCTAGCAGGAATTCAGACATTCAATCCTTTTTATACCTCATAAAGACTATTCGCTGCCAGGATCAGTAATAGCGCAATTATAAATGAAACTTTTTACTTTTAAGGAAAGTGACATTGCTATCGATTTAGGGACAGCAAATACGCTTATAATATGCAACGATAAGATTGTTGTTGATGAACCATCAATAATTGCAATTAACAGGACAAACAATACTTTGTTAGCCATTGGTCACAAGGCAATGCAGATGCATGAAAAAACCAATGAAAATGTCAGAACAATCAGACCTTTAAAAGACGGGGTTATTGCTGATTTTACAGCGGCCGAATTGTTAATACGAGGTTTGGTTAAAATGATCGCAAGTCAACAAACCTTGTTAGTCACCTCTTATAGAATGGTTGTTTCAATTCCATCTGGAATTACTGAAGTTGAAAAACGCGCCGTTAAGGATTCGTGTGAGCATGCCGGGGCAAAAGAAGTCTATATGGTTTATGAGCCCCTAGTAGCCGCTCTCGGCATTGGAATTGACATAACACAACCCAATGGTACAATGATTATCGACATTGGAGGAGGGACAACTGAAATTGCCGTAATAGCTTTATCAGGCATCGTCTGTGAACAATCTGTTCGAACAGCTGGTGACGTATTTACCCAGGATATAGTTGATTATATGCGAAGGGAGCATAATTTGTTAATTGGTGAACGCTCAGGCGAACAAATTAAGTTACAAGTGGGATCTGCCTTGCAGGAATTAGAGAATCCACCATTGGCTTACGATGTTCGTGGCCGGGACTTAATGACAGGCATTCCAACTAAACTCAGGATTACTTACCAAGAAATTGCTCATGCCCTTGATAAGTCAATATCAAAGATTGAAGATGCCGTTATGAAAGCTTTGGAAAATACACCTCCTGAATTAGCTTCAGACCTATATACAAACGGTATCCATGTCACCGGAGGCGGGGCTTTGCTCCACGGTTTAAATAAACGGTTGAGAGCCCGAACAGAATTGCCTGTTCATATTGCTCAAGACCCCCTTAAAGCGGTTGTCAAAGGAACCGGCGAGGTTATAAAAAATTTGGAACTATATAAATCAATTCTGCTAGTATAGAATTTGTACTTTGTTCACCGTTCATCTGTACCCATAAATAATCGTTAATTATCCAATAAGTGAAAGCTTCCACATATTTAACCATCATATGTTGCTTTCTTGTTTGTAGCGCATTAATATTAAGCTGGTCAATAACAGGCAATCAATACACCGTTAGATTTATTCTTTCAGGGGCAATCATAAGCTATTGCTTTATTAAAGTAATGGGGAGTATGAATGAGCGTTGAAGTTTGGCTTTATGGATTAATCAAAAATTTTTATCAGCTATCGTATCCCGATTCGACCTAATAGTATCTCAAAAATTGAAACTATTTAAGCTTTCAGTTAACTCATTTATACGAATCTTTAGGGCATCGATTTCAAGCTGTAAACGCATAGCCGCATTCGTCTTTTGATTAAGGATATTCTTTGTTATTTGTAACTCTTTCAAAAGTAGTTGTTGTTCTGTTTTTTTTTTTTGAATGTGCTCAGCTGTAGCTTTTTGAACATCTTCAAACATAGTTTTCATAAGTTCTTGGTATTTTTGCTGTAATTCATTCTCCTTCTTTAAGAATTCCTTTTCGTGCTTTTTTTTCAGTTGCTCTTCGTATTTTCTTACCCAATCTACGTTTCTTACTCCAATGTTAAAATCGTTTAATTTTACATCGTAAGTAACTCGCTTGTGGGCTACAGACAAAGTTTCATAAGCTTCTTTAACTTGTCTAAATCGCTCCACATAGTATTCGTCATCACTATTTCTGTCTGGGTGAAATTTTAGTGATAATTTTCGAAATGCGTTTTTTATTTCTTGCTCTGTTGCGATCTGTTCAATACCAAGAATGTAATAATAATCTCTCATGTAAACTTTTGCTTATTCCGATAAACGACTTTATGGCAAATTAAAAAATCATATGATCTGATTTTAGGCGCTTTCACGATTTATAGGTTTGTTATGAAATAATGAAAAAGCACACTACTTGAATTTTGCGTAGTAGAGTACTGTATTTTCTTTTTTTGCAAACCCACAAAAAGCATCAATTCAAACATGATAAATTAGGACAAACTGCTGTTACAAAAAATGGAAAAGGGAGTAACCATGGTACATAGTTAAATAAATTACCACAGGATGGTATAATCTATTTAAACAAAGATCAGCCACTTCTTTATTACAATTGGTATGACATATTAAATTCAGTAAGCCAATTTTACCATATCACAAATATAGTTTTTTATGAATTAAATTGGAATTAGCTTAGTAACAAAAGAGTTGATCTGATTCAAAAGGAATTTAATTTAATAATAATTAGAGCCGGAATGCAAGACATTTGTACAATCAAAAAAACGCTATAGTTGCTTTAAAGTGTTTTTTGTATACATTTTATTCATAGTAAGGTACTTTTTTAGTTTAATATATACTTGTTAAAATATATATAAATGGGCTTTAAAGTGTATTATTTTAGTGAGATGTAAGATTAGATATTACTTATAAAATAAAATTAACTTACTTAAAATATTGGTAATAGATGAGTGGCGTTTATCGGCGAAGAAGAATTGATTAATAAACAGGCCGATTATGGTATCGTTGACCGCCACTGACAGCTCCGGCGGCCCGATTTGAGTAGCAAATGGTTCGACGGGTCACCGGGCCGTTGGAGCGGTCGCTTTAAGTACGTTCTAAAAGTAAGATGCTTCCGCTCAAGCCCTTATAATGCCACCTCACAAACTAATCGTAAGTCTTGATCTAATCAATCAATGTAAGCCCGCTCCGGCACGGCCCGCCGGTGCGAGCCCGGGACCAGCAGTCCTTTATCCACTAGTTTACCTCAATTTGGGCCTCCTCCAATAGATGCAGGAAGTGACGAAATGTTTGGTTGGTATGCCGGCCAAAAAACAAAGGCAATGATTTGGCCTGTCACGGCATCCTTACCCCACGGCAGCGGCCGACCGTCACAGCCAACGAGGTTGTTTTTTCTTATCCATATAGGACCGCCCGCGGTGCGGCACATCTCGTCGACTTTAAGACTCATTTTTAAGCCTATTTTAGCCTACAAAGGGTTTATTTGGATGACTTCACTACCGCACGGGCGGCCCCGTTATTTTTTAATTGAGCACTGACGGTGTTGCGATTGGCGTCTAGAACACGGTCAGTACCGCGCATGCCTGCTCCGTTGAGAACCATCTGAAGGGTCCGCCGTAGCAGTGATCTGCTCTTTGACTAAGGGGATCCGGGCCTTATGCATGCCTGCACAGGTTGTGCCATGTCGTTTGACGTGCTGGGTTTTGCCACAATGTTTGCAGGCAACAGCCGCAACAGCCTTTAGGTTTGTGGGCCTGTAAGATTCCAAGATTTGGTAGCTTGTTGGACAAAGAAAAACAGAGCGGGCT
>NZ_BAAGSJ010000010.1:0-2859 GCF_054782495.1 Spirosoma aerophilum | reverse complement strand
AGCCCGGCACATGGCCCGCTACGACCGGTCGAACTTGTAGTAGTTTACTTGTCAGGGGTATTCTGGAGAAACCAGCCTTAGAGTGTCAGCCAGTGATTGGGCTTGGTGGCAATACATAAGGATATCATCCCTAAGTTTGGTGGCCTGGACGGGGTACCGGAAAGATAGTGCCTCCAAGCGGAATGGTTCGTGTAAACGCTACCGACTTTATGGATGCCCGAAGTGGCTGGTGTGCATCTCGTGGCTAGAAGCAACCCTATTGTATGATAGGTTACATTGGACAGCTATTAAAACCAGTGTTCTATAAAAACGCTCCTTGAAGAGGCGTACCAGTGTAAACGTGAGAAGAGCCAGTACCAATGAATAAATTACGATGTTACTATGTGATTTATATGGTAACATTGTGTATTCCAGATCTTAGGTTGTGGTCAACCATCAACTACTGGGATTCCCCTGACTTATGATCTTAAATATAAATCTAGTTCGCTCTTGGATAAAAGCGTCCCGGGCTGACTCCACCCACCTTGGCAGTCGCCGAGATTTTAGTCGTTTTTATGACTACTATGCACCGATGCTCTATGGACACCTGTTAGGCCGAACTAAAAATCCTTCGGTAGCCAAGGCTATTTTAGCGGACGTTTTCGTCATCTTTTGGCAAGAACGGGCTGCTTTTAATAAGAACCAATCCAGGCCCATTAAACAAGCGCCTCTGAGTTGGCTTTTGAGCATTACCCACCGGAAAGAATTCGACCCATAAAGCTGGCTAAGAGACATTACTTAATTAGCCTTAATGACTATCTATCCATAAGGCTTAAGCCTTCTATAACCAGCACTCAATCTGGTGAAGCCTACCCTAATAAATGGCTGAAGGACCACTTAAGTATCCTTCCTTTAGTAGGCGCGCTGGTATGCTGTAACACCGTATACGGTTGGTCAGCTAGAGAAAAATCACTGTCTCACCAGGCGCTTTTCAGGGAGACAAACGGCTTAGCAGGTATTTGCTTTCTGAATGGCGAAGTACTAAGCACGGCTTGGTTGACTACCTGGCCACCCCGATTTCTAGCCTTCGCGATCAATGCACTACCCGATGGGGCCAGACCACTTCACTAAACGCGCTCATTAAGCCAGTAGGCAAGCGCAGCTTAAGCTTTCCCCTCGGGGAATCTACCCGGTCAGGCTGAGTCGCCAGTAGGAGAACGACTAAATCGATACCGGCTATTTTATTAACCCCTAAAAGGGTACCTTTCCGGGTATATCCCCTTGGTTCATGACCAGCCACTCGTACCTGCCCTTCGATCAAGCCCTGAAAGATCGCCTCTTTGAGACCCTCATTCAACAAGCACCCGTGGCCATGGCCCTGTTTTACGGCCCTGACTTTGTGATTACCCTGGCCAACACCAGCGTCCTCGCCTACTGGGGCAGAACCCAGCAGCAGGTGATCAATAAGCCCCTCTTTGAGGCTTTACCCGAGGCCAGCGGCCAGGGCTTCGAAGCCTTATTGACCGATGTACTTACCACCGGAAAGCGGTATGTGGCCAAAGAAGTTGGAGTTGATTTGGAGCGCCATGGGCACTTAGAACGGACTTATATCGATTTTGTTTATGAGCCTTTTTACGAAGCTGGTCCCGGGGCGGGGGCTGATCGCATTACCGGAGTCACGGTCGTTTGTACCGAGGTGACCCAACAGGTGTTGAGCCGCCTCAAGATTGACGAAAGTCAGGCTCAATGGCTGGCTTCGTTTGAGCAGTCACCCGTCGGCATTGCCCTCATTAGTAGTGACCAGTTTGTGTTTCGCATGGCCAATGCCTTCTACCAAGAATTAGTGGGCCGCTCGCCGGCGCAATTGATTGGCCGCCCCCTGTTTGAAGTGCTGCCCGAACTCCAGGGGCAGGGCTTTGACCACTTATTGACCCAGGTGATCGCCACGGGCATTCCCTACACGGCCCATGAAGTGGCGGTGAATCTTATCCGCCAGGAGCAAGCCCAAACGATTTATGTGGACCTGATGTATCAACCCCAACGCGATGGGCGGGGGCATGTATCGGACATTCTCGTCGTTTGCACCGAAGTGACCCAACAGGTGCTCGCCCGCCGAAACATGCAGGCCAGTGAAGCCCGCTATCGAAGCTTGTCGGTGGAGTTAGATCAGCAAGTGCAACACCGCACCCAGGAACTCAACGCGGCCAATCACGAATTGACCAAAGCCAATGAGGAGTTAATCGAATCGAACAGCTTACTGGTTCGCTCCAATGAGAACCTGCAACAGTTTGCCTTCATCGCCAGTCATGATTTGCAGGAGCCGCTGCGCAAAATTCAATCCTTTGCGGACATCCTGAAAACAACTTATGCCCCTGAGTTAGGGACGGGCATCGATTTACTCAACCGGATGCAGCTAGCGGCTAGCCGGATGGCCAGCCTGATCCGGGATTTGCTGGCCTATTCCCGGATTGCTACCCAGCGCGAGAGCAGTGGTTGGGTGTCTCTATCGGACATGGTTGGTTTAGCCTTGAGCGATTTGGACCTGGTCCTTGAAGAGACGGGGGCGGTTGTCACGGTCGGGCCATTGCCGGTGGTACAGGGCGACCCGGCTCAACTGAATCTCCTCTTCCAAAACTTGTTGAGCAATGCACTTAAATTTAGCCAGCCTGGGGTGGCTCCCCGCATTGTCTTCCAGGCCAGCTGGATAGCAGCCGATCACCTACCCCAGGGCCTGAGCGTGAGCCGGGGCGCCATGGCCTATCACCGCATTGACGTGGTGGATAACGGCGTTGGCTTTGAGGAGAAGTACCTAGACCGCATCTTTCAGGTTTTCCAGCGCCTGCATAGTAAGAGCGAGTATGCGGGCACGGGGATTGGGCT
>NZ_BAAGSJ010000009.1:294879-739712 GCF_054782495.1 Spirosoma aerophilum | reverse complement strand
TTCAGTTAAACGAATGCTAACCAGCATTTAGCCATTATTCACGTTAGATACTTGTCAGGTATAAAGAAAATCCGAGACAGGCTCCATGTCGAGAGATCAACAACAAAAGTTAACCAGGTGTCAGGACAGCTAATGGTGATTCTGTCTGCCGTTGTTGCGCCCCCTGAGGGCACGTATTGGGTTTCCCTACCCGGCTACCCGGCGGGTTATAGCCACAGGGTGTCAGCGTTACGGCTGTCTATCCGGGAGCCGTTGCTGCCGGGTAACTCTGCACAACGCTGGGCAACATTTTTTGCAAAGAGCCGAGTACGTCGCCGGAGCGGGTGGCTACAGAGAGGCTGCGGACGGAGCGTGAATCGCTTCCAACAACTGGTGGATCGTTTCGGTTATGGGCTTATCCGCTATTCCGGCGTCTTATCGACCGTTACGTATAAAATGAGCAACCTCACCCATAACCTTTTTGATGGCCTACTGCATTGAAGCACCCCCTACATTGATCGAAGCCTCTGCCGAACAGATCTGGCAGATTCTGACCGACCTAGACCGCTACCCGGACTGGAACCCGATGACGTTTCGGGTTGAATCGGATCTACGCCCTGGCGGGCCGGTTGTCCTGCATGTGCGGATGAATGAGCGTTACACCCGCATTCAACACGAAATTTTAACCGATTTTGATCCACCTTATCGGCTAGGCTGGCGACCCACTATGCCCGCCTTTCTGCTAAAGGCCAACCGAATTCAGCAGATCGAGCCACTGGGTGAGCGGCAATCACGCTACCGTACCTGGGAAACCTTCAGTGGGCCAATGGCGCCCCTGGTCATGTTTTTGTTTCGAAACGATATTCAGCGCGGTTTCAATGCGGTGGCTACGGCCCTGAAACGGTACGCCGAACAGCAGTACCTTTCCAGGGCTAACTAATTTGAATAATGGGTCGACAGGTCAACTGTTTAGTTTGAATAGAAGGTAAAAAACAAACGTATTAATGCTGTTTTCGTATGTTTTCCCTTTTGTTAAAATTACCAGGGGCCATTCTGTTTGACTTGATAAAAGCGAGTGCCGTTGAACCGAAAAAGCCCTTGTCCTGTACCCCACCACGTATTGCCTGATTTATCCTGAAACATACTTTGCACACAGCAACTCGGGCCATCAGCCGGTGTGAACACAGTGAATGCTTTAGGGTTGGGTAGGGGAATAGAAGGGTCAAATCTTGTGGTGCTGCCCCGGGCTGTAATCCAGACGATACCTGACTGTTCTATGATAAGGCCCCAAAACTCAGTTCCGCCCAAACCATCTTTGGGCGTATAATCTGTGAAGCTTGTACCATCGAACTTGCAAATGCCGTTTTTCATCGTGAACCACATGTTGCCAGCTTTATCCTGTGCCAGGCCACCGGCATAATTCTCGCCCAACTCTTCCTTTTGGTTATAATTTACAATCGTTTTTCCATCATAGCGAAACACCCCTTTGTTGGACGAAGCAAACCAAAGAGTTCCGGCTTTGTCTTCCAGAATCCCCGCCACATGGATAGAGGGGAGCAATGGAAATAGCGAGAAGCACGGACTACCAACGCTATCCGCCGATGGGTCATATTGGTAAACCCCACCGTGGGTGCCTACCCAGATTTTACCGGATCTGTCAACGAGGATGCTTTTTCGGCTTATGTCGATGTGGTTTAGGCCATCTTTTTGATTGTAATTTCTGAACGCTTTGCCAACAGCCCGTCTGGGGTCGTATTTATACACGCCCTGATCGGTTCCAAACCACATATTGCCGTTTTTGTCTTCATTGATGGCAAAAACACTGTTAGTACGAAAGCCATCCGGATTGGAAAAATAAGTCAACGTTTTTTCATCATACCTCACGACACCTTCGCCTATGGTGCCAAACCATAATCTGCCTTTCGAATCCTGAAAAATACTTCGGATGTATTGACTGACTAAGGTTGTGTCAAAATCGGGGGCCAACGCGGCTGCCTTAAAGTTTCTTAGTACAGTTGGGCTTTGTTCAGGCGTATATGCACCTGTTTTTATTTGGCCATGGCAGACTGTATAAATGGCTAACGAGCAAAAAAGCAGTAGTTTCGTTAATGACATATGGTTGCGCAATCCTTATTACATTTTATGAAGTTATCTGGTAAAGGCTGAGACGCTTTGGTAGCCCAACTCCCATTTCGTGGATGTTTGCCCATTGCAGGAGGTAACCGCCGTTTGCAAGGCAAAACTAACAATTACCCACAATGGGTTTCATAGTTTCATAAGGGAGCGTGTGTTGGAAAAACCAGCGTGGCTACGACGATATGTCAATCTTCTATTGCTTCAATCCCCTGATCTTTGAGCTTCGCTAACCCATCTTTCATCGCCTGGACTTGCCCGGGAGCATGTCCCTGCCAAACCGTAATTTCGCCAACGACCTTAAACGGGGATTTTGAACGATATGACTTTGTTGGATTACCGGGGAATTTTTTGTCGGTTAAATTCGGATCATCCTCAATTGGCCCCGTTGGCTCTACCAAATATATTCGTTCCCGGCCTTCTCCCAACGCCAGTTCAGCGCCCCAAATAGCGGCATCCAAAGTAGCTGTCAGATAGATGTATTTAGCGTTGCTGTTTTTCCCATAATTGGAGGCTACGCCCGTTTTAATAACGTCGCCTATCTTCAGATCGGCCTTTGTGCCATGGAAAAAAGTCTGCACAAAAGGACTCGGGCTTGATAGATGCTCATTTTTTGGGTTTTCCATTGTCACGTTGGCTTATTGTTGAGTTTAAGATCGATCCATAGATTCGCATAGAAAACGGTTTCACCGGCAATTTTATACTCACTTCCGAAAACACGGCTGTCAGGCGTAGGATTGATTTTCTAATGCAGGCAATCGGCAGAAAGGGTTGATTTGATGGCAAATGCCCTGGGGCTAAACTTCTTCAGGATCATCAGCGCACTGTCGGCGGTGCGCTGCTGCTCGTATATCCCCGCTATCAGAGCCATTGATTTGTCGGAGGATGTTTCGTGGTAGACGTCCATGAATTCAATGCTGAGCGTTGACGACGGAAACCGGCGGGGATAGTAGTCACCGGCATAAACCAGATCTTCGCTGTTGTCTGGCAGGGCAATCAGGTCTTTGGCTTTGCTATAGGTTCGGCCCATAGTGTCTATCGACTGCCGCAGTGGCGTTTGATAACCAAGCATTTGTTGCCGCAGGTTAGCATAATACACGCCTGTATCAGCCACAACGACGAAGTAAGTGGCAGTGGTGCCTTCCTGGTACTGCCCTTCAGCAGTATCCTGACCTGTAGGAGTGCTTCTTGCTGCAACGAGGGTAGGCTGTAAGCTGTCTGTTTTATCAGAAACCTGCTTTTGGGATTGAGGCTTACCGCATGAGATAATCGTCAACGTCAGTAAGATGTATGGTAGTCTGGCCATGTAATTGGGCCTGCTTGTATGATAGGCGCTTGTGTTCGAGTAAACACAATAGCAAGTAAAAATTACTACTGGTCTATAGGTTCAGATGTCAATCGTCTACCCATAACTTTATCAATGCCTTAGTTAAAGGGTTCATAATTAGACAGTTTTATATTATCAAACCAGGCGTCAATGTAACCTTTCTTACTGACGGAGCCAGAGCGTAATCCCACCTCAAAACATCGGCCAATATCTGTTTTCAAATTAAACGCAGCACTAACTTTACCCCAGTTTTGGTAGTGTAAATCGGCGAACCGCACTTTGTAAAATTTCCAGTTCTTATCAACAACAGGAATCATTGTTGTAGAGCCCCATTTGCTGCTATGCCCTTTGCTAAGCACCAGATAATGAAGCATTAGTGTGTCGCCTTCACCGCCTTTACACCAAAAGGAAAGCCAGGTATCCTGCTGAAAAGATTTCCATGTTGACTCCATTCCATCAGCCGCAAGCGTATCAGCTTTGAGGTCAGTGAACCAGGTAAACGGTTTGTCGGATGTTATGGAATCCCATCTTACATGAAGGCAGGTTTTTGATCGCTTATTTAATTGATTTTCCTTGACTCGATCATACGAAAAGGTAACATTTCGATTGACCCGCCACCAGTTTTCAGTCTGTGGTTTATTCTCAAAGTCATGTATTATAATTTCCTGCTTTTTCTGGGCTACAGCAAGTTGCAAGGGGAGAGTTACCAGAAAGAGTAATAAAAGTAAATGCTTCATATTTTGGCGAGAAAATAAAAATACGCCTATTTTAGTTTGATAAAATCAGTCAGCCAAATCACTGGCTGTTAAAATTGTTTCATCAAGCTTAAGGACTCAATACTTTTTTTGAGTTTGAATAAAGGAAGTATTATCATTGATACTTTTACTTGGTCTTCGTCAATATCTTTGAAATTGTAATAAACTTGCTTCAATTCTGCTTAATATATTCAGTGAATTTAGGTGTATTTTTGAACGTCAAAACACACTATTGATAACAGGACTTTCACAGTCTAGGACTTCATCATAAAGTCAACCAAAAACCCTATAAGAATGGCCGAGGCTGAAAAAGTGATCAGGCCTAGTATATAGGAAAAAAAAGCTTTTAGATAGTTCATCGTTTTGCCTCTGCCAAAAAACTGTCCTATCGCCCAGGAACAATAAACAGCGCCTATTATACCACCAATAGCCATTAATTTTAGGCTTGTCAAGCCCTGGAGTAAAGCAAAAAATGAATAAATCAACATGCAGATTCCCATGACGAAGCAAAGTAAAATCAATAATTCAAATGTGTTGTAAGGATATTTTCTGAAAAATAATTTTAGCCAAAAGGTGATAAAAATTCCTATAATTATATTTGCATAGCCATAATGTCCTTCTATCCATTTGAAGATTTTAACTGGTGTTTTTAACGCATCGCCTTCAAATTTTATATATTGATCTTCAATATGAAAAAGATGGATTAAAAAAGAATAGATTAACGAAGTTATAATAATGAAGATTACCGGTTTAACCAGTCGACTTCTGTTTTCAGAAAGATAATGACTAATATTTTGCCCCGGATTTGTTATCAGCTCTCTAACTGTGTATAAAATCCCACGTTCAAAATGCAGAACGTGTTCGATTTCGTGGAGGATATAATGTCCGTCAATTCTTTTTAAATTTGCTGGCTGTCCACAGTCCGGACAAAATTTTGAATTTACTTCGGCGTTACAGCTTTTACAATTCATTTTATGTGTGCGATCGTTTATCAATTTGCTTTTTAATCGTTGCTTGAGACTTTTGCTGTTAACGGTTTAGATATTGACGTTGTGGAAAAACCGATGATGATCGGGAGCGACTTTCAGTTTGTAAGTTAGGGTTACTTTTTTGATGCCTTGCTTAGGAGAGATGTTACAACCTGAAAGATATATGGTAAAACAATTGCTTTTTTGTAAAGAACAAAAGAAAAGGGGTGAATTAATTAATGGTTCAAATTACACCATTCGCTTGGGCGTTGCACCATATTGACTTTTGTAAGCCTTGATGAAGTGAGAGACGCTTTCGTAACCAATCTCCATGCTGACTTCCGAGACGTTCTTGTCGGTGTTACGGAGCAGGAAATGCGCGTGTTCGAGTCGTTTTCGGCGTATCCAGTGGCCGGGGGATGTATGAAAATGTTCCTCGAAATCACGCTTGAACGCTGACAGACTCCGACCTGATAGTCTCGATAGCTCATTCATGGATAGCGGCTTGAGGAAGTAAGTGCTCATCAGGTAGTCGAGATCGGTTTTCTGGCCCTGGTAGATGTGCCAGAGGATAGCCCGCAGGTGCTGGGCGGAGTCGAGTTCGAGCAGGTGAAGCAGGAGTTCCTGCGATTTGAGCCGCAGTAATTCGTTCAGAAACGGCGTTCTAGCCCCAAAGTAAGGGAGTAACGAGTTAATGAACGTGGCGAAGGTAGGCGATGACGTAAAGGACAGAATCGGATCGTCGGGGAGGGGCGTTTGCAGGCTTTCGAACAGGTTGAGGTGCTGGCTGACAAACTCCTTCAGCGACTTCTCATTCACGAAAAAGACGAGGCTTTTGTAGTTCGCGTCGATGGATTCGTTCATCGAATAGCAGCCCCGCTGAAAGAACAGGATCTGGCCTTTGTGTACGTGTAGCTCCTGCGTGGGCGAACTAAACTTCTTTTCGCCTTCCAATACCACAATAACGGCATGTTCTTCAAAGAAAACTTCGTTCCGTTCGGGATATACGTCACTGCGGTAGGCCACAAACGTCATCTCCGAACCGTCGGGCCGCTGAATGTTCAGGGATTGAAACTGGTTGGCTTGGATGGAAGAGGGGACGCGGAGCATAGTATTGATTAATATTTTCGTCAGCCAGAATGGCGAAGTCTGTTAACTTCATCAGGCTGCCCTATCGACATCAATGATACGTTCGCTCCATAAGGCATTGATCACGTAGCGGACAGCTTCCTGAACAGCATCGGTCGAGAGCCGGGGAAACTTGCGCATGATATCCGCAACTGACGCTCCGTTGGAAACAGTTTCCAGAATCAGTTCTACACGGATACGCGTTCCTTTCATACAAGGCTTTCCACCCAATATGCCGGGTGTAGAAGCAATATACTGATAGACCACAGTGTGTTTTTTATACTAAGTTACACCAAAAACTGAAACAGGTCGGGTTGGTTGTTCAGGTACTCAAACACGATGTTTTGGTCCTTCATCCGCTCCAGGAGTGGCTCAAAATCTTCGCGGTTCTTCAGCTCGATACCCACAACTGCGGGCCCTGTTTCGCGGTTTGTTTTCTTGGCGTACTCAAACCGGCTAATGTCGTCGTTGGGCCCTAGAACATTCAGGAAGTCGCGGAAGGCACCGGCCCGCTGCGGAAACCGGATGATGAAGTAATGTTTCAGGCCTTCGTATAGGAGTGACCGTTCCTTGATTTCTTCGGTTCGGGTAATGTCATTATTGCCACCACCTACCAGACACACCACGTTTTTGCCCTTAATTTCATCTTTCAGAAAGTCAAGTGCCGCAATCGTTAGCGCACCGGCAGGTTCGGCCACAATCGCTTCTTCGTTATACAACTGAAGTATGGTTGTACATACCTTACCTTCCGGAATCAACACAACCCGATCCAGATTCTGGCGGCATATCTCGAAGGTGGTGTCGCCCACCCGCTTCACGGCGGCTCCATCCACGAATTTATCAATCTGGCCGAGTGTAACGACGTGACCTTCTTCAATGGCTACCTTCATGCTTGGCGAGCCAAGGGGTTCAACACCGATAAGCTTGGTTTTGGGGCTTAGCTGCTTAAAAACTGTGGACACGCCTGATGCCAGACCGCCCCCGCCAATGGCCATCAGGAGGTAGTCGATCTTGAAATTGGAGTCTTTAAAGATCTCCAACCCAACGGTTCCCTGCCCTTCCATCACCTGCACATCGTCGAAAGGATGCACAAATATGCTTTCGTGGGTGTCAACAAATTCCATGGCGGCATGGTAGGCATCGTCATACGTATCGCCAACGAGCACGACCTCTACAAAGTCTTTGCCGAAGAGTTTTACCTGTTTTACTTTCTGGTTGGGTGTGGTCGTCGGCATGAAAATGGTGCCATGAACGGCCATCTTCCGGCAGGCATAGGCCAATCCCTGTGCGTGGTTACCGGCGCTGGCGCACACAACACCTTTGGCGAGTATGTCCGGCGACAGACTCGCCATTTTATTATACGCCCCCCGGATCTTATACGATCGAACGACCTGCAGATCTTCGCGTTTGAGGAAGATATTGGCCCCGTAACGGTCTGATAAATTAATGTTTTCCTGAAGGGGCGTATGGGTGGCTACGCCCCGAAGCCGTTCGGCTGCCAGATAAATATTGTCGAGGTCTGGAAACGTAAACTTTTTCTCTTCTGCTACCGTGCTCATACCGTAAAGTTACGCAAACAACGAATAAAGACGCTGTTAAACCCGAACCTGGGCTTTGTATTTACGTACAGCATGGTGCGCCGGTTGGCAGACCAGGTCACTTAACGAGCGCCCTTACGGGAGCGATTGGTCCGAATGCCGAAGGGTAAATAAAGCGGACAACTGCTAACCAGGCTTGTTGCGACAAACACGGCAGCCAGAGCCAGGCTTACGATAGCCCAAATGCCTGAAACAACGCCTGTGGCATACAAACCAACCAGGACAAGCGCGACGATAACCCGTATCGCCCGATCGAGGGAACCCATATTTTTTGTCATGTCTTTTTTTTACGAATGACGCTCATGGTTCAATCCCGATCTGTAACAAAAGTCACATTAGCAGGGAGTTACGGGAAAAATAATAGCTATGTCTCAGCCTCCGTACCCCGGATCAACCGGGGCACGGAGGCCGCTCGGCACCTTGTTTATTTAAAGCCGAATAGTAATGGAAAGAGAAACGTTACGACAATTGTCCAGAAGCAGTAGACGGGCAGGTAGGCTGCAATTGCTTTTCCGACTTCGGCCAGGGGCACTTTCTTCCACACCACTTTGTACAGTTGCGTGGCTACCAGCAACAGATTAAGTAAAATCAACACGTTGCCACCCAGCACGGCAGCCCGGTTGGGGGTGATGCCCCCTTCGGTAATTCGGAACACGATAGCCGACAAAGCGATGCCGTTGACGAGTATGGTGACCAGCGATAACAGGAAAAGAACCCATATTTCCGGCTGGCTTTTGGTTGACTTTGACGTTTCAGCAACGGAGAAGAAAATAATGGCCATGACGCCAATGAGCAAGGCGTTGAAGATTAGCAGAAACTCCCGGTCGTTATACGGGTCTTTGCCCGAGTAGATGATGGCGATCAGGTAAATGATCAGCATCACAACCACCAGCGGACTGAATATTCGGGCAATTACCGGCGATACTTTCCCAACCAGATGCGGATTGGTCTGGGTAAGGTAAGTGCCGACAATAGGAGCCGCAGGCAACGCGCGAAGGACAATATTTTCGAAATAAAAGTCTTTAATATCAAAGCCAATAAGGTGGAAGAGACCAACGGTTATGCCCGTCATGATGCCGCCTGCGATCAGGATGAGGGTAGTCATGACGACCAGATCACCGTTATACCGCAAATAGCCAAGTCGCTTCTCCGCGTTATTTCCGGTCTCGCCCACAAAAGCAACACCCAGTATGGCCCACAGAAACAAGAGTAAGTGGATACAGGATAAAATCAAGGTGTCGCTTTTTTTTACGTCGGGCAGGAAATTGATGAATAGCAAACCAGCGAACGTGGCACCCGCTATAGCTGCTATTTTGCCCATTGACAGATTGTTCTTCCAGGCAAAATAGGCTGTCAGCGCAGGGAAAACGACAAAACCAATGTTGCGGGGATAGAAAAAGTCTTCGCTGATAGGTAAAAAGGAGGGCAGCTTGACGATAAAACCCGCTACCAGCGCGGCCAAAAGCACCACAACTATTTCGCGGCCGCTGCCCCAGTTAATCTCATCGCTTTCATACGTCAGCCGTTCATTCCAGAAATCAGCTACTATATTGCCTTTAAGCTCCGGATATAATGTGTTGAACTGCCGCTTAAAATGAACCTTGTCTGTCCGGTACATTTTTTCCAGTTGCTTAGGGTTGTCCAAATGGGTGAGGATCTCGTCTTTCATGAGTTTGTATGGTAGGTTTATTTTAAATTTTGTTTTTGAGGATGGCTTCTAATCCCACAAGGTGCCGTTTAAGCCCAGAACGGCACCAAGCCATAGCCCAATGATGTACACCAGCAGGCTCAGTATGTTGGCCAGTGCTTTTAGCCAGCTGCCCTGATAACGCAGCTGGTCCATGAAGTAAAAAAAGACCCCGCCCGCTGCCCCTGCCAACGGCACGACAATTAGCGGTTTCAGCATCCATAGTTTTGGCCAGTTTGGGTTCGGATTTTTTACGGGCAGTAGGAAAAGGACGATCAGTACTAAGGCTATTCCGGCGCCTTGCAGCATCCGTTTGCCTACTGAACCCGGGTGAATTGGCTGCGTTGTTGATTGGCTGATTTGTGTCATAGTCATTGAGGGATAACTGGTTCTTAATTTATTTATGAAGTACTTTGAATTTCAAAGTTAGAGGGTAAAAAAAGAGACTTGCCTGTTGGGGGCAAACGTTTGTTGACTTACTCCGCAATTCCCTTGATGAGTTTTTCCAGTGCGTTTAAGTGATCGCTAAAGGCTTTGCGCCCAAGTGGCGTAGCGGCATACCGTGTGTTCGGTTTTTTGCCGATAAACTGCTTCTCTACCTGAATATAATTTAGCTTTTCCAGGCCTGTTAAGTGGCTGGCCAGATTGCCGTCTGTCACATCAAGAAACTCCTTTAGTGAAATAAAATCCAGCGCATCGTTAACCAACAGCGCCGACATGATGCCTAGCCTGATCCTGCTCTCAAATGCTTTATGTAAACCGTTAATGGATATGTTCACCTTTCGTACCGGTAATGCATGTAAATGCCATAAATGATATGGAATACCCCGAAGCCCAACGCCCACAGCAGCAACCCATAATCAACAAAATAAGCCCCAATCAAACCCAGACCCATTTGAATGAGCCCCAGACTTTTCACTTCTTCGTAGGTGAATTTGCTGGCGTTGTATAGTGCCAGGCCGTAGAAGAGTAACGAGAACGGAGCAATAAAGGCAATCAGGCCTTTGGCAATGAAAACGAGAATCAGCAGACCGCCCGCAATAAGGGGAACAGCCATGTTGATCATAAGCCGCCTGGATGTAGCGTTCCAGAGGGTTTCACCCCGTTTGTTGGCTTTCCGGGCCGATAGAATAATGGCAGTACCAATCGCCAGAAGCAACACCAGCGTGGCTAACAGAATAACATTCAGCAAACCGGAAGATGCCCACCCCGCTCGGGCCAGGTCATATACGGATTCGGTCGGGTTAAAATTGAAAAGGGTGTGGGCCAGATAAGCTCCCGCCAGGGCATATAGGCCCGCCATGATGCCTGCCCAGCCGGAAAGCGACAGAAATTTGGACGAGCGCTCCATCATGGAACGTATTTCAGCGATATTCCGGATATAGTCCTGGTCTTCCTTCATTTGAAAGTACTTTGAAATCCAAAGTTATTGAGAAATCATGAATATGCAAGCGTTATTCAATTTATTGATGTTCATTTTGGAATAAAAATCTACGGGTAGTTGCTGCAGACTACTCAGGGTACGGGTAATCTACAGTTGAGCCAAGACCGGTATGCAGGCCCTGCTTGTGCAAAGCCGTTGGGGGGTCGGTTTGTGAGTTGCCGGTGCTAACGAGACAAAGAAACCAAAATCGGTTCATGGCCATGCCGATGGGTTTATGGCTTTGCCTGCTCGTCAGCTGGACGAGTCTGCCGCCAGATTCTTAGAAAAGCCGATGAGTGATGAGGCCACTTAATGGTGACCTGCCGTGGCAGCATCGAACACACGGCAGAAATTGCCGCTGCCCACCTTGCCGATCTCATCGTCGGCAAAGCCCGCGTTTAGCAGGACATCGACAACGGCGTAGTAGAATCCGGTTGACTGGTCGGCCCAGGCTTCATTTGTGCGTTCGCCCACCCGACCTCGATTCTGACTACTGCCGGGTTGAGAAACAGGGCTACCGGGTCTGTAGGTAGGGGTCATTTTGGTGTCGGTGCCCATGCAGACATGATCGATTCCTACCCCAAAAACCAGGAGGCCTCAGCAGACATATTGTGTCCGCTGAGGCCTCCTCTGTCAACTTATGTTTACCGGGGGGGATTGTCGCGCGCCGGTTAAAATCACGACCTACGCCCATTCGCCAGTCGTGGCGTCCGGGTCGTTACAGATTACTGGCTGAAAAGGATTACTGTGGATTGGTTTCCATCAGCTTCAGCGCTTCATCGTCTTTGTACTTAACGATCTGCTCTTTCAACTGCTTTTTGAGGAGAGCCGTTACCTTTTCGTACCCTTTCTGGCCGTACAGGTTTTTGAGGTTGTTGGGGTCTTTCTGAATATCATAGAGTTCCCAGAAATCGTCCGGACCATAGAACCGGGCCAGCGTGTACTGAGCCGTGCGCAGGCCAAAGTGGGGCGACACATGGTGCGGCTGTGGATACTCGTAATAGTGGTAATACGCCTGATTTCGCCAGGTGTTCTTGCCGCCGGTCAGCAGGGGTAGAAATGACTCTCCCTGCACATAGTCTGGAACGCGGGTGCCGGTCAGGCTCAGCAGTGTGGGTGCCCAGTCGACATTCGACACGACCTGCTTCACCTGGCTGCCCGGCTTGATAACGCCCGGATACCGAATCACAAATGGGGTCTTCAGAGATTCTTCATAAATCCACCGTTTATCGAACCAGCCGTGTTCGCCGAGGTAAAAGCCCTGGTCGGAGGTATACACCACCACTGTGTTTTTGGCCAGCCCATTTTTATCCAGGTAATCGAGTAGTTTGCCGATGTTGCGGTCCAGCGAGTTGGCCGTGGATAGGTAATCTTTCATGTAGCGTTGGTACTTCCACTCGACCAAAGCCTTGCCGCTAAGTTTCTTTTCGTCAAATTCCTTACTGATTTTATTCTCGTAGTAGTCGTAGAAAGGCTTTTTCTGCTCGGGTGTGAACCGGTTGTAGGATGAGTAGGGTCCCGTAGCGTCATAATTGGCATGCACTTTCAGATCGCTGGCCAGAACCATGGTTTTATCAATGCTCATGTCCTGTTTTTGGGCAGCGGTGCGCCCTTCGTAGTTGTCGTAGAACGTAGGCGGCAGTGGGAACGTAACCTGGTCGTAAGCCCCTAAATCTTCCGTGGCTGGCAACCACTCGCGGTGGGTCGCTTTGTGACCGACTACCAGAAAGAAAGGCTTTGACGTATCACGGTGCGAAAGCCAGTCGGTCGATAAACTCGTTACAACGTCTGTGACGTAGCCCATGTGGCGGGTTGTCTTATTGTTCGAGTCGACAAAGTCTGAATTGTAATAACTCCCGTGCCCCGGCAGTATATTCAGGTAATCGAACCCGTGGGGTAGGCTGCCCAGGTGCATTTTACCGATCCAGGCTGTTTGGTAGCCGTTCTTCTGCAACTCTTCGGTAAATACCGGCTGGTTGATATCGAATACCTTCTCATTGAGTTTGTAGCCATTCCGGTGCGAGAACTGGCCGGTCAGCAAGGTAGCCCGACTGGGGCCGCAGATGGAATTGGCCACCACGTTATTGTAGAGAATGGCCCCTTCCCGGGCGATCCGGTCGATGTTAGGCGTTTTGGCTAGCTTACTGCCATACGCACTGATGGCCTGCGACGTATGATCGTCGGAGATGATGAAGACGATATTGGGGCGCTGCTGCGCCGGACGATCCGTTGGGAGGGCATCCGGCGAAACAGGTGTATAGCCGGGTATAGCCAGCAGCAAAGCGACGGCGGTTGCGCCCAGCAAGGAGCGAAAAACGGCTTGTTTTGTCATTGATTTATGGGTTAAAAAGACGGGTTACGGGTCGTATCGGAATGTTTAAAGAAGTAAGCGGCTCGAGGTATAACAGAAGTCGGGGTCGCCGACGTTAATAATTGCCCCGGTAGCGGTGGTCGAAGCGTTTCTGCTTGATCGAATGGAGCGGTATCTGTAATCCATTGGTCGATTCAAGCCAGTCGAATACCTGCCCTTTCAGCTCTTTGGCGATCTCCTGATGCTGCGGACTGCGAATCAGATTATTCACTTCCTGCGGGTCGTTTTTCAGGTCATACAACTCGTTGGCCTCCCAAACCCCGTGATTGAAAATGTACTTATAGCGGTCATTTCGGACGCCAAACATGGTGGGCGTCTGTGGGAAATCGGCTTCCCAGTAATATTCGTAAAAAGCCCGGTCGCGCCAGGGTATGGTTTCGCCTTTGAGTAAAGGCAGGAACGAGTTTCCCTGCATCTGGGCGGGTTTGGGCAGGCCCGCATAGGCCAGGAACGTTGGGGCAATGTCGACATTCTGAATAACCTGCTCCAGTTTCGTACCGGGCTTCACAATGGCCGGGCAGCGGACCAGCAGCGGCACCCGCATCGACTCTTCATACATGTGTCGCTTGTCGATCAGGCCCCGCTCGCCAAAGCTAAAGCCGTTGTCGCCCATATAAACGACCATGGTGTTTTCCAGCTGGCCATTTTCTTCCAGCCATTTCAGCACCCGCCCAACACTATCGTCGACACCCATCAGGGTTTCGCAGTACTGCCGGTAAAAGTCATTGAAATCAATGGCCCCGTGATACAGATAATCGACGCCGTGCCAGCTGTAACGCTGCTGCTTAACCCAGTTGGGCATGTCGGCCATGTTGACTTGCAAGGCTTTGGTTTCCGGATTCGTTGATGATTTTGGCCCCCATACTTTACTGGTGTCGGAAGCCGTCAGGTACATTGTCTGCGGGTAATTGATGGGCATGTTTCGGTACAGGCCTTTGTGGCGTTTGGCCGGCTGAAAGTCGGCATGAACGGCTTTGTGCGACAAATACAGGCAAAACGGCTTGTCTTTATTGAGCGAACTCAACCATTTAACGGCATAATCGGTCAGCAGATCCGTGGTGTAACTGCTGTCGCCATGAGCAACCTGTTTGCCGTTGATGTTGAACGTCGGGTTATAATACACGCCCTGCCCCTTAAAACTAAGCCAATAGTCGAAACCCGGCTGGGGCGCATCGTCGGCGTTACCCATGTGCCATTTGCCCAGAAAAGCCGTTTTGTAGCCTGCTTTTTGCAGGTATTGCGGGAAGAATTTCAGCCCCGGCGTCATGGGCGCAAAATTATCGACAACCTTATGCGTGTGGGCATACTGGCCGCTCAGGATACTGGCGCGGCTGGGTGAGCAAAGGGCGGTGCTGACAAAGGCGTTTCGAACATGGGCACCTTCGGCCGCAAGCCGGTCGAGATTAGGCGTTTTCAGACCGGCTACCTTGCCCGTGAACCCCATAAAATCGTACCGATGGTCGTCGGCCAGGATGTAAATTATATTCTTGGGTTTGGCCGCACGGGGCCCTGCCGACGGTTGGCCGGGGGTCTCTTTGCCCGGCAGTTGCGGGCGAAACGCCATCAGGGAGCCAATAAGCGATAGCAGGACAAACGTGTAAAAGAGTGGGTTTTTCATGACAAATGCGAAACGGGAAACAGTATTGAATACCAATTGAATATTTTTATTGGCCTTGGTACCGGTTGTGGGGCTTCATCAGCATGATAAAAAAGACGTAATAGCAGCGAACTACTTAATACCCGGTATTCTGTTCTCATTTTTTAGTAATAACTGGTTCTCTTTGCGGAATAGACAATAGCACACGCTATTGAGAAGGACAGCAGCCAAGCCGGTTGGGCTTATATGATCTGGTCGTTCCCTGCCAATAAGTCCGGGCAAAGTAGCCACCGTCCTTACACGCGCTTACTGTAGTGATGCGTGTCTACAATCATCCTGATCAGGTACACTATAAGTTGGATAATACGTATATTCGTAGAAGGGTGCTTCAATCAGCACCGTACGTGATTTGCGATACTTAATCCAACCGGGCTATGCCTAAACATTTACTGGCCCTGCTCACAACGATTATTTTTTTTACCGTCGTTGTTAATGCCTGTACGAAAGATGGTCAGGGCACAGCCGTTGCCCCTCTGGTATCTGTGCCGGTTGAGCCGACTCCGGTCAGTAATCCCATCACTGACCCTACGGCTTTGCTTGGGCAGATGCTGTTTTGGGACCCGATTTTGTCGGGGAGAAGAGACGTTGCCTGCGCTACATGCCACCATCCTGCCAATGCGTACACCGATGGTCTGGACCTTTCGTTGGGGATCAATTCGATCGGTTATGGACAAAGTCGCTGGCCTCTACAGCCGAATGACGTAAATTTTACAAAGCGCAACGCCCCAACGCTACTCAACGTAGCCTTTAATGGGATGGATGCCAGCGGAAATTATGTGCCGCTGGCCGCACCGATGTTCTGGGATTCGCGTGTGCAGAGTCTCGAAAATCAGGTGGCCAACCCAATGGTGACCTTTGAGGAAATGCGCGGCCATGCTTACCCCGAAGCCGTCGCTTTAGATAGTGTAGTTGCCCGGTTGACAAAAATTGCCGAGTATCGACAACTGTTTCAGACGGCTTTTGGTGCCGACCAATCCATTACGGCGGCAACGATCAGCAAGGCCATTGCGGCCTTCGAACGCACGCTAACCGCGATGAACTCGCCCTACGACCGCTACCAGAAGGGCGATAAAACGGCGCTCACCGAAGCGCAAATTAAGGGAATGCTGATCTTTAAAGACAAAGGCTGCGCCTTTTGTCATGCAGGCCCCATGTTTTCCGACTATAAACTGCACGTCATGTCGGTGCCTGATAATGGTAAACTCGCTGCGTCTGACGCAGGCGCAGGAGGAACCTATGCCTTTCGGACCCCATCGCTGCGAAATGTCGGGATGACGGCTCCGTACATGCATAGTGGGGTTTATGAAACCCTGAAGCAGGTGTTGACATTTTATGACGACATCGGCGAGCCCATCTCCCAAAATCCGCATGTGCCGGTGGAGCAGCTAGATCCCAAAATACAGCGAATTGCCCTGCGTGATTTTGAGCAGGAGCAGGTGATTGCCTTCATGAATTCCCTGACCGATAACGGTTTTGATAAGACAATTCCGGTTCGTGTTCCCAGTGGTCTGAGTCCCGGTGGCCGCCTTCGGTAGCTCCATACCAATTAAACACCATCAACACCTGGCCCGGCGCCTGGCCGACTGGCAGGCCGATACGGGTTGGTTTACCCGGCTTTAGGGTAGCGCGGCCGGGAAGCCGCGCTACAACTCTTTTTATATATCCGAATAATCGGTTGGGTATAAAAACCGGGTATCGTTTCTCGATACGTTCTTCTGGTAGTTGGGCATGGCAGAAAGCTTTTTCCAGTAGTCGTCCTTGCCAAAGGCGTCCCAATGGGCGTCTCTCGCTGCTTTGTTCTCGAATGTTGTGAGGTACATCAGGTTAGGCATGCGGCTGCCGGCCACTACTTCGGCGTAAAAAACGGCGTTGAAGCCAAGCCGTTTAAATAAACCAATCTCATCGCCCTGATTGAACATGTCTATCTTGTTTTTCGAGATCTTCTCGGTGTGTCCTTCATAGCTTCTCAGTTCGTAGACGCGGTCTTTTCGGGCCGAGGTCAGTTCGGGAAGGGTAAAGTGCGGGCTCTTTTCAAAAGCGTTTAACAGAATGGTCTCGATGCGGTCGTAGGGGGGCACGTTATACACGGCATCCAGATAGGCTGCGCCATCGGTCAGATACTGCTTGTCTTTGGCGAGTTTTTCGTCCAGCTTAAAAAAGTCATCGCGCGACCGGAAGGGAACAAACACATACAGCAGGCGATCGTCGGTAGATGCCGGTGTTGCTGCGTTGACAATAGTTTTGAAAACACCCACTTTCGCGATGCCCATCCGGTGGAGGGCCGGTAGATACGCTTTCTGGAGAAAATCGTCCAGCTTCTGTTCCTGATCGGCTGTTTTATAATGATACACTTTTAGTTCGTAAAACTCCCGGCTGGCCATGGGGGTAAAGGCGAATGAAGCCGCCGACTGAAGTAAGACAAACAGGCAGAGTAAACTGATTTTTGACATAGGATTTGACTAAAAAGCTTAATTGGTAAAACGGGTAAATGTACTAATCTTTCCGGGCCATTGTTGATCTCGACTTATAGCCAGTCTACTCACAATTTTCAAAGCGACTGTCTCTCCTTTTGCGCTGCATTGGGGCCACGGGTATGTATAACGCTTGTATTACGGGGGCGTCACGGATATAGGAGGAGTATGGCTGTATAGCGGCTAAATCGTTAGGGAGCGGTCATTTTAGAACGGTATGAATTAATTCAGTGACGAAGTCGTGGTTCAGTTGTTACGCTAAAAACAACATACAACCATGAACGAAGAAAGTCACCTTAACAGACGTCAGGCCATTCAGGGATTAGGTACCGGCTTCGCTGCCGTCGTTGCCACGCCGGTATTAGCCGCTTCGGGCGGTACTCCTGCGAATGCCACGGCGCCACCCGCCCTCGACAATCCAACCAGTAAATACCCGAAACCACCGTTTAAAGAGCAGCCACAACCCTGGCCGGGCCTCGCCGGGAAAATGGACCCGAAACCCGATCATGGTGAAACAAGCTACAAAGGATCGGGTCGGCTGGCAGGCCGGAAAGCGCTGATCACCGGGGGCGATTCGGGTATGGGTCGGGCCGCAGCCATTGCCTACGCCCGCGAAGGAGCCGACGTAGCCATCAATTACCTGCCTGCTGAAGAGCCGGATGCCCGTGAGGTTATTGCACTCATCAAAGCCGAAGGACGTAAAGCAATCGCGATTCCCGGCGACATCCGCGACGAAGCTTTCTGTCAGCGGCTGGTGGCTGAGGCCGTGCGGGGTCTGGGTGGTCTGGATATTCTGGTAAGCAATGCCGCCCGGCAGCAAGCCCACGCATCCATTCTGGATATATCGACTGAGCAGTTCGACTGGACCATGAAGACCAACATCTACGCGCCCTTCTGGATCATAAAAGCGGCTTTACCGCATCTGCAGCCCGGATCGGCCATCATAGGAACCACTTCGGAGCAGGCTTACGACCCCTCGGCAGATCTGTATGATTATGCTCAGACGAAGTCGGCCACTACCAGCTTTGTGAAGTCGCTGGCTAAACAGCTTGGCCCAAAGGGCATCCGGGTAAACGGCGTTGCGCCCGGTCCGATCTGGACCCCTTTACAGCCTAGCGGAGGAGCTACCCAAGAAAAGCTCAAGACCTTTGGTGGACAAACGCCACTGGGTCGGCCCGGTCAGCCAGCCGAACTGGCATCCATCTATGTTCAGTTGGCCGCCAGCGACGCCAGTTATGCAACCGGACAGGTTTACGGAGCCGCCGGAGGCAGCGGCCAGCCTTGATCGTAGTTAACCGGGTAAATGGCTGGTTCGTCGTCGGATGACAGGAAGAGAAATATGATCACAAAACTGGCTGGCCATTTGCCCGACTATAGACGATAGGGCGACTTAGCTGAACGAGAATTATGGAAAAATCCGCAGTCGATAAGGTATCAATAGGCGATCCGATGAACCGGGTCGATGGCCGGTTAAAGGTTACCGGGGCGGCTCAATATGCGGCCGAATACAACCTGCCGGGCATTACCTTCGGGGTGTTGGTGACCAGCACGATTGCTAAAGGCCGCATTGCCGGTTTGACGACGACGGTTGCCGAAAAAGTACCTGGTGTACTGGCTGTGCTGACCCATAAAAATGCCCCTAAAGTGCCCGGCTACGAGGCTGGAACGGATAATGCTGGCTCCAGGGTGTATGGCCAGGAGTTTCGCGTTTTTTACGACGATCGTATCTACTTCAGCAATCAGCCGGTGGCGCTGGTTATTGCCGACACGCTTGAACGGGCCACTTACGCGGCTTCGCTGGTGAGGGTGTCCTATCAGCAGGAGCCGCATCAGACCGATACCAGGGCAAACCTTGGCAAGGCAATCAAGCCTGAGCGACCGGAAGATTATTCACGGGGAATCCCGAACGCCTACAAAACAGCACCGGTGACCATTGAGCAAACGTACCACACGCCGGTACACGTGCATAACCCCATAGAAACCCATGCCGCGACCGCTTTCTGGGAAGGCGACGACAAGCTTATTGTTTATAACAAATCGCAGGGTGTGAAGCTGGCGCAGAAAGACCTGATGAAAGCGTTCAATTTGAAAGAAGAGAACATTCAGCTTCACTCCCCATTCGTGGGCGGGGCATTTGGTAGTTCGTCGCGCATCTGGCCGCAGGAAATGGCGGCTATCCTTGGGGCTAAGCATGTGGGGCGTCCGGTAAAAGTGTCGCTCAAGCGGCAACAGCAGTTTAATATGGTGGGTTACCGCCCCCGGTCGGTTCAGAAGATCGGGCTTGGTGCCAACGCCGATGGGACGCTTGTGGGTATTACGCACGAAGCGTATGGGCTGACGTCTACCTACGAACAGTTCACCGAGCGTATTCTGCACCCCACCAAGTCGGCTTATCGCTGTCCTAACCTGACGGCCAGTTACCAGCTCGTTCCGCTCGATGTCAGTACGCCCTGCTGGACGCGTGGCCCCGGCGAAACCAGCGGATCGTTTGCACTGGAATCGGCGATGGACGAACTGGCCTACGCCCTGAATATGGACCCGATGGCCCTGCGCCTGAAGAACTACGCGGAGGTAGATCCCGAAAACAACAAACCCTGGTCGAGCAAATACCTGAGCGAATGCTACGAGCGGGGTGCCAGCCAGTTTGGATGGAGTAAGCGAAACCCGGAACCCCGCTCCATGCGGTCGGGCGAGATGCTGGTTGGTTTTGGAATGAGTTCGGGAATTTACAAAGCAGAGCGCAGTCCGGCTGCCGCCCTTGCCAAACTTACGGCAGATGGCAAACTAACGATTCAGAGCGCTACGGCCGATACTGGTCCGGGTACCTACACTGTGATGACCCAGATCGCGGCCGACCTGACCGGCATTGCACCGGAAAATATTTCGTTTGAGCTGGGTGATTCATCGTTCCCGCAGGCACCGCCCCAGTTTGGTTCGCATACAGTCGCGTCGGTTGGTTCGGCGGTGCACGACGTGTGCATGGCCCTTCGGCAGCGGTTCGGTGAATTGGCCATCCACAAACAAGGGTCAGCCTTGTACGGTGTTGCCCAAACCGAACTCGTTTTCAATGGCGATACTATTGGGTCGAAGCAGGGAGCTGCCCGTTTGTCGTATGTGGATATTCTCAAGCTGAACAACCTGCCGGAACTGGCCGTTACGAAAGAAGCGAAGAGCGGTCCTGAGGTCGGAAAATACTCGGGCAAATCGTTCTGCGCCACTTTTGTGGAAGTGAATGTGCACCCGCAGACAGGCATGGTGAACGTAAAGCGGGTAGTGTCGGCCATTGATGCGGGAAAAATTATGAACCACAAAACAGCCCGCAGTCAGGTATTGGGCTCTGTTGTATGGAGTCTGGGTATGGCCCTGATGGAAGACGCGGTGATCGATCACCGCTTTGGCCGGTATGTGAACAAAGACCTGGCCGAATACCACGTTCCCGTTTGCGCCGATATACCCGAGGTGGACGTGATTCTGATTGACAAACCTGACCCGATCCTTGACCCCATGGGTGCGAAGGGGCTGGGTGAAATCGGTATGATTGGGTTGCCCGCAGCTATTGCCAATGCCGTCTATCACGCCACCGGGAAGCGTATCCGGGAACTGCCCATCACCCCGGATAAACTCTTGTAAGTCGACGTCGGCAGCGTTCTGAAGCCATTATCTTACAAAGTAAACGGTACCCAGTGGCCAGTAACTGGCTGTACCGAATACCGGTGGGTGCATCTGCGGACTACTTGTTTACCGGGTTTCGCAGGAATGGGTAAAGTCCATTTCTGTTTCGGCGAAGTGGCAAAAGCCGTCCAGCAGCTGGCTGAGCTTTTCGCCGGTTGGTGTTAACGAGTACTCCACCCGGACGGGAACTTCCCGGAAATTATCATTTCGGGTAATGAGTTTGTTCTGCTCCAGGAGTTTCAGCCGGTCGGCAAGTACATTATCACTAATCCGTTTCAGGTCTTCTTTTAAGCTTGAAAACCGATTGTTGCCTTCTTCTATGCTGAAGAGCACTTCGGTCAGCCAGCGTTTGCTTAGTATATTGATAAGCTCGTTTAATGCACATTTCTCTTCAAGAAACGTTTGATTATGGTAATTGGTGGAGCTTAGTTTTCTCATTCGAGTACTGATTTTTTTAGAAGTAACTCACAATTTTTGAAGGTATTGCCCGGACTGCCATCTGCCTGTTCCTTTGTGCCAATGACGTGAAAAAACCGTAGACGTACGCGACTAATTATGTCTTAAAGATACGTCATATGTTCTGACCGATTCCTACTCCCTTTCCTTTTTTACCGACGATCAATCTATTGGTTGATCGTTCTTATTTAACGTGAATAATGACCGCTACGGCGGTCGGATGTTTGTAGCAAAATGGTCTGCTGATCCAGCCAGCGTGCCGTAGGTACGTAACAAACAATAAACGTTGCGTACCTATGACACGCTGGTTGGATCAGCAGGCCATTTTGCTACAAACATATCGTGCCTACGGCACTTAACGGCCTGATAATTAACTGACGTTAATAATGTTATGTGCCGTTTTATTCCGTTTTTCAAAGCATCGGCCCGCTGGCTGAGTGAAACAAACTGTTTGTTTCACTCAGCCAGCGGGCCGATGGTATTATTGGACTGGTAAACCAGCGGAGCCGTTACTAGGTCCGCTCAGGACGCAGCGAACGAACGGCTTTACCGGCTTGCCACATTTCTGATTCGCGCAGTTCGGCGAGTTCAACTTCGAGTTTCTCGCGGTAGTCAGGCTGCGAGTTGCGAGTGATGCTGATTTCAGCCTGCTCCTGCGTTTTTACCGAGTTATACAGTTGCTCGAAAACGGGCTTGGTCGCATCGCGGAAAGGCTTCCACCAATCGAGGGCACCACGTTGAGCGGTTGTCGAGCAGTTGGCGTACATCCAATCCATACCGTTTTCAGCGACCAGCGGCATCAGCGACTGGGTCAGCTCTTCAACCGTTTCGTTGAAGGCTTCGGAAGGGCTGTGGCCATTGGCGCGCAGTACTTCATACTGAGCGGCAAAGATACCCTGAATAGCACCCATCAGCGTACCACGCTCACCCGTCAGGTCGGAGGTTACTTCTTTGTAGAAGTCGGTTTCGAACAGGTAGCCCGAACCTACGCCGATACCCATGGCAATGGCTTTGGTGCGTGCGTTGCCCGAAGCATCCTGATAGATAGCGAAGCTGGAGTTCAGCCCTTTGCCTTCTACGAACAGACGACGCAGCGAGGTACCCGATCCTTTTGGAGCAACGAGGAATACATCCACATCGGCCGGAGGAACGATACCGGTTTTTTCTTTATACGTTACGCCAAAACCGTGCGAGAAATACAGCGATTTGCCGGGTTTCAGGGCGGCTTTCACGGTTGGCCACAGTTCGATCTGAGCGGCATCGGAGAGCAGGAAGCAAATGATCGTACCTTTTTCCAACGCTTCTTCAATTTCGAACAGCGTTTCGCCGGGTACCCAGCCATCAGCAATCGCTTTGTCAAACGTTTTGCCTTTACGTTGTCCAACAATCACGTTGAAGCCATTGTCGCGCATGTTCAGCGACTGGCCGGGGCCCTGTACGCCGTATCCAATAACCGCAATGGTTTCATTGGCCAGCACCTCGCGGGCTTTTTCTAACGGAAATTCTTCCCGTGTGACTACTTGTTCCTCAACTCCTCCGAAATTAATCGTTGCCATGTTTAATTGGTTTTGTACTCGTATTGTAGGATTGTGATTGGTTATAAATAATAAGCCCACTCGGCTTCGGGCAGGTACTCGACCAGACCTTTTTCGGTCTTGCCGACTGCTACGCGGCCTGAGCGAACAAACTCAAGAATTTCGTACTGTTTGAGGTATCCGAAAAAATCGAAGATCTCGGTGTCGTTGCCGGTTTTCTCGATAACGACGTAATCCAGTCCCCAGTAAACAACCCAGGCTTTGTATTCTTTATTGATGGTCTCAACATCAAGCGATTTACTGCCCAGTTGGGTCGAAATCTTGAAGAGTGCAATCTCATTGTAAACAATCTCGTCGTTGAGGTAGCCGAAAACGGCCATCACTTCCACAATCTTGCGAATCTGACGAACGAGTTTCTCAACTTCTTCCCGCGATTCGTGCTTGATCACGATCGTGAAGCGCGATACGCCTTTGCGCTCCGTTTCCGAAACGGTCAGGCTCTCGATGTTGATGCGTCGGCGGGTGAAAATGATCGTGATGCGGTTCAGCAGCCCGATGGTATTCTCCGTGAATATGCAGATGGTGTAGGTTGTCATCTTATTTAAGTCTTATCTGCGAAACGCTGGCTCCGGCGGGAACCATCGGGAACACGTTCTCTTCTTTCTCAACGATCACTTCGAGCAGGAACGGCCCTTCGTGCGCCAGCATGGTATCGAGAGCATCGGACAGGTTATCCCGTTGATCGCAGGTTTGCCCGTCCATACCAAAGCCGCGGGCAATAGTGATAAAGTCAGGGTTTTGCAGCTCTACGAACGAATAGCGCCGTTCGTGGAACAACTGCTGCCACTGGCGAACCATGCCCAGGAAGTTGTTATTCAGGATGATGGCCTTTACCGGCTGCTTGTTCTGGACAATCGTACCGAGCTCCTGAAGCGTCATCTGGAAACAGCCATCGCCAATGATTGCCACCACCTGACGGTCGGGGGCACCCACCTGTGCGCCAAAAGCCGCCGGTAAGGCAAAGCCCATGGTGCCCATGCCCCCCGACGTAACCAAACTGTTGGGTCGACGGAACTGGTAATAGCGGGAAGCCATCATCTGGTGCTGACCAACATCTGTAACCAGCACGGCTTCACCTTTCGTTTTCTTCGACAGCATGTCGATCACCTCGGCCATTCTGATTTTACCACCGGGGTGGGTCAACTCAGGTACCGTAATGGTTTCGTTTTCGATCACGTCGAACTTCCGAAACTCGTTACGCCAAACCGTGTGGTCGTTTGGCTTCACGAGGGGTAACAATGCTTTCAGTACTTCTTTGGCATCGCCAACAACGGGAGCGTCGGCCCGGATAATTTTGTCAATCTCCGAGGGGTCGATCTCAATGTGAACAACTTTTGCCTGTTTAATGAACTTGCTGGCATCGCCGGTAACCCGGTCGTCGAAGCGCATGCCAATGGCAATGATCACATCGGCCTGATCGGTCATCACGTTCGGGCCGTAGTTGCCGTGCATGCCCAGCCAGCCCACATACAGGGGGTGGTTGGTCGAAATAGTTGATTGCCCAAGCAGGGTGGTGGCTACCGGAATACCCGTTTTTTCGGCAAACTCGATCAGTTCAGCTTCGGCTTTGGCAATCTGAATACCGTGGCCAGCAAATATATAGGGGCGCTTGGCCGAGTTAATCAGGTTGGCTGCGGCCTCGACCTGCTCTTGTTTCGGAATTCGCCGTGGCCGATAACTCACCAGACTCTGGCAGCGTTCGTACACGAAGGGCTTCGTCATCAACTCCAGCTGCGAACTTTTGGTCATGTCGATCAGGACAGGCCCCGGCCGACCCGACTGCGCGATATAAAAGGCTTTCGACAGAATTTCAGGTACTTCGTTCGCATCCGTAATCTGGTAGTTCCATTTCGTTATGGGCATGGTAACGCCCATAACATCGGCTTCCTGAAACGCATCGGTGCCCAACAGTTTTCGGCCAACCTGACCCACAATACAAACGAGTGGTGTGGAGTCTATCAGCGCATCGGCAATGGCCGTTACTAGATTGGTTGCTCCCGGCCCCGAGGTAACAAGGCAGATACCGGCCCGGCCGGTTACGCGAGCGTAGCCCTGAGCCGCATGACCGGCCCCCTGTTCATGGCGGACAAGGATATGGTTTATCTGATCCTGATAGTCGTAGAGGGCATCATACACGGGCATGATGGCGCCACCGGGGTACCCAAAAATAGTTTCTACACCTTCGGCTAACAGGGATTTCATCAGGGCGTGCGAGCCGTTGATGTATGTAGCATCCGGAGCAACCGCTGGGGCTGTATCCACTGCGTGAGCGGTTTCCGGTTTAATACTGGCGATTGCTTCCATGATGTATGGTCAATTTAAAAATCGTATTCAGTTTGTTGATTTACTGTTGTTATTCGTTCTCTAGCGTTTCAATTATTGCTTCAATGGAAATCAAAAGTGGCGTTGCATTTTCAGTTATGACCAACCACACAATCATCAGATCGACGTCAATGTATTGATGGATGAGCCGATCCCTCATTCCGGCTATATCTCTCTCTCCATGGAATATTTGTAAAACGTTCACGGACTTGTTTTGATAACCGTTTAGTTGCCTCACCCGCGATCTCTAACTGCCTGACGCAGGCATCCTGAGTCTTCGAGTCATTCAGAAATTCCGCTAGCGTCATTTCTTCAGCGTACTCCAATAGTTTCTTAAAACTATTGGCAATATGATCCAAGTAGGTTAGATCGTCATTCATGAAGAAACTATCTTGAGATCATTTAGGACACGTTGACGCATACGTTCATTTTTAAGCCCACCGTCTGATACCAGATCGACTTTTATATTGAGAATCTCTGACAACTCACGTTCCATTCTGACGAATGTTAACAAGGAAACTGGCTTGATGAATTTGATCAGAATATCCAAATCACTTCCCGGTCCATTTTCACCCCGTGCCCATGATCCAAAAATACCTACCCATTCAAGCTGATAAGGCTTAAGATAATTGAGGATTTGCTGGTTCTGGGTGGCCGTTGTCATGGTTTCAGTCAGTAATGCTGGTGGTCAGTACATGGATAACAGTTTTGATTATTCACATATTGGCCTCAATTCCATTATTAAGCTTCGTCCGTTACGCAGCCTTCACTTGCTGATTTTACGTTACGGATGTATTTGCCTAACACCCCTTTTGTAAATCGGGGAGCCGATTGTTTCCATTCGCTTTTGCGCTGCGCCATTTCTTCATCCGAAATGTGCAGGATCAATTCGCGGGTGGTGGCGTCGATGGTAATGCGGTCGCCATCGTGTACCAGCGCAATCGGTCCACCGTCGAAAGCCTCGGGTGTTACGTGTCCTACCACAAAGCCGTGGGTACCGCCCGAGAAGCGACCATCGGTAATTAAAGCTACTTTATCGCCAAGGCCCGCGCCCATGATGGCTGAGGTTGGTTTGAGCATTTCACTCATGCCCGGTCCACCTTTGGGCCCTGCGTTCCGAATCACGATCACCTGACCGGGTAAAATTTCGCCCTTCTGCAGCGCGTCGATCACTTCGCCTTCGTGCTCACAGACTTTTGCCGTCCCATCGAAACGTAGCCCTTCTTTACCCGTAATCTTGGCAACCGAGCCGGTTGGCGAGAGGTTACCCCGCATGATCTGAATATGGCCGGTTGGCTTGATCGGGTTGCTCAACGGCCGGACAATATGCTGTTTGTCAAAATCCAGATCAGGTGCATCAGCCAGATTCTCGGCTACTGTTTTACCGGTCACCGTCATACAATCGCCGTGCAGCATGCCGTTCTGGTAGAGGTATTTCATTACCGCCGGTACGCCCCCGATTTCGAGCATGTCCTCCATGTAATATTTACCACTTGGCTTCAGATCGGCCAGGAACGGAACCCGGTCGCTGATCGCCTGAATTTCGTCGAGGGTTAGCTCAATATCAGCTGCCCGAGCAATGGCCAGGTAGTGCAGTACGGCATTGGTAGAGCCACCCAGTGCCATAACGATCGTTAGTGCGTTTTCGAGCGATTTACGGGTGATAATATCGGCGGGGGTGATGTTGCGTTCGAGAAGGATGCGCATAGCCGCCCCGATTTTCTTACACTCTTCCTGCTTGCCCTCGTGGGTAGCGGGGTAGCTGCTGCTGAAAGGCAGACTCAGGCCCATCGCTTCAATGCTGCTGGCCATGGTGTTCGCCGTATACATACCGCCACAGGCACCCGCACCCGGGATGGAGTTTTTGATTACACCTTCGTAATCTTCGTCGGAGATGTTGCCTGCGTATTTTTTGCCCAGCGCTTCAAACGCCGAAACGATGTCTAATTTCTGTCCTTTATAATGACCCGAACGAATGGTGCCCCCGTAGACCATAATGCCCGGACGGTCAAGACGAGCCATGGCCATAACCGCACCCGGCATGTTTTTATCGCAACCAACCACCGTAACCACGGCATCGTACCACTGGGCCGCAACCACCGACTCGATCGAATCGGCAATTAAATCCCGACTGGGGAGCGAGTAGCGCATGCCGTCGTTGCCATTGGTCATGCCATCCGATACACCGATTGTATTAAAGATCAAGCCGACCAGTCCGTTTGCCTGAATACCCTGCTTCACATAAACGGACAGTCCGTTTAGGTGCATGTTGCAGGTGTTTCCCTCATAACCCGTGCTGGCAATTCCAATCTGGGGCTTCTGCATGTCTTCTTCACTCAGACCAACGCCATAGAGCATGGCTTTTGCGGCTGGATTACTGATCTCCTGAGTGAGGGTGCGACTGAAACGATTCAATTCGGTGGTAGGCTGCTCGGTAATCATATTTAACATTTAGCGAAATTTCGCTGATAGTGTAATAACGCCGTAAATTTCGTTCATGTTTGCCGAAAAGGCAAGAAAAAAGAGATTATTTGTTCGGTAGAATCGGCCTGTATTAATTTTGAGGTATGACAACTGAAACGGCTTCCCATTACGACCATCTGGAGCAAATGTCGGTCCACGACTTGCTGATAAATATCAATAAAGAAGATAAGACCGTACCGCTGGCGGTTGAGCAGGCGATTCCGCAAATTGAAGCGCTGGTGGCGCAAATTGTGACCCGTATGCGGCAAGGTGGCCGACTGATCTATATTGGTGCCGGTACGAGTGGTCGATTAGGCGTTGTGGATGCGTCGGAATGCCCGCCCACCTACGGCGTTCCCCATGATCTGGTTATTGGTCTGATGGCCGGTGGCGATGGAGCCATTCGCAAAGCCGTTGAATTTGCGGAAGACGATGCTGAACAAGCCTGGAAAGACATCGCGCCGTATCAACCCGACGAACACGATACCGTAATTGGCATTGCCGCGTCTGGTCGAACGCCTTACGTAATCGGCGGTTTGAACGAAGCCCGGAAAGCGGGGCTTTTAACGGGTTGTGTGGTTTGCAATGCGGGTTCTGCGGTGGCGCAGGCCGCTGAGTTTCCGGTGGAGGTGGTTACGGGGCCGGAGTTCGTTACGGGCAGTACGCGTATGAAGGCAGGAACTGCTCAGAAACTTGTACTGAATATGATTTCAACCTCGGTCATGATTCAGTTAGGGCGTGTAAAGGGCAATAAGATGGTCGATATGCAGCTAACGAACATTAAGCTGCAGGATCGGGCCGCCAAGATGGTCATGAGCGAAATTGGCGTCGACCGGGCGCAGGCTGAAGCGTTGTTGGCCCAGTTTGGCAATGTACGTGGCGCTATTGAGGGGTTTACACAAGCCAAGTGATACAGGTCGTAAATAGGCTGGCGCGAGCATTGGCTAAGAATGAAGCGAAATACCGGTTCGGCCGGGCCGCTCCTTAATCTGCCCGAGCTTGGTCAGGAGCTTACCCGTTTCGGCCAAACAGCGAACCAGGGAAAAGCAACCGACCGTCGGAATGGCTTTGGCCGCTAACAACGGTTGGGTGTGCTGATCGAGTGCCAGATGCCAGCCAGGCTGTTTAGTGTCGGGGAAGTGCTGGAAGGTGTAGTCGTGAATGCGCTTGAACCACTTCAGGCAGTCGGGATGGCGCGTGTGTTCATACCCTTTCAGGAGAGCAGACAGCGCTTCGAGCTGCACCCAGGCCCATTTCTGATGCCAATCGGGAAAAATGGGCACCTGCTGTTTTATGTCGACATACTGATCCAAACCGGCATGAGATTCGTCCCACGCCTGTTCGCACAGGCGCAGACACCAGTTGACAACCTGCATGGCTAAGCGACGATTGTTACTAACTACGCCTGTTTTTACCGAAGCGTTTTCGGTATAGAAATCAAATAGGTAGCCGGCCGTTTGAAAAGAGCACCCGACATTTATTCGCCGGCCTTCGGGCGTGTTGATGAAGCCTCCTTCGGGTAGGATAAACTCGCGAAGCGTATCGGTACGCCGGTCCATGAATTCGTGCAGAATATCCTGCAAGGCTCCGTCAATGTGCTGTTTCCAGACATCCTCGGCCAGTAGCGGCTGCACATCCAGCACCATTTTAAGAAAAGTCGCTGCTTCACTCAGGTGCCGAACCTGCCGAACGCCACCCAGTGTAGTAATCTGCTCAGCCCGAATGGTGTCCCGGCGCTGGAGTAAAGTATTCAAACTTTGCTTGGCCAGCATAGCCCATTCATCCTGCCGGGTGGCCTGGTGAAGCTGAGCATAGGCCATAATAACGTAACAGTCTGATATGAAGTCCGTCGATTGGGAAACGGGGCGGCCACGTCGGTCGAGTTGCGCGTAGCAGGCAAGTGTGTCCTGGTGGGCAAACTGACTGAGAAATGCGGCACCGTGTTGGGCCTGTTCGAGCCAGGCAGGTTGCCCGTCGAGCATGTTATAAAGCCAGGCGAATGACCATACCTGCTGGGCATGCAAACTGACAAACTTATCGCCATCAATGGGTGCGCCTATGTCGGACAGAAGGTCAAAATAACCTCCGCACCGCTCATCACGGCTGTTTTTGAGCCAGAAAGGCACAACTTGCCTGAGCAGGGCCTGCTGATAGGCAGCGGAGAGTTTCTGAAAATCGAGCACGGTATAAAGATAGGAACGCGGATGGAACAGATGGAGCCGGTACGCCGGAGCGGATCAAAACGGATTTATATTTATTTATCCGTGTAAACCCGCTCCGTCTGTTCCATCCGCGTTCTTATTCCCTGGGTCAATAAACTTTTTCTACTTCGCGGGACTCTTTGTCTTCGGGAAGGATAAACTTCATCGGCTTACCCACTTTGCCGGGTAACAAGGCGATTTCGAGCACCTGGTCGACCGTGTCGGCGTAATGGAAAACCAGATCTTTTATGTAAGACTGATTGATCTCTTCTATATCCTTGCGGTTCTTCGAGCAAAGAATAAGTTCTTTGATGCCAGCCCGATTGGCCGCCAGAATTTTCTCTTTGATACCACCCACGGGCAGCACTTTACCCCGCAGGGTAACCTCGCCGGTCATGGCCAGGTAAGGCTTCACTTTCCGCTGGGTGTAGATCGAGGTCATCGACGTGAGCATGGTGATACCCGCCGATGGACCATCTTTAGGAACGGCCCCCGCCGGAATATGGATGTGGAGATCGTAATGACTGAATATGCGGTAGTCGATACCCAGATCATCGGCATGTGCCTTCAGGTAGGAGAGGGCCGTAATGGCCGATTCCTTCATCACATCGCCAAGCTGGCCTGACAAGGTAAGTACCCCTTTACCACGGCTCAGACTGGATTCGATCAACAGAATTTCGCCCCCTACCTGTGTCCAGGCCAGACCGGTAACGATACCGGCAATATCATCATCGGCATACAACTCTTTGTCAAAGATCTCGGCCCCGAGCATTTTAGGGATATCGGCCACTTTAATAGTGTGGTTATATTCCTCCTCCATGGCAATGGACTTGGCAATCTTGCGGATCAGTGCCCCGATTTTCTGCTCCAGATTCCGAACGCCCGACTCTCGGGTGTACCCTTCAATGATACGAAGAACCGCTTTGTCTTCGAACGCCAGGTCTTTCGGTTTAAGACCGTGATCCCGGCGCTGTTTTGGAATCAGGTATTTCTTGGCAATCTGTACTTTTTCCTCCACGGTATACCCCGCAATGTCGATGATCTCCATCCGGTCGCGCAGGGCAGGGTGAATGGTATCGAGCGAGTTGGCTGTGGCAATGAATAACACCCGCGAGAGATCGAATTCGGTTTCCAGGTAGTTGTCCATGAACGTTGCATTTTGTTCAGGGTCCAGTACTTCGAGTAAAGCTGAGGAGGGGTCTCCCCGGAAATCCGAGCTCACCTTATCAATTTCATCCAGAATGAACACCGGATTGGCGGTACCGCATTTACGGATATTCTGAATGATCTTACCCGGCATAGCGCCAATATAGGTTTTCCGGTGCCCGCGAATTTCAGCTTCGTCGTGTACACCACCCAGCGCCATTCGGCTGTATTTACGTCCCAGCGCTTTGGCAACCGATTTTCCCAGTGAGGTTTTACCCACACCCGGAGGACCGTAGAGGCACAAAATCGGGGCTTTCATATCATTCTTCAGCTTCAGAACGGCCAGGTATTCGATAATCCGTTCTTTTACTTTTTCGAGCCCGAAGTGGTCGGTATCCAGAATTTTCTGGGCGCGTTTCAGGTCAAAGTTGTCTTTCGTGTATTCGTTCCAGGGCAGGTCGACCATTAACTCAACGTAGTTCATGGTTACCGGGTATTCCGGTGCCATGGGGTTGATACGCTGTAGTTTATTAACCTCCTTGTCGAAGTGGGCGCGTACGTCGGCAGGCCATTTTTTGCGATCCGCTTTGATGCGCAGTTCATCAATTTCCCGATCCGGATTCTCCATGCCCAGTTCGTCCTGAAGAACCTTCATTTGCTGGCGCAGGTAATAATCGCGCTGCTGCTGATCGAGGTCTGAGGATGCTTTGGACTGGATCTCGCGTTTCAGTTCGAGTAACTGAACCTCCCGAAGCATGAATTCAAGCAGCAGATTAGCTTGCTGGCTTCCTTCGAGGGTTTCCAGAAGCCGCTGTTTATCGGCTACATCGGCGTTCACGTTGGAGGATAGAAAGTGCAGTAGGAAGGATGGACTTTCTATATTATCCAGGGCAATACGGGCTTCCTGAGGAATTTCCGGGTTAAGTCGCAGCATTTTGTTAGCCGCGTCTTTCACCGATTGAAGAAGGGCCTTTCCTTCTTTCTTGTTGACGTTGGTGAACGAGTCGTCGATCTGGCGAACCTGTGCCGTCATGAAAGGCTCCTCCTGGGTAATCTGCTGAACTTCAAAACGCTTTTTCCCCTGAATGATGATCGTAATATTCCCATCGGGAAGCGTGATCATCTTGATGATATAGGCCACCGTGCCGAAGCGGTATAGATCGTCGGCTGTGGGTTCATCTTTTTGCTGATTCAGCTGTGCGACAACGCCAATGATCCGGTTGCCTTTATATGCCTTTTTAACTAATCGTATTGACTTAGACCGGCCGACCGTAACCGGAATGACCATGCCTGGGAACAAAACAGTGTTACGAACAGGCAGGATCGGTAGGTTGGCTGGTAACTCGTAATCATCATCTAACCCCTCTGGCGACCCAAGCGGTACAATCTCTAAATTGTCCGAATCGAAATCGGTCATCAGCAAGCGGGTAGCTAAATCGTGGTCTGAATGCATAAGTACACTGCCAGTGTGGCAGCATTGAATATTTGGTGCCTGAAATAAAGGAAAGGCAAGGAAAATGAGGTATTTGCAAGGTCCGTGCCAGTACGCTTGCTAAGACGAAATGACGGACTAATCGTTACAACTACAAAATTAACGAATAAGGGCGCTTGGTGACCTAAAAATTTATTAATCGACTGAAATGTCCTGAATCGGCTGTGTTTTACGGAAGACAAATGTTTTTTTGTGACCCTGATACTGAATGTTAACCATATTTACCTGATCATCAAATAATTCCATGAGCACGTTCTGTTTCAGGGAACCTCCCCGAAATGGTTCGCTAAAGGGCATTTCCAGGTAAATCCAGTGAGCGTCTGCTTCTACTTCGTATCCGACATATTTAATAGCCTTCGTTTGCTTTTGGGGCGTAGTGTAAAAAAAGTGTGACTGAACGTATTTTTCAATTAATAAATCATTTTTAGCGGGGCCATTCAAATTCACTTTGCTCCTGGAGGCCTCGGTGAGCGCTTTTTCAAAATCATCGGTAAAAATCCGCATACTGATTTCAAAGACCCGCTCTTTGGGATCATACTGCATCTGCGTTACGCTGGCGTGAAATTCATGTATCGGTCGACTCGCCGATAGTAGGCCAATAATAACAAAAAGAAAACAACTCCGAAACAGTGAATTAACCATAGATGAATACCAGGAAGAGGACTGATAGAGCTCGGGAGAAGTTCCTTTTAGCTCTACAAATCCTCTTCTATCTTCGTGCTAAACGGATGCTAGAATACAGCTTTAAGAACGTCGTTAAAGATAGCAAATGCCATCAATGCAAGCAGAATCACCATACCCACTTTCTGGGCTCCCTCCAGAAAACGATCCGAAGGCTTGCGGCCCGAAATAATTTCGTAGCCCAGTATGGTAGCATGACCACCATCCAGCGCCGGAATGGGCAACGCATTCATGAACGCAAGGGCCATTGATAGCAGACCCGTAACGGTCCAGAAACGATCCCACACCCAAACACCGCCAAACAGATTCTGAGCAATACCGATGGGGCCGCTCAGCGCTTTAGAGGCAGATACCTCCCCCCTGAAAATCTTGCCGAACCCTTTAATGTTATCAAATACAACCTGGAAGGCCCGCTTGGTACCAACACTCAGGGCTTCACCGAAAGTATACTCCTGTGTAGTCAGCTTTAGCAGTGATTCCCGATAAAAACCGACAGTTCCCTCCGGCGTCGTGGTCATCTGAATCGTAAGCGGAGCGCCATTTCGATTGATGCCCAGCGTTATCTGTTTATTCTTAAGCGATTTCATGGTTTCGACGAACTCATGATAATACTGGATAGGCTTGCCATTCACGCTGGTGATCAGATCGCCTTTCTGCAAACCCGCTTTCACAGCTGGCTGCCCGGGTACCAGGTCGCCTACTTTAAAGGGTTCAATGGGTGCCACGAAGGGTTCGGAAGCTCCTCCCTTGCTGTCGATCAGTTTATCCGCAAAATCGTTGGGAATGAAAATGTCAACAAGCTTGCCGTTTCGGTCAACCGTATACGAGCTGTTGTTACCCAGCAAAACATCGGAACTGCGGATGTCATTAAAATCCGTAATGGTTTTCCCATTGACCTTCACAATCTTGTCGCCAGTTTGCAGGCCGATACTTTTAGCCAGATCGTAGGCAACAATACCGTATTTGGCATCCTGAGCAGCCAGATAGGTATTGCCGTTTTTGTAGGATATGATCACGAAGATCAGAATGCCCACAATGACGTTCACGATGATACCGCCTAGCATGACGATAAGCCGCTGCCAGGCTGGCTTGGCTCTGAATTCATAAGGCTGAGGCTCGGTATTGGTATGGGTCGTGTCGAGCGATTCGTCGATCATCCCCGAAATTTTCACAAAACCGCCCAGCGGAATAGCGCCGATACCGTACTCCGTTTCACCACGCTTAATGCTCCAGACCTTAGGCGGAAATCCAATAAAATACTGCTCTACCCGCATACCAAATGCCTTGGCAGCTAACAGGTGTCCTAATTCGTGTAATCCAACTAAAATGGATAAGCCCAGAATGAGCTGACCCGCCATTATTAAAATTTCCATGTATGCAGAGCCGCGACCGCGGACCGTTGTGTTAAGACTGATTTGAGGTTATACAATTTTTACTAATTACGACTCTTGATGGCGCAAAGTAAGCTATGCTTGCCAGGATGTCTGCAAAAAGCTGAATCTATTGAGTCGTGTGATAATAAACGTTAAGAAGGATTGATACTGTACAAACAGCTAAACCAATGTTTTAATTCTCTCCGTAGCGATTCGGCGAGCTTCTTCGTCCGTGGAAACGTAGTCGTCGTAGGTTGGGTTCTCCACAAAGGTCGTTTTGGCCAGACACAGGTCAATGATTTCTGAAATCTCCAAAAAGCTAACCTGATCGTGCAGAAAAGCATCGACCGCTACCTCGTTGGCTGCGTTGATCATGCAGGGGGCATTGCCGCCCTGTTTCAGCGCATCGAAGGCAAGCTGAAGGTTCCGGAAGGTTTTCAGATCGGGTTGCTCAAACGTAAGCGACGGGAAATCCATGAAGTTGAAGCGGGGGAAATCGGACTTGAGCCGGTCGGGATACCCCAGCGCGAACTGAATCGGCAGGCGCATGTCGGGCAAGCCCATCTGGGCTTTAAGGCTTCCATCTTCAAACTGCACCAGCGAATGGATAATGCTCTGCGGGTGCACGATCACATCGATCTGCTCGGCGGTAAGGCCAAACAACCATTTTGCTTCAATAACCTCCAACCCTTTATTCATTAGGGTCGCGGAGTCGATGGTGATTTTAGCGCCCATCGTCCAGTTCGGGTGCTTGAGGGCCTGCGCCTTCGTAACCGTCGCCAGAAACTCCGATGTTTTACCCCGGAAAGGCCCTCCCGACGCCGTCAGGATGATTTTCTCGATCGGGTTATGAAATTCGCCCACCAAGCACTGGAAAATGGCGGAATGTTCTGAATCGACCGGATAGATATTGACGCCTTTTTGAGCCGCCAGCCGGGTAATGAGTTCGCCTGCCACAACAAGCGTTTCTTTGTTGGCCAGGGCAATGGACTTCCCGGCTTCGATGGCTTTGATGGTGGGCAGCAACCCGGCATAGCCAACCATGGCCGTCAGCACCATGTCGATGGTGTCCATCTGCACGACCGACGCAATAGCTTTGGCACCCGCATAGACTTTAATACCCAGTGGGTCGAGGGCGGCAAACACCTGATCGTAGCGAGCTTCGTTGCAGATAACCACCACATTGGGTTTCAGATCAACGGCCTGCTCAATGAGCAATTCAGCATTGTTATTGGTGGTCAGCACCTCGACCTGAAACCGGTCGGGGTGCGATTTTATCACGTCGACAGCCTGGGTTCCAATGGAGCCCGTCGAGCCGAGGATAGCGATATGGCGTTTTTTTATGTCAGTCATTTAGTTTTTCGCGCAGGTATTGAATGTGCTGGTAGTAAGGCGAATCTAAGGCCCTGATTAACATTTGATCGTCGTAAACTATCTTGTCAATCATGGCAACCAGAACATCTTTTAAATTAGGTAAGTTGATTTTAATTACATCCCAGACTCGCTCATGGTCAATCCCTCTGTAATCATGCGCCAAGTAATTACGCATTCCTGACATGTTTTTCCAAGGTATATCCTGAAACTCTTTTTTTAGATCGGCTTCGACCTTTCTAGATTCTTCCCCTATAACAAGCAGGAGTGCCCAGATAGCATTAAAATCCCTTTGGTCTTTTGTCCAGGCTAATTCTTCTGCATTGGAATAATCTTTAGCATAAATGGAAATTTTCTCAATGCATTCGAGCATTGTAAAAATATAAACCAGGTTGTCGTCATTGTACATAGATCACATCCTTCTCCATTTTATACTCTATAAAAGGGTTCATAAATCGACGGTCGACCAGATCTATTTTTCTATGTAAACGGCGTCGTAGAATTCTGTAAAATCGTTCTTTTTCGGTCCACGGTAAGGTTCGGCCCTTTTCTAAAGAGTATACCAAATCAATATCACTTTTCTCCGTCTCTTCGTTTCGGGCGAAACTGCCGTATAAGCCAATACGCTCGATGCCGAACTCCTTCCGAAGGCGGTCGCGATTGGCCCGTAGGGTTTCCAGAATGTATTCCTGATTAACGGCTACTTTTTCCATTGTCTACACCGTTTGCCCTGTCTGCAATAACCCCTCTGCTAGTTTTCGATCATTGGCCAGTCGGGGCACTTTGTTTTGCCCCCCTAACTTGCCCTGCGATTTCATGTACTGCTGAAAGGCCCCGCGTGATAGACTCGTTAGTTTTAGCGGTTGCAAGATAGAGCCCGTAATCAGATCATCATAATATACGTTCAACTGCGTCAGGCGGTTGTCGATGTCGCGGGCAAAAGCTACTGTATCGTGTGGGGGGGTAGCAAACTCGACCAGCCACTCATGATAGGGCAACCCTTCTTTGGGGCTTACCATAGGCGCCACCGTAAACTCGACCACTTCCGTTTCGGGGTGTTTCTGCATGGCAAATTGCAACGCCTTCTCCACTTCCTCGCCAATGACGTGCTCGCCGAAAGCCGAAATGAAGTGTTTGATGCGCCCGGTCACCAGCAGTCGATACGGCTCCCGCGAAACAAACTTGACCGTGTCGCCCAGAGAGTAGCCCCACAGACCTGCATTGTTATTGATAATGACGGCGTAGTTTTTGCCTAATTCAACTTCGTCAATGGTCAACCGGCGCGGGTTTTCGCTGAAGTACTCGTCGGCCGCAATGAATTCAAAAAAGATACCACTGTCAACCAGCAGCAGTAAGCCCTCTTCGGTCTGGCTGTCCTGAAAGGCGATGAAACCCTCCGACGCCGGGTATGTTTCGATCGAGTCGATCCGTTTGCCGATGCTGTCGAACAGTTTGGCGCGGTAGGGTTCAAAGTTGACGCCCCCATACACGAACACTGAGAAATCAGGGAAAACATCTTTTATGAGTTTACCCGTCCGCTCCTGAATCCGGTCGAAGTACATCTGCACCCAGGGCGGGATACCCGAGATCAGGGACATGGGTTGCGTTATGGTCTCGTCGATGATGCGTTCCAGCTTGGTTTCCCAATCCTCAATCACGTTAGTCTCGTAGCTGGGCATCTGGTTGGTACGCAGATAGCCCGGCACGTGGTGGTTGGCGATGCCCGAAAGCCGCCCGATGTTGATGCCTGCTTTTTGGGTGAGCTCGGGGCTGCCCGATAAAAAAATTAATTTTTTATCCAGAAACGCGCCGTTTCCCGTTTCATTAATATAATTCAACAGGGCGTCGCGGGCCGAATTGATATGGTTTGGAATGGAATCCTGGGTAATCGGAATGTACTTTGTGCCGGAGGTAGTGCCCGATGTTTTGGCGAAATACAGGGGTTTTCCTGGCCACAGAACGTCGGTTCCACCGCTTAAAATCTGCTCGATGTAAGGCTTCAGATCTTCATAATCACGAACCGGAACGGCCTGCCGAAACTCGGCAATGGTGTTTACGTCCCTGAGGTGATGATCTTTCCCAAAAACGGTTGTCCGACCTCCTTCCATCAATCGCTGAAACCAGCGATGCTGGGCCTCGGCGGGCCGATACATCCAGGCTTGCTGACGTTCTACAATAAACTTGGCTAATGGCTTACTTACAACCGAACGAATTCCCATAATAACACAAAGGTAGTGGGTAATGAATAATGTATCATGCGGAATCAATAACCAGAGGCTCACGGCCTTGATTAAACATTATCCGTCCTTCATTCTACATTATCCATTTTATTCTCTTGAATTATCTATATTTTTGCACACTTTTCAATAAAACAGTATTTGTAATAAGGCGTTCAGCGCCAACCTATAATGGGACTTTTCAATTTTTTAACCAGCGACATTGCTATTGACCTGGGCACGGCGAATACCTTGATCATTCACAAGGATCGGATTGTGGTGGATGAGCCTTCGATTATTGCAATGGACAAAGTCAGCGGCAAGGTGCTGGCCATTGGTCATAAGGCCATGCAAATGCACGAAAAGACCAACGAAAACATCAAGACCATTCGTCCATTGAAAGACGGCGTTATTGCCGACTTCACTGCCGCCGAATTAATGATTCGGGGCATGATCAAGATGATCGATACGGGCAGTAAGCTGTTTTCGCCTTCGCACCGGATGGTTATTTGTATTCCGTCGGGTATTACGGAGGTAGAGAAGCGGGCCGTTAAGGACTCTGCCGAACACGCTGGTGCCAAGGAAGTATATATGGTGCATGAACCGATTGCTGCGGCCATCGGGATCGGTATCGATATAACACAACCCAACGGAACCATGATCGTCGACATCGGCGGGGGAACGACCGAAATTGCGGTTATCGCCCTGTCGGGGATTGTCTGCGAACAGTCGATCCGTATTGCCGGTGATGTATTCACCCGCGATATTGTCGACTACATGCGTCGGGAGCACAACCTGCTCATTGGCGAACGGTCGGCCGAGCAGATCAAAATGGAAGTGGGTTCGGCATTGCCCGAACTCGACAACCCACCCGCTGACTACGAAATTCGTGGCCGTGATTTGATGACGGGTATCCCGAAGGAAATCAAGGTTACGTACAGTGAGATTGCGTATGCGCTCGATAAATCCATCTCGAAAATTGAAGAGGCCACGATGAAGGCCCTCGAAATTTCGCCACCGGAATTATCCGCCGATATTTATACCAACGGTATTCACCTGACGGGTGGCGGTGCACTGCTGCACGGCCTCGACAAACGTCTGGGTGCCAAAACCAAGTTGCCGATCCACGTAGCTGATGACCCGCTCAAGGCGGTTGTAAAAGGTACCGGCGAGGTGATCAAAAACCTGGAAATGTACCGGTCTGTATTAATTAGTTAATGTAATGCCGGGCCAAAGACCCGGCTGTATAGAGTTAGTAATACAGCCGGGCCTTTGGCCCGGCATTACTTTATATGGGAGAGTTAGTCGATTTTTTTGTTCGAAGTCGAAACTTCATTTTGTTCGTATTGCTGGAAGTACTGTGCTTTTACTTCATCATCAATACGAGCAATTACTGGAGTGCTACGTACTTCAACACGTCCAATCGGTATGCCGCTCAGGTGCTTGCCCTATCGAACGCAGCTAACGAATATGCCAGTCTTCGACAAGTTAATTCCGATCTGGCACTGGAAAATCAACGGCTCAACGCCCAACTGACCAAACTGCTTCAAAGCAAGCCCGCAGCCCCGGCGGAGTATCGGGCCGATTCCGCCTTTGCCGATCGGTTTAAATTCACGGTAGCCAAGGTCGTTGATAACACAACGCAATTTGCCAATAACTACATCACGATCGACAAAGGAACCGATGATGGCATTCGGCCAGGCATGGGCGTTATCTCGCCAACGGGAGTAGTTGGGAAAGTGAAGGCCTGCAATCGACATTTTTCGGTTGTAACGTCCATTCTTCATTCCGAATTTCTGGTGTCGTCGAAACTGATGAAGGCCAATGATATTGGTACGGCCCGGTGGGATGGAGGAGATCCGCATCTTATCAAACTGAATGATATTTCGCGGTATAAGCCTGTCAGCAAAGGAGACTCAGTGGTTACCTCAGAATTTAACTCAACATTTCCGCCGGGTATTCTGGTTGGGCGTGTGCGTTCCGTTGGGGTACAGCCAAATATGACATTCCACGATATTACGCTTAATCTGGCGACAAATTTTAGTAACCTTTCGTTTATCTACGTTGTCGAAAACCGTCTTCAAGCCGAGCAGGAGCAGCTAGAGAAACAAATTGAAAATGAGAAATAGTCGGTAAGTCGGTAAGTCAGTAAGTGGCTGACGCCAGATCAACGCATGCGTCAGCCACTTACTGACTTATCGACTATCTACTTACTGAATTATAAAATGACCCTGCGCGAAATACTGAATACGTCGCTTTTGTTTTTGTTGTACCTGATTCTGCAAATTTTGCTGGTGCGAAATCTGGTTTTGTTCGACTATGCATTCTGCTTTATCTATATAGCCTGTATTCTGCTTTTGCCTAACGAAATCAGTCTGACGTGGCTGCTGGTGATTGCTTTCGTGACGGGAATTATTGTCGATACGTTTTACAATACGTTGGGTATGCATGCGGCTGCCTCGGTACTCATGGCGTATTGCCGCCCATTAATTGTTCGCTCTCAAATCGACGTGCCCGGCCTGGAAACACGTATTGAGTTTTCGTTGCGGGAACTGGGTGTTGGCGCTTTTTTTCGGTACGTATTGATACTGACGCTCATTCACCACACAGCTTTGTTTTTTATCGAAGCCAGCAGCCTGACGCTCATCATTCCAACCCTTATCCGAGTAGTAGCCAGTACGTTATTCACAACGGTTAGCATCGTGTTAATTCAGTTCTTTACCAGAAATTAAGCCATGGCTGAAACACTCATTCTTCCTGAAACATCAGATCGGCAGGCTATTTACGATAGTCTGATTCCGCAGATAGCCGCCCTCGTAGCGGGTGAGCCGGACCTGATTGCCAATCTGGCCAATATCACGGCCGCTCTGAAAGAAGCGTTTGGCTTTTTCTGGGTTGGTTTTTATCTCAAAAAAGAAAATCAATTGGTGCTGGGTCCCTTTCAAGGGCCAATTGCCTGTACCCGAATTGCTTTCGATAAAGGTGTTTGCGGAGCCGCTTACACCCGGCAGGAAACCATTGTCGTACCCGACGTTGACCAGTTTCCGGAACATATTGCCTGTAGCTCGGCCTCAAAATCGGAAGTCGTGGTGCCGGTCTTTGATCGGGATGGCAACGTGACCATGGTGCTGGACGTGGATAGCGACCGGCTGAACGATTTTAGTGAGGTCGACGCGAAACAACTGGAGAGGATTGCTGGCCTGATTATGACCTTCTAGAACGAGTTTTTGTTTGCTTGAATGCCCTATACCGCAGAGGGCTATCTAACATAAAATTTGTTAAGAAGTCGTTAAATCCCTGGCAAAGCTTAAACCCCAGACCCTATTCTTGATCTTAGGTTCACAGTTAAACGAATCGTGAACCATGTTTAAGAAAATCGCTTTGAGTGGGCTACTGCTTACTCTGTTTTCATTCTCTTTATTTGCCCAACAAACAACTACGCCTGACTCACCGACGCAGGACAACATGCGCCGTATGGGCAGGAATCGGTCTATGCAGCGTCAGATGGGCGATCCGGTTACCCGCGCCAGAAAAATGACCGACCGCATGACACAGTCTCTGGGCCTCGATCAGGCTACTTCGCAGAAAGTGTATGATATCACGCTGGCCCGTACGCAGAAAGTGAACGATATTCAGGCAAGTTCGGATGATAACAAGGCTAAACAGCAGGCATTGAAAGCAAATGCCGATGAGTATAAGGCTAACCTGAAACGTATTTTGACGCCCGACCAGTTTGCCAAACTCGATGCCATGAAAGACCGGATGAAACACGGTCGCCGGGGGAGCGATGGTGGTAGCGACGGCCAGAAGTAGCCGTATAAGTGCCTTTAAAAAAGAAAGTTACCCGATAGATGATTATACAATATCGATCAGGTAACTTTCTTTTTTGTAAGTAGAAGAGGTCTTGTCTGCGTTATTTGCAGTAAAGTTTAGCTAGTCATGGCTTTTTCCATAAACTCTAGCACTACTGTCATGGCATCCCCCCTTTCACGTCGACTATTTTTGAAACAGGCCTCGCTGGCAGGCGCAACCGGTGTTGCTGTTCCAACACTGCTGTCGGCTACGCCCTATAAAAAGGCGGCAGAATCAGCTACAATCGGCCACAACGGCTTTCAATACAAAGTTGTGCCGGGCTGGGGTGTTTTGGATGCAGGCAAAAACCCCGTCAATGACTGCCACGAAATGGTGCAGGATGCCAAAGGACGCATCATCCTGCTGACCAACGAGACAAAAAATAACATCCTGATCTACGACAAATCAGGTAAACTGCTCGAAACCTGGGGGCACAGCTACCCTGGCGGACACGGATTGACCCTGGGAGGGGAAGGTAACGAGCAGTATTTACTGATCTGCGATACCGACCGTAATCAGGTGATCAAAACCGACCTGAAAGGCAAGGAATTGATGAAGCTGGACTACCCACGGGAAACCGGCAAATACGACTATCCTTCGCAGTTCAAACCGACCGAAACGGCCATTAATCCCGCTAATGGGGATATTTATGTGGTCGATGGGTACGGCTTGAACTACGTTACGCAGTACGATAAAAACGGTAAGCTCATCCGGCAATGGGGGGGCAAAGGCGATACGAACGAAACCTTCGACTGCTGCCACGGCATTACGGTAGACCGTCGGGTAGCGGCCAACCCAACCCTCCTGGTCACCGACCGGCGGCACAATGCGCTGAAGCGGTTCTCGCTCGATGGCAAATACCAGTCGACCATTGCGCTGCCCGGCTCCTACATCTGCCGACCGGTCATTCGGGGTGAGAATATCTACGGGGCCGTGTTCCGGAGCACATCCGACTCGTATCCTGATTCGGGGTATATTCAAATTCTGGACAAGAACGACAAAGTTATTTCCACACCCGGCGGCTCGGCACCAACCTATCAGGATGGCAAGCTGGCCGAGCAGCGTAAAGACCGCACGAATTCGCCGTTTCTACATCCGCACGATGTGCTGGTGGATGAGGACGATAGTATTTATGTGGCACAGTGGGCGTCGAAAAAAACATATCCTATTAAATTAGAGCGCGTTGCCTGATAGTCTGGCCTGATCTATGAGCGAGTTGATTTTATTGCAAGCGAATCCATCTTCCCCATCCGACTGGGTCTTGTTCTGGGGGCATTTTCACCCACTCATTGTTCACCTGCCCATTGGTTTTTTACTGATTGCCGGTCTGCTCGAAATCGACCGTCTGACCCGGCGCAATTCCGTTAGTCCGCATACCATTACGCTGATTCTGTTCTGGTCGGCGGTCAGTGCTACCATGGCCTGTGTATTTGGCTATATGTTATCGCTGGGTGGCGGCTATGAAAAAGAGACTCTGAACGACCACATGTGGGAAGGCATTGGCGTGGCTGTATTTGCCTGGCTGGCCTGGTCGGTAAAGTCCGAGAATCTGGGCCGAATCTTCTCCTTTGCCCAACTCATGTATCTGCCTGCGCTTGGAATCGCGTTGGTGTTGTTGCTGGCGGCTGGTCATCAGGGGGGTAATTTGACCCATGGCTCCGACTACCTGACGCAGTACATGCCGGGTCCCCTTCGGGCCATTGCTGGTGTAGAGCCGAAAGTCAAAGTGTTGAAGGTGGAGCCTATTACCGATGTCAATCAGGCGATGGTCTATCAGCAAATCGTGAACCCAATTTTGCACAGTCGGTGCGTGCAATGTCATAACGCCGACAAGTCAAAAGGTGGGCTGCGGCTGGATTCGCCCGAAATGATCAAGAAAGGCTATGAAGATGGGCCGGTATTTGTGGCTGGCAACAGCAAATCGAGCGAGTTAGTGAAAGTATGCCTCTTACCCGAAGACGACGACCTTCACATGCCGCCAAAAGGGAAAACCCAGTTAAAAGAAAGCGATATTGCCCTGCTTACCTGGTGGATTGATCAGGGTGCTCCCTTCGACAAGAAAGTTTCTGATTTAAAAGTCAACGACGCCATTCGCCCGGTGCTGGCGTCCTTAGGCGGTGGTGGCCCGGTCGAAACAGGGGCTGCGACGGTGGCTGCCGGTCCAGCTCCCGAGTCGCCGGTGTTGACCATGAAAGTGCCAGCGGCTGATTCGAAGGTCATTGACGAATTGAAAAAGCTGAATCTGCTGGTGTTGCCCCTCTCAAAAGAGCAGAACCAGCTGGAAGTGAGTGCAGTAAACGCCCGCACATTCAATGATGCGCAGGCGGCTGAGTTACCGAAACTGAGCAATCAGATTGTGTGGCTAAAGTTGGGTGACACGGAGATTTCTGACGCGGCACTAGCGCAGGTGGCCAAACTGAAGAATCTGCAAAAACTCCATTTGGAAGAAACGAAGGTGACCGACGCCGGTCTGAAACAACTGAAGGGACTCGCGTATCTGGAATACCTGAATCTATATGGCACGGCCATCACTGATGCCGGACTTGCTGAACTGGCTGAGCTGAAGAACCTCAAAACGGTCTATCTCTGGCAAACGAAAGTAACTGAGCAGGGCATCGCGAAGTTAAAAACGGCTATGCCAAAAATAGAGGTGATCGGGGGTATCAGCGAGCAAGCCGTCGCCGATTTTGTGAAAGTGGCGGAGCCTAAAACTGGGGACACTAAGAAGTAAAAAATGCATTTGACAATAATAGAAGCCCGCTCACAAGGTGAGCGGGCTTCTATTATTTAATATAGGGACTTTCCGTTTTGCCGGGTTTTTGTTTTTGTGCTGGACTATGGAATGCCAGCCCCGATAAACTATGACCCACGATATGGAGTCGGACCCTCGAACCCAAACATAGCCTTCATTTGCATCACTTACCTTTTGGTGACTTAAAGGCAAAATAGTCCATCATCAAGATAAGATAGTACGATTTTTACGTACCTTCTCCGGTTAAATTTGTAAATTAGTTTCATAATCAATCAGTTCGTTGGTATGCTCGTTTGGTCAAACATACGATTTAGATACGTTCTTCTCAGCGCAACGGCTGGCCTGTTCAGTGCGTCTATCTGGTTAACGTCCTGTCAACGTTCAGTCGAAAAGCCAGCCGAGATTGTGGCCGTCGAAGCTACGCTTCCCGAAAAAGTTGATTATAATTTACATGTAAAACCTATTCTGTCTGATCGTTGCTTTGCGTGTCATGGTCCCGACAAAGCCAAGCAGCAGGCGGGTTTACGTCTGGATACGCCCGATGGTGCTTACGAAGCCCTGGCAAAAAGCGGTCACAAAGCCATTGTACCGGGTAATCTGGCCAAGAGTGAATTGGTCAGTCGCATCCTCAGCACTGATCCCGAGGAGATGATGCCAACCCCCAAGTCGAACCTGACGCTGACGACGGAAGAAAAAGCGATGCTGATTCGCTGGGTCGAGCAGGGGGCCGAATACAAAGAACATTGGTCGCTCATTGCGCCGACCATGCCGGAGCTTCCGAAAGTAAAAGACGAAAAATGGGTGGTCAACGACATTGACCGGTTCATCCTGGCCAAACAGGAAGCGAAAAAAGTAACACACGCACCCGAAGCGGATAAAACGACACTGCTCCGCCGGGTTAGCCTCGACCTGACGGGCTTACCGCCAACACCCGCCGAAGTCGACGCTTTCCTGGCCGATAAATCACCCAATGCTTACGAAAAAGTAGTGAACCGACTGCTCAATAGTCCGCATTACGGCGAACGGCAGGCGGTTGAGTGGCTCGACGTGGCGCGTTATGCCGATACACACGGGTATCAGGATGACGGTTTGCGCACTATGTGGCCCTACCGGGACTGGGTTATTCGGGCTTACAACCGCAATCTCTCCTTCGACCGATTTATAACCTGGCAGCTGGCGGGCGATTTACTTCCCAATCTGAATGGGTCGAAAGACAAACGCGAAAAACTCATTGCCACAGCCTTCAACCGCAATCACCAGCAGAGCCAGGAAGGGGGCATTGTGGATGAAGAATACAGAACCGAGTACGTCGCCGACCGGACTAACACTTTTGGGAAAGCGATGCTGGGCCTGACGGTGGAATGCGCCCGTTGCCACGACCATAAATACGACCCCATCAGCCAGAAAGATTATTACTCGCTCTACGCCTTTTTCGATAGCAATAACGACCGGGGTCAGATTCCCTACAATGGCGAAGCTGCTCCAACTATCACGCTCACCAAGCCCGAAACAGAGGCCAAGCTGCGCTTTATTCGCGAAAAACTGACACCGGTTCAACAACAGCTTAACCCCAACCGACCCGATTATCAGCAACGTTTTGGGCAATGGCTGGCGAAAACACGGGCGCTATCATCCATTGACTCTGGTCTGTTGGCGCATTACACGTTCGATGAAGCTGACCGGACGGATATTGGGGCTTATGTAAAAGCAAAAAACGAGCAGCGGAAACTCGAAGAGGAAAAGAAAAAACGCGAGGAAGAAGCGAACCGAAAAAAAGAGGGTATAGCTAAAGCCGGAAAGCCCGAAGACAAAAAGCCCGAGAAAAAGGAACCGCCTAAACGTAAAACAAAGGAAGAGCTTTGGGAAGACCCACGAAATGCCTTTGCGAACACGGTTAACGATACCATACCCGCCCGGTTAGGGGGCGACCCCGACAAGGTGGCTTATTCGGTGCCGGGTCGTTTCGGAAAAGCCCGGTATCTGGCGGGGGATAGTTTTATTGAACTACCCGGAAACTTCGCGGTCTTCGAGCAAAATGAGCCCTTTACCATCAGTAGCTGGTTTAATCTGGCGAAGCCAAATATGGCGCTGACGCTGATGGGACGAACTACCGGTCCCATGGATGGCCAGCGGGGGTATCAACTCGATTTGCTAAGCGACGGTCGGCTCAAGCTGGCGTTTAGTCACGTCTGGCCCGCTAATGCCATTGATGTGGAAACGATCGAAAAAGTACCGGTCCATCAGTGGTTTCAGGTGGCTTTTGCCTACGATGGCACCGGCAGGGCGAACGGCATAACCTTGTACCTGAACGGTCGGCCGCTCCATACGAAAGTCATTGCCGACAATCTTATACACAGCATGGTGTATGGGAAAAACAAAACCCGCTGGACACAGCATCCTTTCTATGTGGGCCGGATGCACGATAACTTTTACAAAGACTTTGCCGTCGATGAACTGCGTATCTACAATCGTTGCCTGACTGCGCTGGAAATGCCTAAGTTGGCGGGCCAGCCGGATGCACTTATGGCCGCGCTGCAAACCCCCGCTGCCAATCGAACACCGGCGCAGCGAACAGGCTTGTATACGTATTACGTCAGAACGCAGGACCCCGTTTATAAAACAGTCTACGCCAAAGCGATGCAGCTGAGGGGTGAGCAGATCACCCTCTATAATAACTCCGATCAGTTGATGATCATGCAGGAACGGTCAGTACCGCGCGAGACACACTTGCTCAAACGAGGGGCCTATGATGCTCCCGGTGAGGTTGTGAAACCGGCGGTTCTGCATAGTCTGAATCCATTGGACGAGGATATGCCTAAAAATCGACTTGGTTTGGCGAAGTGGTTGCTGGCCCCCGAAAATCCGCTCTTTAGCCGGGTAATGGTGAACCGCATGTGGCAACAGTATTTTGGTCAGGGGCTGGCAAAGAACAGCGATGATTTTGGGAATCAGGGCGCATTGCCCAGTCATCCCGAATTGCTGGACTACCTGGCGACGAAATTCCGTGACATGGGCGAATCCGGTGGGCAATGGAATACGAAAGCCATGCATAAACTGATCGTGATGTCGGCAACGTACCGGCAATCGTCGAGTGTAACCGAGACTGTTCGGGAGGCTGACCCCGATAATACCTATCTGACTCGCGGACCGAGTTACCGTATGTCGGCGGAGCAGGTTCGGGATAATGCACTGGCTTCCAGTGGCCTACTGGCCCGGCAGATCGGCGGCCCGAGTGTACTGCCCTATCAACCATCGGGTATCTGGGAAGCCCTGGCTACCCGCAATGCCGTAAAGTACGAACAGGATCATGGCGACAGCCTATATCGTCGGTCGATGTATACGATCTGGAAACGGTCGTCACCCGCGCCCATGATGCTGAATTTCGATGCAGCCGAACGGCATACCTGCATCGTCAAACGCCAGAAAACGAGTACGCCTTTACAGGCGCTCGTAACGCTGAACGACCCCCAATTCGTGGAAGCCGCCCGGGTACTGGCGCAAAAAGTAGTGCCGTCGTCTGTAGTACAGACCGACAACGGTATCACGGCTATTTTCAAAGCGGTCATCAGTCGTCCGGCACGACCGGAGGAGATGAAACTGGTGAAACAATTGTATACTGAAGAACTTGCCGACTTTAGACAGAATCCAAAACGGGCTGCAGAATTATTGTCAGTAGGGGAGTACCCCATCGATAAAAAGCTCAACCCCGCCGAGTTAGCCGCCTGGACGGTGGTCGCAAGTACCATTATGAATTTCGACGAAGCAATAATTAAACGATAAGTGCTGGCGCGAGTATTCACCCGTGCCGATAATTGGGCCAGCATTTGCTGGCATAGAGAAATTAGCTGATCTGCCAGCAAATGCTGGCCTAATTATCGGCACGAGTGAATGCTCGCGCCAGAGACAGAAAGCGATGGATATTCAGGACGAAATACACGACCAACTTAGTCGCAGAACCTTTCTGGGGAAGTCCAGTGCTGGTTTAGGAGCCATTGCGCTAGCATCACTGCTCAACCCGACCAATCTGTTCGGTGGGGCATCGTCGCCCGGCACCTCCATGCCGGGCGAAAACCCGGCGGTGGGCAAGCCGCATTTCCCCCCGAAAGTGAAGCGGGTTATTTATCTATTTCAAAGCGGGGCACCATCGCAGTTGGAGCTGTTCGACTACAAGCCGAAACTCGAAACCATGTGGGGGCAGGATTTGCCCGCTTCGGTGCGCAACGGCCAACGCCTGACGGGCATGAGTGCCGGGCAAAGTCGCTTCCCATTGGCTGCATCGAAATACAAATTTGCGCAGTATGGACCCGGTCAGATGTGGCTCAGTGAATTGCTGCCGCATACGGCGAAGATTGCCGGGGATTTAACCTTTGTGCGATCCCTGCATACCGAGGCTATCAACCACGACCCGGCCGTTACATTTTTTCAGACGGGTAGCCAACAGGCAGGGCGACCCAGTTTTGGCTCCTGGATTAGCTATGGTCTGGGCTCAGACAATCAGAACCTTCCGTCCTTTGTCGTACTGCTGTCCAAAGGACGCGACGGCGATCAGCCGCTGTATGCCAAACTCTGGAGCAATGGCTTCCTGCCATCCGTGCATCAGGGCGTGGTATTCCGGTCGGGACCAGACCCGGTGTATTACCTCAACAACCCACCCGGCGTTGATAAAACCAGCCGTCGGCGAATGCTCGACTATTTGGGAAAACTGCATCAGGAGCAATTTAAACATGTCCTGGACCCGGAGATAAATAACCGGATGGCGCAGTACGAAATGGCCTACCGGATGCAGACATCGGTTCCTGAAACGCTCGACATTTCGAAAGAGCCGAATTATATTTTCGATATGTATGGTCCAGACAGCCGTAAGCCTGGTACGTTTGCCGCCAACTGCTTGCTGGCCCGTAAACTGGTTGAGAAAGACGTCAAGTTTATTCAGTTATACCACCAGGGATGGGATCAGCATGGCAACCTGCCAAACGATATTAAGACGCAGGCAAAAAGCGTTGACCAGCCCTCAGCCGCGCTCATCATGGACCTCAAGCAACGTGGTTTACTGGACGATACGCTTGTGATCTGGGGCGGAGAGTTTGGTCGTGGGGCTTACTCACAGGGAAAGCTTACCCGGGATAATTACGGTCGTGACCACCATCCACGGGCTTTTTCAGTCTGGATGGCCGGTGCTGGTGTTCAAAAAGGTATGGTATACGGCGAAACCGACGATTTCGGGTATAACGTTGTCAAAGACCCGGTTCACGTTCATGACTTTCAGGCAACGGTCCTGCATTTGCTTGGCATCGACCACGAAAAGCTGACCTTTAAAAGTCAGGGACGGCGTTATCGGTTAACCGACGTGCATGGCAAAGTCGTGAAGCCTTTGCTGGCGTAACAAGCACTATTTTTATAGATCGGATAAATAGGCCTATGAGGTTTTTTCAACCTTGTAGGCCTTACTTTTGTCTGTAATTATATGCTACAACAACTGGAAATATGGATAAGAGCCACCGTCCGCTGGTTCGGCTACATTCCTAACCGTGATTTATCGGGCTGGGTACTGCTTATTATGGCGGTATTGATTGGACTGGCTGTCGATTTTGTCGTTACGCAAATCGTCCGGTTCATCGTCCGACGCAGGCCTTTTCAAACGCTGGCGTTTCTTAAGGCGCACGTGCGTTGGGCTTTCTGGACCTTTATGCCTTCGCTCTGTTTTTTACTGGCAACGAATATCCAATCGGCCCGATTTTTACGACGGCACCCGGTTGCCGATAAAACGGCCGAAGTACTTTTTCTCATTACCTCAACATGGCTTGTGGTTCAACTGCTCAAAGTAGGTGAGTTGTTGCTCGTTCGGCAGTACGATACGGTACAGGATGTTAATTTGTCGCACCGAAAATTCGTTACCCAGGTTCGCTTTTTTCGGCGGATACTGGCTGCCGGAATTATTTTGATTGGGGGCTCATTACTGCTGATCTCCTTTCAGGGGAGCCGCAAAGTGGGGTTGAGCGTGCTGACGTCGGCGGGTGTCGTATCGGTGTTGATTGGTTTTGCCGCTCAGAAAACGCTGGCCAATTTGATGGCGGGCATTCAAATTGCCTTCAATCAGCAAATTCGCCTGGGCGACGCTGTGGTGGTTGAAAAGGAATGGGGTCGTGTTGAGGAGATCAATCTGACCAGTGTGATCGTTCGGATATGGGACCGTCGCCGATTGATATTGCCCATTACCTATTTTGTAGAAACGCCCTTCGAAAACTGGACCCGCTCCGATGCGTCGATCATTGGCAGTATCTTTCTTTATCTGGATTACAAAGTACCCATCGACAAACTTAGGGAAAAGGCCCGTCTGATTGCCGAAAATGACCCGCTCTGGACCGGCGAAACCTTTGCCGTGCAGGTAACGGATACGCAGCCCACCTGTATTGTCGTCCGCGTTCTGGTTTCGGCCCACGATTCGCCGTCCGCTTTTGATTTACGCTGCCACATGCGCGAACATCTCATTGCTTTCCTGCGGGATGAATACCCGGAAAGCCTGCCCCAAACACGTTTAATGCTGGCCGAGGAGTTGAAACCAGCTTCAAAAGATGTATGATGTATGATATAGGATGTATGATGTATGATGTATGATGCATCTCCTGGAAATACATCATACATCATACATCATACATCCTATATCATACATCCACTTACTCTTCCCACCCAAATGACCGCTCGATGGCTTTTTGCCAGCCGCGCATGAGCTTCGTGCGCTGAGCATCGTCCATATTGGGTTCATAGGTTTTGGCAACGCCCCAGTTCTGTCGTAAATCATCCAGATTTTGCCAGTAACCAACGGCCAACCCGGCTGCATAAGCCGCACCGAGAGCGGTGGTTTCGGTCATACGTGGGCAGATGACGGGGCCATTGAGTACGTCGGACTGAAACTGCATTAGTAACGAGTTTCCGACCATGCCACCATCCACGCGCAGGGATTTGAGCGATACCCCCGCATCCTGCTCCATCGCCCGGACCACATCGACGGTTTGGTAAGCTGTTGCTTCCAGAACAGCCCGCGCAATATGACCTTTGTTGACAAAACGCGTCAGACCGGCAATAACGCCCCGCGCATCGGCTTTCCAGTGGGGGGCGTAGAGTCCCGAGAAAGCGGGTACGAAATACGCTCCGCCATTGTCCTCAACCGTGCGGGCGAGGGTTTCAATGTCTGTGCTCTTTTTGATCATGCCCAGATTGTCGCGCAGCCACTGGACCAGCGCCCCGGTGATGGCTACGCTACCTTCGAGGGCGTAATGAACCGGCTCATTCCGAAACTGGTAAGCTACTGTTGTCAGCAGACCACAGGTCGATTTACGAAGCTCAGTGCCAGTGTTCATGAGCAGGAAACAGCCCGTGCCGTAAGTGTTTTTTGCCTGCCCCGGTTCGTAGCACGTCTGGCCGACAAGAGCCGCCTGCTGATCGCCGAGAATACCCGCCACCGGAACACCCGGCAGCACTTCCGACGACACCGTTCCGTATACCTCACTGCTGGGACGAATTTGCGGCAACATGACGCGAGGTACTGTAAAATCGCTCAGCAGAGTGTCATCCCAGTCGAGGGTGTGCAGATTCATGAGTTGCGTCCGGCTGGCGTTAGTCACGTCGGTGAGGTGCAGACCACCATTTGTTCCGCCTGTCAGGTTCCAGACCACGAACGTGTCCATGTTGCCAAAAACAGCGTCGCCCCGTTCGGCATCTTCCCGAAGCCCCGGCACATGATCCAATAGCCACTTTAGTTTCAAACCGCTAAAGTAGGTCGCCAGGGGAAGCCCTGTTTTCTCCCGGAACCGATCCTGTCCGTGGCCATTAGCCGAGAACTCAAGAACCAGATCGGCAGTGCGCATGTCCTGCCAGACAATGGCGTTGTAGTACGGCTTGCCCGTCCGGCGGTTCCAGACAACGGTCGTCTCGCGCTGGTTGGTAATGCCAACGGCTTTGATATCCTGTACCGAAAGTTTGCCTTTAATACGAGCCAGGGCAATGACTTCGAGTGTATTACGCCAGATCTCTTCGGGGTCGTGTTCTACCCAGCCCGGCTGCGGGTAAATCTGTTTGTGTTCTTTCTGAGCAACGGAAACAATCTTGCCCTGTCGGTCGAAGACAATACAACGGGTACTGGTCGTTCCCTGGTCAATGGCGGCTATGTAGGAGGGCATGCAAATAAAGGTTATAAATAAGGACAGATTTTGTAGCTTACCTCTTACCGTAACATAATGAATACATGCGTGAAGAGGGGTATCAGGACTGGCTCAATATGAAGGCAGTGCTGGAGGATTATCTAACGGTGATCGACGAACAAACTTTGACGTTCTCTGCTACGGTAAAGACGACAAATACCAGTTCCTTCTCAAAAAAAGCCATTGAATATCGAGATACTATCCACAAAATAATTGAGCTTTTACGCAAAAAACGACATTTTATGAGCGATGTAAATAGCCGTACGAAGCAATACTTTGAGGAATTTGAACGCGCAACTTCTACGAATGAGCGAAAGGTATCAGCTGATAATTACAAGGCATATTATGCTCAATTATCACCAGTAGACAGAGCGACTGCCGATCAGGTAACAAAACCTTACCTGGCAAATGCTCTGCTGGCAATTCAGAGTATGGAGCCGGCACTTCAGCGGGCTAAGATGATGCTTGAGCGTATTCATTCGCAACCGTCCGGATCCATTACAGCGTAAACCACCGAATCAGTAACCCGCCGATGGCAGCGCCTACTAAGGGCCCCACAATGGGTACCCAGGCGTAGCTCCAGTCGGATGAGCCTTTCGCAGGAATAGGCAGCAGCGCATGGGCCAGACGCGGACTGAAATCACGGGCGGGACTCATGGCGTAGCCGGTGGTGCCGCCTAAGGACAGGCCAATGCTCCAGACCAGAACACCCACCAGATAGGGGCCAACACCAATGGCCAGTTCCCCCAGGTGTTTTGACGAAATACCTGCCAGGCCCAGAATAAGCACCAGGGTAGCCATGGCTTCACTCAGCAAGTTGGCTGCTGGTTTCCGAATGGCCGGCCCCGTTGCGAAACAGGCCAGTTTCGCATCATGATCGGGGGTGGCAGCCCAGTGAGGAAGATAATGCAGCCAAACCAATGTCGCGCCCAGAAACGCACCAATCAGTTGGGCCGTAATGTAGGGGACTACGTGGCTGAAATCATTCGTGGCTACAGCAAAGGCAACCGTTACGGCGGGGTTCAGATGGGCATCGACGCTACCAAACGCTTTGGCGACAAAAACGCCCATTGTCACGGCGAAGGCCCAACCCGCCGTGATGACGATCCAGCCTGACGATTCACCTTTGGTTTGTTTCAGTACTACGTTGGCGACGACCCCATTGCCCAGTAGAATGAGCACCATCGTGCCAATTAATTCACCTAAAAAGGGAGATGTTTGCATTTTTGTGTAGTTAGTGGTTCGAAAAGCGTACTAACTGGCGACTTGGTTAAGGCAGACAGCCAGCAGGCTTAATGAACTACCGTGTTCAAGGTTTAGGAATAGTTTGTGCGAATTAAGTCATATTTTTGACCCTATTCCAAACAGTGCTACAAATTCGTTTGTTCGCTTTATCTGAACGACGGGCATTCTGCTGGTCGTTCTTACTGTCTTCCCTATGAAAAGTATCATTTTCACGCAGGCCGGAAAGCCAACCGATATTCTTAAACCGACAGACATAGAGGTCCCTAAGCCCGGTCCGAACGAGGTTCTGGTTAAGGTGATTGCTGCGCCCATCAATCCATCTGACCTCATGTTCGTGCAAAATCTGTATGGAATCAGGCCACAATTTCCTTCGGGGGCCGGTTTTGAGGGTGTAGGGGTAGTTGACGCTGTTGGTGAGGGTGTACAGATGCAAACGGGCATACGGGTGAGCTTTACCAGTATAGGTACCTGGTCGGAGTACGCCATTGCCCATCAGAGAAGCCTGATTCCGGTGCCCGATGCCATACCGGACGAGGTGGCAGCTCAGTTATTTGTCAATCCGTTTACAGCCTATGCTATGGTGCAGGATTCAGGTGTGCCCGAAGGGGGCTGGCTGATGCTTACGGCGGCCGGGTCGGCGTTTGGTAAAATGGTGATTCAACTCTGCGCTATGCGGGGTATTAAAACCATTGGCACTGTTCGACGCGACGATATGAACGACGAACTGAAAGCCCTGGGGTTAACAGAGGTCATCAATACCGAGACCGAGAACATGGCTGCCCGTATCAAGCAGATTACCGACGGGGTAGGCGTTGCCTGTGTGCTCGATGCTGTTGGGGGACATATCGCCACCGAAGCCGTCAAATGTCTGGCCAAGGGTGGCACTATGATCATTTACGGACTCATGAGTTTGCAGGACCCGAGCCTGAATGCCGGCCTGCTGATATTCAGGGAGTTGACCATTAAAGGATTCTGGCTCACCGACTGGATGCGCCGGGTTGATAGCCAGACGCGGCAGGAGGTAGCGAAAAACGTAATCAAATTGCTGGCATCCGGGCAAATACAACTTCCTGTAGAGGCCGCTTATTCATTCGACCAAATTGCCGAAGCTGTCGAACATGCTGATCGGCCGGGGCGTCGGGGTAAGATTTTGCTGAAGCCCTAATGGTCACTAGTTACGGATGGCGAAGGTCATTTGCCGGATAGGGAAGGCCTTAACACTAATGATATCCTGTCGACATTCACTAATTTTCTAAAACGATTTCAGGTGGCTTACTTATCTTTGACAACAATATACGCTTCGGTGCGTTTGTTTGAATAACGATTACAGGTTTACCCTCATACACTTACCCGACTCGTTCGTATGCTCTTGCTCCAGGTTCCGGCTATTGATACTACGGCCACATCGCTGTCGGCCACAACGGCTGCTCAACCCCAAACACTGCAATTATTTGATTTGGTAGCCAAAGGCGGCTGGGTTATGATTCCCATCGCGTTTTTGCTGTTTTCTGCCCTTTATCTGATCTTCGAACGGTTTTTTGTGATCCGCTCGCAAAGCCGGTACGATGCTAACTTTATCGATAACATCCGGGATATGGTGGCGCAGGGAAATATCAAGTCAGCCGAGTCGTTTGCCAAAAACCAGCGTACCGCTATGGGGCGGGTATTCGAAAAAGCCATTGGCCGTATCGGTTCACCCATTCGCGAAATTGAGAGCACGATCGAAACCGTTGGTCAGATCGAACTGTCGCGGCTGGAGCGCAATATGGGCTACCTGGGTATCATTGCCGGTATCGCGCCGATGTTAGGGTTTATCGGTACCATCTCCGGTATTATCCGGATTTTTTACGACATCTCGCTCTCCGATAACATCAGCGTGGGTATCATTGCCGGTGGTTTGTACGAAAAGATGATCACCTCAGGTTCCGGTCTTATTGTTGGGGTCATTGCCTATACCGGCTACCACCTGCTCAACATGATGATCGAGCGGTTCACCCTGGCGCTGGAAGTCAACGCGTTCGAATTCATTGAAGTTCTTCAAAAACCAACTACCGAGCCCGCCCGGATGCGGTAGACTCGTACCAGACAGTCTCTGGCTGTCTGCGTAAGTAACATCAGTAAAAAAGACAGTTAGCGGCTGTCTGATACAAAAACATGAAACTCCGACGTAAAACAAAATTTGCTGCCGAAGTCGCGACTTCTTCCCTGAACGACATCATGTTTTTCCTGTTGTTGTTCTTTTTGATCATCTCGACGGTAGCAAACCCCAACGTTATTAAACTGTTGTTGCCCAAGGCTGCTTCAACGCAGCAGTTGAGCAAGAAACAGGTGACCTTGTCTGTCGATGGTGACAAAAAATATTATATTGATAAAAAGCCGGTAGATCCGGCCAACCTGGAAAACGAGTTGAAAACCGTTATGGCGGGTATTGCCGAGCCAACCGTTGTAGTGCGTTTCGATAAAACCTTAACGGTGCAGGATCTGGTCGATGTGCTGCAAACGGGTGCCAAACTGAATATCAAAATGGTAATGGCGACGTCTAAATAATCTTATCCCGGATTTTTAGGATTTAAAAGATTTTCATGATTAAAGGACCAGGACAGGTGAATGTTCTGGTTTTTTTGTGCGCTTAAATGAGGTTTCTTCGGGTCTGATTAAAATCAAATCAGTTAGTTGGTGAGTTTATAGGGAAAACAGGACCACCCATGATAGCTGACTACACAGAAGCCCCCGTTTGCCATGTCGATGATTTGGCAGATGGCGAACTAAAAGAAGTTCGCGTAGGCGATACCGACGTTTTGCTGGCCCGCGTTGCCGGACAGTATTATGCCCTTCATCCGAAATGTACGCACTACAGCGGGCCTCTGGCGAAGGGACTGTTGAATGGGCATCGGCTCGTTTGTCCGTGGCATAATGCCTGCTTTGATGTTCGCAACGGTAATCGGCTTGAAGCACCCGCCCTGAACGGATTGCCTACGCATGAGGTACGTGTTGAAGGTGGACAGGTTTTTGTTCGGCTGACAACGAACAAGGAAAGTTTAGAAAACCCATTGTCCGCTCCCGACGAGGCCAATCCGGAAACCTACGTCATCATCGGGAGTGGTGGAGCCGGTGCCTTTGCCGCTGAGGGCATGCGTGAGGGCGGTTTTACGGGTAAAATCGTCATGCTCACCCAAAGTAGTGAAGCTCCTTACGACCGACCAAATTGCTCAAAGGATTACCTGCAGGGAAAAGCACCCGACGAATGGATGGCACTGCGTACCGATGAATTTTATAAAGATTACGGCATCGACGTTCGGACAAACCAGCACGTCACCTCTCTTGATCCGGTCGCCAAAACGATCGAACTCGCTTCCGGCGAAACGCTTAACTACGATAAAGCGCTGGTATGCCCGGGCGGTACACCCAATTCGTTACCCGGCTTATCGACTAACATGAACGGCGTGCATGTGCTGCGCAGCCTGCACGATAGCCAAAAACTTCGGGAACTTGGCCAGGCGGGTAAACGGGTAATTATCATTGGCAGTTCGTTTATTGGCCTGGAAGGAGCGATGAGCCTGCGTAAACTGGGGAGCGACGTAAGCGTGGTTGGTCTGGAAAATACACCGTTCGAGAAAATTCTGGGCACCCGAATCGGTCGGGTCGTACAGGGGTGGCACGAGAAAGAAGGTATTCGGTTTCACCTTGGCCGCAAGCTTGCCAAACTGGAAGGCGATGATGCCGTAACGGCCGTGATTCTCGACAATGGCGAACGAATCCCCGCCGATTTCGTGCTGCTGGGATTGGGTGTGAGGCCTAAGACAGATTTCCTGACAGGCATTGCTCTGGAGAAAGACGGCGGTGTGAAAACGGATGCGTATCTGAAGATAACAGACGATCTCTATGCCGCGGGCGATATCGCCCATTATCCCACGGCTGACGAAACCCAGCGAATCGAACACTGGAAAGTGGCAGGCCAGCAGGGGCATGTGGCTGGGCTGAACATGGCTGGTAAAGAGGAACCGTATGAGATGGTGCCGTTTTTCTGGACTAACCAACAGGGAAAACGCATTAATTATGTAGGGCATGCGACCTCGTTCGAGGAGATTATCTTCGATGGTAATCCGGAAACAGACGAGTCATTTCTGGCCTTATATGTCCAACATGGAAAGGTGAAAGCAGCGGCCGGACTCAAACGCGATCAGGATATTATTGCCATTCGCGAGCTGATGCAGGAAGGCCGAATGCCTTCTGTTGAGGCCATTCGGAACGGGATACGCTGGCCCGAAGCTTTGAAGAAAGGATAAGGCTTATCCGTTTTTAGCAAGAATCCTATACCGGCCAAAAGCTTAAAGCTGTTTACCTTTGTTGTCAAACCCTGCAAAAACCGGTTTGATTATGACGCATCAACTTGTACTCAGAAAGCCGCTGGCCTTTTTCGACCTCGAAACAACGGGCATCAATATCGCCAAGGATCGCATTATTGATATTTGCATTATTAAAGCATTGCCGGGGGGCGAAGTCGTTTCCAGGACCCAGCGTGTAAATCCGGGTATGCCCATCCCGCTGGAGTCGAGTCTGATCCATGGTATTTACGACGACGATGTTCAGGATGCACCCCCATTTAAAACCGTTGCCCGGACGCTGGCCCAGTTTCTGGACGGATGCGATCTGGCTGGATTCAACTGTAATCGGTTCGATGTGCCGCTTTTGGTGGAAGAGTTTTTACGGGCGAATGTCGATTTCGATATGAAAAATCGACGTCTGGTCGATGCGCAACGGATTTTCCACCTGATGGAGCCGCGTAATCTGTCGGCTGCTTACCGGTTCTACTGTAATAAAGAACTGATTGGTGCTCATGGTGCCGAAGCCGACACGATCGCTACGCTCGAAGTCCTTAACGCGCAGGTGCAGCGGTACATGGGCATGGTTGCCAAGTCCGACAGCGGTGCCGATGTGGTATTCGAAAACGACGTCGATATGCTGCATAGCCTGACCGCCAACAAAAACATTGACCTGGCCGGCCGAATGATCATCAACGAAAAAGGCGAAGAGGTTTTCAACTTTGGAAAACACAAAGGGACCCCCATATTGGAGGTGTTAAAGAAAGAACCTTCGTTCTACGATTGGATATTAAAAGGAGACTTTCCATTAGATACCAAACGACGACTGACCGAAATCCGGCTGCGTATGTTCAGCAACGGAAATCGGTAATATAACCGTGGTTATTTGGTAGAGACGACAACTTCCGTAACCACCGGAATATTTGATGCATTCTTACCGGAGATGTAAAGTTTCTGGCCGTTCGAAAATAGATTTCCATTGCTGGGTAAACCACTTAGCGTAATAGGGTTGGTCGCCCAGGTATTATTGACGAGATCGTAGATATAGACCGACTGCCCCTGCAGCAGATACAGATTATCGCCCAGAACCGCTGAGAACACATTGCCGTAGTTACTGGCCACCTCAACGGGAACATCTTTCACCGCTGTCCATGTATTGGAGGTTGTTGAGAAATAGGCCATTTTTTGTTTGGCCCCCTGCCCGCCAAGCACATAAATCCGGTCTTTATAAACCGCCATTTCGCTGCTCGTGGTTGAATACAGGTAGTTTGGCGAGGTAAACCATTTGTCCTGACTAATGCTGTAAAATTTGAAAAGTGTGCTGGGTGTCCGCCCGCCAACGAAGTAAATGTTGCCGTTATAATACACTACGCCCGCTTCACCCGCATTATCTTTAGCCGTGGCTGGATAGGTCAGAGTCGTCCAGGTATTCGTTGAGGCAGTATATTTTGTGGCATCGTTGGCGATGTAAAAAATATTTGTTCCATCGCTTACCAGATGGCTACTATAGCCGCAGCCGCAAACATTGGGGGATTTGGCCAGTGCCGACGAGAAAGAATTGGCGGTTAAGTCATACCGCACAAAAAACTGAGCCTTAGACGTATTCGAATAGTTTCCAAAGTAAATACTGTTTCCCACCAAAACCGACTGAATTGGGAAAGCTCCTGTATCGTAGGAGCTTATGGGTACGTTGATGGGATTGGCGGTTAAGACAATATCGTTGACAGTTTTTTGTGGGCTAGTCGATGAATCATCACCTTTTTGACAGCCAGCTAAAAAAACGACGAATAAACAGGTAAAGAGGACTTTCATATAAGATATTCTTTATGTTAATGATCTGATAACCAATCTGTTGTTTCTGTAAATGTTATGTCTGTAAAAGGATAATTTTAGCGTAGAATTACTGAATATATAGGTTGAAACTTCGCAAAAAAAGCCGCTTACCGGATAGCCCCGTGATTTTTGGCAAGTCCTTCAGAAATTCCGCACAAAAGAACATAGTTTTACTGTAATAGACCTATATAATAAAAGGAGTAAAGGGTGAGTCTAAATAGGAAGTAGTATGGATATAAATTGCACCTGATGAAAAACACCTTTACGCCAATTCCGAATAATCTTTACCTTTGCGGAACTTTGTATTAACCGGCAAGCCATGCAACCCACGCAGGACGTCCTCATTCCGGAAGTCATTCAACAAATTCCGCTTACGTACTACCTGATTCTCAGTACTGCGCTTTTCGTTATCGGCATTATAGGGGTACTCACCCGGCGAAACGCAATTATTATCTTTATGTCCGTTGAGCTCATGCTCAATGCGGTCAATTTGCTATTAATTGCCTTCTCATCATATCGGTCCGACTCTGCGGGACAGGTATTCGTCTTTTTTATTATGGCCGTAGCTGCCGCCGAAGTCTCGGTTGGGTTGGCCATTATTGTCATGATTTACCGTAATACCCGCTCCATTGATGTGGGATTGCTCAATAAATTGAAATGGTAATGGTAGTCAATAAGTTGGTAAGTTGGTAAGTTGGTCAGTCAGTAAGTGGCTGACGCGAGTGTTATTCAATGCGTCAGCCACTTACTGACTGACCAACTTACCAACTTACCGACTTACCGACTGTTAGGCTTATTGACTAAAAAAATGAAAATAGAATTACTCTGTGCGTTAATCCCGCTCTTTCCGTTACTTGGCTTTCTTATCAATGGCCTTGGCTTTCGGCAACTATCCAAAGGCCTGGCTGGGGTAGTGGCAACAGCCGCCGTGCTGGCGTCTTTTCTCCTCTCCATCTATCTGTTCAGCTCATTTTCCGGAGAATCAGAGCCACTCGTTGCCACGCTTTTCGACTGGATCAGTGTTGGTGATCTACACATCAACTTCTCGTTTCAGATCGATCAGCTATCGTTGTTGATGCTGCTGGTCGTAACGGGCGTTGGATCGCTGATTCACCTCTATAGCATTGGCTACATGAGCCACGATGAAGGATTCGGTAAGTTTATGGCTTTCCTGAACCTCTTTATCTTTTTCATGCTGCTGCTGGTGATGGGCTCAAACTACGTCATCATGTTCATTGGCTGGGAAGGTGTAGGACTTTGTTCTTATCTGCTCATCGGTTTCTGGAACAAAAATATCAGCTACAATAACGCGGCCCGTAAGGCTTTCGTTATGAACCGGATTGGCGACCTGGGCTTTTTGCTGGGTATATTCATGCTCATCAATACCTTCGGCACGGTTGAATACCTCGACATTTTCAAACAGGCCACTAGCCTGGAAATTGGTGATAAAACGGTGCTGGCTATCACGCTGCTCCTGTTTGTGGGCGCTATGGGTAAATCAGCGCAGATTCCGCTCTACACCTGGCTACCCGACGCGATGGCTGGCCCGACACCCGTGTCGGCCCTGATTCACGCGGCTACCATGGTAACGGCTGGTATCTATATGGTTGTCCGGTCAAACGTGCTGTATACCCTTTCTCCGCTAACCCTCGAAATTGTGGGGGGCATTGCCATTGCCACGGCCTTGCTGGCAGCTTCCATTGGCTTGTTGCAAAACGACATCAAGAAAGTACTGGCCTATTCGACCGTTTCGCAGTTGGGCTATATGTTCCTCGGCCTGAGTGCCACGGCCTATACGGCGGGTATGTTCCACGTTATTACCCACGCGTTCTTCAAAGCGTTGTTGTTCCTAGGCGCTGGTAGTGTGATTCACGCTATGTCCAACGAACAGGATATTCGTAAAATGGGTGGTTTGCGCAAAGCATTGCCCATTACGTTCATTACCTTCCTGATCGGTACCATTGCCATATCGGGCTTACCGCCCTTTGCCGGTTTCTTCTCGAAAGACGAAATTCTGGCGCACGTGTTCGAGCACAACAAAGTGCTTTGGGCACTGGGCGTTGTAGGCTCGGGTCTGACATCTTTTTACATGTTCCGGCTCCTGTTCCTGACGTTCTTCGGCGAGTTTCGCGGAACGGACGAACAAAAGCATCACCTGCACGAGTCACCAGCGTCGATGACCATCCCGCTGGTGGTGCTGGCGGTATTGTCGGCCATTGGTGGCGGGCTGAACTTACCGGGTGGCGGCTGGCTAAGCCATTTTATGGAACCCATCTTCGAGGGGTCGAAGCAGGTGAGTCCCGAAGCCTTTGCCGAATCGACAATGGAGCATAGCACCGAATACGTACTCATGGCGGTTTCGGCCGGTGTTGCGTTGATCGCGCTGATTGCAGCCTATGTCATGTACATCAGCCGTCAGGCTGTTCCGGCACCGGAATCGACGGAGCGCTCTTTGCCTGAGCAGGTTATCTACAACAAATATTACGTCGACGAACTGTACGAAACGATCATTGTTCGGCCCATTCGCGGGTTAGGCGACACGCTGTATAGCTTTGGTGAAGGGCTTGTTGATGGCGTTGTGAACGGGGTGGCCTGGCTGGTTCAAAAAGGGTCGGCGCAGTTGCGTTTGCTGCAAAACGGCTCCATTGGCTTTTATGTACTCGCCATGGTCGTCAGTATCGTTGTCATTTTTGCGTTACGGTTCTTCATTCGTTTATAGTCATAACCTTGGCAGGTAGATCGTCTTCCGTCCATCGTATATCGTAAACCGATTATATGCTTACTCTTTTTCTTATTCTTTTCCCTGCCGTAGCGGCCACCCTGATTTTCCTGATTGGGGGAGAACGGACAAAACAGATCGCTTTCCTGGCTGCGCTGGTCGAGCTGGCCCTGGCAGGTTACACGTTTCTGACATTTAAACCCGACGCCAGTTCGCAGTTTGGGTTCGATTACCCCTGGATCAGCTCCCTGGGTATTCGCTTAAGCGCGGGTGTCGATGGCATTAGCGTGTTGCTGGTGCTGCTGACCGGCCTGCTGGTTCCGTTCATCATTCTGTCGACTTTCGACCGAACGTATAAACAGCCTGGTACATTTTATGCGCTCATGCTCTTCATGCAGGCTGCGCTGATGGGTGTATTTACGGCCCGCGACGGGTTTCTTTTCTACTTCTTTTTCGAAGCGGCTCTGATACCCATTTACTTTCTGGCAGCGATGTGGGGTGGCGAGAACCGGATTCCGGTTACGTTCAAGTTCTTCGTATACACCATCTTCGGTAGCTTGTTCATGCTGATCGCGCTGGTGTATCTGTATTATCAGACACCCCCCACGAGCCTATCAGCTCACTCGTCGGCAATTGCCGACTTTTACAAGCTAAACTTGTCGGCTGATACACAAAACTGGCTTTTTTGGGCTTTCTTCATTGCGTTTGCTATCAAAATGCCTGTATTCCCGTTCCACACCTGGCAACCCGATACCTACGTCGAGTCGCCAACCCAGGCGACTATGCTGCTGGCGGGTATCATGCTGAAGATGGGCGTTTACGGTCTGATTCGTTTTATTCTGCCTATCGTGCCGCTAGGGGTTGAGGTTTGGGGAAAAACAGCCATCATTCTGTCCGTTATCGGCATTATTTACGGCGCTATTATTGCCATTCGCCAGCGCGATATGAAGCGACTGATTGCTTATTCGTCGTTCTCGCACGTTGGGCTGATGGCAGCCGGTGTTTTTTCCTTAACGGAGACTGGCCTTCAGGGAGCGTTGGTACAAATGCTTGCCCACGGCATCAACGTGGTCGGCTTATTCTTTGTCGCCGATATTATTTTCTCCCGCACCAACACGCGCCAACTCGATCAACTTGGGGGCATTACCCAATCGACACCCAAGTTGACGGTGTATTTCTTAATTATGCTGCTAGGGAGCGTGGCCTTGCCGCTTACAAACGGATTCATCGGCGAATTTTTATTGCTGCATGGGGTCTTCACGTACAACCATTATCTGGGATTAGCCGCTGGGTTTACCATCATTTTCGGCGCGGTGTACATGCTCCGTATGTTCCAGAAAAGCATGTTTGGCCCTACATCATCCCGAACCGAATCATTTGCTGACCTGTCGACCTCCGAAAGCTGGGTGTTCATTCCGCTCGTTGTAATGGTCTTCTGGATTGGTGTTTACCCCCATACCTTCTTACGTGTAACCGAACCCGCCGTTGCTAATCTGATGAAGTACATCGGAACAACAGCCGTGTCAATGAAATAAAATAGTTTTCGGGTTCTGGCGCTCAACACCATTCGGAGGGCCGGTAACCGACGACCGTAAACTGTAAACCTATGTTTCCAATTGTTCTCTTATCGGTTTTTGGCATAGTGCTGCTGTTCCTTGGCTTTATGAAGTCAAAAGCAATCCTGCTGCCCGCAACCCTATTATTTCTGCTCGTTACGCTGGCCGTCAATTTCATCGACTGGGGCAAAACATATCTGTACTTTAACGATATGCTGCGGACCAATAACCTGTCTATGGTGTTTACCGCTATTGTATTGGTATCGGCCTTTCTCGTCGTTGCCCTATCGGGTAGTTTGCTAGATAACGAAGAGTCGCAACCGGCAGAATACTACGGTATTATTCTATTCTCGCTGGTTGGCGCCGTCATGATGGTTAGCTACGAAAACCTAATCATGCTATTCGTGGGGGTTGAAATCCTATCGGTGGCCATGTATGTGCTAACGGGCAGCGACAAACGGAACCTGCGCTCAAACGAAGCCGCCCTTAAATACTTTCTGATGGGTGCCTTCACGACCGGTATTATGCTGTTTGGAATGGCGCTTCTCTATGGTGCTACGGGATCATTCACCATTGCCGGCATTGGTGCATATACGGCCCATGCCCAGGGACTTTCATTACTGCTGTACGTTGGTCTGTTAATGTTGCTGATTGGCCTTCTCTTTAAAGTATCAGCCGCTCCTTTCCATTTCTGGACGCCTGATGTTTATGACGGGGCCCCCACAATTTTCACTGCTTTTATGTCTACCGTTGTTAAGACGGCAGGCTTTGCCGCTTTGTTCCGTTTACTCTCCGTTTCGTTCGTGGGCGTTTACGGATTCTGGTGGACTATTCTGGCGGTTATTACCGCCCTTACACTCATCATAGGAAACCTGACCGCTGTTTATCAAAATAGCTTCAAGCGCATGATGGCTTATTCCAGCATATCGCATGCGGGCTATCTGTTGATTGGTCTGGCAGCTCTGGGAGCGCAAACAAAGCAGGCTATTGTTTTTTATTCACTGGCGTATTCCGTTGCTACTATATCCGCTTTTGGTGTGTTGCTGCTGGTTGCTCAGCAGCGGAGCACACAAACAATCACCAGCGAAGGCGTTGCCAGCGAAAACTTTGATTCGTTTAATGGACTCGCCCGGCAAAATCCATTTTTAGGATTTGCTATGACAGTATCCATGCTATCGCTTGCCGGGATACCCTTAACGGCCGGTTTCTGGGGTAAATTCTACATGTTTTCAACGGCCGTCGAGCGAGGACAAATCTGGCTGCTTGTTATAGCGGTGCTCATGTCGGCGGTTGGTATATACTATTACTTCCGCGTAATCATCGCCATGTATTTTCGGGATGGGGCTACTGAGCCGATTCGTATCGCTCCTTTTTATCAATACATTTTGCTGGCCGCCACCATACTAACGTTGGGATTTGGTATTGCTCCCGGCCTTTTACAGGGCCTTTTTTAAGGTCCTAAGTGGTCACCACTAGTTTGTTAGCTACAGATAGTAACTTTTACCTTACTATTGAGTTAGTAGTTTTGACCTCTTATTTAGTTAGAATAGGAAATAAACTCGGTATTTTTTCCAGGCAACCCCGTGAACGTGAGCAGTATCGATCAGCCGAAATATAAAAGCTACAGAAGTTTTTTCTCGTTTTTTCTAACGGCTCTATTCGGTGCCTCTGTCAATTTCTTTAGCCAGATTCTTTTCCGAAAGTCCTTCGATTACTCAGCCAGTGTGTTTCTTGGTTATCTGACGGCAACGGTCGTTAGCTTTATTCCGACAAAACTGTTTGCATTTTCAGCGAAACAGACAGGAAATACCGGTCGTGAGATGATCAAGTTCGTCATCATTGCGCTGGTTGCCTGGGGTGTTCAGGTAGGGGTAGCTGTGGCAACGCTCGAGTGGGTCGCCAATCCATATTTCGCTAAAACCAGCATGTTCTGGCGTGAGAAGGTATCTCACGTTGTTGGAATGGGTTTTAGTTTTCTAGCCAACTATTTTGGCCATAAGTTGCTCACATTCCGCAGCACGGGCATGTATGACCGAATACTGCGCTCCTCTAAACAAGAGGAAGAACAACTATAGAGATAAGGGGCAATTCTTCAATAAAGCCAATCCCAAATGGTATTATTCTTCTGGTAATGTCTGCTAAACAGAGATTAACTGACTGTTGTTTTGGATTTGTCAGGAAAAAACTATATTTGCAATCGAAACCTAAAAAATCACTGAAAGGAATGAAAAAAGTATTCGCCCTACTATTCGTTGGTAGCATGCTGACGTTCGCAGCTTGCCAGAGCAAACCAAAAACTGAAGAAACCACCACGGATTCTACAGCTACGATGTCGACCGACACCACCACGATGGCTACGGATTCGGCTTCGACGATGGCTACGGATTCGGCTGCCGCTCCTGCTGACAGCGCGAAGTAGTAATCTCTACTCGTCAAGATTTGAAAAAGCCTTATTTTTATAAGGCTTTTTTTATTTTCTATACCTTGGTAGATCCGTTCACAACCTATATCCCCACTGCCGCTTCGGCCTATTGCCGTCAGCTTTGGCAACACTATAAATTTCATTTTCGGGTGGTGAGACCACGCCGGACACGATTGGGCGATTTTAGAGTGTTGCCTCAAAATCAGATGCAGATTACTGTTAATGAAAACCTTAATCTGTATGCCTTTCTGATAACATACATCCATGAAGTAGCCCATGCTGCGGTGAGTCAGCAATACAAACGACGGGTTCAGCCTCATGGTAAGGCCTGGCAAACGGCCTTCCAAAAACTGATGCAGCCCTTACTAACCGAAGCTGTCTTTCCGATCAGTATTCTGGAACCGCTCCGACACTATATGGCCAAACCAGCCGCGACTACCTACGCGAATCCTGCCCTGATGATGGCCCTTCGGGAAATAGATGCCGCCGGGGAAAGTAAAATTGGCAGCAGCAAGGTACTGCTCCGCCATATCGCTGAAGGACAGGTTTTCGATTTAGCAAAAAAGACGTTCATTCGGGGTACGCTTCGTCGGACCCGTATCGTTTGTAAGGAAGTATCGACAGGAAAATCATATGCGATCCTGGCCCACGCCTGGGTAGACGTTGTGAAAAATGACGAATGAGACATGAAAAATGGCCGAAAAGCGGATGAAGTGTGGGGGGGAAGATCCCGGCTATTCTATTTGATCTGCATTCTATTTTGCTCATTGTCCAGTACGCCGTTGGTCGCCCAGTCTGTTCTGCGAACGGGTCTTTGGGTGAAAATTGGCGTCACGCAGTCGGGGGTTTACCGGGTTAGTCAGGATCAGTTAACGGCATTCAATCCTGCTTTTGCCAGCGCCGACCCGAAACGGTTACGTTTATACAGTAATGGAGGGGCTATGTTACCCCAGCCAAACGCCAGCTCGCGGCCGGTCGATTTAATTGAAAACGCCATTCAGGTGGTAGGGGAGGCCGATGGCCGATTCGATACCGGAGATGCCCTGTTGTTTTTCGGTGAAAGCCCGCACGTTATTCGCTACGATTCGACAGCCCGACGCTTTGCGCATCACATCAACGCCTATTCCGATACAACGTTCTATTTCCTGACGATTGGCGATGTGCCCGGCTTGCGGATGCCTGAGCGTCCGGCTGGTAATGTATCGACAATACCAGTCGTGAAAACCTTTACGGATTACCAGTTTTATGAGCCGGATCTGCTAAAAGTACCGGCGGTTCGCTCCGGTCGGGAATGGTTAGGGGATTATTTAACCATCGACACCACGAAAACTATCCCATTTGATGTTACGGGACTTATTGCGGGTACACCACTGCGAATGACGGCATCAGCCGTAGCGGGAGCCTTATCGCCCACTCAGTTTCGTCTGCAGGTAAATGAGCAGTTGGTGGGCACCATGCCCATGCCAACGATTTCGGGTTATGAATACGACTACCAGGGAGTAGTTAGAACCGATACCTTCCAGACAACCCCGTCTACGGCGACAAACTCAGTACGAATGGCCCTTACCTTTCGTAAAAATGGGCAACAGTCGGCCCAGGGATATTTGAATTTTCTGTCGTTACAGGTGCAGCGCGAACTTCGCCAGTACAGTAAACCCGTCTGGGTACGCCAACTGGGAGCCGGTCTCTGTACGGTGCGGCAGGCAACCACGGGGCTACGGGTTTGGGATATTACCAATCCACGCGCGCCCGGTACGCAGGCCTATGTGGTATCGGCCGCTCAGGAAGCAGTCTGGGCATCTTCACGCGTTAATGATTATTTTCTGTTTACCGACGCCCAGCTTCTCACTCCGGTTTCTCTGGCGTCAGTCGCTAACCAAAATATTCGGTCGCAACCCGTGCCGGACCTGATCATCGTAACACCGGCTGCCTGGCGCGATCAGGCCGAACGACTGGCCAAATTTCGACGCGAACAGGATCAATTGGCTGTACTGGTCGTGACGACTCAGCAGGTATTTAATGAATTTGGGTCCGGGCAACCTGATCCAACGGCTGTTCGTGACATGGCTAGGTTTTTTTATCTCCAACAGCCTGCGAAAGTTAAATACCTCCTCCTTTTTGGCGATGCGACCTTTAATTACCGAAACATTGGGGGATCGGTCAGTTCAACGCAACTGGCCAATATGGTACCGGTGTATGAAAGCCGGGAGTCTTTGCATCCTGTGCTGAGTTACTCATCCGATGATTACTTCGGTTTTATGGACGCTCCCGAAGGAGAATGGCCGGAAAATCAGAATGGCGACTACAAACTAGACATTGGCGTCGGTCGATTGCCCGTGAAATCGGTTGAGGAGGCCAGAACCGTGGTTGATAAACTGATCCGCTATAGTTCAGACCGAACGCTGGCGGGCGACTGGCAAACCCGGTTAATGCTGGTTGCCGACGATGGGGATTATAACATTCACCAGCAGGACGCCGACCAGATGGCCAAGAGTGTGGAAAAATTGGCGCCGGCTTATCGTCCACAACGCGTTTTTTTAGATGATTATCCGCAGGAGAATACCAGCAGCGGCCAAAAGGCACCCGTTGTCAACCAACTCATTAACCAGGCTATGGCCGATGGCCAACTCATCATCAACTACAGTGGCCACGGTGGGATTTTGGGCCTTGCTGATGAGCAGATTGTTACCTTGCAGGATATTCTTTCCTGGAAAAACCGCCGTCTGCCACTGTTCGTGACGGCCACCTGTCAGTTCGGACGGTATGACGATCCGAGTGTCAGCTCGGGAGCGGAGTTGACACTGTTGAGTCGAACGGGGGGTGCCATTGGTCTTCTTACCACCACCCGCCCGGTATATGCCAATACGAATTTATTGCTCAATCAGGCCTTCTACGATGCGGTTTTCAAGCCGGTTAACGGGCAAATGCCTCGTTTGGGCGATGTGATGCAAAGCACAAAAAACAACAGTCTAAGCGGGCCTGTCAACCGTAATTTTGCCTTGCTGGGCGATCCTTCCCTGCGACTGGCTTATCCGCAAGCCCAGGCTGTGCTTACCCAGGTGAATGGCCGGGCCATGAACGCTGCCCGGCCTGATACGTTGCGCGCGCTGCAAGCCGTGGAACTGGCAGGAGAAATACGGCAGCAGGACAAACGACTTTCTACCTTTTCGGGTGTTCTTCGGCTAACGCTTTATGACAAAGCAATCGCCAAAACAACACTGGGATCAGAAGCCGGGACGCCGAAAATGACGTACCAAGCCTTTCTTAATCCAATCTTTACCGGTCAGGTGCCTGTGCAACAGGGCCAATTTGTAATTCGGTTTACTATGCCCAAAGATATTGACTATACCGTTGGCCCCGGAAAACTCTATCTATACGCTATGCAGACAGATAGTTTGGTCGATGCCGCAGGGGGTAATGAAAGTTTGCGCATTGGGGGCAGTGTTTTGGCTGATAGTCTGGATACGCAGCCACCAGTCATTACGCTCTCCGTTATGGGCGGTTTGGTTGATGAAACGGTCGTTCGGGTAGCGGGGCCGAACGTAACGTTACGAATTGGATTATCTGATAATCAGGGAATCAATATTGCCAAATCGGGCCTGGGTCATGAACTTACCGCTCAATTGGGTACGCAGCCGGTCGTTATCCTAAATGAAAATTACGTGGCGAATGGCACAGACGGACGCCGGGGCGACGTTCAATACACATTTCGGGATGTTGCCCCGGGAACCTACCCGATTCGGGTGAAAGCCTGGGACATTAACAATAATTCAGCGGAGGGTGCGTTGACCATAGTAGTTTCGGAAAGGCCGGCGCTGCAAGTGCTTGCCCTGAAGGCCAGCCCTAACCCGGTTATTGGACAAACAGCGTTTGTGGCTGAGTTGAACCGGTCAGGGGAGCCGCTGGACTGGACATCAGGCATCTATGATCTTAACGGACGGCTTCTTTATCAACAAACGGGTCAGTGTACCGATTGTGAGGCTAAGCTGGATGTTGGCGTCTGGGATGGGCTGACACGAACAGGTCAACAACTGGCCAACGGACTGTATATTCTTCAGTTTCAAGCTCGTTCAATTATTGATGGCACGATTGCTGACAGTACATATAGAATACTATTAACTAAATGATTTATCTGACTTAAAATCATCTCGCTTTTTCTAATCCAACCTTTCATTGTAATTTTGACCGCACAGGACTGCCATTTTCACTATCATCGGTTGCTGTCGTTGACCAACTCTCATTTTATGAAGCGCAATTTTTTCCGTGTACTTCTCGGCGCATGTAGTTTTTTCCCGTTCGTCGTTTCTGCTCAATCCACTCAAGTAACTATTCTTAACGGTCAGCAGCTCAATATTCCCACTTCATCGGTGCCTTTTTTAAATTTCACGCCAGATGCCCGTTCGGGTGCACTGGGTGATGCCGGGGTAGCGCTGGGCGATGTAGATGCTAATGCTATTTACTGGAACCCATCGAAGTTAGTATTTGCCAAACAGGATAAAGGCGCATCGATTTCCTACACGCCCTGGTTGCGGAATTTAATTGGTGATATGTATTACACCTACCTGAGCGGTTACTCTAAAGTTGGGAAAAACTCGGCTATTGGGGGCTCGCTCATGTATTTTGACCTGGGAACGGTTGACTTCACAACGGCAACGGGGGTTGCCGCGGGTACGTTCAACTCCCGCGAGTATGCAATTACGGCAACCTTTGCGCAACGGCTCTCACAGAATTTCTCGCTGGCTGTTGATCTTAAATACCTGAGTTCCAATCTGGCCGCTGGCAGCAGCAACCCTGGCCTGAAGCCCGGATCGACCGCTGCCGCTGACATTAGCGCCTATTACCAGAACGAATCCCGCGATAATGCGACGGGTAAAGGCATTGGCTGGGCCTATGGTGCCATGATCTCGAACTTGGGCGGCCGGATCAACTACGGTGGTACGCAAAGCTATTTTATCCCAACAAACCTGCGGTTGGGAGGCCGGTTTACACTCTTCTCCGATCAGTACAACAAATTCAACTTTGTACTGGATGCCAATAAACTGATGGTACCAACCCCCGACATTCAATTGGTGAATAATGTACCAACCAATGTAAACGGTAATAAAAATTACTTTAGCTCGGTATTTGGCTCATTTGCCGATGCACCCGGTGGCTTTAGCGAAGAATTGAAAGAGTTTACGATTTCGACGGGTGTTGAGTACTGGTATAATGATCAGTTTGCTGCCCGTGTCGGTTATTTTAACGAATCGAATCAAAAAGGAGGCAGGAAATACATCACAACCGGTATTGGCTTACGCCTGCAACAGCGGTTTGGGGTTGATTTCTCCTACCTGCTACCCGTTAAGCAGGGAAGCCCACTCTCCGAAACGTTCCGTATTTCTTTATTACTAAACTTGAACAAAGGAAATTCAGTAGGGGATGACGAAGCCTATCTGGACGACTCGAAATAGATAGTATAGAAAAGAGTAAAAGAGTGCAGGAACGAAAGAGATCAATTGACTTTCGTTCCTGCACTCTTTTACTCTTTATATCTTTGTACACATGACGCTCGACAGAACACTACCGCCCGCATTTCAGGCTATTCAGGAAATACGTTTACCCGCCGTGGATTCACACCGGTTAGACAATGGTATTCCGCTGCACCTTATTTCCGTTCCTCATCAGCCGGTTTTGCGACTGGAATGCGTGTTCAATGCCGGCACATGGTATGAGCAGGTGCCGGGTAGTGCGTTCTTTGCGATGAAGATGCTGTCGGAAGGTACACCGTCGCGTTCGTCAGCACAGATAAATGAATACATTGATCGATATGGGGCATTCCTGGAGTTAAACTCCGGCCCCGACCGGGCGAGCGTTGTGATCTATTGCCTGACGAAGTTCCTGCCGAATATTTTACCCCTCCTGCGCAAGATGCTGACCGAATCGGCTTTTCCGCAAAAAGAATTAGACGACCTTCGAAATATTACCCTGCAAAACTTACGGGTCAACTACGAGAAGAACGCGTATCTGGCCGGGGTGCTTTTTCGGGAGAAATTATTCGGTGCTGACCACCCGTATGGCCGGAGCCAGCGGCCGGATGCCGTTGAGAAACTCACCCGTCAGGACGTTGTCGACTTTTTTGAACGCGTTTTGCGCGAGCGAACCTTTCAGATCGTACTGGCCGGACAGGCTACCGAAAACGAGGTACTGGCGATCAACCGCGAATTAGGTCAACTCCCCATCCGCACGGATGCCCTGCCTGCTTTTGCGGGCCAGGCCCATGTAGACGATGGCTCCCAGGTGCTGGCCGAGAAACCCGACAGTGTACAGTCGTCCATCCGTATCGGTCGGCGGTTGTTCACCCGATCGCACCCCGATTTCTTCGAGATGCTCGTGACAAATGAGGTTCTTGGTGGCTATTTTGGCTCAAGGCTGATGAAGAACATTCGGGAGGAGAAAGGATTTACTTACGGTATCTCATCGAATATGCCCTCCTTTCGGCAGGACGGTTATTTTCTGATCGGCACGGATGTCAATAAGGAAAATACACAGCAGACGCTGGACGAAATCCGGAAGGAGATCCATATTTTGCAAACAGAACCCGTTTCGCCGGATGAACTCGAAACGGTTCAGAACTACATGGCCGGGGAGTTTGTTGGGTCATTAAATACCCCTTTCGAAATTGCTGACCGGTATAAAGTGATTCTGCTGGATACTATGCCCGCCGATTTTTTAACGACCTACATCCAGAAAGTACGGGCCGTAACGCCAACGGATATTATGGAAGTCGCTACCCGCTATCTAGCGCCCGAGAGCCTGCGCGAAGTCATCGTTGGTGGTAAATAAGGAAATTTATTTAAAGCACATTTGTTTACTGGGTTGAAAGTTGACCGTTTAGTAACAATGCCTTAATTTTGGGGTTACACTCCTATTGCGGGGACGATTTGAACAGATCGTTAATCCCTTTATCCAGCACTAACTTTTTTTTGGTTGATGAATATCCTTATCATTAGCATGACCGTGGTGGTAGCCTACCTGTTAGGCTCAATTCCTTCAGCCGTTTGGTATGGACAGGGCTTCTTCGGCCTTGACATCCGGAAGTTCGGCAGCGGTAATGCTGGGGCTACCAACACGTTCAGAGTACTTGGCAAACGGGCAGGCACCATTGTTATGCTGGTGGACGTCCTGAAAGGCTATACCGCAGCCGTGTTATCGACCATCCTATGGTATGCCGATGTAATTACGGAAACGGAGATTATGACCTTTAAAATAGTCTTTGGCCTCGTGGCGGTTATTGGGCACTTGTATCCCGTTTTCGCCAATTTCAAAGGGGGTAAAGGAGTTGCTACGTTGTTAGGCATGGTGCTGGCAACGCATCCGGAGATGGCTGCCGTGTGCATCGGTATCTTCCTGCTGGTGGTTATTGCGTCGCAATATGTATCGCTGGGCTCCATTCTGGCAGCACTGGCTTTTCCCGTATTGCTGCTGCTGCGCATATTCGGTGAAAAAGAGAGCCCTTTATTGATTGTATTTGGCTTCGTTGTGTTTCTTCTGGTCGTGTTCACCCATCAAAAGAACATAGGGCGCCTGCTGCGTGGCCAGGAAAGCCGCACCGTGCTTATTCGGTTGCGTAAAAAGCGGTAAGTACGAAAACATAACTCCTACAATCATCAACGCCCCGACGTTGCGCGAAAAGTGCGTAACTTCGGGGCGAACTTTTACAGATGTAGGATATAGGAAATATGATATAGGGCATCAGCGAACTACATCATACAGCCTATATCCTACCTCCTATACCTATCAAGCATGACTACGTACCTCGAAACCAACAAACAACGTTTTTTAGACGAATTGTTGGAGCTATTACGCATTCCTTCCGTTTCGGCTGATTCTAATTTCAAAGGCGACGTTCGTCGGGCGGCCGAATTTGTTAAAGATAAATTGCAGGCGGCCGGTCTGGACAATGCCCAGCTTTACGAAACACCGGGCCATCCGATCGTGTATGCGGAGAAGATCGTAGACCCTGCCAAGCCAACGGTGCTTGTGTATGGCCATTATGATGTTCAGCCTGCCGATCCCTATGAACTGTGGCATACACCCCCCTTTGAACCAACCATTCGAAATGAGCGGATATACGCCCGTGGAGCCTGCGATGACAAAGGTCAGTTCTACATGCACGTGAAAGCCATTGAGGCCATGGTGGCCACTGATGGTCTGCCCTGTAATGTAAAAGTGATGATCGAGGGTGAGGAGGAAGTTGGTTCTGATCACCTGGGCATCTTTGTTGCCGAGCACAAAGACATGCTGAAAGCTGATGTGATCCTGGTGTCGGATACAAGCATTATATCGAACGACACCCCATCGCTGGAAACAGGTCTGCGGGGACTTTCTTACGTGGAAGTGGTTGTAACAGGGGCCAATCGCGATTTGCATTCGGGCGTGTACGGCGGTGGTGTGGCTAACCCCATTAATGTACTGTGCGATATGATCGCGTCGCTTCATGATGAGAATGGTCGTATTACCATCCCCGGATTTTATGATCATGTTGATGACTTAAGCGCAGCCGAACGGGCCGAACTGGCAAAAGCTCCCTTCGACCTGAATGATTACATGAGTGATTTGGGCATCAATGACGTGATGGGCGAGGCTGGTTATTCGACCAACGAGCGTACTTCCATCCGGCCAACACTCGACGTGAATGGCATTTGGGGCGGCTATATTGGCGAAGGAGCTAAAACGGTTTTACCGTCGAAAGCATCCGCCAAAATCAGCATGCGTTTGGTACCGAACCAGACCCCCGACGAAATTACGGAGCTGTTCACGAATCATTTTCTGTCTATCGCACCGAAAGGCGTTTCGGTTACGGTGACTCCGCATCATGGTGGCATGCCGTATGTAACGCCTGTGGACTCGATTGAGTTTGAGGCCGCCAGCAAAGCCTTTGAAGATGCCTGGGGCAAAAAGCCTATACCCACCCGCGGGGGAGGTAGTATTCCCATTATGGCCCTTTTTGAACAGGAACTGGGGGTTAAGTCAATTCTGATGGGCTTTGGCCTGGATAGTGATGCGTTGCATTCCCCCAACGAGAGTTACGGACTGTTTAATTTTTACAAGGGGATCGAAACCATTCCGTATTTCTATAAGCACTACGCTGAACTCAAACAGTAAAATTTCTTAACCAACTTGCGCAGGTATCACTCGCGTCGCGGCCTTTATTGTATGAAAAAAACGCTGTCGGTTCTTTTAGTAAGTTTATTCGTTGCGTTTGGAGCGATGGCACAAACGCCCACCAATCCACCCGGTCGCGTCCTGACGCCTGCTGAACAGCGGCAAAAAGAAAAAAATGATCGGGAGATTCAGCGTGAGCGCCAGATACGGGCCGAGTGGCTACAGAAGCAGCGGGAATACGAGGCTAAACAGGCTGAAAAAGAACGCCAGCGGGCCGCTAAAAAAGCTGGAAAACCCATTGAGCCAGCCGTAGAGGTTGCCAAACCAGCAGCAACCACCCCGGCCAAAGCAGTAGAACCACCGGTTATTGATCAGCCGGCGACAGCCGCACCCACGGCAGTTGAGCCAGCACGGAAGGAAAAGAAAGAAAAGCGGAAGAAAGAGGTTAAAGAAGTCGTACCGAAAGCAGAGCCCGCTCCGGTTGTCGAGCCGGCGCCGGTTACTACGCCTGCTGTGGAAACCCCGGCTCCGGTCAAAGAACCTCGTCCGGAACGGGTGCGGGTAAAACGCGAGAAAAAGCCCCGGCCCGTTGACTCGGTGGCCACTCTACCAACTCCGGCTCGTGAAGAAACCGTAACGCGACCCGGAAAAGAATTCCTGCCGAAGGGACATTTGTTTGACCCGATCCTGCTGGACCCCCTCGAAGCGCAGACCTATGGCAGCGTATTGCCGGGCTACTGGACTGAAGGAAAAAAATACAAAGGCAGTATTGTTCCCTTTGCCTTTGGGTTTGCCAAACCGTTCTACCGACGCACCACCGATGCTACCCACGCCGAAGAATGGGTACTGGACCTGGCGTCGTTCACCCAGTTTGAGGCTTATCATGATGATGTCGCCGGTAGAGCCCGTCGGCGAATTGTTAATAATGATTACAAAATCAGTATCATCTATAACGTTCGGCGGGGCGAGAATAATTACCGTTTCCGGGTTTATCACCTGTCGTCTCATCTGGGTGATGACTACATTTTTCGAAATAAAATAACCGCGCCTTCGCCCAATTCGGTTAATTACGAACTGCTGGACGCTACCTATAGTCGCACTGTCGATAACTGGCGGTTGTATGGTGGGCTGGGCGTTGTACTTCGTAAGTCGGAAGAGCGGAAGCCCCTCAGCGCTCAGCTGGGAGCGTTCTATAAAAAGCCTTCAACGCATGCTGCCCGGTTGGTGGGTGGCGTTGATATTAAATTCTGGCAACAGACCAATTTCAGGCCGGGCATTCATGGTGGCATCGGGATTGAGTTAGGACGTACACAAAACAACCTGACATTTCTATTCGAAGGCTACTCAGGCTTCCGGCCTTATAGTCAATTTGAAGGGGAGCAAACGACCTGGTTAGGGGTCGGACTGTACCTGAACCCGTTTTGATGTAGGAAATAAGATGTATGATATATTCTACATCTCATCTCATACACCATACATCATACATTATACATATATGAATTTATCTGCATTGACGGCCATATCGCCTGTTGACGGCCGCTATCGGTCGCAGGTTGACGCGCTGGCTCCCTATTTTTCCGAACTTGGTCTGATTCATTACCGGGTTCGCATCGAAATTGAGTATTTCATTGCGCTTTGCGAATGGCAGGTGCCGCAACTGGCCAGTGTCGATGCGTCGCAGTTTCCGGCGCTTCGGGCGCTTTACGAGAATTTTACGGAAGCTGACGCCCTGCGCATTAAGGAAATCGAAAAAACGACCAACCACGACGTTAAAGCGGTTGAGTATTTTATAAAAGAAAAGCTGGAAGGGTCGCCGGTGGAGCCGTTTCTGGAGTTTGTTCACTTCGGCCTGACCTCGCAGGATATTAATAATACGGCTATTCCTCTGTTGTTAAGCGATGCGCTCACCACTGAGATTGTGCCGCTTTACCGGGATGCGTTCATGCGTTTGCAGGTGCTGGCTGAGCAGTGGAAAGATGTATCCATGCTGGCCCGCACACACGGTCAACCCGCATCGCCAACGCGATTAGGGAAAGAACTGCTGGTGTTCGTAGAACGCATAGAAAAGCAGCTTCATCTGCTGGAGACCATCCCAACGGCAGCTAAGTTTGGCGGAGCGACTGGTAACTTTAACGCCCATGCCGTAGCGTATCCTGGCACAAACTGGAAAGAGTTCGGGGATAAGTTCGTCGAAAGCCTGGGTATGGTTCGGAGTCAGTTTACGACCCAAATTGAGCATTATGACATGCTGGCGGCTACGCTCGATGCGTTCAAACGCCTGAACACGATCCTGATCGACCTCGACCGCGACGTTTGGGCTTACGTGTCCATGAACTACTTCAAGCAGAAGCTGAAAGAAGGCGAGGTGGGTTCGTCGGCTATGCCCCACAAAGTGAACCCCATTGATTTCGAAAATTCGGAAGGTAATCTGGGTATTGCCAACGCCCTGTTCGAGCATCTGTCGGCTAAACTGCCTATCTCCCGTCTGCAACGTGATCTGACCGATTCGACCGTGTTGAGGAGTATTGGTGTTCCTTTTGCCCATTCAGTTATTGCGCTAAAGTCGCTGCTGAAAGGGCTTGGCAAACTTGAACTGAATCCGGCTGCCATTGCCGCTGATCTGGAAGACAACTGGGCCGTAGTCGCTGAAGGTATCCAAACCGTTCTTCGGCGCGAAGGATATCCCAAGCCTTATGAAGCTCTGAAAGCGCTCACGCGTACCAATCAGAAGATCACTGAGCAGGGCATACAGGAATTTATTAACGAATTGAACGTGTCGGAGTCAGTGAAAACAGAGTTGCGGGCTATTACGCCGTTTAGTTATACAGGCTTGTAAATTCTGTAACGCCGACCGTCCCGGTTGGGTGTCTGGTTGTTTTCTTACACACCTGACCAGGACGGTCGGCGCTACGTTACCCTTTCGACAGCTCCGTCGACCGGGTTTGGGCGGCTTTGATGCCTGCTACCAGCGTATCGGCCAGGCCACCACTTTCAAATTCGCGCAGGGCCGCTTCGGTCGTACCGCCCTTAGAGGCTACGGCTTTGATGAGTTCGTCCAGCGATTTGTCGGCAGTGTTAATGAGGTGATAGGCCCCGAGCATGGTTTGTTTGACCAGCAAGGCCGCCACGGCATCATCGAATCCCATCTGTTTGCCGGCGTCGATCATCGCTTTTACGACATAGTAAAAATAGGCGGGGCCGCTGCCACTAAGTGCCGTGACAGCATCGAGCATGGATTCATCTTCCAGAAAAATGGAACGGCCGGTCGCGTTGATCAGATTTTCGACCCGGCGCAAACTGGCTAAATCGACCTCTTTTGCAGCTGTAAAACCGGTTATACCCATGCCGAGCATTGCGGGCGTGTTTGGCATAGCCCGGACCACCAGCGGATGCCCAAGTTTTTCCTGAATCTGTGCCATCGGAATACCGGCCATGATGGACAGCACGATCTGATTCGGCTGGATGGCCTCCCGGAGCGCTTCGTGAACGCTGTTGAAATCCTGTGGTTTCACCGACAGAATGATAAGGTCGGTTTCGCCAACATGGGGGCCAATCGTATCGACGACAATCCCTGCTTTCTCGCTCTTGAGAGCCTCTGAGCGTTCAGCACTTTTTTCAATTAACAGCAGGTTATCTTTCTTTACCAGATCATACTGAATGAATGATTTGGCAAAAGCCATTCCCATATTACCGCAGCCAACAATAGCGATTTTCATTTTTTCAAAGAGTGAATTAGTGAATAAATCATAGTTGATGAAGGGTAATTGAGGCCAGAGGCCAAAAAAAAGGTCAGGTTCGTAAACCTGACCCTGCAAAACTAACGACTTGCGGCTAACTCATTGGCCACCTTTTAGAATTTCTTCCAATTTCTGTTCCAGAGCCGGACCGCGCAAATTCTTGGCAATGATCTTTCCATCCTTGTCGAGCAGGAACGTGGCTGGAATGGCCTGCACACCATATTGCTGAGCAGCAGCCGATTGCCAGAATTTAAGGTCTGAAACGTGGGTCCAGGTTAGGTTGTCGTTGCGAATGGCTTTGGTCCAATTGGCCTTAGCCTGATCGAGCGAAACGCTGTAAATGGCGAATCCCTTGTCTTTAAATTTGTTGTACATCCGAACCACATTTGGGTTCTCGGCCCGGCAGGGACCGCACCAGGATGCCCAGAAGTCGATCAGCACGTATTTGCCGCGTAGGGACGACAGCGGAACGGGCGTGCCCGTCGTGTCATTCAACGTTATTTCGGGAGCCGGAGCACCAACTGATACCCCTTTGATACGGGCCACCCGGCCAATCAATGATTTGGCATGCGGGCTGTTGGGCTTTTCTTCCTCGAAACGTTGGGCCAGCTCGTCGTACGTAGCAAAGTCAGAGTCGATATTGATGAAGTTAAGCGCGAATAACGACACTAACGACGTTCCCATTTCGGGTAACATAGCCTTCACCTTGCTGACAACGTCCTGTTCGGCAACCTGATAATCCTGTTCAATTTGCGCAATACGCTTGTTATCCTTTTTCTCGGTTGCTGCGGCTACCTGTTTGTTCCAGCTAGCGACTTTGGCTTCCATATCGGTGCGCAGCACATTGAGCTTGTTGTAGTACTCCATGTTTTTGGAGCCGGTCACAGTGGCCTTCCCGGTCTGACCCGTCTTGGCATCCATAACGAAGCCGTCGGCCAGCACATTCAGGGTTTCGCCCCCTTCAACCAGCAAGGCCATTTTCTGGCCACCGCCTACGTTCAGAACGAATATTTCGCCCCCCTCGGCCACCTTTCCATTCATAGTGAAGGTGTTGCCCGCCATCACTTTCGTGGAGTCGATCTTGCGCGTCGGCTGGGAGTTGGTTTCCAGATAAACGTAGCTTCCCGGTGTTGCCTTGTTCACTTTCCCCGTTACCGTAAACGGCTTGGTTGTCTGGGCATTGGCTGTCAGGCCCAGGGCTACCAAACTGGCTATACTGAATAATAAATTTTTCATGCTTTATGTAATGTCTTTGCTAGTAACTCATTCACCAATTTGGGGTCGGCTGAACCTTTGGATTTTTTCATCACCTCACCAACAAATAAACCCAACAGGTTTTTCTTGCCTTTCCGGTATTGTTCAACTTTGTCGGGCCAGGCAGCCAGCACCTCTTCTACCAACGTTTGTAAGGCGTCGGTATTGCGATTCTGTACCAGACCATTTGCTTTCGCCAGATCTTCCGGCGACGTGTTCGGCTGCTCAATCATCAGACTAAACACTTGCTGAGCAGCCGTTTGGCTAACCGTACCGTTATCAATCAGGTTGATGAGCGAGGCCAGCCGCTCTGCCGAAACGGGAAACTGGCGATCGCGCAGGGCTTTTTCGTTGAGCTGCCCTTTCACGGGTCCCATGATCCAGTTCGAAACGGCTTTATAATTCGTCGTTTGCCCACAAACGGCTTCATAATATTCAGCCAGCTCCTTGGCGTCGGTCAGCAGGGCCGCATCGTAATCGGGCAGGCCATAGACCGTCGTGAATTTCTCATATAAAGCGGCTGGCAGCACGGGCATATTCGCCTGAATGTCGGCAAGCCACTCGTCCGAAATAACCACCGGCGTCAGGTCCGGGTCGGGGAAGTAACGATAGTCATTCATCGTTTCTTTCTCCCGCATGCCGTAGCTAAGCCCGGTGGCGGCATCGAACGTACGCGTTTCCTGCGTGATCCGTCCGTTTGTTTCGGTCAGTTCAACTTGCCGCAGAAACTCGCTTTCGACGGCCCGCATCACGTTTCGAATCGAATTCAGGTTTTTGACTTCAACTTTCGTGCCCAGATGCGTAGCTCCCTTCGGCCGGATAGAAACGTTTACATCGCACCGAAGCGAACCTTCTTCCATATTACCGTCGCAAATGTCGAGGTACCGAACCAGGCGCCGAACTTCGGTTAAGTACTGCCCCGCTTCCTCGGCCGTCCGAATACAGGGGTCGGTTACCATTTCGATCAGGGGCGTGCCCGCACGGTTGTAATCAAGCTGCGTGGCCCAGTCGTCGCCATCGTGAATGGATTTACCGGCATCTTCTTCGAGGTGGATGTGGTGAATCTGGATGGTTGTCTGGTAAGGTTCGCCCGTGATTGGGTCTTTTACTGTAACCGGAATACCCCCGCCAACGCAAATCGGGCCTTTGTCCTGCGATAATTGGTATCCTTTTGGCAGGTCGGGGTAGAAATAATTTTTTCGGGCAAAAACGTTGTGACGGGTAATAGTACTTCCGCAGGCCAATCCCATGCGTATGGCATAGTCAACGGCTTTGCGATTTAGTTTGGGTAACGTACCGGGATGCCCCAGTGTGATGACGCTGATATTGGTATTGGGTTCTGCACCGAATGCGTTGGCATCGGATGCAAATATCTTGCTCTGCGTGAGTAACTGACAGTGTACTTCTAACCCAATAACTGCTTCGTATTGAGACAGAACCTCCGGCGAAATAAGCTCCTGGTCCACCATTGACAAAAACTAAATGATTTTAGGCAAAGATAGGCAGAAATAAAACAGGGGGATAGCTGCCTCATGGCTTTAACAAAACCATGAGTTGAACAGATCAATAAGCAGGCCAAAATGCAACCGTTCCGGAAGAGGTAAATCTATAGGACGTTTAGTCGGTATTTTACATACGTTCGGGCCAGAAGAGCGAATTTTTGCGGGTTGGGTACCCGAACCCTTTCGCTCTGGATACGTGTGGCCGATAGCTGCTTGATCTTGTTAAATAAGGTCTGATAGTAGATATAGGCCAGATAAACGCCCATCTTAGCGCCCTTGGGCAGATTCATAATACCAATATACGCTTCGTCGAAATCGTTCTGAATGTCGGCTTCGATAAGTTGTTTGGCATCGCCCCCGAAATCATTGAAATCCACACCGGGGAAGTACGTACGGCCCCGATCAACGAAATCGCTTTTCAGGTCGCGCAGAAAGTTTACCTTCTGAAAGGCCGCTCCCAGCTTGCAGGCCGATGCCCGAAGCCGGTCGAACTCCGCCAGATTGCCTTCGCAGAAAACCCGCAAACACATAAGACCCACTACTTCGGCAGAGCCATAAATATATTTGTTATAGCCATCGGCATCGTAATCCTGACAGTAGAGATCCATTTCCATACTTTTCAGAAAGGCCTCGATCAACTCATGCTCGATCTTATACTCGCGAACAACCAGTTGGAACGACTGCAATACCGGGTTGAGGCTGATGCCTTCTTCAATAGCCTGGTAAGTGTCATGTTTGAAGCGTTCCAGCAGCGTTTTTTTGTCGAAATCATGAAACGTGTCCACGATTTCATCCGCATACCGAACAAATCCGTAGATGGCATAAATAGGCAGATGGAATTTACGATCAAGCGTTTTGATGCCTAATGTAAACGACGTACTGTAATTCTCAGTAATGATTTTACTGCATTCCAGTGCGGTTTTATTGAACAGAGCCATCATAGAGTTTAGAAGGGTAGGTATAAGTAAGCGTGTAGATGTAAAATTAAGCAAATTCTTTCGCTACCTCGTCGGCCACGACTAAGCCCGAAATCAGGGACGGCGGAACACCCGGGCCCGGCACGGTCAATTGACCGGTGTAGAATAAATTGTTTACCCGTTTATTCTTAAGGGACGGTTTGAGCAGCGCTGTCTGTAAAAGCGTATTGGCTAATCCATAGGCATTTCCACGATACGCGTTGTAATCCTGTTTGAAATCGCTGTGCGCGTAACTCCGTTTAAAGACCAGATAATTACGAATATCCTCACCCACATACGCTTCGAGCCGGTCCATGATCATGTCGAAGTAACGCTCACGGGTGGCGTCATCATCGGTCAGATCGGGGGCTACGGGAATGAGTAAAAACAAATTTTCGCATCCTTCCGGGGCCACGCTCGGGTCTGTTTTTGACGGTGCCGACGCGTAAAACAGTGGTTTAGTGGGCCAACGGGGCGTTTCGTAAATTTCCTGCGCATGAAGTTTGAAATCTTCATCGAAGAACAGATTATGATGCTGCAATCGGGGAATACGCTTGCTGACACCCAAATAGAATAGCAGTGACGACGGTGCCATCACCCTGCTTTTCCAGTAGGCTTCATCATAATTCTGGTGCTCTGCCGATACCAGACTGGAGTCGATATGATGATAGTCGGCACCCCCCACAATCACATCTGCCTCAAAAATACCGTTGTTCGTTACCACGCGATGCGCCTTCTTTTTTAGTACATCGATTTGTTGAACAGTTTGGTTCAGTAAAATTTTAACCCCTTTTTCCTCGGCCAGGCTAACCATGGCTTTGACAATCTCGTGCATGCCGCCCATCGGATACCAGGTGCCCAGCGCCATTTCGGCATAGTTCATCAGGCTGTACATGGCGGGTGTGTTGGCGGGTGTGGCACCCAGGAACAAGACGGGAAACTCTATAATTTCGAGCAGGCGCGGGTTTTTGAAAAATTTACGGGCATGAACGGCAAACGATTTGAATACATCCAGACGAGTTACATCATAGAGTAATTTCAAACTCATGAATTCAGTGACGGACCGGCTGGGCTTCCAAACAAATTTGTTCATGCCTACCTCGTACTTATAAGCGGCCTGCTTCAGAAACTCACGAAGCATGGGACCGCTGCCCGGCTCTATTTTTTCAAATAATGTTTCGAGGTTATCCAGCCCGGCGGGGAGATCTACGGCTTCTTCGTTGCTAAAAACGACGGTATAGGATGGGTCGAGACGAACAAGGTTGTAATAATCTGAGGTTTTTTTTCCGAAGCGGGCAAAGTAGGTGTCAAACACATCAGGCATCCAGTACCAGCTGGGTCCCATGTCGAACGTAAACCCTTTTTCGTTAAAGACGCGGGCTCGCCCACCGGGCATACTATTTTTTTCGAGGAGGGTAACATCATAACCTTTATCGGCAAGGCTTGTGGCGGCAGAAAGCCCGGCAAAACCGGCTCCAATAACAAGAACTCGTTTAGGCATTGGTGGGTACAGTTGGGTAAGAGACAGGAAAAGTAATTGATGAAGAAATTTGTTTTGCCTAAACTATCTAAAATTTCTAATCATCCCTGTTTTTTATCGTTCCCTATAGGCTCCGTTTATCGTCTTTCGGAGATACAATTACAGACAATCCCCTTCTTTTCTTTGAGGGCAGGTTTTCCTGTTTTGTTTCAAATCGAACGCCCTTAAATGGGGCGTTTGTGTTGTAGTTTGTTGATTATGAAAATGTTAAAACAAAAAAAAGTTGGGTAGAAACTACCCAACTTTTCGAACCTTCCTCTTTTTTAACCAAAAACTACTCAATCAATAAACCTTAGACGAAAGACTTTACAAAAGTCTCGCTTAGGCATTGAAATATGCGTAAACTTTTAGTTGACCTTTCAATTCCTTTCTGGCAATGTGAATGCGGTTCTTCACCGTTCCAATGGGGATATTAAGCTTTGCAGCAATTTCGTGGTATTTAAAGCCCCGGAAGTGCATCATGAACGGCGTTTTGTACGTGTCGTCCAAACCATTAACGGCCCGGTTGATGTCGTCCTGTGCAAACGATGAATACGCTATATTATCTGTGCTGCTCTCGATCGAATTAATGTAGTGCAGATTGTCTGTCGTGTCAATGAACGTGTTCTTACGCACCATACGCTGATAGTTGGTAATGAATGTGTTCTTCATGATCGTATATAACCAGGCTTTCAGATTGGTACCGTCAGTGTATTTGTCACGATTAGTAAATGCTTTCAGTAATGTGTCCTGTAACAGGTCGTTTGCATCTTCAACGTCTTTGGTTAAACGCAGAGCAAATGGACGTAACGATTTAGACACTTTGCCGATATGGTTAGTAAATTCGAGAGCGGTCATGGCTGTTTAAGTTTTTCTGTTGAATCGAATACATTATCCTCATAGACAAAAACACAACCAGTCTTTTTCCAAAGTACCCAGACTTAAAACCTGCTTAGCGTAACTTTCTGATAGATAGCAGGTTATGTAAGGTTAAATTTAAATTAGGATCTGTATACGTTAGTTGCCAACTGTGTGGAGTGTGGAATATTTCCCCCATTATGTGGATTCCACACTGTGGATTTTGTTTAACAATTATACATTTTTATTAAACAAAAAGTTCGAGACTAATAGCCTCGAACGTAGGATGTCTGTAGAAATAAAGAAAAAACGTCAGTTTCCAGTTAAATAAGCCCTTCCCGCAGCAAATCGTGGAGATGTATAAAGCCTAACACACGCTTATCTTCAGTTACGACAAGTTGTGAAACGTCCCGTTCCTGCATCAACTGAAGAGCAGCTACGGCGTATTCATCGGGGTCTACACAAACAGGGGAGGGGGTCATAACATCCTGGGCGCAGAGTTGCCAGAATGAGGTATGGTCATAGGCCATACGGCGTATATCGCCATCGGTAACGATTCCAACCAACAAACCCGACTCGTCGACAACAGCAGTTGCTCCCAATCTGTTGGCCGAAATCGTGAAGATTACTTCCCTGACGGGGGTCGTCAGAGGCACCTGCGGACATTGGTTGTGGGGAAAAATATCAGCAACTTTCAAATACAGTCGTTTGCCAAGCGACCCGCCGGGATGGTACCGGGCGAAGTCCTGTCGGGTAAATCCACGCACTTCGAGCAGGCTGACCGCCAGCGCGTCGCCAATGGCCAGCGCAACGGTTGTACTGGTCGTAGGAGCAAGGTTCAGCGGATCGGCTTCATATTCGGCGTAGGCATGGAGCACATAGTCGGCATGCTGGGCCAGATACGAGTCACGGGCGCTCACAAGCGCGATCAATCGAACGCCCGTACGCTTCAACAATGGTATGAGTACCTTAATTTCAGCCGTGTTGCCGCTTTTTGAGATCAGTAAAACTATATCGTTTGTCTGGATCATGCCCAGGTCGCCGTGAATGGCATCGGCCGCGTGCATGAACAAAGACGGTGTGCCCGTTGAGTTCAGGGTGGCTACGATCTTCTGGCCAATAAGGGCACTTTTCCCAACGCCGGTTACTACCAATCGGCCCGATGCGTTGAGTATCATATCAACCGTGGCATCGAATTGATCGTCGAGCAGATCAACGGCATTACGGATTGCTTCGGCCTCAGCTAGCAGAACCGCGCAGGCAATAGTCTTAGGATTTTTTATTACTTTCAACGTCAGTTTTGATAATCAGGAATTGTTTGCTGTGTATATTCGCTAACTTTATATAGCAAAGATACAGCAAGCATAGTGAGTAAAGTAACTTTTGTACGATTTGTAGAATGATGCAGGTTGATCAGTCGGTCCATTCAACTCTTAAAGAGCGGCTAAAAGAAATTTTCGGGTATAGCCAGTTCCGGGGCGAACAGGAAGCCATTATTTACAGCATTTTGGCGGGGCGGAATACCTTTGTTATCATGCCAACCGGCGCAGGTAAATCGCTGTGTTATCAACTACCAGCTATTGTAAGCGAGGGCACAGCGGTTGTTATATCGCCTTTGATCGCCTTAATGAAAAACCAGGTCGATCAGTTGAATGCGTTTGGCATTAATGCTCAGTTCCTTAACTCAACGCTCTCGAAAGCGGAGATGAATAAGGTTAAAAAAGATACGCTCAACAGTTCACTTAAGCTGCTATACATTGCTCCCGAATCATTAACCAAGGAAGAAAATTTGGACTTTTTGAAGAAAGCCAACATCTCTTTCGTGGCCATTGATGAAGCTCACTGTATATCGGAATGGGGGCACGATTTCAGACCGGAGTACCGCAAGATTCGGGGTATCGTCGATAACATCGGGAACTTACCCGTTATCGCGCTTACGGCCACCGCTACACCTAAAGTTCAGCAGGATATTCAGAAAAACCTGCAGATGGAGGACGCCAACCTGTATAAGACGTCTTTTAACCGAAAGAACCTTTACTACGAAATAAGGCCAAAAGTTGACGCCAAAAAACAGCTGATCAAGTACATCAAGCAGAACAAAGGCAAGTCGGGGATCATCTACTGCCTGAGTCGGAAGACGGTCGAAGAGATTGCCGAACTCCTGCGCGTAAATGATGTAAAGGCATTGCCGTACCACGCGGGTCTGGACCCCGTAACCCGCATGAACAATCAGGATGCGTTCCTGAATGAGGATGTTGATGTGATCTGTGCCACTATTGCCTTTGGTATGGGTATCGACAAGCCCGATGTTCGGTTCGTGATTCACTACGATGCGCCCAAATCGCTCGAAGGCTATTATCAGGAAACGGGCCGGGCCGGGCGCGATGGGCTGGAGGGTAACTGTCTGATGTTTTACAGCTACGACGATATCGTTAAGCTCGAAAAATTCAATAAGGATAAACCCGTTACTGAGCGTGATAATGCCAAGCATCTGCTGACTGAGATGGTTTCCTACGCCAATCTGGGCGTTTGCCGTCGTCGGCAGTTACTCGGTTACTTTGGGGAGTTCATGGAGAAAGATTGCGGTTTCTGCGATAACTGCCTGAAATCGCCCGAGAAGTTCAAAGCGCAGCATGAAGTGGTACTGGCATTGCAGACGGTGCTCCAAACCGACCAGCGTTTCGATGTGGCTCACCTGGCCGATGTACTGACTGCTACGGGAAATCAGTACGTTACGAGTTACGAACACGACCGGCTTGATGTATATGGCAAAGGCCGCGAATTCAACGAAGACTGTAACTTCTGGTGCTCGGTTATCAAGCAAATTACCATTTACGGCTACCTCGAAAAAGATGTCGATAACTATGGTATCCTGAAATTAACCCAGCGGGGCCTTAACTACATCGAAGACCCGTATCCAATTACCCTAACGAAAGATCACGACTACGAACAGCAGGTAATCGACATCAAAGAGGATGAAGATAAGGATTCGACACCAGCATCGGGTGGTATAGCTTACGATGAAGAGTTGCTCGGCCTGCTGAAAGCCCTTCGGAAGCGGATCGCCAAAGAGAAAAATCTGCCACCCTACGTTATTTTCCAGGAGACATCCATGGAAGAAATGGCAACCACGTACCCCACCACGCGTGAGGAAATGGCCCAGATCAATGGGGTCGGGATGGGGAAAGTGCAGAAATTTGGCCGGCAGTTTATTGATCTGATCACTAAATACGTTGAAGATAATGATATAGAGACGGCCAAAGACGTCGTTATCAAGTCTACAGTCAATAAATCAAAAGTCAAGATTTTTATTATCCAGCAGATTGACCGTAAGGTTGACCTGGATGAAATTGCCGAGTCAAAATCCCTGACCATGGAAGACCTGATGGAGGAGATCGAGCACATCTGCTACTCAGGTACGCGGTTGAACCTCGATTATTACATCAATCAGGTCATGGATGAAGACCGACAGGACGAAATTTTTCAATATTTCATGCATGCCGAAAGCGATAATATTGCCGTAGCCATGCGCGAATTCGGGGGCGACGATTTCACCGAACAAGATCTGCGCCTGATGCGCATCAAATTCCTGTCGGAAGTAGCTAATTAAAGTTAGTAAGTTGGTAAGTCAGTAAGTTGGTAAGTGGCTGACCGCATCAGCGGACCGGCATGTGTTTCTCTGTCGTCAGCCACTTATTGACCTACTGACTTGCCGATTTATCGACCGCACGGGCGACCCCGTTACTCACTAATTTATGAATATACTAATACTAGGGTCGGGCGGGCGTGAACATGCTTTTGCCTGGAAATTGGCGCAAAGCCCGTTGTGCGATACATTATTTGTAGCACCGGGCAATGCCGGAACGGCGCAGGTGGCTACGAACTTGCCCATTAGTTACAATGATTTTCCAGCCGTTGCCAAGGCTGTTCGTGACAATAAGATTGACTTGCTCATTGTTGGTCCGGAGGAGCCCCTGGTGAAAGGGATCGTTGATTACCTGCATAAGCAACGTGGTTTGTCTAAACTTCGCATCGTTGGGCCCGATGCCAAAGGAGCCCAACTGGAAGGGAGCAAAGACTTTTCCAAGCAGTTTATGCTCCGCTACGGTATTCCTACCGCTTCTTCCAGAACATTCACGGCCGAAACGCTTCAGGAAGGCCTGACCTATCTGGAAAGCCATCCGCTGCCTATTGTGATCAAAGCCGATGGTCTGGCTGCCGGCAAAGGAGTTATCATTGCCGAAACCCTGGCCGATGCCCAATCGGCGCTGCGTGACATGCTGGACGGGCAAACCTTCGGCGAAGCCGGGAGTAAGGTCGTTGTGGAGCAATTTTTGCGTGGTATCGAATTGTCGGTCTTTGTCCTGGCCGATGGCACCAGCTACAAGATTTTGCCCGAAGCGAAAGATTATAAACGAATTGGCGATGGCGATACGGGTCCGAATACCGGTGGCATGGGGGCCGTTTCGCCAGTAGTATTTGCCAACAAAGCCTTTTTACAGAAAGTTGAAGATAAGGTTGTTAAACCGACGCTGGCTGGATTGCAGCAGGAAGGCATCTCTTACAAGGGATTCATTTTTGTGGGGTTGATGAAAGTAAATGGCGAGCCCTACGTTATTGAATACAATGCGCGTATGGGCGACCCCGAAACGGAAGTTGTACTGCCCCGGATTCAGAGTGATTTTGCCGAATTAATGCTGGCTACTGCCGAAGGTAAACTCGATAGTGTGTCGGTTCAGGTGTCTCCGCAAACGGCGGTAACGACCATGCTGGTGTCGGGCGGCTATCCCGGCAAATACGAAATCGGTAAACTGATTTCAGAGTTAGGGCGTTTAGAAGATGTAATGGCATTTCATGCCGGAACGCTCGAAAATAACGGTCACGCGTTGACCAATGGCGGACGCGTACTGGCTGTTACAGCACAGGCCAACTCGCTTGAAAACGCTGTCAGGAAGTCGCAGGAAGCGGCCCGGACAGTACAATTTGACGGAAAACAGTACCGGAAAGACATCGGGCTCGACCTGATCCGGTATTCCGACTAACTGATTGAAGGATGAGCCTGTGTAAGCACAGATGCTAACGGACAGACTCATTCGGACGTCGTAAATTATATATATACATGTCCTGCAAATCTTGTGCAACCGGCGGGTGTGGAACCCAGCGTGGCGCATCCGATGGCGAGAAAACAGCCACAAAAGGATGCGGTAGCGGAGGGTGCAGCACCGGAGGCTGCAACAAACTGAACTCTTTTGACTGGCTGAGCGATATTGCCATGCCAGGCCTGCGATACGATGTTGTAGAGGTTAAATTTAAAGGTGGCCGCAAAGAATATTACCGAAACGTGCACCAGCTTGACCTCACAACGGGCGACTATGTAGTCGTTGAGATGCAGTCGGGTTTTCATGTTGGATCGGTTTCGCTGCAAGGCGAACTGGTACGCATACAGGTGAAAAAACGCGGTGTCAAAATCACGGACGATACAAAAGTGATTCACCGTATTGCGACGCCCAAAGACCTCGAACGCCACGAACAGGCAGTCCTTCGCGATCTGCCCGCCCTGTACCGCTCCCGCGAAATTTCCCGCGAGCTAAAACTGAACATGAAATTGTCTGATGTTGAATTCCAGTCAGACAATACCAAGGCGACTTTCTATTATTCGTCTGAAGAGCGGGTTGACTTTCGTGAGCTGATCAAAATGCTGGCGGGAGAATTCAAAGCCCGCATTGAAATGCGCCAGATTAGCCTTCGGCAGGAGGCCGGTCGGCTGGGGGGCATTGGGTCCTGCGGCCGCGAACTTTGCTGCTCCACCTGGCTCACCGATTTTAAGAACATCGCTACATCGGCGGCCCGGTACCAGAACCTGTCGTTGAATCCGGCGAAGCTATCCGGTCAGTGTGGGCGTCTGAAGTGCTGCCTGAACTACGAACTGGACACCTACATGGATGCCCTTCGGGATATTCCAACGATTGAGAAACCTCTGGAAACCCAGAAGGGGCGAGCCTACCTGCAAAAGACCGATATTTTTCGGAAGCTGATGTGGTTTGGCTACGGGGCCGAGAGCACCTGGTATCCGTTGCCCATTGCCCGCGTAATGGAAATTGCTGACCTGAACAAGAAAGGTGTAATTCCCGAATCGTTCGACGTGCTGACACCCATTGGCGACAAAGAGCCCGTTACGGCCGCTGCCCTCAATAGCGACCTGCAAAAACTCGATGCCAAATACACGGCTCGTACGGCCAGCAAAAAGAAAAAGAAGAAATCCCGTGGACCGGAAGGCAACACGCCCCGACCGGCCCCCAACGGTAAAGTCTAGAATTAAACAACCCCGGAATAGTTTCGGGGTTGTTTGTTTTAAAAATCACCAGTATAAAATGGACTAAAGACGTAGTAACTGCTATCGCGTTTGGCACGCTTGGGCGCGGTTTCTATGTTCAGGCGAAACCGGGGTAATGGATCATCGGCCCGAAACCAGTCTGTATAGGGCCGTTCCTGGGTGTACAGTCGACCTACTTCCCGAACATGAATGGTCTTTACATCGGCAACGGTAGCTGGTAAATTGTTGATAGAAACCTCTACAGAATTAGCGTAATCGTCGTAAACGTTCAGGTGTTCGTCTTTTGTGCGTTCGACCAGCGCATCTTTATTGCGGAAAAACGTTGCTTCGAGCAACTGATTCATGTTGAAGGAGAACGTTTCACCCAGCGGATGTTTTGAGATGGCTGCTGCCTGCAACAGGGTAAAAAACTGTTTCCGTTTTTCGTTGAACAGAACGGGTTTGGGGCTCGTCTGAATAAAAATCTGATAGGATTTGGCTTTTGTATCGACATCAGCCATATTCTCCCATTGGTGCATGACAAACAACTCGCTGACAAACTCCGGAGCCAGTTTTGATAATGAATCAACGGGCACTTCTTCGCCATCAACGTAGACCGCTGATTCGTACTTATAGTCTTCCGGCACTATAAAATGATCACCTTTAATCTGAAGTATTATTGGTTTGCTTTGCACAACCTCCGTACCGGACTTTTCGGCGTAAAGGGCCAGATGCCGATACCAGGTACCTCTTTCTTCTAAATCAAGGACCCCGGCCCTCGTTAAGCTGGTAGCAGGCAGGCCGTTACCATCCCAATCTCCCCCTGGAATATGAATGCTTTTCCGGGTTTCGTGCTGACAGGCCAGTACAACGATCGCCATCAGGAATACCCACAGGGCATACCGCCACCAGGCAAGTGCACCCGAAGGTTGACTGTTGATCATCCCCACGCGCTGACGTAGGCTAGGGCCACTGAAACGGTTGGTGAACGAGTACATGACGGTTATAATGTTGTATAAATCAAGACAATTCGTTGGGTTGTCTGATTATTATCAATGAATTTATCTCGCGTTATGACCGAATAAATTTGGGTTAAGCTTATGTTCCTTAATTCGCTTGATGTAATAGGATGATTATTGAGCCAATAGCTTTTGTTCTCCTTGTTGCTGGTAGTCAATTGGCCCGTTTTAGCAAAGGATAGCCCTGTTTGTGTTTGGATAACCGCCTGATTGCTCACAATCTCATCGGCACTGAACCGCTTAGTTACCCAATTGTCTTTTGTTAGGGCCAGTCCTTCCGCTATCATATAATCAAGTCGATTGTCTTCCAACAGGCGTTGAACATTTTGTTCGTCGGCCAGTGCTTTAGCCATCAACGTTTTGGTTGGATAAGTACTGTTGGTTCCTAATTCGTTTACCCCCAATACACCTGGTTTGAGTATAGAAATTTGCCCGCCAAAAGACTTCATCGGTTTGTTTACTTCTACTTCTTCGGTCGTTCGTCGTCCCTGGGCATTCAGGGAAGTCATTGTCGCATCCAGACGCACAAGAAACCTATGCAACATGTCAAATTTTAACTCGTCGATGTCAAAAGTGTAGCCGTAGCCAGCTACCTCTGCTTTTAGCTGAACGATGTCCTCAAATGTTGATAATGGGGTGATTACCCAAAAGAGTGTATTATCCCGAACTTCAGTGTGTACTGATGGGTGAGTGTTAGCTGTAAGGGTAGGTATACTTTCGGTACTATTTTTTAGTATTGTTGCTAGGTTGTTGTTGGTATAAGTCTGGGTATCCATTTTCATGGATTGCTTACTGACACCAGCCAACTTCTTGTCAACCACGACCAGATCCGTTTTTTTCGCCCGGACAACCACTTCCTCAAGCGCATCGACGACAGGTTTGGCAACGTACTTGCTCAGTCCCTCTATGGGTTGCGGCCGGGCAAAGGCTGAGGCTATTGTGAGAGTGGCCAGTAGTACAACGGGATATTTTAGCCACGTAAGGGTCGAGGAGTTTGGTTGGTTGAGCATAATAATCCGGCTTTTAAGCTGCACTTCGCTGAAGTGGCTCGACAGGGGAGACTCGACCGCCGACAAACTCACTTTCAACAGATTGTACTGGTAGGTTTTGGCGTCGATGCCTTCGGCTAGCACGGCCCGGTCGGCACTGAACTCGAGAATCTGGTGGATCAAATGCCGAAAGAGATAGACGGCCGGGTTGAACCAGCACACAATGCAGATCAATTCCACCGCCAGCATGTCGATACTATGTCGTTTGCGCACATGAACACGCTCATGCCGCAGAATCTGGTCTAGTTCGTCGGCTGTGTGCTGGTTCGGGTTCAGAACTACCCAGTTAAAAAAAGAAAAAGGCGATGACACCGTCTCATTGTGTACCAGAATGAAATCATCGTAAGGCTCATGGGCCGATTGGCGAATGAGCTTTCGCAGCGACATCAGCTGAATAGTAAACCGAATCAACAGCAGCAGTGTGCCAAGGCCATAGAACAGGATAAGCCCGGTCTGCCACGACCAGACGAACCGGTTCTGTTGTTCCTGAAAAGCGTGATAGGTCCTCAGGTTGGGGAAGGTAATGGTTACTTCGGGTTGTGAAAAGGCCGGTTTATCCAGCACGCTCGGGATGATGACCTGAGCGGTGCGCTGCATGGCCGAACGAACCGGCTGTGGGCGCCAGTCGGGGAGTTCAAGCACGGGGAAAACGAGCGCACTGGCTAGCCCCAGCCATAAAACCAGTCGATTGGCACTAAAGAAAGTCTCGCGCCGGAGTAATAAATAATAGGCAATACTTACGACGGCCAGCAGGCCATTGACCAACACGACATAGCGTAACATTTCCATAGCGGTAACAAATCCTGGATAGATCCCGGCTAATTTTTTTGTAGAAACCGGACGTTAATCCGGAAGAGTACCCCTATTTTTTCTCGATCATCGCCAGAATTTCCCGCAGCTCATCGGCCGAGATCTTCTCGTTCTTTGCAAAATAGCTAACCAGATTCTTGTAGGAGTTGTCGAAGTATTCGTCCACTACTTTAGTCAGTACGAACCGATTCTGGTAGGCTTCTTTCGTGATAATCGGGTAGTACTCGTGGGTGTTGCCATAGGCTTTGTGGCCTACATAGCCCTTCTCTTCGAGGTTACGGACAATGGTCGACACGGTATTGTAATGCAGGGGTGGATTTGTAAATTGAGGAACCATATCTTTTACATAACCCTGCTCCATCTTCCAGAGCACCTGCATTACTTCTTCTTCTTTGGCGGTTAACTTTTCCATAAAGCAAAGCTAGAACTATTTCTATCGTTTGCAAACTAGCTTAGTAGTTTTTTGTCGTTTGAAAAGCCAGTTGTACCGTTGTAGCTTTGCAGATTATTTGGAGGGATTCGTATGAAAGGATTTGGCATACTGTTGTTGGTTACCATGCTGCTTGGCGGCTGCGATACCAACGCAGTCTATAAAGAATATACTGATATTGAGGACGGAAAGTGGTACATAAAAAATGCGCCCTCGTTCACGTTCGAGATTACCGACGCGTCGCAGCCTTACAATATCTATTATAACCTTCGCAACAGCCTGTCCTATGGCTACTACAATCTTTACCTGACACGTTATCTGCGCGATGCTAACGGTAAAGAAATCGAATCCCGGCTGGATGAACTGATCCTGATGGACCCTAAAACCGGTAAGCCCAATGGCGACGGCCTGGGCGACCTCTTCGATCATAAGTTTCTGATGAAGCGGAACTACCGTTTCCCCAAGCCGGGCAAATACACCATGCAGCTAAAGCAATACATGCGTCAGGACCCGCTGCTCAACATCATGAGTGTTGGCATTACGGTCGAGAAAGCCGCTCCTGCCCATTAAATTGACTTGTGTTGTTCATGGTACTTGATTTTTTTCGTAAAAACCGGCTCTTCTTTCTGCTTTATGCCTGCCTGCTGGTCGTGTTCGGCATACTGCAACTTTTATACACCCAGGAGCAATTGATGCAATGGGTCAATACGCGGAATAGTCCTTTGGCCGATCTGCTTTTCCCCTACATTACCTACCTGGGTGACGGAATATTCTTTGCCGCCGTTTGTCTGCTGCTGCTATTTATCAACCGGCGGATTGGGTTAATGGCCTTTGCGAGTTTTGCGTTGTCGTCCCTGGTTTCTGAACTCCTGAAGAAAGTTGTTTTTAAAGGTTCACCCCGTCCGTTAAAGTATTTTGAGCATTCGACCTTTCAGTATCACATTATAGAAGGTCTGGATATTTTCAGCTACAATAGCTTTCCATCAGGCCATACCATTTCGGCGTTTGCGTTGTTCGGGTTGCTGGCGTTTCTGGATGAAAATAAGAAAAGGGGCTGGCTTTGGCTGTTATTAGGCTGTTTGGCGGGCTATTCCCGCGTGTATCTGTTCCAGCATTTCGTCGAAGATGTGTTTGTCGGTTCGCTGGTTGGGGCTGTTTCGTCGGTTATTATTTACTGGCTAATGAGCCGTTGGGCTACACAAACGAGTGAATTAGAAAAGCATTAAACGTTGATTTTGCCTACATTTGTTTAGGGCCCTGCCGAACCATTGCCCAGGCAGTGCCGTTACTTCGTTACTACTAAATCAAGTGCTTCGACAAACTCCCTCATGAGCGACGCCATCAAACATGAGTGCGGTATTGCCCTAATCAGGCTACGCAAACCGTACCAGTATTACATTGATAAGTACGGAACCGCGTTATACGCAGCCAACAAGCTCTACCTGCTTATGGAAAAGCAGGTCAATCGCGGCCAGGACGGCGCCGGGATCGCCAACATTAAGCTCGATGTGCCCGCCGGGCATCGTTACATCAGCCGCTACCGCTCCGTCGATCAGCGCCCTGTAACGGACATCTTCGAGAAGGTCAATAAGAAATTTCGGAAAGCGCTCAAAGGCAACAAAGACAAAGCCAAAGACGCGAAATGGCTCCAGGAAAACATCGCCTTCACCGGCGAAGTATGGATGGGACACCTTCGCTATGGTACCCACGGGGCCAACGAAATCGAAAACTGCCATCCCATGCTCCGTCAAAGCAACTGGCGTAGCCGGAACCTGGTCGTAGCGGGTAACTTCAACATGACCAATGTTGATGAACTATTCGACAAGCTCGTTTCGCTGGGTCAGCATCCGAAGGATAAGGTTGACACCGTAACGGTGATGGAAAAAATTGGTCACTTCCTCGACGAGGAAAACCAACGCGTATTTGAACGGTTCAAGGGTATTTACGAAAATCCTGATCTATCGGATATTATTGAAGATAACCTCGATATGCAGCGGGTGCTGCACCGCTCCTGCCGTGATTTCGATGGTGGCTATGCTATGGTAGGTATGACGGGCTACGGCGCTTCATTCGTTGCCCGCGACCCGGCCGGTATTCGGCCAGCCTATTATTACGCTGACGATGAAGTAGTGGTGGTAGCGTCGGAGAAACCGGCGATAAAAACCGCGTTCAATGTCGACTACAGTGCCATTCAGGAAGTAAAACCAGGCCATGCGCTCATCATCGACAAGTACGGTGAATACATGGAGCAGGAGTTTGTGAAGCCAATCGAAAAGAAATCCTGCAGTTTCGAGCGGATTTACTTCTCAAGGGCCACTGATCCCGATATTTACAACGAACGCAAAACGCTGGGTAAATTACTGATTCCCCAGATTCTTAAAGAAATCGACTACGATCTCGAAAATACGGTCTTCTCATACATCCCGAACACGGCCGAAACGGCTTTCTTTGGCATGGTAGAGGGGCTGGAAGATCATCTGGCCAAACAGCGTAAGAAAGCTATCATGGATGGTATCCTCTTTGAGGAGGAACTGGATCGGGTGCTTTCATTCCGGCCACGTATCGAGAAACTGGTTGCCAAAGACGTAAAATTACGGACGTTCATTGCCGACGACTCGCAGCGCGACGACATGGTGTCGCATGTATACGATACCACTTTTGAGGTCATCAAAAAAGGAAAGGATAACGTTGTCGTTGTTGATGACTCAATTGTTCGGGGCACAACGCTGGAGAAGAGTATTCTTCGCATGCTGGACCGCCTGGGCCCAAAAAAGATTATCATTGTCTCGTCGGCGCCCCAGATTCGTTTTCCTGACTGTTACGGCATCGACATGTCGAAGTTTAAGGAATTCATTGGCTTCCGGGCAGCGCTCGAACTCCTTCGGGAGCGGGGGCAGGAGGAGTTACTGGACGAAGTATATGGCCAGTGTGTAGCGGCTATCGAAACCGGTAATGCATCGACCCAGAACTATGTAAAAGCCCTTTTTGAGCCCTTCACACATGAAGAGTTATCCAAAAAGGTGGCTCAGATCGTGACCCCGCCCGATCTGAACGCAGAAGTGGCTGTCGTTTATCAAACGGTCGAAAATCTGCATAAGGCCTGTCCTAATCATACCGGCGACTGGTACTTTACCGGTAATTATCCAACGCCGGGCGGTAACAACGTCGTTAACAAAGCCTTTGTCAATTTTATGGAAGGCAAGTTGGTCAGAGCTTACTAATAAGGGAGAAAAGGGAAGTAGTGGAATGAAAGGGAGAAAGGTTTACGAATAAAGTACCCTTTCTCTCTTTCATTCCACTCTTCCCTTTTCTCCTTTTTTTACTTCTGCCAGGCCAGCGCGTTCACATTCGCACCAATCTTTTTGCCTTCGGTCAAGCCTGTCTCATTGTCCTGACGGGTATGAATATTGCCAAAGAAACGGGAATCGGCCGACTCCTGAGCGGCTTGTGCAAATGAGGTAAACGACCGTGCTTTAAACTCCACATTTCGGGCCACGTCTTTTATCCGGCCAATGTGTGAATCATCGGTGAAGGCAAAGTTATCGCCGTATAAGGCGGTTAGTACCGTTGCCGCCGATGACGATTGGGTAGCATGACCTGATGGGAAACCCGGAAATGGTGGTGCGGGCCAAAAAGGAACCCAGTTTGGATCAATAGCCAGCCGGACATAGGTATATGGCCGAAGGTTGTTGTAAGCATACTTGCACCGCCAGCATAATGTAAACGCATCAGCTATAGAAATACCGGTACGGGCAAAGGTCTCGGCCGCTTTGGCCAGATCTGCCTTCGTTTTCAGGGCCGCAATTCGGGCAATATAATACGAGTGACCCGGGGGTGTAAAGGTTTCGGCCGGGTTATCAGCCCACCAAACAGCAATTTCTTTCTCGGTCTGGGTCAGATTTTTCGATTTGGTATACACATCAAAATACTGCCCAAAGGTGGCCGATTTGGTATCGGTCGAGTAGGGCAGCGGTTTGGGCATGGGCAGATCGTTATTGGCTTTAACAAATGTTCGATTTTGGCCCCAATAGGGCTGCATCGGAATCTTTTGACCATTTTCGGTCGGCTGCCACAAACCTGCTCCTGTTGGAACGGTATAGCTGGCAGGAAAATTGCGGCTATAACCGGCATCGCCCCCATCGGTTTTCGACCACTCGAAAAGCGCGGCAGCAATTTTTTTGCCAAATTCTGTTGATCGTCTATTTACTGTCGTGTCAGCTTCTTTAAACGCTGTTAGCAAAGCTGTTTCGAGCGAATCAATCGAAGTTTTGTTGGCAGCGCTGGTTGTTGGATACAGATTTCTCAGCATGGTTGCTTCGGCTGCATTCGCGCTGAGCGCCCAGTTGTACGTTTCACCCGTCTCTACTTTTGGTAAAGCGGTTAGGCCCTGTAATTGGCCTACAAGCGACTTTCGATTCGATATGCCGGGAACCACAGCTTCGTACATGGTAATACCCGCGTAGCCATACGCACGCGATGCTACGGGTGGTGTAAAGCCCGGTGTCGACTTGGTGATTTTCAATTGAAGAGCTGCCCACTGGGTTGCCACATCACCCGTATATTGATCTGCTGCTTTGCCATTCGTAACCGGCGCAGCGTCAGGATCTGTTGGCTCTACACGGCATGATTGCAACAAAACCAGTAAAAGCATACAAACAACCAAACCCTGACGATATCGTGTAATGCGGGTTTGTGGTGTTGTCTTTTTGTATGGTATAAGAGGTAAACGTAAATTCATAGTTAGTTACGGCATAAAATTCCTTGCAAATTACATTCGTTTGAGTATCAGGAATGGAATTAGCAAAAATGTTGCCAAATGAGAAGCCTATTAAAGTACTTCCTATCAAGTCGTTTTAAGCAATCAATCAGTCGACTTTAGACGTACCTTTGATTATTCAAATTAACCTGTATTTGCCCAATGCGTATTCCTGAAGAAACTGTTGACCGTATCCGCCAATCAACCGACATTCTGGAAGTAATCAACGATTTTGTGTCACTCAAAAAGCGAGGTAGCAACTACATTGCCTGCTGCCCGTTTCATAATGAAAAGACGCCGTCGTTCAACGTGAATCCTGTCCGGCAAATTTATAAATGCTTTGGGTGTGGGAAAGCCGGAGATGCCGTTCGATTTGTCATGGACATTGAAAATATCGGCTATGGTGAAGCCCTTCGCTACCTGGCAAAGAAATACGGCGTCGAAATTGAAGAACAGGAACAAACGCCGGAAGATCTGCTGCGGCAGAATGAACGGGAAAGCCTGCTCATTGCGCTGAACTTTGCCAAGACCTTTTTTCAGGAAACCATGCTCACAACCGACGAGGGAAAGAGCATTGGCCTGAGTTATTTTCGGGAGCGCGGCTTCACCAACCCAACCATCGATGCCTTTGAACTGGGCTACACCCTCGACCAGTGGGATGCGCTCTTAAAAGAGGGCCTGCGCAGAGGCTATAATCGCGATATGCTCGAAAAAGCCGGGCTTATTCTGATAAAAGACGGTACTGCCGGGGGAGATAAAAAGGTTTTTGATCGGTTTCGGGGCCGTGTTATGTTTCCCATTCACAACGTCTCGGGCCGGGTCATTGCGTTTGGCGCACGGATTTTAAAAACGGACAAAAACCAGCCGAAATACCTAAACTCTCCCGAAACGGCCGTTTATCACAAGAGTCAGGTACTGTATGGTATATTCCAGGCCAAACAGACCATCCGGCAGGAAGATGTCTGTTATCTGACGGAAGGTTATACCGACGTTATTTCTTTACACCAGGCGGGTATTAAAAACGTGGTGGCTTCGTCGGGCACCTCGCTCACAACAGAGCAAATTCGTCTGATTTCCCGATTTACGCCCAACGTGACCATTCTGTACGATGGCGATGCTGCGGGAGTCAAAGCCGCTTTGCGTGGGCTGGATATGGTGTTGGAGGAGGGATTGAACTTAAAGTTGCTCCTGTTGCCAGATGGTGAGGACCCCGACAGCTATGTCCATAAAATTGGTGCCGACGCGTTCAAAACATACATACAGGAACATTCTCAGGACTTTATTGATTTTAAAGCTAGTCGATGGCTGAGTGAAGCGGGCGATAATCCACTAAAACGGGCTGAAGGTATATCGGATGTCTGCGTCAGTATCACGAAGATTCCGGACCCCCTCAAGAGGCAGACGCTTTCTCAGCGGGTGGCTCAGGTATTTCACGTAAGTGAACAGTCTGTTATTTCGGAGATCAATCGACTGCTTCGGAAACAGCAGGACCAGAACAAGAAGGATTCCGAACGGCAGCAACGAACTGGTGACACGGTCCGAAAACAGCCTTCAGGTTCTTCATCGGCCTTGCCGGAGCCATCAGCCGACGATATAAATTCCTTATTTGCCGGGTTCGGTGACGAGCCCTTTCCTCAGGAGGCTGTGGTTGATGCCCCAGCTCCCGGCAAATTCTATACTGAAGAGCGAATAAAGCCCGTTAGAGCGCCTTTGTCTTATCAGGAGGAGGAATGTATACGATTGCTGATAAACTACGGTGCGCGCGAACTGGAGCCCGGTATAACGCTGTGTCAGTATGTGTTGAGTGAGTTGCACGAAATAGACTTTCAAACGTCACCCTATGATCTAATTCTAACCTTGTTCCGAGAGGCCTATAGCCGTGGTGATATTCTGACTGCCGGCGATTTTTTAAATCGCCACACCAGCAAAACGGAAGGCCTCAATGATACGGAAATCCAGAGCGAGGCTATCCATATGACCACCCCCCGCTACGAAATAAGTGGTGGCTGGTTGAAGCATGAGATCTTTGTGCCCTCGGAAGAGGAAGTTGGCATTCTGGCCGATTCTGCCTACCGGAATATCCTGCGGATAAAAAAGATGCTGGCCGAACAACGGATGGCTACCTTACAACAATTGCTGCGGGAATCGGGGAGTAAATCGCCCGAAGAGGCCGATCAGTTACTGACGGAGTTTATGCATTTCAAGCGGATCGATATTGAAATCTCCAGTCTGTTGGGAACAGTTATCTCCGGGTAAACTGCCCCTGTAGCGAGACAAAAAAAAGCCCCGACTATACAGCCGAGGCTTACCTTTATTTACAGGGGAGGGTGAACACTACGCTTGGGCTACCGTCGTGACGCTAATCAGTTCGGCATCGATCTGTCGGTTTAACTCATCCAGCAAACTAGCATGCGAATGGAGTTGGCCGGGCTTGGAAAGTTGGTTCGATAGACCAGCCTTCTGACCTGACATATCAATTAATAAAGTCATCAGAACATCACCCATATGTTGGCGAAGTTCAATGAGCTTGTTCAGGCGATCCCGGTTTGCCTTCGGTTGTCGGCGGGTCGCTTTCTGTAACGTATTTATGATTCGATCCAATTTAGCGAAGCGATAGTGGAATGCTTCCGTTGCCTGCGCCCATGCTAAAATGACTTTTTGGATCTCCTCTTCCGAGGCTTCGTAGCCGTACGTTATTGCTGATTCTTCCTGATTCATCATCCGACAGTCAAATATGTGTTTTGCAATTGGATGATCAAAAATAGACCTCTATTTAGGCTGAAAGCAAACCGTTATGCGTGAAATCACCATTTTTCCGGACGAAATCACCCAAAAAGTTTAGATGAAATGGGTGATTTCGTCCGGAAAATGGTTGATTTCATCCGTGTGTGTTTATCGAATGCTAGTTATCCGTGTTACATTCAACCACCTATACGTGAATACTATCATGAATCAATCAGCGAGTGGTGAGGATCTCACTAAAAAATTCGCAATTCGCCGTCGAGATTTTTCAATTCTAGTTGCGCAGTCAGAGCTATTCAACTGTGAGGTATTAAGCCAATTGTTAAAGGAGCAAGGCTATAATGTTGTCGGACGTGCCGTTGAAATGGAAGACACGCTGCAACAAATAAGAGTGAAACGGCCCCAGTGTGTTATTCTGGAATCAGAGATTTCCGGACAGCGCACCTTCGATATAGTTGAGGAGATGCAACGATCAAATCAGCAGACAAAATTCATCCTATATACCCGAAACCCGGATATGCGTATGGTGGCAACAGCCATGCAAACGGGTTTCTTCGGTTTTTTGTATGCAACGGATGGTCTTGATGAATTATACCGCTGTTTTCAGACCGTTAGCAATGGGGGCTGTTACTATAGTAATGGTTTTATGAATTTGTTGAAAGACTTTGGCGTGGATATTATATCAGATACAACGCGCGATCAGCTCAGCCGGTTAACGCAGCGTGAGCGGGAGGTTTTACGAATGATTGCCCATGGACATACGGCCACAGATATTGCTGAGCAACTTAACATCAGTTACCGAACGGCGGTGAACCATAAAGCGCATATTGCTAAAAAGCTACAACTGAATAGTTGCCGCCAGTTACCTAAGTTCGGGATTTCTGTCAAAAACTATTTGTAAGGGATGGTTTTATAAAGCAACCATAAACGAGTCATTGGGGACCGTTGGTCCCTGGCCACTTTGTAGCCATTCCCTGAATTCCTGCATTCGGGCACGGGGAACAATAATGTCGTGCCCTTCGGGTGTGTTTACCCGAACGATGTATTTACCATTTTCCCAATAGGCATAATTCAACACTGCCTGTCGGTTAACAATATAATCACGCTTGATGCGGAAGAACTGGGAAGGGTCCAGCTCCGCTTCAAGGTCATTTAACGTTTTAGTGATCATGTACCGACCTTTCGCCAGCTCAGCGTAGTAATAGCGCTCTTCGATGGTGAAGTAATACACATCATTCACGGGAAAATCAAGTTCGCCGTACGCGTTCTTACCTTTTAAATAAGTTAAAAATGGAGAAGGGACAATAGGCTTTGGTGAAAAGGTGGCCGATAAAGCCAAAGCTTCCTGGGCTACCTTGGCAGCCTCTGCTTCGGCAGCCTCCTGCGCTTCCCGACGCTGTTTTAAATAATCTGAAAGTAATGAGATATTAATGGAGATATAACCGATCATCAATACCGGAAAAAGGTACACAAAATACACTGACCAGGTGTACGTGTCGACTATATATACTTTCCAGTAGTTGCTGAAGGAATAGTCGGGGTACCGTTCCAGTAAATAACGGATAGTTTGAGTAACAGGATCAAACAGCCAGAAGGAAAAAGCCAGTACCGGAAGAAAAAGCAGCTCATACCGTCCTATCTCTCGCCAGGTATTCTGAACACTCAGCGTATTGAACCACTGATGGAAACGATTAACCAGCGATATGGTGATGAACAGCGTGAATAACTCAGGAATAATAAACACCCGCAAGAATAAGCCCACATAATGAAAAAAACCGCCGGCTTGCTCTACTTTTTTTGCTTTTATATCATAACCGATGGACCACGAGATAGCCTCAATCAGCACGATGATGCTGAACAGTATGATAACACTGTTGATCGGTTTGCTCAGGAAGCTCCGGGTAAGTCGAATCTCCTTCATTGGCCTTCTTATTCAAAACTCGTACTAATATAGTAGTAATAATTAACTAAATCCAAGCGCGTAAGATGACTTTTTGACGATTGATGACCCTTGCTTGAGCTGGTAGCTTTGTATCAACAAAAAGGCGCTGTTAAGGCGCTCTTAAAACAAGCAACTACTATCAATCTTTTAATCAAATAAGTCATCATGAAAAATCAATTCGCTATCAAACCAGCTCAAGTTGTAAAAGCAATCACCAAATCAATTGCTAAGTCTGAATCAACGAACATATTAAAATTTGTGGTCGACACAGGGGCCTGCTGCAGCACCATAGACCTCTCGCCTGTTAAGAATATAGTAGTAGCTACCCGCTAACCCAACTCGTGCCATGCTAACTGCCAAGCAATTATATCGACAGGAGTTAGAAGACTGCCGCAAGCACTTTGAACGGGTAGATCTCATAAGAGAACAGGGATACCTTATGAAATTTACCACGTTCTCGGCAACTGTCGAAAACCTCCTGCCCGCCATACCGCGTCAAAGACATGCAACCATGTTCCGGGAGCTTTTGTTACAGCAAATTTTCACCTCCTTCGATCAAAAATGTTTGGCGGCCGGCGATTTGGTGAAATTGCGCGGATCGCATAAAGTCTTGAAAAAAGCAGCTGGACCACAGATTTATTGCACCTTTCACTTAGGATCGTACCGTCTGTTAACGAGTGTACTTTTCAGGCAGGGAGTCGATTGTGTACTGCTCGTTGGCAGCAATATGAATCGAACGCAGGGCGATGGCATGGCAGAACATATTGAGGGCTTGCGGCAACAGCATGGCTTAACAAACGTTTTTCGCATTGTTGAAGCCGGTAGCCCTTCGGCAGGCCTTACCGTATTGCGCGAATTGAAAGCTGGCCGATCGCTGATCGTTTATGTGGACGGTAGCCCTGAAACGGCACCGGAGGTTGGTGAAGAAAACCAGTTTTTGTCGGTACGCTTTGGCAATCGGCGTGTTAAAACACGCAAAGGCGTGGGGTATTTATCGCATGCAACCGGCATACCTATCGTTCCGGTTGTGAGTTACCGCCAGCCAGACATGACAAATGTTTTACATTGTCTAAAACCAATTCGACCCATTAGCCAAAGTGATCGGGAGATATACTGCCAGGAGGCTATGCAGCAACTTTACGATGCCTTCTGGCCATTCCTGAACCAATATCCTGATCAATGGGAGGGGTGGAATTACATACATTTATTTCTTGAGCCCGAACGGTTCAAGGCGAATAGACTGCGAAAGTCGGAGGCCGTAGCCCGACCAGTCTTTAACCAGGATAGGTATTCCCTGTGTGATCTTCAACAGGCCCCTATCCTTTTCGACAGGCAGCTATACCAGACCTATGAAATAACGGAGGACTTGCGTGATCTGCTGCTTAACATAAGCAAAGTTGACTCAGTCGAAGAAATTGTTGGCGAGGAAATCTTTGACGAACTCGTCGATTTGGGAGTAATTCATTAACAACGAATTTATTGATAAAGAAAATGGGGATAATCAAGTTTTTGATTATCCCCATTTGTTTACTAGTGATGTAGTAATTTTTTACTACACACTTACACGTTATTACTCACTTCGATTTCTTCGCCAGACTTGTTGAAAAATTTGAAGTTAACGATACCCAATGACGTGTCCTTGACCAGTTTAACCCAAACTTTATATTTCATATACCATTGAACCTGTTTTGAGTAGATTCCTTTTGTATAGTAAGCATAGAGAAAGGGGTTCATCGAAATAGAAATCCCGCGCTCATTCTGCTTCGTTAAAATATAATCCAGGTTATTTTCAATAACATCCGTTACCAGAACGCTGGCCTGAATGGTACCCGTACCGCCACAAGTAGGACATACTTCGCGGGTAACAATATTCATCTCAGGCCTTACCCGCTGCCGGGTAATTTGCATAAGGCCAAATTTCGTCAGCGGAAGAATCGTAAACTTAGAGCGTTCGGGCTTCATTTCATCGCGCATGATGTCTTGCAGAAGCTTTTTATTTTCTGCTTTCTTCATGTCAATGAAATCAATGACAATGATACCACCCATATCGCGCAGCCGAAGCTGTCGGGCAATTTCTTTAGCGGCCTCCCGGTTGACACTAATGGCAGTGGCTTCCTGATCTTCCTCTGAATTCGATTTATTACCGCTGTTTACGTCGATAACGTGAAGCGCTTCAGTATGTTCGATGATCAAATAACCGCCACCCGGCAAACTAACCGATCGGCCAAACAGCGATTTCAACTGTTTTTCGAGCCCTAACGCTTCAAAAACCTTTGTTTTACCCGTGTGAAGCTTAACGATCTTCTCCTTGTCGGGGGCAATGGTATGGATGTAATCCCTGATTTCGTCAAAAGACTCACGCGTATCGACAGTAATGCTCTCGAAAGATTCATTGAGCATATCCCGCAGAATAGACGAAGCCCGATTCATTTCGCCCAGTATTCTGTCACGTGGCTTGGCGTCGGCAAGGGATTTTATGGCCTGGTCCCACTTGGCAAGTGAGTTTTGCAGGTCTCGGTCAAGTTCTTCTACATCCTTGTCCTGGGCAACGGTTCGAACAATGACCCCAAAGTTCTTGGGTTTCAGCGACGACATAAGCCGCATCAACCGCGACCGTTCGCCCCGGTCAGTGATTTTTTTGGAAAGGTTTACGCCATCTGAAAAGGGTACGAGGACTAAATAGCGTCCCGCAATGGATATATCGCAGGAAAGGCGTGGACCTTTGGTTGAGATAGGTTCTTTAACTACCTGAACCAGAATGGGAGCGTTTTTCGTCAGCACCTTATCGATTTTCCCAATCTTATCGATGACTGGCTCCAGCTGGTTAGGGCTGAGCCGTCCGGTTGTGACGCGCTTGGCGATTACATCTTTAACAAGCTTGTTGAGCGAATTGATATTCGGTCCCAAGTCCTGATAGTGTAAGAAACCATCTTTTTCGTGGCCAACATCTACAAAAGCAGCGTTTAGACCCGACGATAGTTTTTTTACTGTTCCTAAGTATAGATCGCCAACGGTGAAGCTGCTGTCTAACTCTTCTTCGTGATACTCCAGCAATCTCTTGTTTTGCAAGAGCGCAATCCGATCACCTTTCTGAGTCGAACTGATAACTAATTCATTACTCACAAGATGAATGTACGGTTAGAATGGCAATATAAAAAGAAAGAAGCCACGTTCGGACTTTGCAGACCGGCCGAGGCTTCTATAAATAAGTTTGTAGTTCGTTGTTCGTAGGGGAGGAGTATCGAACAAACGAATTCCTGACCTACGAATGACGAACTACAAACTATTTTTTCTTGTGCCGATTTTTTCTTAGCCGTTTCTTCCGCTTGTGAGTGGCAATCTTGTGTCGTTTCCGTTTCTTACCGCAAGGCATAGTTAAACAGTGTTAAATAGTTGAAAATATGTGTCGGCCGGACCACTCGATCAAGCCCTTAAAACCAATGAATACTGTAGCATGAATAATGCTGTATTGACACCCATTATTCATGCTACAGTATTCATTTTGAAAGCCGCTCTTCGTACTCACGTACGGCAGCTAAAATTTGCGGGTCTTTCTCCTGCTTTTTAACCTCAGCCAGTACTTGTCTAGCTTCTGCTTTCTGACCCGCTTCAGCTAGACTAACGCCCAGGTAAAACCGCGCCTTACGGCTGGTAGGGTTATTCACCAGTATCTGCCGAAACCGCTCAATAGCTCGTTCGTACTGGTTAGACCGCATAGAAAGCAGACCCAGATTGAACAGTGCCAGTTCGTTGGTTGGTTCCTGTTTCAATACCTCTCGCAGCAGCATGATTCCCTGCATGGGCGTGTCGGTATTAACATAGGTCATTGCCATGTTTGCTTTGGCCGACAGCAGGTTTGGATTTTTATCCAGCGCCTGCTGATAAACCTGACGGGTCTTCTGACCAAGCATGGCTGTTTTCTTTTCGTCCACAGCAAAGGTGTACGCTTCAAAGTACTCGTCTCCGGCCCGCAGCAGATTACGTTCGTTGGGCTGAGCCAGCGCAATCAGTTCTGCATAATGAGCAGCACTGTCGTAGCGCGTGGCTTCGCGGAAGATAGCAATCAGTTTTTCGCCGACGGCTTCTTTCTGAGTAGGGGTTGCTGAAGCGAACTCAGTTTCCAGCGTTGTGATACGCTTCTGTTGCGCCAGCGATATGGGCTTCTCATGGACGGCCGACGGATCGGTGCCATTTTCAGTTGATGCTACGTTGAGTGAATCTGTACCTGACCGAGCTGATGCAGGCATCTGCGTCGCATGCCCCTCTGAATTAGCCGCCCCAAGCTGCTTGTTTTCATTGCGCACAACTACTTTCGGGCGGGTATACAACCCAACCGTTAAGGCAGCTGCTAACAGAACAACAAACAATACCGACTTATTCATAGGAGATACTTAATTACGACGCAAACGCCTGGACCAGCTGTTCAAATGACTTGTCTTACTCCGCCGTTACTTTGGCTTTGTCGCTGGTTTTCACCTGCTCAACAAATACTTTGGCGGGTTTAAAGCTTGGAATAAAATGCTCATCAATTACCATAGCGGTGTTTTTCGAGATATTCCGGGCTACTTTCTTGGCTCTTTTCTTATTGATGAAGCTGCCGAACCCTCTCACATAAATGTTCTCTCCCTCGGCCAGCGAGTCCTTAACTACTGAAAAGAAAGTTTCCAGTGTGTTTGTCACTTCTGCCTTGTCAATTCCGGTCTTATCGGAGATCTCGGCAATTACATCTGCTTTCGTCACGACTTCTTAAACTTTAACGTTTACTGTATTGTTGAAAATTGGGGTCTCAAAAATGGGAGCACAAAGGTAGGGGTTTCCCATAAATTATAAAACCTGTAATCCCGTTTTTATAAGGTAACGTCTTATTTTTTTATTTTATTTTGAATTGGCAATCAGACTCTAACGGCATCGAAACTACGTTTGCCCCTACGCTCGAACAGTGGTATGAGCTGAACAAAAGGGATCTCCCCTGGCGTCATACCATCAACCCGTATCATATTTGGCTGTCTGAAATAATTCTTCAGCAAACCCGTGTTGCGCAGGGAAAACCCTATTACGAACGCTTCGTGGCTGCCTACCCGACGGTGTCTGATATGGCCCGCGCTGATGAACGGGAGTTGCTTCGTCTCTGGCAGGGTCTGGGTTATTACTCCCGGGCCCGAAACCTGCATCAGACAGCTCGCTATGTAACGGATATTCTGGCCGGTAAGTTTCCGAATACGTACCATGACTTGTTGAAAATGAAGGGGATAGGTAGTTATACGGCAGCTGCTATTGCATCTTTTGCTTACGGCGAACGTGTTCCGGTGGTGGATGGAAACGTGTATCGTGTCCTGGCCCGGGTTTTCGGTATTGAAGAGGATATTACCACCTCAACAGCGAAAAAGACATTTGCTGCCCTGGCTATGCGGCTTATTCAAGGGGCCAGTGACCCGGCCACTTATAATCAGGCAATCATGGAGTTTGGGGCCATTCATTGCACACCCGTTGCACCCGATTGCCTTTTGTGCCCTGTTCAGCAGCAATGTGTGGCCTATCTCACAGGTCGTCAGCAACGGTTGCCCGTTAAATCAAAAAAAGCACCCGTTCGGGAGCGGTTCTTCAATTACCTGGTTTTTCGGCATGAAGGCCGGCTCGCCCTCCGCGAAAGGACAGGTCGTGATATATGGCAGAGTTTATATGATTTTTATTTGGTGGAAACCGACGAGCCCAAAAAAGCGTTGCGTGACATAACCCTGCCTGAAAACACCGTTAGTCAGCTTCTGCAACAAGGGGTGCTGGCTGGCCGGCCAGTGGAGTCGATGCAGCTGTTGTCGCACCAGCGGTTACGGGCCTGTTTTTACCTGATCGACTTGCCGGAAGGGCCAATTGAGAGCTTGCCGATTGACTTACAATGGTATTCACCGGAGGAAATAAGTAAACTGCCTAAGCCTGTTTTGATTACAAATTATTTGGCGCAGCAGTTTGGATAAGTCGGTATATTTCAGTATCTTTAATCTTCTTAAACACGGCTTATTAACATAAGTATCCAATAAAATAAAGAGCATGGCAAGTCTGAATAAGATGACGATTATCGGTAACCTGGGAGCTGATCCTGAGGTGCGCTACTTAGATGGCGGTGCTGTTGTCGCAACCTTTAACGTGGCAACTACCGAAAAATATACGAACCGAAATGGCGAAAAAGTAGAGCAAACCGAGTGGTTTCGGGTCGAATTGTGGAATGAACAGGCTAAAGTGGCCGAAAAGTATTTGAAGAAAGGTAATTCCGTTTACGTCGAAGGTCGGCTACGGACGGAGTTATGGACGGATAAAGAAGGCAAAGAGCGGACCTCATTACGCGTGCGGGCAACCACCATGCAGTTGCTGGGCAGTCCGAACGATAACCGCCAGGAGGAGCCTTCCTACGAGGCTCCCCGCCAGCAGGCTGCACCGGCACAAGCAGCCCCGGCCCCTCGCCAGCAGTCGGCCCCTCAGCCAGCTCGTCAGGCGGCAGCCCCTGCACCCCGTCGGGAGCCGGAGCCCGTACCTTTTGAGAGCAATAGTGGTGATGACGATTTACCGTTCTAACCTTGCTTAGCGCTCTTTTGTTGAACGAGATTTGATATACATGGACCTTAGTGATCCTCTTCCTCGACAGGTGCTCCTGGCCACAGACGGCTGGGGCACCTATTTTGATTTATACGGCCCTTACACGGCGCTCATCCTTTTGCTGCTCACATTAGCTGGTCTGGTGTCAGCGTCCGAAGCGGCATTTTTCTCCTTGTCTCCCGACGACCGGGCCAGCTGTCGGGAAAGCGCACTCGCCGATGACAAGCGAATCGCTACGCTGCTGGAGCGTCCCAAGCGCCTTTTGGCTTCTCTGGTTATTTTTAATAACCTGTTAAATATTGCCATCGTTGTTATTGTTACCTACCTGACCTGGGAGTTTTCGCAGCGAGACCAGGGAGCCGGGTGGGTACTGCCTCTTGTAACGCTGTTAACAACGGTAGCCATTGTGCTTTTTGGCGAAATAGTCCCCAAAGTGTACGCCAGCCAAAATAACCTGACGGTAGCCCGTAAGACGGCATCACTGGCCCAGATTGGTCTGGCTGTTTTTCGTCCCCTGGCCATGATCCTGGTGAATTTGAGCAATCAGGTCGATCGACGTATCCAGCGCAAGGGCTATAAATTATCCGTCGAAGAACTTAGTCAGGCCGTTGAACTGACCGGCACCAATGCTACAGTCGAAGAAAAAGAAATTCTGAAAGGAATCGTTAACTTCAGCAATCTGACGGCTCGTCAGGTGATGCGGGCACGGCTGGACATCTCGGCGGTTGAGGACGATCTGACCTTTAGCGAATTAATGGATCAGATCAATGCATCGGGTTATTCGAGAGTGCCCGTTTTTCATGAGTCGCTCGATCAGATTGAGGGTATTTTATACATTAAAGATCTGCTGACACACATTCACGAAAGTGATTCCTTTAACTGGCAAGCCCTGCTGAGACCCGCTTTCTTTATTCCGGAAAACAAAAAAGTAGACGACCTGTTACAGGACTTCCAGAAACGACGTGTTCACATGGCTATTGTTGTCGATGAATATGGCGGCACACGGGGGTTGGTTACCCTGGAAGATATTATCGAAGAAATATTCGGCGAGATCAACGACGAGTTTGACGATGAAACGCCCATTGGCTACCGGCGCGAAGATGAACAGACCGTTGTGTTCGAGGGAAAAATGCCAATTACCGATGTATGCCGGATTCTTGGTATCGATGCCACAACCTTCGAAGCTGTACAGGGAGATAGTGAATCGCTGGGGGGATTACTGCTTGAACTGTTTAACCGACTTCCCAAGGATGGTGAAGAAACCGTTTACGAAGGCTTTTTATTTCAGGTGTTGTCTGCCGACGATAAACGGATTAATGAAGTTCGGGTCAAACAGAATGACAGCAAAATTAAGCAGGAGTAAAGCCTTCTTTTCGCAGGTATTTCTAATTGGACTGAAGATAGACTCGTTTAGTGTAGCAGGCTCTGTGCCCTTTCGCTCATGCCTTCCTTCAACTACACCCAAAGGCCACGACCCTGATTGTAATCGTTGCTCATTTGCTGTATTTCCTTACTTGAATAGGTAAGGAATCCTTTTTTGCGCAGTTCGCGCAACCGGCGCCGTTCGAAAAGAGACAGTTTTCCATCGACAAGGGCGCCAAAAACGATCAGCCGTTCCAGACTACGTTGCACAGCAACAGGGGCTTGGGTAGCCTGTTCCAGGAAGTCGCCGGTCATGGATATATCCGCCTTTAGATCGAAGCGATCGATCAGTGTTTCAGTCAGCAGAAAATGGGCATAATTATATTGCCGCTTCAGGATAGCGACATACTGCAAGGCACCGATCAGTAAAGGGCGAAGCTGATCATTTTTTCCCCACTCTTCGTGAAGTTCCTGCACAAACTCCCGAATCGTTGCTGGCGCCATTACACGGACCTGAGCTTCGTGGAGCACTTGCCAGGAGGCCCAGACATTCCAGAAAGCACAAATAGGCATACCCGCAAGATCCGCCACCTGGCGGATAGCCAACCGACCTATAAATGGTTTCAGCAGGAACCAGACGGCCAGGTTACTGAAAGCCGCCTTTACCATGTTTATCAGGAAAAAGATGGTAAGGCCCCAGCGCGGCATGGTTAAATAAGGGTCTACACTAAAGCGTAGAAAACCCCGGTTCGTTTTATCCAGTGCCGCATTTGCCAGTGCCTGCAAGTGCTTGTCATATTGCGGATCATGGGCACTGGGAAACTGGCAAATGCGCATAATCATCTTGGCGCCCTGAAGATTCAAGGCAACCAGCAGATTTACCTCTATGTATACGAGCAGTATACCATACAAAACAGTGATAAGCGGAAGGTTATATGGACTTCCTAAAAAAACGATGGTCGTATGGCTGAACAAGTCCGGCCACAGATACTGAGGGCCATACAACAGCAGTATACCAACAATGCCCAATAAGGCCGCAATGGTAAACGTAGCAAATTTAGTCCGACGGATCACCCGACTTTCGATAGGGTTCATTACGTACGGTTCATCGACTGGATGGGATGTGTCGAGGGATTGACGTAAGTACCGCAGCGCCAGGTGGTCAAATGGGCCTGTGCTATCGTTGGGGGGGCGAGTGGACATATTCTTAACGTTGACAGTGGTTAGTCAGTAAACTGATAAACTAAGGCGGTTGTTACCAAAATCAAGGTATATCCCATAGATCATTTGATTGAACGGCAATTATAGATAAACAGGTAAATGTTAAGGGGTAGCAGCTTTATAATTTACCTAACAACTTTTCATCTATGAAGCCCTTCCTTTTGTGCTGTTTGATGTCTGTGTCGGCATTGGCCCAGCACACAGCGCCCGCTACGAAATCAGCCGCTGCGCAACAGCGCGTTAAAGACGATATGCTGGATGCTGCTACCACATTCCTGAACTTACTGACACCGGAGCAGCGGAAGCAGGCCATGTATCCGCTGGATGATGTAGAACGATTCAACTGGCATTATGTACCCCGCGAACGCAAAGGATTACCGCTGAAGCAAATGACCCCCGACCAGAAGCAGGCGGCTATGGCTATGCTTAAAACGGGACTCAGCAATCAGGGTTATGAGAAAGCAACGTCGATCATAGATATGGAAAATGTGTTGCGCGTCATCGATAATCGCCCGCCCAATGATACCTATCGTGATCCCGAAAACTATTCGTTTACGGTTTTTGGTGAACCAGCCGCTAAAAGTCCCTGGAGTTGGCGCATTGAAGGGCACCACTTGTCGCTGCAGTTTTTGTCGCTAACGGGGCAGGTGCTGGCACAAACCCCAACCTTTTTTGGCAGTAACCCCGGGTTATTGACTTACGACACGCACATGGCCGATAAGCGGATGTCGGACCCCCGGGTAAAGGATTTGCCTCAGAAAGGACGGGAAATTCTGAAGCTGGAAACAGAGCGGGCCTTTGCTTTACTGAAGTCGCTGAACGCCGACCAGCGTAAGAAGGCCATAATAGATGCTGTTGCGTATCCGGAGATCATTACGACCAACAAGCGGACGGCGTCTCTCGAAAAAATGGATGGGTTGATGCTGTCTGAAATGAATGCTGACCAGCGCAAATTATTTCTGGAACTGCTGCAGACGTACATGGCCAATTACCGGATCACGCTGGCCAAACAGCAGATGGCGAAGTTGGAAAAGGCAAACCTCGATAACCTCCGATTTGCCTGGGCGGGCGATTTAACCCCCGAGTTAGGCGAAGGAAAAGGATGGTATTACCGCATTCATGGGCCAACCATACTTATCGAATATGACAATACACAAACCAACGCGAACCACATACACACCGTTGTTCGGGATTTGACGAATGACTGGGGCGACGATTTATTGAAAGAACATTATAAAAATAGCCACCAGGCCAAGCCGTAGAAGAGAAATTGGAGGCCGTTTAACAATTTTTAAGCTAAACTTAAGGTAGTTCCTTCGTAATTTGTGGGGATTTTTTGTTCTTAATTCATGAAGAAACTCCTTTTTAGCGCATCTGTATGGCTGGTTTCATTAGCAGCATCGGCGCAGGAAACGCAGTGGTACCTGCGTGATAAAACCGATAAAACCGCTGGCATCAGCGTTGAGCGTACATATAACGAATTACTGAAAGGTCGTAAACCAACACCTGTGGTAGTGGCCGTTATTGACGGAGGCATCGACACCACCCACGAAGATCTGCGTCGGGTGCTGTGGGTCAACCCGAAAGAAATTGCGGGAAATGGCAAAGACGATGACAAAAACGGCTATGTCGATGATATTCACGGCTGGAACTTCATTGGTGGTAAAGATGGCCGTAATGTCGATTACGAAACCGCCGAAGTAACCCGGTTGTATGCTCAGCTAAAACCTACGTATGAGGGAAAAGACCGGAAAGCGCTCAAACCTGAGCAGCAGAAGGAGTACGATCTGTATGTAAAGACGAAAGCTGAGGTCGAGAAGAACCAGGCCCAGTATAAGGCGCAGTACCAGGGGATCAGTCAGTTCTATCAGCAGTATTCAACAGCTGTGACTACGCTGAAAAAAGCCCTGAATGTATCGAAACTGGATACAATAGCCCTTAAAAATGCCGCTGATACCCTTAAAGATGCTGCCTTGAAACGGCCTGTAGCGGGAATTCTGAATTTGTTGCGCCAGCAGGGTGCTGCCGATACGGATGTGGTGATGAGTGAACTGGAAAAGGCGAATGAGCAACTCAAATCCCGGGCCGAATACAACTATAATCCTGAATTCAATAGCCGGGCCATTGTTGGGGATAACCCCAATGATGTCAATCAGCGCGATTATGGCAACCCTGATATTGCTGGCCCCCGGCCGGATCACGGAACGCACGTAGCCGGTATTATCGGGGCCGATCGGACCAATAACCTCGGCATAATGGGCATTGCCGACGCCGTGCAGATCATGGGCGTTCGCGCCGTTCCGGATGGCGATGAGCGTGATAAAGATGTGGCGAATGCTATCCGTTATGCGGTGGATAATGGCGCCCAGATTATAAACATGAGTTTCGGGAAAGACTATTCGCCCCAGCGAAAAACGGTTGAAGACGCCGAACGTTATGCGTTATCAAAAGGTGTTTTGATGGTTCACGCGGCTGGCAACGATGGAAAAGACATTGATACGGCCGCCAATTACCCGTCTCCCCGCTTTATCGACGGCTCGGCCATTCCAAACGTCATTACGGTAGGAGCCAGTGCCGAACCGAATACCGCTGATCTGGTGGCCAGCTTCTCAAACTATGGCAAACAGAATGTGGACGTATTTGCTCCGGGTAAGGATATATTTTCGACCGTTCCCGGCAGTAAGTATGAAAACAATAGTGGAACCAGCATGGCCTCGCCGGTGGTAGCCGGGGTTGCTGCCGTCCTGAAATCATACTTCCCCAAGCTGACATACGCTGATATTAAGCGGATCATTATGCAGTCGGCTACACCCTATACGACCAAGGTTACCAAACCCGAATCGACCGATTCAGTTGCTTTTGCTTCTTTATCGAAAACGGGCGGGATTGTCAATCTGTACGAAGCTGTGAAAATGGCTATCGCTCAGGAGGCTGGTTCGGGAAAAGGAAAATAAGCGTTAGCGGGTTTCAGGTACTGAAACAGCATTAAAAACCGGTTTGCTCATTGCCGAAAGCAGGAGTAAACCGGTTTATTTTTTTAAAAATCGCTTCACCTGCGTTGTAAAACCATCCCTCAGGTTAAGAATATAGGAGCCGGAAGGTAAATGTTGAACGGAAATATCCGCTTCGAACAGACCGTTCTGCGCTTTTAGTAGAATAGGCATCTGCTGTAAAACACCCCGGCTATCATACAGGCTTAGGGTAGCCTGCCTGGCCAATAGATTGGTATAGCGAACAGAAAGCATATGTTCCGATGGGTTAGGGAACAGAATGAACTGGGCCGCCGGATCGGTGTTGGTGGCTGTTAAAATGGTTGTTAGAATAACCCGCTCAGTCGACCAGGCTGCGCACGTCTGCTGCTTTACCTGTACTTTGTAAGACCCGGCCTGGGTCACGACGAAACGATAATCTCGGGCATTGGGCAATGCCTGTTCGTTTCGATACCATTGGTAGCGATAAGACGTGTCGACAGGGGCTTTCAGCGTTACCGTAGCACCCTGTGGTAAAAACAGTTCTGTTTCTTTGGGAGCTATATCAAGATTGTTGACGGAGGAAGACCGTACGTTGATTTCAGTGGACAAGGCCTCACATCCGTTTTGCGTGATACGGACCTGATAGTGCCCCGGCTGGTTGACCTGCAGCGTTGCAGACTGCTCCTGACTCAGGATCTCTCCATCGCGCAGCCAGGCGATCGTGGCATCGACCGAATTCGTTGCTGTTTGTAAAGCGACCGTCGACTGAGTACTACAAAGCCATTGATCGCTGCTGGGCGTTAGGGGGGCTGCAGACGTTTTCACCGTTACATAAACCGGCTGGGAAGTCGAGACACAGCCGTTGCTATCGGTAATCTGGACCAGGTAAGAGCCTGTGTTTGTGATGCTATGGGCACTTGTCGATGCATTGGCGATCGTAACGCCATCCCGCAGCCATTGATACCGCAGACTGGTAGACTTGTTTGATGATTGGAGGATGAATGGCGTACCGTTGCAAATGGTCGTATCGCGGGCAGGCTGAATGGATGTGGTTAACTGACAAGCCGTGTGTTTCAACCCACTGATGATAACGGAGAAAGGCTGACTGGAATACGTGAGCTTCCCTTTGTGCGAAACTGTAAGAGTATATGTTTGGCCCGCTATGGGATTGGCAATGTAAATCTGTTCAACATTATCTCGGACGTTATCCCCTTTTGTGGCTGCTTCAGCGGGTTTGTCGGGGTTTAGTACGAACGGGAATTCTGTTTTCTGTCCGCTTACTAATCGTATGTCAAGGTCGTTAACGAGTTTCGGCGTTCGGCTGTTGAGCGAACTGGCCGCAACGGTAGTTGCCGCGCCTTCGGGATCTGTCCAGCTCAGGGTAATAAGCAAAGGCTCACTACCCTGGGCGGTAATGGATTGCGTGTAGGAGCCGCCTGCGATGAGGTTTTTCTCCAGAACCAAGCTGGCCTGGTCTTCATTCAGTAATAAACGGGCGGCAGCTTCAGTATTCAGAAGCCCCCAGCCCTGCCGATAATCGGGACCGGCTGCCGGAGCAGGCCGACTGGCGGTATGAATGGCCAGCCCTTTGAGCGTGGCCGCCCGCATGAACTGACCGCTGGTGGGTAAGCCGGGGGCTCGTTGTCTGGCGTATAATTCCTGTAGTAAGAACAACGAACCCGCTACGTTTGCCGAGGCCATCGATGTACCGGTATACGTGCCATAGGTAGTATCGGTGGCCGATAGAGACGAAAAAATATCGGTGCCTACGCCAAGCAAATCCGGCTTAATTCGCCCGTCATCGGTAGGGCCCCAGCCACTAAAGGATGTAGTTCCCTGCAAAACGACTTTGTTCGCACTTGTAAACGACACGGTGGCGGCTCCTACTGTCAATACATTTTTTGCCGTTGCCTCAGCCGGAATAACATCATAGGTATCATTACGGCTCCGGGGTAGGGTGCTCTGAATGGATGTACTTTTCAGAAAGTAAGGTTTCCCCGTTGGGGGGCCGGTTTCTGCCCGTTTGTTATCTGCCGAACGCACCATGAGAAAAAACGGGTTGTTGTAGGCTATCCGGTCTAGGTCGCGGGCGTTGGCCGTATAAAATCCGAACAAATAATCCTCCGTTTCACTAATAGCGGTATTGCCCCACCATTCCCATTTTAAGTCAGGGTTGGAACCAGGACGGTAGTCGTTGTAGACCCAACCTGCCACGGGACCGTATGAGTGGTTGGAAACAAGCAGGCTGGTCGCTGCCGTGGTCAGTTCGGTAATATCATTCGTGTAATCCCAAACCGAAAGCTGCGCCCCAAACGACATGCCTTTTGCCAGTGTATTGACTCCTTTGCCAATAAGCGTACCTGCAAGGTGAGTGGTGTGATCGTTGATCGTTGTGCCATTGTCTTTTTGCTGAATGCGGCTTGTGCCGGTTGTTGTGCCGGCAAATTCCTGATGCGTCGACAGGACCCGGCCGCCATCCCACAAACCCAATCGCCCGTTTATCTGGGCCGAATTTCCGGAGAGAGAAACGGGTAAGGTGCCTGTACCATAAAGCGCCTGAGTTTGTGTACCCCTGGCCGCTTCGACATTATGCAGTGTGTAATAAACCGGCTCGCCCAGAGCATCAACCTCCTGCAGTTGCAGAACTCGCTGATTGGAATAATTTTTGCTAAGTGGCCAGCCATTCTGACGAGCTAACCGGAGTGTACGGTCTCTGATCTTGGAGTGACTTTCAGTAAGCTCTGTCTGCCAGGGTAAAGGGGATGAATTGGCAACGGATTGAGCGTAAAGCGGGGTTGTCAGACCTATCAGCAATGACAAAAGGAGGTACCCTACATCCGGAAGAAAGCCTCCTGGTATGCATTGTACCCCATTTTTCTTACGTAAAATATCCTTGTATAGACGTTGCAGATCGGTTGACGATTATTGCTTGCGAATCCGTTTCACCCGGACGCTCTGCGTCTGGTCGTCTTCTACAACTACAAAAAACGTACCGCCCGGCAAATCGGCGACATCAAAAATTGTTGAATAATTTTTTCCATCCCGCAAAAGAACGCCCGTCCGAACCGTTTGACCGCTCAGGTTCGTCAGACGGACCGCTGGCGATCTGGGCAAAGCCAGGGCAGCCTCCATGGAAACAGTAACCTGCCGCGTGGCCGGATTAGGGTAAACACTCAGGGAACCATCGTCGGTCGTTGGCTCCGTTCCCAGGATCGTCAGAAATACCTCGCCCGAGATGGCTTCTCCACACCCGTTCACACTGCCCTTGACGGAATAACGCCCACTTTGTGCAACGGTGTAAGTTGGCGAAGTGGCCCCAACAATCGGCACCCCGTTCAACAGCCATTGAATATTCATGGTGGCATTGGAGCTTAAGGTAAACCCGTTCGTTGTTATCGTGGGAGTTTGGGCAGTCAGGGTGGTTACGACTACTGCGGACGAACTAACAGGCAGGCAGTTATTGGCTACCTGCACCACATAACTCCCGGCGGCTGCCGCCAGAAGGCTGCTGCTGGTAGCGCCTGTTACAGCACTCCCATTTCGATACCACTGATAGGTCAACCCGGTGCCGGTATTGGCCTGCAGCAACACGCTGCCGCCCTGACATACGCTGGTAGAGCCGTTGGGTGTGATCGTGGCCGTGGTGCCGGTGCCGCTGGTGGGTGTGACGGCTATCCGTTGCGGACTGGGACAATCCAATGCCCGGACGCTCATGTTGTAGAAATAATACCAGGCTGTTTTCAGCGTATCGGTCGTTGTACCGTTGTTAAACAACGACCCTTTAATAGTAACGATGGGCTGGCCATTCTGCGTTTTTATCTGATAGGGAAAACCATTCACCGCTACGTTACTGCGGAAAATGGAAGCCCCGTCGTCGTAGTCGATGGTGATCTTATAATCGCCTGCTGCCGGGATGCGAAGATTCAGCGGATAGATCGCGCCGGGGTCGTTGGGGTCGTCGGGATAAGTACCTCCGGTAGAGGTCGTTACACTTTGCGTGCGGGTGGGGGTAACATTTAGCGTTACGCTCGATATGGCCGTGTTGTCGTATTTACGAACTGTAAACGTCAGTGTTCCCGCCGAGCCAATGTACAGCCGGGCCTTCTCGATCAGTAAAGGAATGGCGGTACTGATCAGCGGGGCAGGCTGGAAAGCGGTGCCGTAGGTGCCTCCGCCAAATACCGATTTGGTAGCCGGGCCAATGGTAGCCGAGAAGTCGTTCAGGGTAGCGTAAAGCTGACCACTCGATGGTATCGATTTCACGGCTACCAGATTGCCTGCCGCCAGCAGATTGCCACCCGTGGGCGCATCATACCAAAAAGCCGTACCGGCACTGATATTCCGCAGGGCAATGGTGGTGTCGCTGCCGCAACGGGTCACGCTAAAGATACCGTTGGCCGGAACGGGAGCCGTAATGCGGGTTGTGGTAATGGTATTGTTAACTGCATTTTGATCGCTGCCGAGCCCACTCGATACCGTAAAGCGGTAGGTCTGGGAAGCCACCAGCGAAACACTGGCCGGCAGGGGTAGTGACAGGGTGCTCTCCCGAAAAGCGGCAATGTTGGGAACCGTTCCGGTCAGTGTCGCTACCTCGTTGTTATTGATATCGGTAATTCTAACGCTGACAGGCACGTTGGTCTGATTGGCCGTGCCATAGTTGCGCAGCCGAACCGAAACCGTAATATCGGTACCCGTTTGCCCGCAGAAGTTCGTTTCGGGAGAGATCAAGGCTATGGCACCAACATCGTTGGTCGTCTGTACAACATTCAGCACATAATCCTGGGTTTCGCCATTGCCATAACTCCCGCAGGCAACCACGGCTGAGGGATCAGACGTCTCCACGGCAACAATACGGAATCGTACATTCTGCGCCGTCTGAACCGTTGATGGAATCGTTATCGTAGCGACAAACTGCGCTGAGTTTGCCAGCACGCCCGATGTGGCCAGCGTTTCACCCGCATCATCGAAACTGCCGTTCTGATTCCAGTCGGCGAAGGCTTTGACAATCACATTTCTGGCCGCTCCACACGTGCCCAGCGATACGGTTAACGGAATCTGTTGACCCGCCTGTACGGTGGCTACGGATTGTGAGAAGTCATTGTAGGCCGTACAGCCATTGGCCCCGGCCTGGTTGATGCTGGCAAACTGAACCTGATTGATTTTTGTATCGGCGGTCGAGCTGGCCCCCGAGGCACAGTAGGCTTTGCCGCCAACGCCACTTACGAGTAGGGCATAATCCTGCTTGCCCCCACTCAGTGTTCCTTTGCTGGCAACGGTAATGGTATAGGACCGGCCGGGAACGGGATTTGCCAGCAAAACCTGTTCGACATTGTCACGAATGTTGTCGCCCCGCGTCGCTGCGGCCGATGGGTTGTTGGGGTCCAGAATCCAGGGCAGGGTTGCCGCCTGACCATCGCTGATGCGGATGTCGAGGTCGTTGACGAGCTTGGGTGTTCGGTCGTTCAGGGTCGCGGCTGATGCCGCCGTGGCGGTTCCGGCGGGGTCGGTCCAGCAAATGGTAGAAACGAGCGGCCCCAATCCCGAGGCAACAACCGTGAGGGAGTATGTTTCGCCCTGGTTCAGGGTGCGTTCGTCGAGCAAATGGTTCTGGTTACTGTTCAGGATGACGCGCCCAGCTTTTTCGGCGTTGAGCAGGCCCCAGCCGTATTTATAATCAGGGCCAAGAGTCGTTCCGGCTTCGTCGGCGGTGTGCAGGGCCAGCCCTTTCAGGGTCGATGCCCGCAAATACTTACCGCTGTTGCGCTGCGAATAGAGTTCCTGTAGCAGCAGGAGCGAACCCGCTACATTGGGCGACGCCATCGACGTGCCATCATAAACGACATAAGCGCTGTCGCTTTCGGAGCTTGACGACAGGATGCCGACGCCAATACCGGCCAGATCGGGTTTGATACGTCCATCATCGGTGGGCCCCCAACTGGTAAAATTGCTCAGCGGCACATCGCCCGCCTGGTTGTAGCCGTAGTTCAGATTGCCCACGGCCGCTACGGAAAGGACGTTTTTGGCGTTGCCATACGTACTGATCTGATCATACCCTTCCTGATCCTTGCGGGCTACTGTACTGGTGACGTTGCTGGTGCCCAGATAGTACGGCTGTCCGGCGCCGGGGCCGTCGGAGCCATGACTGTTTCCGCCCGATTTTACGATCAGGTAGTACGGGGCATTCTGAGTAAGTCTATCCCACGATACGGTTGTGGCATCGTAGAAGCCAAACTTATAATCTTCGGTTTTGCTGATTGTTGTGTCGCCCCACCACTCCCATTTTGTGGCTGTCGTTCGGGTGTCGTTATAGACCCAGCCCGCGTTGGTGCCATAGGAGTGGTTCGATATGAGCAGGTTAGCCGCAGCCGCACTCATCTCGGTCACATCGCGGCTGAAATCATACGCCCGCAGGTTTGTGCCAAAGGCCATCCCTTTTACATCCGGGTTTACGCCACCCGCCATCATAATACCGGCTACGTGGGTAGAGTGGCTGGACAGCGTCGTGGCATTATCGACCTGCACCACCCGACTGCCGGTACCATTCCGAAATTCGATGTGGGTATCCCGGACTTTGCCGCCGTCCCAGATTGCCAGTTTATCCGTAAGTGTGCTGCCCGACAGGGATACCCCCAGCGTACCCCCTGCATAGAGTGCATTGGTATGGGTGCTGATGCCTGCTTTGGTGGTGCTGTACGTCGCGTCGTAGAGGAGTTCGCCCGTGGGGCTAATGCCGCGCAACATGACAATCCGCCCCGACGGTGAAATCTGCATGATTGGGCGGTTCAATTGCTGCGCTTTGGTAACGGCCAGGGCATAGTTGGCCGTTTGTACCTGCTCAATCGTTTTTTGCAGTTCCTTCTGCTGCGCTCGTTGTAAGCTACTGTATTGGGGTAACGATTGTGCAGTGAGAAGACTGGAGAAAATGACGGCCAATAAAACAGTTAGCCAGCCCGTGCGAGACCATAAACGTTGAGACATAAAGAAGTAAAATAAAGTCGATGCCGTACTGGGTATGAGGTATATAATCTGTACGAATAAAAGCGTGTTTCTGTTGCGTAACGGAGTGAATGGGCTGGTTGTTTTATTGACTTTTTAATGTGTTAGCGTCCAGTCGTCCATGTTGATATTGGTAACTATAATTTGAAAAGTATTTATATCTACTTTGGGGGTATGTATGGTCCTGAATTAGAGAAGGGTAATATGCTATAATGCTCAAAAAGTGTTGTGATGAATAAGGAACAGATTATGGTTATAGTTTTTTATCGTTCTAATGCTTTCCATTTGGTGTCTTTCTTCACAGGCGCAGCTCTGTAAGAGAGTCGATTTTGAGGACAAAAAAACGGCAAAGAATTCTTAAACAATTTATTCGGGAATGCGAGCAGAAAGGCCTTTTAAAGCCTGATTATGGTCTGATTCATTCGGCTGAATCGGTGAATGAACAAGGCCAAACCACTTGGCAAATGTGGGCCCAAACACAGTTTGAGGAGTACATTTGGATTGCTCCTTTTCAAGGTCATTGTACTGATTGTATAGCACCTATCGCCTGGACTCGAATAAGTAATCATTTGGTACTACGCTATGATCATAGTCATAGAGATACGCTAACGAAAGATGAATCGAAGTGCCTACGGGAAATACTTCGAGGTCACGTTGCCTTAAATTCTCCTTTAGCTCCTCCTCCGAAGCAAGTTCCCGAATTAGATCCTCAAGGACGACCAGTTTTAGATAAATATGGAAAGCCTAAAATGTGGGAATACTCCTGGCCTATAGGCAGCACTAAAAATTCTACTAATACGATTATCACTTTTATTAAAGACGGATCTTTTCAAAAAGGGCTAGCTCTTTAACGCGTACATTTATTACAGATAGTAACTATTAGATGCGGGGAGCCTCTTAGTCCACTACCCGCCAAAGCCGCCGGTCAACGGGCTGGATTTCCTGATCCAAAATTCGGAGTTGGGTGAACTGAGGATGGGCTGGGTGAAGAATAATGTTATACGAAAGTGGGACCAGAACGGACGGTACGGCAACGGCCAGTCGGTCGGGAGCTGCTAACCAATCGGCCAACCAATGCTGTGTTCGCTCATAGGTTTCGTCCTGCCAAAAGTCGGGTAACTCATCCCGCCGATAATACCGGATGTCGTCGGGTACGTCAATTGAAAATACCCAATAGGTGGGCAAATCCTCATAGCGAATGGCTGGCGCATGAGCCAGGGTTTCAACCAGGCCTAATTCGGGCGTAGAGGTGGCATACAAGACGCCCGTACCTTTAGAATTCCAGCGACCACCAAACAGACGACTCCCCTCAACGGATAGAGGGTCGTGACGGAATTTATCCCTAATAATGCGATAAACGGTGGGCATGAGTCTATTCAGGCGGGTAGTCCATAATCCAATCGTCCCAGCACATCATCAACCAAACCAAAGCCGGTTATGGTATCCAATAATTGAATAGGGGGTTGGTTGTTCAGTTCCCGAATGGGTGTCCGTAGCCATTGAAGCACAATAAATTTGCGGCCTTCAAATGTATCCAGCGCATGTATTAACAGGTTTTTTAGTAGCAGCAGCCGCTCCGATGCATCGACGCCAAACCGCTGGTCATCTTTTAGCCGGTGAAGATTACGGGACGTCATATTCAAGGCAAAGGCCATTTCTTTGTCGGTCAAGCCAACCAAAGCCGCAATCTCATCTACCTGTGCCCGTAATACGCCTTGACGTGAGGAACTGATCAGGCTAAAAGGGGAAACAATACTGGGTGGTACTGTTTCAGATGCGGACGTTGCCATACAAGTTCAAGTGAATTATGTCTTAAAGATAGAGGAAATAATTCACACATTCGTTCGTTGATCGTTCTAATTAGAGTTAGAACAGATTACTGGGTTCCAAGCGTATGAAATCGGCTAGAGGAAGATCATTTTGATCATCTAAAGCACTTTAACCAGTTTAGCCATGCCGAATAAGTTTAGTTTACTCAGTTCATTGAGTAAAATAGATAGCTATACTGAGTAAAATCTGAGAAGATTTTAGGGAACCGGGCAAGTCCTTGCCAATCAGCATATTATGAAAATTTAATCTCCTCACTATTAAACGCTTCACTTTGTAACTTGTCATAGGTCAATACGCAGACGTCGACAGGCATGGATAAACTGACAAGACAGCAACAAACCCGGTATCTGTTCGCACGGGCAGCTTTCGGGGCGACTCCCGCTGAACTGGACGAAGCGTCGCGGAAACCTTTACGAAAAGCGGTGCGCCAGTTGTTTACCGACAGCAAAGAAGTCGTGCCCTTACGTGTGGTGGAGGCCGACGAGAACGAAACCAAAAAGCAGTTGAAAGGTCTGTTTCGGCAGGGGCAGCTGGATCGGGATATGCTGAAAGAGCGTATTCGGGACAACGCTGAAAAAGTGCGCGATCTCAACCTGCAATGGCTCGACCGGATGTCGACCGGCAAAGCAGCCCTGCGGGAGAAAATGGCGCTGTTCTGGCATGGGCACTTCGCCTGCCGGACGCAGGGGCGCAATCCGCTCTTTATGCAGCAGTATGCCAATACCCTTCGGCAAAACGCCCTGGGTACCTTCGGTGATTTGCTGATGGCGGTATCCAAAGAACCGGCCATGCTCCAGTTTCTGAACAACCAGCAGAACCGGAAAAACGCGCCAAACGAGAATTTTGCCCGCGAAGTGATGGAGCTGTTTACGCTGGGGCGGGGTAATTATTCCGAACACGATATTAAAGAAGCGGCCCGCGCCTTTACGGGCTGGCAGTTCACACCCGAAGGTCAGTTTGTGTTTCGGCCGCAGGTGCACGACGAAGGGGAGAAAACCATTTTTGGGAAAACGGGGCCTTTCATAGGGGAAGATGTAATCGCGATGTTGCTGGAAAACCGGCAAACGGCCCGCTTCATTACCGCGAAGCTCTACCGCTTTTTCGTCAACGAAACTGAGGACAAGAAGCAGGTCGATGCACTGGCCGACCAGTTCTACAAAAGCGGCTACGACATTACGGATCTGATGGAGACGATATTCACGGCCGACTGGTTCTACGATACCAAAAATATCGGGGCACACATTAAGTCGCCGGTCGAGTTGCTGGCGGGGGTGCGCCACACGCTGGGCGTTCAGTTCGACCAACCGCAACCGCAGATTTTCGTTCAGCGAACGCTGGGCCAATTGTTGTTTTATCCACCCAACGTAGCGGGCTGGCCGGGCGGCAAAAACTGGATCGACTCGTCGAGTCTGCTGTTTCGGATGCAACTGCCCAATTACATTCTGAAAGCCACGGAAGTGACCGTAAAGCCGAAAGAAGATGGCGATGTAAACACACAACTCCTGGCCCGGCGGGGTAATGCGACATTCCGCACCACGGTCAACTGGTCCGATTTTGAGAACGCATTCAATAAAACACCAGACGCCGGCCTGACCGATGCCCTGGCGTCAACCTTGCTGCCCTTTCCGCTGAATCCACAACAACGCGCGTTGATCGAGAAACAAACCAGACCCGATCAAACGCGCCCCGAACGCATACACACCCTAACCGCAGCCCTCATGGGCCTGCCGGAGTATCAACTAACATAGTCGGTAAGCGGCTACGCCTAAGTCAGTAAGTCAGTAAGTGGCTGACGCATCACAATCACTGGCGCCAGCCACTTACTGACTTACTGACTTACCAACTTACTGACTCATTTTCACTATGAACCGTAGAAACTTCATCAAAAAATCGGCTTTTACGACGGCGGGGACTATGCTGATTCCGCACTTCCTGAAGGCCTATGAGTCGCAGATGCTGGGAAAAGGACCCGCGTCGAACGGTAAAATTCTGGTGGTGGTACAATTGTCGGGCGGCAATGACGGGTTAAATACCGTGATCCCTTACCGAAACGATATTTATTACCGGGAGCGCCCAACCATTGCCATCCGGCCCGAAAAAGTCCTTCAACTAAACGACGACATTGGGCTGCACCCGGCGATGGGGTCGTTGAAAGCTCTGTATGACGAGGGGCTGTTGACCGTTATCAACAACGTCGGCTACCCCAACCCCGACCGTTCGCATTTTCGGTCGATGGATATTTGGCAAACCGCCAGTGATTCAGATAAGTATGAAAACACGGGCTGGGTAGGGCGGTACCTGGATGCAGCCTGCGCGGGAAAGGCCCAACAGCCGTTTCGAACCATTGAGGTCGATGATACGCTGAGTCTGGCCATGAAAGGGAATGCATTGAATGGGCTGGCCATGCTGGACCCTAAAAAGCTATACAACCAGACCCGCAGCGGTTTCGTAAAAGGGCTGGGTAACGAACCGCTTGCCGGTCATGGAGCGCACGAGCCTGAATCGGTAGCGTACCTCTACAAGACACTGGCCGAAACGGTATCGTCTGCCGATTATGTGTACGAAAAGTCGAGCCGGGCCGGGCGATCGGTTGCGCCAGCCCCAGCCGGTACAATCCTGACGACTTTCCCGAATAGTGAACTGGGTAATCGACTCAAAACCGTGTCGCAGTTGATTCAGGCGGGTATTGATACGAGCGTTTATTACGTGTCTATCAGCGGATTCGATACCCACATTAACCAGCCGGGGCAGCAGGACCGTTTGCTGGGTCAGTATGCCGAAGCCGTCGGAGCGTTCATGGCCGATCTGAAAACCGCTGGTCGGCAGAACGATGTGCTTCTGATGACCTTTTCGGAGTTTGGCCGACGGGTGAAGCAGAACGCCAGCAACGGTACCGACCATGGTACAGCTAACAACGTGTTTCTGGTGGGTGGTGGTTTACCCTCCCGTCGGGTGCTGAATGAATCCCCCAACCTGACGAAACTAACGGACGGTGACCTGACCTATTCCGTTGACTTCCGGCAGATCTACGCGACACTTTTGCGGGATTATCTGGGGGCCGACGATGTTGCTATTCTTGGACGAAAATTCGATGGCGTCAAGATCGTGTAGAAAGTAATCTTTACCCTGAAGGGGATTCAGGGCAGGACTGTTAAGTTCTAATCCCGAAGGGATGACAGGATTATAGAATATAGCGAAATGACCTACTTAGAACCCCGAAGGGGTGACATTATTTCACCCCTTCGGGGTTCTACATAAAATCGAATTAACGTTTTTCTGTAATTATAACACGCCCGCTTCGGCGGTCCGATTCAGCGTTAACGTTCAGCCCTTAACAGCCCTGCCCTGAAAGGGACTTTGTCTAAATGGGAGCAAAGTCCGGCACCGGCCGCCCGGCCTTCAGGGGATTTAGGGGTTGGGAGTAAGTCCAGTATCAAAGCAGGAAGACTCGACTGATTTCGTGCCATAATAAAAAAATCGCTGCGTTGCGGCCAGAATCTGCGGTAAACTGCGTTATTTCGCAGAGAGTCAAATTCATAGTCTTCTGAATGGTAGGTATCATTATGGGTAGTCTCTCCGACCGCAAGGTTATGCAGGAGGCCGCCGACATCTTAACCGAGTTGGGTGTATCGTGGGAAATGGATATTGTGTCGGCCCACCGGACACCCGAGAAAATGGTCGATTACGCCAAGTCTGCCCGCGACCGGGGCCTTCGGGTCATTATTGCCGGAGCGGGAGGGGCAGCTCACTTGCCCGGTATGGTGGCGTCGCTTACGATTCTTCCCGTCATTGGCGTTCCTGTAAAATCCAGTAATTCAATAGATGGCTGGGATTCGGTCCTGTCCATTCTTCAAATGCCCGGTGGTGTGCCCGTAGCGACCATGGCCCTTGACGGAGCGCGCAATGCCGGTATTCTGGCGGCACAGATCGTTGGAACGTTCGATGAGAAAGTGGCTGGCAACCTTAGCCAGTTCAAAGAAAATTTAAAGGAAAAAGTGGCTGACATGAGTCGCCAGTTGACCACACCCTAACCCAATCTATAAACGTTATGGATGCCGAGAACCAATCATCCAATCCACGCCCGGCGGCTAATTCCAGTCTGCCAGCCATTACACTTATTGTGTTGGTGGGCATTATTGCTGCGCTTCTTTACATTGGGTACGGGTACATTACCGACGACACCAATGGGTCTGACGAGTTGACGAACGTGGCCCTCGACACAACGTCGCAGCAGCCTCTGGCTCAAAACGACCCCGAGATGCTGATGGCACCGGAAGAAAAAGACACGACCTCGCAACCCGCGCCTGTCGATTTGTCGCAGGCGGCACCACCACCCGATGCGCCCGAAGCGAATGCCACGGCCGAAGAAGTGGCCGAAGACAACCGTGAAACGACCAACGGCAAAGCAGCCCCTGAAGAGAAGCCGGTTGCGGAGAAACCCGCTGAAGTTAAGCCCAAGGTCGAGAAGCCCGTCGAGAAACCGAAAGCCGAGAAGCCAAAGGCCGAAGTATCCGTTGAAAAAGTAGCCGTTAAACCCGGTGGTGTTTCCAGCAAGTATACCGTTGGAGCAGGTGAAACGTTTTACGGGGTGGCGAATCGCTACAACATGAAGATCAATACGCTGAAGGCCATGAATCCCGGCGTATCGGAGAGCGACATTAAAGCGGGGGTAACCAAACTGAACGTCAAAGCCATGGCCGTACACACGGTTGGGGCGGGCGATGTCCTCCGGGTCGTTGCCGAGAAGTACGGTGTCAGCAAAGAGGCCATCATGCGCGCCAACAAGAAAGACAAGGACATCGCCACCCGTGGTGAGAAACTGATTATCCCTTTCCCGGAGAAACAGTAGCAGGGAGAAAAGGGAGGAGGGGGACGAGAGCGAGTAAAGGGAAGCATGATGCGCCAATCCTTTTTCCCTCTCGTCCCCCTCCTCCCTTTTTTCCTTTATTTCCGCTCATACACCAGCCCCATTGTAAACCGCAGGTCGTTATTTTGGCGGCCGGGTACGACCAGACTTTCGTAGGCGTTAGCCAGTGTTGTTCGCAGGCTGGTGGCCGACGTTAGTTTTACCTGAACACTCAGGCTAGCGTTCCACCGCACATTGTATTGACCCAGAGCGGGTTGATAAAACGCTGTGTGCGTGACGGTAAACCGATCGTTATCAAACTTGTACTCCCCGAATAGCCGCACCGAATTACGGACGATGTAGATATCGCTAAGTTCGAAAAAGTCGGTGTTTTCGTTCATAATTACATCCGTCACGGAGATATAGGCTTTTTTGCGATTCAGTAGTTTATACCCCAGACCACCCGCCACAGTCCATCGTTTGTTGATTTGCCGGAGGTTACTGCGCTCAAACGACCCAAAAGCCAGGTAGTAGAGCCGTTTCTCGTACCTATACGTCGTCCGAAAATCGCCAAACCATTCGCGTTCGGACAGGAAGCCATTCTGTCTGCCATACACGAAAGAAGGATTACTGGACAACTTAAAGAGATTGCTTAATTCGTAATCGAGAGCACTCGTCAATTGAAGCAGGGTGCGGTTGACGTTTCCCGATGTGATGGTGCCGTCGGCGGTAAAGCGGTATCGAAAAATACGTATCTGGGCTGGGGGAGCACTATCTTTCCGGGCTACCGATTGAGCTAACGTGTCTGCTTTGCTGGAGTCGGCGGGCGTTTTTGTTTTGGTACTGTCGCGGGTTGCGGTCGATGGGCGTAGCGGGTCAGGCTGCTCAACAATTTGAGCAAAGAGGGGAGAGTAAGTAGTTAGAAAACAGGCAAGCAAGAATAAGAACGAAATGCTTTTCACAGAATGCTGAGTTGTTGAGGCTGCAACTTAGAAAAAAAAGATACATTTGAGGACTGACCAACTGGTCATTTTATCGAAAAGATTAGCACTCAATTACGCCTTTAACCATGACTCGCTGGGGAATTTTAGGACCGGGCCGCATCGCCCATAAGTTTGCACAGGATTTACTCACGCTGCCCGATGCACAGCTGTATGCCGTTGCGTCGACAAACCTGCAGCGGGCCGAAGAATTTGCCAAAGAGTACAATGCCCCGCACGCATTCGGCTCGTATGAAGAACTCCTCTCGTTACCTGATCTGGATGTGGTATATGTGGCGACTCCGCACATCAAACACCACGAAAACGCCCTCATGCTGCTGAATGGCAACATCCCTGTGTTGGGCGAAAAACCGTTTGCTATGAATGGTGAACAGGTTCAGGAAATGGTCGAGGCAGCCCGTACAAAAGGGGTTTTTCTGATGGAGGCCCTATGGAGCCGGTTTATGCCGGGCATCGAAAAAGCGTTGGAACTCGTTCAGTCGGGGGCCATTGGTAAGGTCGTTTCGGTGAAGGCTGACTTTGGGTTCAAAGCACCTTTTTCGCCCGAAGGCCGCCTGTTCGACAAAGCCCTGGGCGGTGGCTCGCTGCTCGATATTGGTATTTACCCGCTGTTCTTTTCCTACCTGATGCTGGGCAAGCCCAAAACTATCAAAGCGTCCGCTATTTTTGGCTCAACGGGTGTCGATGAGCAATGCGGTATGGTGCTTACCTATGCCGATGCACAAATTGCGTTGCTGGACAGCACTTTACAGGCAAAAACAGATTGTGTCGGGCTGATTCAGGGCGAAACGGGCCAGATTCGTGTACACGGCCGTTTTCACGAAACGATGGCTGTTTCGCTGGAGCCAGCCGAAGGAGAGCCTACCGTATTTGACTTTACCCGGACCACCCACGGCTACGACTACGAAGCCCGCCATGTGATGCAGTGTCTGGCTGAAGGAAAAACCGAAAGCCCTTTGTGGTCGCTCGATGACAGCCTGAACCTGATGGCTCTGCTCGACGCCGTCCGTGCCGAAGCGGGAATTGTTTATTGAGAGGGAGTAGAGGGAGTAGAGGGAGTAGAGGGAGTAGAGGGAGTAGAGGGAGGAATAGTTATTTAGTCTCTTCCTCTCTTCCTCTCTTTGCTCCCTTTCTTCCCTCTCCTCCCTTTACTCCCTCTCCTCCCTTTACTCCCTCTCCTCCCTTCACTCCCTCTCCTCCCTTTTACATCCCATTAATCCCTTTTCTCCTTACCTTTGCGGCATGACTGACCGCTATGCCCAGCGCGGAGTTTCCGCCAGTAAAGAAGACGTTCACAACGCCATTGCCCAGCTCGACAAGGGACTGTTTCCAAAAGCTTTCTGCAAAATTGTGCCCGATACACTGGCCGGTGACCCCGACTTTTGTACAATCATGCACGCCGATGGAGCCGGAACAAAGTCGGCACTGGCGTACCTCTACTGGCGCGAAACCGGTGATCTAAGCGTTTGGAAAGGTATTGCGCAGGATGCCATTGTGATGAATACCGACGATCTGATTTGCGTGGGTGCTACGGGACCCATGTTGCTGTCGTCGACAATTGGGCGGAATAAAAACCTGATTCCCGGCGATGTCATTGCCGAAATCATCAACGGTACTGAGGAGGTGCTGCAAATGCTGCGCGACCACGGTATCGAAATTTACAGCACCGGGGGCGAAACCGCCGATGTGGGTGATCTGGTGCGTACGGTCATTGTCGACAGCACCGTTATCGCCCGCATGCGACGCGATCAGGTTATCAGTAACGACCGTATTCAGGCTGGTGATGTAGTTGTCGGGCTGGCCTCATTCGGTCAGGCTACGTACGAAACGGCCTACAACGGGGGCATGGGCAGCAACGGACTCACCTCGGCCCGTCATGATGTACTGGCTAAGTACCTCGCCGACCAATACCCCGAAAGTTTCGATCCTGCCATTGACAATTCACTGATTTACAGCGGATCGAAACGGTTGACGGATGCCGTGCCGTCGGTTGACAGAACCGTGGGCCAGCTTATTTTGTCGCCCACACGAACCTATGCACCCGTTGCCAAAATGTTGCTGGATGAGCTTCGACCGGCTATTCATGGTATGGTTCACTGCTCGGGCGGGGCGCAAACCAAAGTGCTTCATTTTGTCGATAACGTTCATATTATTAAAGATAACCTGTTTCCGATTCCGCCCCTCTTCCGACTGATTCAGGCCGAAAGCGGCACGAGCTGGCAGGAGATGTATAAGGTCTTTAATATGGGCCACCGACTGGAAGTCTATTTGTCGGAGGATAATGCGCAGCGTGTTATTGAGATTGCCCAGTCGTTCGGCATCGAGGCTCAGATAATTGGTCGGGTGGAAGCTTATGAAGGTAAGCGGGTAACGATCAAAGGGGAAGTAGGTGAATTTATTTATTAAGTGACATATTGATTTTTTGTAGATACCTTGCAGGCGGACAATGTCTTCGCGACTATGACGCCTGCTGCCAAACGTATCTACATACTATGTATACTTATTGTCCTGTTGCTACCATCAACAGCGCACGCCCAGACGACCCCGTTTACGGCTGGCTGGAGCTTTGAGGGAAACAGTAACGGTACATCGTCAAGTGGGTTGGTAACGGCTTCGTCAGCTTCCTATACAGGCATTAACCTACTGGCTGTAAGTCCGTATTCAGCAGGGTATGTCAACCTGGGGGCTAACGTGCAAAATTGGTCGACAACGCTCTGTAACCAAACGGAGTACGTTCAATTTTCCGTTCAACCCGTGGGCACAGCGACTATTACGCTCACATCGCTATCATTCGCTTTTGCCCGTTCGGCGCAGGGGCCGCAGCAATTGACCGTCCGGTCGAGTGTGAATGGATTTAGTAGTGACCTTCATTCACAGGGTATTTCGACAAATTATCAGGTGGCATCGATCGCCTTGACCGGTGCCGGGTTTAGTAATCAGGCTAATGCCATCACCTTCCGTATTTATGCCTGTAACCCAGCGGCAGGGGGCGGAACACTCAAACTGGACGAAATTCAGATCAATGCGGTTGTGCTCCCGGTTACTTTACTTTCCTTCACGGCCAAAGCCGAGGGCGATCGTGTTCAACTAGCCTGGAAAACCGCGAATGAATACAACGCCGATCACTTCCTGGTCGAGCGCAGCCATGATCTGAGCGAGTTTGTGTCTATAGGTACGGTTGCCGCTCATGGTGCCACGAATGAGCCGCAGTATTATGGGCTGACGGACCTGAATCCGAAGTCCGGCGTGAATTACTACCGGCTCAAACAAATCGACATCAACGGGACTGCACACGCATACAAACCAATCTCAACGATTGTTCGGGCAAATGAGCCAGTCATTTCGGTATACCCTAATCCGGCAGACCCCGACCAAATTCACGTACGACTCTGGAATGCTGACGATGCAGCCATACGCCTGTTGACTGTTACGGGCGAGGTGGTGCAGGGGCAGGTGGTTCGTAAACCGGGCGAGGCCGATCTGTTTTTTGCGCAACCGCTGCCAGTTGGTGCATACTGGCTGGACGTACGAACGACCAACGGCCGACAGGTAGTGGCTGTTTTGATCCGGTAGCCGTTAACTGAATGTATATGGAAGTTATTGCCGACCGTACAGTCGGTTTTTTCTTTTGAAAGGGGCTAGTGTTTAAACTTAATATTTACGTAACTGATGCGGGTGTATTTTTGGTACTTCATCTCATTCAACCTTACTCAACGATGAATCAACTTTTACAACGAACGCTGGTAGCCTGTTTGTGGCTGCTGGCGGGTTCTTCCTATGCACAGACGACCCTGGCGCAATGGAACTTCGATACCTCAACGCCAGTGCCCACAGCCGTTGCATCCAATGTGTCCGCAACGAACACAACCATCGGGTCAGCCGTTACCGGACCTACGTATCCGGCGGGAAACCCGTCTGCCGGCAAAGCCTTTTCGGGCTCGGCCTGGAATGTGACCAGTCCGGATGCCAACAAATACGTTGAATTTGGCCTGAGTCCGGTGTCCGGTTTCAAGGTCTCGGTAAACCAGCTTTCCTTCGATGAACAGCGGTCGGGTACAGGCCCTACAACCTGGGTGCTGCGGTCGAGTCTGGACAATTTTGCGGCCGACATCAACACCACGCCCACCTCAACAACGTCGCCAACGTCCAACGGGTCGTTTACGTCGCGCGTGGTATCGCTGAGTGCCAATGCCACGTTTCAAAATGTTGGTACGCCGATCACCTTCCGCATCTATGGCTATGGCGCCAGTGGGGCCGGAGGGACGTGGCGGTTCGATAACATTACCGTAACTGGTTCGGCTGGCCCGCTTGATCCAACGGCCCCTCTTATATCGGTTAACCCAGCTTCATTATCAAGTTTCGCTGCCGTTCCGGGTACGCCTTCAGCCGCAAAATCATACACGGTTTCCGCAGCCAACTTGACGACCGACCTAACGATTACGGCCCCAACGGGATACGAACTCAGCAAGGACAACGGCAGCAGTTATGCCGGTACACAAACGTTGATGCAGTCGGGTGGGGTAGTGGCCGCCACCGCCATCAGTGTTCGGCTGACGGGGGTTGGGAGCGGTACTGTAAACGGGGCTATTACCCATGTAAGTGCGGGTGCTGCCACCCAAAACGTTACCGTTAGTGGCACGGTCGATGCGGCCAACGGCCCAACAACTATCGCAACGGCTCGTGGCCAGGTGGGTACTACCGTCACCATTCAGGGGCGCGTAACGGTAAGCAGCCAGTTTGGCGGCAAGCTGTTTTATATTCAGGATGCAACGGGTGGTATCGCTGTTTATGACCCAACCACGAGCTACGGAAATCAGGTGCAGCTCGGTGACCGGGTGCAGGTAACGGGTCCGGTGGCCCTGTTTCAGGGGAAGAAAGAAATTAATGGCGTGACGGCATTTTCGAAGGTCGACAACACCAATCAGCCCGTTACGCCCCAGGTCATAACCATTCCTCAGCTTATTGCCGGTACGTTTGAGGGCCAACTCGTGGCGGTTCAGAATACAACCATCGGTGGCTCCGGCGCTACCTTTCAGGGGGGCGCAGCTGGCACGTACCCGATCACAACCGGCGATGGCGCTGCGGAATTGTTCATAACGAGTGCCTCTGATCTGGTAGGTGCCACAAAACCTACGGGTGCTCTGTCAGTAACGGGTATTGCCGATCGGTATATACCCACCGATGCGTCGAAGAATGTGATTCAACTTAACCCACGGGCCATTTTTGATATTCCCGGTTCGGACGTGCCCCCGCCACCACCAACCATTATTACCTGCCCGACCGGACGCGATATTTCCGACAACGACCAGACATTGAGTCTGGTCAGCTGGAACCTCGAATGGTACGGTTTCGATGGGGGTTCGTTCACCTGCACGAACGGCTCCAAAAGCTATGCCGACAATGGCCCCACGAATGAGGCCCTTCAGGCCCAGAACGTTCGGTCGGTGATGGATGCCTTCAACGCCGATATGTATGTGTTGCAGGAGGTGAGCGATAAAAATCTGCTGATCGCCAACATGCCGACGGGATACGCACTTAGCTGTTCGGATCAGTACACATCCTACTTCTTTCAGGACCTCTGCGATGCCAATGGCAACCCGCAGGGATTCAACCCGACGGCTATCAACCAGAAAGTTTGTGTGATGTACAAGACCAGCGTTGTCTCGATGATTGCGGCCGAGAGCAAACCCCTGCTGGCCGACAAATATAACTATGCCGGTACACCGCGAAGCGATGCCTGGGCGTCGGGACGTCTGCCTTATCTGTTCGTCGCGAATGTAACCGTAGCCGGTCAGACCCGCAAAGTACATATCGTAGATATTCACGCTAAATCAGGCTCGGCGCAGGCTGATTACAATCGACGGAAACAGGATATTATCGACCTGAAGGCTGAGCTGGATGCCAATTACGGAAGCGCGAACCTGATTATAGCGGGCGATTACAATGATGATGTCGATCAGTCCATTGCCGCTGGCAACCCTTCTTCCTATGCCAACTTCGTGAGTGATGCCACGAACTACACGGTTGTTTCCAGCGAGCTAAGTGCAAATGGCTGTAATACAGATGCCAACTTCACGGATGCCATCGACCATATTACCGTCTCGAATGAACTGGCAACCGCCTACGTAGCAGCCTCGGTGGCTTCTGTACGGCCCGCTGTTGTCAACTATGCGCTTACCACCTCCGACCACTACCCGACCTTCGCCCGATTTACTGTTGCGAATGCGAGTGGACCTCTACCCGTTCGTCTGTCGTCTTTCGAAACAAAACCGGTAGGGGAGCGCGTTGCGCTGTCGTGGACAACCGCCAACGAAACGAACAGTGCTTATTTTGACGTGGAGCGGAGCGTCGATGCCCGTGAGTTTGGGGCCATCGGTCGGGTGGCGGCCGCGGGCGACGCTCAATCCACAAAAACGTATGGGCTACTTGATGAGCATCCTCTGAGCGGCACCAACTACTACCGGTTGAAGCAGGTTGACCTCGATGGGCAGACAGCCTATTCAAAAATTATATCGGTAGTGATGGATAACCTAACCCCTGGGATGGAGATCCTCGGCAACCCAACCGATAACCAGGCAATCCGAGTGGTGATTCGTAACCTGCCCAACGCCAGCTTTCACTTAACGACCCTGACGGGGCGTGAGCTGACCGTGCAGGGCCAAACCCAGACCGATGGATCGATGGTGTTTACAACGGCGCAGACGCTCAGTCCGGGCGTGTACTTGTTGCGGGCCAATTCAGGTACCACACGCCTTGTACGAAAGGTGGTGATACGGTAGATTGTAGTGCCGACCGTCCCGGTTGCTACCACAGTTTCAAGGCGTGCCAGGGTTTAGCACCGTGGCACGCCTTGTCTTTTCAGGCTAATACGGATTCCTGTTCTTCGGCTCTTCCTACTTTCATCTCAACCTTCGGCGGCAGCAGCTTATACAATACCGGCGTGACGATTCGGGAGAGCAGTGTGCTGGAAATAAGTCCACCAATGAGCACCCAGGCCAGCGGAGAATAGAGTGGATTGGCTTCGAGGGCGAGCGGCATCAGGCCACCAATGGCAGTCATCGAGGTGAGTACTATAGGGACAAATCGAACTTCGCCTGCTTCCTTGATGGCTTCCACCAGCGGGACACCCCCTTCGCGAAGCTGGTTGGTGAAGTCCACCAGCAAAATGGAGTTTTTGACCTCAATCCCGATCAGGGCGATCAGGCCGATGATGGCAACGAACGAGAACGGATTACCCGTCAGAAGCAGGGCTGCAATGGCGCCGATGATACCCAACGGAATAACCGATAGCACAATCAGGGTACTTTTTATCGTGCCGAACTCCAGAATCAGCACGGCCATGAAGCCGAAAATCGTGATTAGGATGATGGTACCCAAGCCACCAAACGACTGCTCCCGGCTTTCCAGTTCGCCAGCAGCCTGGTACCGGAACCCGGTTGGAAACTTCATGGTGTCGAGCTTTTTCAGCACGTCGGTATAGACATTATCGACCAGAAACCCGGTTTTGACGAAGGCCGTTACGGTAATGAAGCGGTCTTTATCGTAATGCCGGATCAGGTTCGTACCGGTTTCAAATTGCAGATCGGCGACCTGACTCAGGGGTACCGAGCTGCCCGTTACTGTGTTGACGTACAGATTCTTCAGCACTGATTGGTCAGCGATACGACCTTTGGGTAAGGTCACGTTGATCGTATAATCGTCATCCTCGTTCGGGGCTTTAAACGTGCCGACGTTCAAACCAGCGATGGCCAGCCGGATGGTGCGGTTAATATCGGCGATGGACAGGCCCAGCAACCCGGCTTTCTCTTTGTTGATCTTGATGCGCAGGTCGGTCTTGCGGTTGGCCAGTGGGTTATTTACGTAAATGGTTCCCGCTGTTTGCTTTAGAATGGTTTCAACCCGGGCCGCTACCGTGCGCAGGGTGTCGAGGTTTTCGCCAAATACCCGGATAGCCACCGGTGCTTCCTGATTGGGTCCCTGCTCAAAATCTTTCACTTCGATTTTAGCGTTGGGATACAGCGCGAACAGATCTCGGTATTCATCAATAATCGCCCGTTTTTCGGGGGGCGCTATGTCGTTAAGCTGAACGTAGAATTGAGAGAAATTCGCTGACTCGTTCCGCTGGATGATGTTGTAATAAATACGCGGATTGCCCCGGCCAACGTTCGTGGTAAAGTGCCGGATGTTGGGGTTCCGTTTCAGCTTGCTCTCCACATAGCGCGCCACGCGGTTGGTTTCGCTCAGGCTGCTGCCGTCGGGCGTTTCGATGTTGATCAGAAACTGCGGTTTCTCCGAGGCCGGAAACAGACCGAACCCTACTTTCCCCGACAGTGATAAAGCCCCTCCGAAAATTGCCAGTGCCACCAGCAGCGTAATGACCGGACGTTCCAGCGCTACGTTCAACAGCCGACTGTAGGAACCGCTGATGAGTTTTTTGAGTGCCCGCAGAAAGATGTTACCCTCGGGGTTATGCTCTTCTTTCAGAATCCGGCTGGCCAGGAATGGCACAATCGTTAGCGACACCAGCAACGACGCTAAAATGGTCGTGACGACCGCCATCGGCAGCGACCGGATAAAATCGCCGGACGCTTCGGGCAGGAACAGCAGCGGTAAAAAGGCCAGAATCAATGTAACGGTACAGCCAATAACGGCCAGCGTGATCTGGCTCGTGGCCTTGATAGCCGCTTCCCGCCTGGAGTAGCCTTCGCGTAGGTATCGCTCAATGTTTTCAACAACCACAATGCTGTCGTCGACCAGAATACCCAGCGCCACAATCAGCCCGACGATGCTCAACTGGTTGATGCTGTAGCCAAAGGCATTGAGCAACGACAAACCGATGGACAATGACAGTGGAATCGAGATCATGACCACCACGGCTGCCCGAAAACCCAGTGGCAAGAGCGTGAGCGAGACCAGCAGAATGGCAATGGCGAAGTCAGTAGCAAAGTGACCCAGCCGTTTGTTCACACTGGCGGCCTGATCGAAATTCTTGACCAGCTTGATATGTGTGGGCAGGGTTTTGGCGAAATCCTCAATGATGGGGTTGATCTGTTTACCCACCTTGTCGATGTTTTCGCCTATTTTCTGACTGGCCGTTATCAATACCGCCCGGTGACCATCGAGCCGGGTAATGTGGGTTTCGTCTTCGAGGTTGTAGTCCACATCGGCAATGTCGCGCAGATGGATGATTTTCTGGCCGTTACTCGAGACGATGGTATTTCTGATTTCGTCCAGCGACTGATAATCGCCCGCCGTTTTAACGTTGAATTTACGGCTCCCGATCTGAACACTTCCACCGGGGATATTGGCGTTTTCAGCCTGCAATGCGCCAATGACGCGGTTGGTTGGAATGCCTTCCTGCGCCATCTTTTCGATATTAAGTGATACGCGCACGACACCGGCAGCATAGCCCCAGTCCTGTACATTTTTCAGGCTGGTTACTTTCTCCAGCCGTTTTTTCAACGCATCGGCATAGTTACCCAGATCTTTATCCGACGCCACTTCCGACTGGAGCGCGACCTGCACAATGTTGACATCGGAAGGCGAAAACTTGATGATGTCGATCTTGAAAATATCGGCGGGGAGTTCGCTTTTCAACGCCCCCACTTCGCGCACGATTTCTTGGTACTTCTCGTCGGGATCTTCGCTATATTCATACGCTACCCGGAACACGGCCAGCCCATCATCGACGCTGGTGATCACGTGTTTGATGTTATCGAGTTCGTTGAATCGCTTTTCGGCCGGGTCCACAACCAGTTCCTCCATGTCGAGGGCATCGGTACCGGGATAAACAACCGCTATCGCAAATTCGGGCGCGGTAAATTCGGGGTCTTCGCCCCTGGGCATGTTCAGCAGGGAGTTGACGCCAAGCGCGGCCACACCCAGGAACAATATCAGCATAAACTGCCAGTTTTTGACGGAAAATTCGGATAAGTTCATGTTATTAGAAGGAGATAGGAGCGCGGATGAAACGGATTGCACGGATTAGGACAGATTCGTTTTCATCTGTTCAACCCGTTTCATCCGCGCTCCTATGAGGAGTTCATTTAACTACTACAGTGGACTCTTCTGTAAGAAAGGCGGAACCAGCCGTGACAACATCTTTAACGCCAGCTAGCCCGTTGGTCACCAGGACTTTATCGCCATCCAGGTATCCGATTTGTATGGACTGCCTGCGTACATGAAGCGGTCCTGAAGATGGTCGGCCATTGGCCAGCACATACACAAAGCCATCCTTTCCATTGCCCTCTACAATCGCTTCGACGGGCACGAGGGTGTAGCTGCGGCTCTGGGCCGGCACAAGCGTTACTTTCGCGAACAGACCGGGGGCGAATTTGGCCGTACCCGGATCAATCCGTACCTCTATTTCATACAATTTGTTGACGGGGTCGGCCGCCTGCGCCAACTCAGTCACGGTACCCGTAAACGTTTTGTCAGGATAGGCATCGAGTGTAATGCTGGCCCGATTTCCCAACCGAAGCCGCGCCCAGTCTTTATCCGACACACCGACCCGTACAACCCAGTCGCTCCGGCGATTGGATGAGATCAGGTAAACCGATGCGCCGGGGGCCACAAACTCACCTGCGTTGGTCACTTTACGCGTTACGGTACCGTCAACCGTGGAGCGGATTTGAGCGTAGCTTTGATTGAACTGGGCAATGGTCAGGTTCTGCTTCGCGACACTGGTGCCGGTCGTCGCATTCTGGAGCTGTTCGAGGGTAGCGGCTGTGTCGGCGTAGAGGCTCTTGACGCGTCCCAGATCGCGTTCGGCTTTTTCGTTGGCCAGTTGCGCCTGAGCTACCTGGGCATTGATCTCGGTCAAGTCAAGCGTCGCCAGCAGTTGCCCCTTCCGAACGGACTGCCCTTCTTCCACAAACATCCGGTTGATAATACCACCAACCTTGAACGACATCCGCGCTTCCTGCGCCGACGAGACCAGACCTGAGGCCACCACCGGTTCGGCCCGGACAACGGTGCTGACTGGTATTAGTTTGATGGGTACAACAACCTCATCAGCGGTTTGAGCTACCTCATTGGTCGGTGCTTTGTCGGCTTTGCTGCTACAGGCCCAGAGGAGAACAGAAAATGATAAAGAGAGAAGAATATGTAGTGGTTTCATGTGGTCAATTGTTTACTGAGACACTTTTGTCAAGTTGTATCTATTTCTACGCGTGTACATCACTATTACGGTCAATCATGAATCAGATCATCACAATACATCCGGATATTCAGAGCGGAACGCCGGTTTTTTTTAACACGCGTGTCCCGGTTAAAAACTTGGTCGACTACGTTAAAGGTGGTCATACCGTAAATGAGTTTATTGACGATTTCCCTTCAGTTAAACACGAACAAACTCTGGCTGCACTGGACTCTTCGGTGCTGTCAGTTTCTTAAAACTGACAAGTGAGGTTTCTCAAAACCTCGTAGAGTCTGTGTCATGAGGTTTTGAGAAACCTTACCTGTCGGGTTTAAGAACCCGACACCACGGCAGGTATGCCTTACTGCCCTACAGCCACGGCCCGGTCCAGCGCGGCCCGTTTCACGAGTATATCCATGCGAGCCAGTGAGTGCTGCAGTTGGGCCGTCAGTCGGTCGTTTTGGTAGCGCAAAAATTCGATCAGCAGCGACTGCCCGTTGCGGTATTTGCTGTCGATAACCCGAAACGTCTGGTCGGCGTTGAGCATGCCACTCTGGGTGGCAGACAGGCTTTCGGTAGCCGCATCCAGGTCGTAGTACGCCTGTAGCACCTGTAACTGAATTTGTCGCGGCACTTCCTGCAACCGGGTTTGCAGCGCGTTGGTCTGGATTTTAGCCTGCTGAATCTTCGACCGCTTCTCATAGCCCCGGAACAGATCCCACTGCAAGCCCACCTGCGCTACCAGATACGCCTGATTCTGGAATGTGTAGCCGAATCCCTGAAAACCCGTGTTGGCTCCCACATACACGTTTGGAATATTGGCGTTGGCTTCGGCCAGTTTAACGGCGGTTTGAGCCGCACTTAGCGAACTGTTCACCTGGGCCAGTTCCTGCCGTCCGCGCAAGGCGGTTTGCTGCAAGTCTGTCACGTTCTCTTTCGACTCGGGCAAAATTTTCGTGAGCGACGAGTCGACGTCGACCGTTGTCTGAAGATCGCGGTTGAGGAGGAAATTGAAATAAGCGCGGGCGGTTTCGCGGTTTTTCTGCGCAACAGCCAGTTGTTGATCCACTTTGCTGATCTCGTAGCGGGCCGAGGTCACCACTTCTTTGGTGGCCACGTTGTTGTGAACCAGCTTTTCATTCAGGCGCGTCAGTTCCGTCAGGACGTTTCGCGAGTTTTCGTAAATACGAATGGCATCGAGCGTTTGCAGATACTGATAATAGGCCGTGGCAATGGTATAACGCAGTTCATTTTCGACAACCCGCCGACGGGCTTCCTGCGAGGTAAGTAGCTGTTTCTGAATAAGGTAGTTGTATTGAATGTCCGTATTGAAAATGGCGTAGTTGACACTGATTTTGGTGTCGTGGAAGTTGTTGGGTGCCAGCAACTGGTTCACATTCTCGATATTGGTCGGAAATTTGTCCGAGCCGGTCAACTGATTCAACGCTTTATAGGCCGGATTGAGCAGGTCGCCCACTGGGAATTCCAGGCGTCGTCCACCAGCTGCCATTGAATAGGTCGGGTTGAAGGCCACCCGCGGATAAAATAGCGACTTCGCCTGATTGAGAGATTCCGTTACACGGCTAATCTCCAGCGATTCCTGTCGGAGTGCGAGGTTGTTGGCCAGACCCTCACGAACATAACCATCCAGAACGGGAGAGGCAGGTGTTGGGGCCGGCTGGGCTACAACCGATAGGGGAAGCAACAGACTCAAGTAGCGGATACGGTTGAGAATGAGATTCATGATCGTATATTAGTTAATGAACAGTGTTTAGTGACTGGGTAAAAAAATAGGACTATTAATAAATGGATGATGGTTTCCTAAGCCGTATATTGTACATTATCCATTGACTTTTACAACCCACGCCGTAACGTTTCGCAGAACAAATTGAACGAATCATCCATAATAACCGGCACATCGCATTCGGCAAACATGCCCAGGCGTTTTCGCAGGAACAGCGCTGTGTAGCCATGAATGCTACTCCAGATCATCATCGATGTCGATTGGATATCGTGTTTTTGAAAAACGCCCGCATCCATACATTCCTGAACGACCTGCATAAGTAAGCCAAACGCCTGATCGCCTTCTACCCAGTTTTCTTTGTCGAGCTTATCCATAGGCGCATTCATGATAAACATCAGATCGAACAGCTCTGGATTTTCGACGGCGAAACGGATATACGAACGGCCCATCTCAACCAGTTTTTCAAACGGGTCATTCAGCAACAACAATGGCTGAAACTCCTGTACCATCTTCACGAAACCACGTTGGTGAAGGGCAAAAAGCAGTTCATTCTTGTCTTTAAAATAGAGGTAAAGCGTAGCCGGGCTATACTCGATCTCATCGGCAATGTTGCGGATACTGACCTTGTCGTAGCCATTGGCTAGAAACAGTTTCTGGGCTGCATCCAGAATCAGTTTCCGCATCTCTTCCCGTTCCCGCTCTTTCCGTTCCGTAATACCCATTTAAAAAATAATTAACGATGCAAACTTACTGAACACTGTTTAGTAAATAACTATTTGCTTGTGTATTTTATTCTTGTTTTGACTAAACGGTTGTTTTTTTTAATACATCTACAAAGCGGCTGGTTATTCTATTTAAATTATCGAGATTGTAAATCAGTAAACAAAGGTTGATAGTGGAGAGGGTCAATGCCTAACTTACTCAGGTATATTGTTAAAATATACTCGCTGAAGCAAAGTGTAGATTAATCTTTATGAACTTTGGCATATCTAATAAGGGAACATTTAATAAGACGGAAATGAAATTAATATCGAGTTGGTTGTTAGCTGGTTTGCTGGTTCTGATACTAACTCAATCAGGTATGGCTCAGGGAGTAAAAGGATACAGTTTGGGGGATGCTGTGGCCGATTTCCGTTTAAAAAACGTGGATAACCGCCAGATCACGCTGGCAGACTACCGTTCTCAGAAGGGTTTGATTGTCGTTTTTATGAGTAATCACTGCCCTTTCTCAAAAGCTTACGAAGACCGGCTGATCGCGTTGGATCGTAAATTTTCATCACAGGATTACCCCGTGCTTGCCATCATGCCCAACGACCCGAAGGCTTATGAAGATGACTCGTTCGAGAATATGCAGATCCGCTCCCGCGACAAAGCCTATCCGTTCGTTTATGCCATAGATGAAACCCAGTCAACAGCGCGCGCTTTTGGCGCAGCCCGAACGCCGGAAGTGTTTGTGCTAAAACAAGTTAATGGGCAGTTTATCCTTGAATACCTGGGAGCCATCGACGATAGCCCACAGGACGGAGGCAGCGTACAACGCCGGTATATTGAGGAAGCTGTCACCAATCTATTAGCCGGCCGACCGGTTCAATCGCCTATTACCAAACCAATCGGTTGTGCGGTTAAGTGGAAATAAGTTGGTAAGTCGGTAAGTTAGTAAGTCAGTAAGTCAGTAAGCGGCTACGCCTAAGTTGGTAAGTAGCTGACGCATGAGTGTTGCTTTCGCGTCAGTTACCAACTTACCAACTTACCAACTTACCAACTTACCGACTTACCGACTTACCGACTTACCGACTTACCGACTTACCGACTTACCAACTTAGGCGAAGCCGCTCACTGACTACTTCCAAATTTCTGGCATGTCGTTTGCAAACTGTGTTTACTGTAAAACAAACTACACAACGATTATGAAAAAATATCCATTGATGTTAAATCGGATTAAACACGTTGCCGGTACCCTGATGCTGGTGTCATCACTTGCGCTTTTACAGGCCTGCGGTTCCGACAATAAGAACGAGTCCCGCACCGAAGATGCGCTGGAAAAAACAGGTGATGCTATCTCTGCCGATACAAAAGATGCTACTGCTGACGCCAAAGAAAACATGGATGAAGCGGGCGATAAAATAGAAGCTAAATCAGACGAAGCAGCTGCCGACTTCAAACGCGAGCGGGATGAGGCTGTGGCTAAAATGAAGGTCCAGCGGGATAAATTAGACGCTAAAATTGACGAATTAAAGGTAAAAGCGGACAAACAGAGCGACAAAGCGAAAGCGGAAACCGATCGTCAGCGGGCTAAACTGGAGGAGGAACGGAAAGAACTGGGCGACGATATTGATAAGGCCCAGAACGCAACGGCCGATGCCTGGAAAGATGTAAAATCCGGTTTTAAACAAGCGGGTCGCGAAATAGGCGATGCTTTTGATAAAGCAGGTGACAAGCTTAAGCGGGATGACAATTAATTAAGCCGCTCTTTTTTTAGTCAATATATCTTTGGTGCCGACTTTTTCGAAAAGTCGGCACTTTTTTTGTTAAACGATTGTAGAGCCTTTTCCTCACTTTTGAGGATAGATATACAGTTACTACTTGTATTCCAGCGGGGAAAATTGTTATTTTGCGGGCTAAATTGACTGTTAAAAAGCGAAATGTCTGTCATTAATAAGATCAGAGAACGTTCGGGACTGGCTGTTGGTATTATTGCCGTCAGTTTGATTCTGTTCATTGTGGGTGGTGATTTACTCGGCGGCCGTAGTTTGCTGTTCGGTGGAGATCAACAGAAAGTCGGTGAGATTGCAGGTCAATCCATTGATTATCAAGAATTCAATGCCAAAGTAGATGAACTTCGGGCACAGTTTGAGCAACAATCCGGACGGGCTCCCGTCGATCAGGATATGGTTCAGATTCGTGAGCAGGCCTGGAATCAGATGCTGTTTGAAATTGCCTACCAGAAAGAGTTCGACAAACTGGGCCTTACCGTTTCGTCTGAAGAGCTTGTTGACATGGTGCAGGGCAATAACATCAGCCCCGCTGTTCGGCAGGCCTTTACGAATCCGCAGACTGGCGTTTTCGACAAGAGCTCGATCATCAGCTACCTGAAAGGACTAAAAAATCTGCCTCCTCAACAACAGGCTGCCTGGGCTAGCTTCGAGAAGAACCTGGCTTCAGATCGTCTTCGCGAGAAATACGAAAGCCTCATGCGCCTGTCTGTATTTGCTACCACCGCCGAAGCGCAGAAAGAATACCAGGCGCAGAATGCAAAAGCGAATGTCAAGCTTCTATTTGTGCCTTACTACACCATCAACGATACGACGGTGAAAGTAACGGATGCTCAACTGCAGGATTATCTGTCGAAGCACAAGGAAGAATATCCCGGCACCGATAGCCGTTCCATTCAATATGTAACGTTCTCGGTAGCACCTTCCAAAGAAGACAGTGCAGCCCTCTACAGCCAGATCAAATCACTGGCTCGTGGCCTGGGTGCGGCTACCAACGACTCGACGTTTGCGCAGCAGAACAGCGACGTTCGGGTGCCTCTCTACCTGACAGCAGGTGAAATGCCTGAGCAACTCCGGGCCTCTATCCCGACTTTTGCAGCCGGGGGTATTTACGGACCCTTCCGGGAAGGCAATACGTATTTCATCTATAAATACGGCGGCACAAAGAGAGATACCAACTTTACGGCTCGTGCCAGTCATATCCTGATCCAAACCAAAGGTCTTGCCGATTCGGCTAAGGCAGATGCCCGTCGCCGGGCTGAAGGCCTGCTGAAGCAGATTCAGGGGGGTGCCAGTTTTGAAGCACTTGCTCAAACGAACAGCGACGATGGATCGCGGTCGGTGGGTGGTGACCTGGGTTACTTCAAGAATAACGGCCAGATGGTGAAACCGTTTGAGTCGGCTGTTTTTGGTGCTACGTCGGCCGGTTTGATTCCCCGCCTGGTTGAAACCGAATTCGGCTACCACATCATCAAAGTTACGCAGCCTAAAACCGACGTGCTGTATCGGATAGCGGCCATCGGTAAAGCCATCACGCCAAGCCAGACAACACGTGACGAGGCCCTGCGTAAAGCAGACCAGTTTGCGTCGGACGTACATACGAAAGAAGCGTTCGATGCGAAAGTGAAAGAAGACAAGTCGTTGGTAGTGGCTACTGCCGAACGGATTCCGGAAGGAGCCGCTCAAATCAATGCCCTGTCAGGGTCAGAAGTACGGCAGATCGTTCGTTGGGCTTTCAATGACAAAACGGATATCAATTCGGTTTCGGAACCTTTTGAAGTGGGCGATCAGTACGTTATTGCTGTGTTGACCAACAAAACGAACAAAGACAAAGTTGAAGTCGAGGATTACCGCAGTGAACTGACCGCTAAAGTTCGCAATGAACTGAAAGGCGAGCAGATTATTGCCAAGCTTGGTAACACCAGCGGAACGCTGGAAAGTGCTGCGCAAAAGTTTGGTGCCGGTGCCCTGGTCGAAGTGGTTGACGATGTGAATCTGGCAACGGGTTTCTTACGCAGCGCTGGTGTCGATCCAGTTGCTTTAGGTAAAGCGTTTGGCCTGAAGCCCGGTAAGCACTCGAAAGCATTTGCGGGCGAGAATGGTGTTCTTGTTGTAGAGACGTTGGCCTTGACGCCTGCACCAACCATTGCCGACTACACCATGTATAAGACCCAGATTCAGCAGAACGGTACATCGCGGGTAGGTTTCTACATCAACGAAGCCATTAAAGATGCCGCTAAAGTCGACGACCGTCGGGCTAAGTTCTATTAAGATTTAGCTGAATTTATATAGGAAAGCCCTCGTCTGGAAATCAGGCGAGGGCTTTTTGCTTCCGGCCGTTTTGACTAACACAAAGGGCATTCTTACTAAATCTGCTTTCGACCAATTGATGACCTTTGTTTCATCAATCAATTAGAAAACAGTTTCGCATGAAAGCAGTCAGAATTCATGAATTTGGTGGGCCGGAGGTGTTAACACTCGACACAATTGAACGTCCTACACCAGCCGCCGATGAAATTTTAGTGAAGGTGTATGCCAGTGGAGTGAACCCTACGGATTGGGCAATTCGAGAAGGGGGCAACGATATTCTGAAGCCATATTTAACGCTGCCAATGACATTAGGCTGGGATGCGGCAGGCGTTGTTGACGCAATAGGTAGTGACGTGACCGCTTTCAGGGAAGGAGACGCGGTGTACGGGGTTCCTGACTTCCCCGGAAATGGAAGTTATGCCGAGTACTGTGTGGCAAAAGCCAGCCAGTTTGCCCTTAAGCCTAAAACGATAAGCTTCAATGAGGCTGCGGGAGTGCCCCTGGCAGGGCTCACAGCCTGGACGGCCATCGTTAAGCACGGAAAATTGCAGCCCGGGCAACGTATTTTAGTGCAGGGCGCATCGGGCGGTGTTGGTAGTTTTGCTGTGCAATTTGCCAAAGCAATGGGAGCTTATGTGATTGGCGTTGCTTCGGCGAGTAATCAGGATTATATAAAGCAGCTTGGGGCCGACGAGGTAATCGATTACCAGAACCAAACGTTTGAAAACCTCGTACTCGATATTGACGTTGTGTTCGAAGCGTCGCCATTGCGCGATAACGAGGAACGGTTAAAATCGGTCCGTGTTCTGAGGAAAGGCGGTATACTCGTAACCGCCAATATTGATTTGCCCTTTAACGACGCGGTGCTGGCAGCACTGGCCAGCAAACAGGCCAAAGGTGAACTGGCAGTCAACCAACCCCGGCAGGACTGGCTAATGGACATAGCCCGGTTAATTGATGAAGGAAAGGTAAAGGTTTTTGTCAGTAAGGTATTCCCGTTGGAGCGGGTAGCTGAAGCCCATCGCGAAAGTCAAACCTGGCATGTCCGGGGGAAGTTGATCCTGGAAGTACGCCAAAACGAACAAGGAGCATGAAGCACTTTAAGACGGTAAGCGAGTTTCATGCGTTTAGAAAGTTACCTAAACCGCTTCACCCGCTGATTAGCCTCATTAACGTTGGTGATGTAACGACTTTACATCGCGATGAACCAACGAATCTGGTCTTCGATTTCTATAGCATTGCGCTCAAACGGGTGTCCAATGTAAGCGTAAACTACGGGCAGCAGCCCTTTGATTTCAACGAGGGTATTCTATCGTTCATAGCACCCGGCCAGGTTATTCGACTTACTCGTGTACATACCGATGAAGCCGTCAAACAATCAGGATGGGTACTTAATATCCATCCTGATTTCCTTTGGAATACACCCCTGGCCAAAAATATTAGGCAGTACGACTTCTGGAGCTATTCGGTGCATGAGGCTTTGTTTATGTCAGAAAAAGAAGAAGATACTCTCAACCAGATCATTCAGTATATTCAGCAGGAATATCAGACCAACATTGACCGCTTTAGCAAACCGATCATTGTTGCGCAACTGGAAACGTTGCTGAACTACGCAGACCGGTTTTATCAGCGCCAGTTCATTACCCGGGAAAAAGCAAATCATCAGATACTTGGCCGACTACAAAGCTTACTTGATGCTTATTTTGACAATGACTCCCTGGATAAAGGTGGACTGCCAACGGTTCAGTCTGTTGCCAACCAGTTGAATCTTTCTCCTAAGTATTTAAGTAATCTGTTACGGGCGCAGACCGGGCAAAACACCCAGCAGCATATTCATGACAAGCTAATCTCAATGGCGAAGGAGAAGCTATCAACTACAGACTTATCTGTTAGTGAAATCGCCTATGCCTTGGGCTTCGAACATCTTCAGTCGTTCAGCAAGTTGTTTAAGGCAAAAACCAACCAGTCACCTTTGGCATTCAGGGCGTCATTTAATTGACAAAAGTTGCCCCTGGAATGATGATACAACGCTTACTAGGCAAAGTTGATACTTGTTCCATGAGGACTCCGGCCCTGGATCCTCCTAAGAAATGTTTGTTTGCCTGGCTTTCGCGCCATAGCTTACGGCAACCAATACCAGCAGTACGATCAGGAAGCCAAACGCGCTGGACAGGGAAAAGTGCTGAGCGATATAGCCCAGTAAAGCCGGGCCTGTCAGTAAGCCCGTATACCCCATGGTCGTAATGGCCGGTATGCTGACTGTTGGTGGAATACCGGGAAGTTTGCCCGCTTCACTAAAAAACACGGGTACAATATTAGCCACGCCCATGCCGAGAAGCACAAAGCCTGTCATGGCCCCAACGGCTCCGGGGCTCAACACGGCAAGGCCCACGCCGACAGCACCGATCAAGCTGCCACCAACCACAACTGTTTTACTCGTTAAATGCGCCACTAGTTTATCACCCGTTAACCGCATTACCGACATCGCAATGGAAAAGGCTGCGTAACCCGCTCCGGCAAACTCCGGCGCGATTCCTTTGATGTCCCGCAGATATATAGCGCTCCAGTCAAGGACAGCCCCTTCTGACAGAAAAGTTGCAAAGCACATCAGACCCAGAAATAAGACACTTCCCTGCAACCAGCCAAATCGCTGACTGCCCGCAGGCGACTGCTCATCGGAAGCCGAAAATCGGACAATGGCTTGCTGTTCAGTTGCTAAAGGGAATAAATTCCTGTATTGAGTTAGGGTAATCAGAATCATCAGAACGGCAATGCTGATAATGGCGTACACAGGATTGAGGCCAAGCTTCATTAAAAAGCCCAGACCCAGGGAGCCAAACAGGCCTCCAACGCTAAACAGGCCATGGAGAGACGACATGATGGGCCTTCCGTAGAGATTCTGCACCTGTACGCCATGAGCATTCATGGCAACGTCTATTGTGCCAATGCCGGAACCGAATATGAACAGCGTTACTGCCATCGCCGTGACGGACGAAAGAACGAGCAACAAAGGCAAGGTAAGCGCCATCACAAGAGCCGCACAAGCCATGACTATGCGACTGCCAAAGCGGCTCACCAACCAACCCGATATTGGCATCATTAGCATGGAGCCACCCCCCAGCAGCAATAATAATAAGCCAAGGTTGGCATCATTTAACCCTAACCGATCCTTGGCAAGGGGAACCATGGGTGCCCAGCTCGACATACCCAGGCCGCAAACCAGAAAGATCAATTGGGTTGCTGTGCGGGCTTTTGACACATGCGCTACGGGTAAGGCCGTTTCCATAAAAGGGAGGGTGAAGGAATAAAAAGGTAGAAGCTGTTTGTATCGACTACTTACGCTACTTTGCCTGCTCTTTCAGGTAGGCAATCATTTTTGCCAGTGCTTGTGCCCTATGGCTGATCAGGCCTTTCTCGTCAATACTCATTTCGGCAAACGTGCGGTCATAGCCGTCGGGCATAAAGACCGGGTCGTAACCAAACCCGCCCGTTCCGCGAGGTTCCGTTAAAATGCGGCCCGTAATAATGCCTTCGAACTGGTGCTCGACCCCGTGCAGTACCAACGTAAAGACGGTAATAAAGCGAGCCCTTCGGTTGGCTTCTGTTCCCAGCTTACTTAATAAGGTCTGAATGTTTTTCGCATGGTCCCGGCTGCCGGAATAGTAGGCGGAATCGACCCCCGGCTCGCCGTTGAGGGCATCGACTTCCAGTCCTGAATCATCGGCGAAGCAGGAGACCCCGAAATTGACCCAGACATAATCTGCTTTCTGACGCGAATTGCCAGGAATTGTGCCCGAAGTTTCGGGCAGTTCGTCGGTGCAGCCAATGTCCTGAAGCGTTTTGAGGGTAAAGGCGTCACCGAGTTTGGCCGACACTTCGGCTAGTTTATGTTGGTTGTTCGTTGCAAAGCAGAGTTCCATAGTGAACAAAAAAAGCCGTTTACAGTCGTAACTGCAAACGGCTTTTAAAATATGAGGGAATGGCTTACCGGCCGGGTTGCGGCATTTGCGGTGGGCCTGGCTGACCTTTCTGAATATCGATCAGTTCAATATCGAACAACAGAACAGAGTTAGGAGCAATACCCTGGTTGCCACGGGGGCCATAGGCCAGCGTCGATGGGATAATGAGCGTCGCCTTTTCCCCTTTGTGGAGCTTGCTGACGCCTTCTTCCCAACCCGGAATGACCATACCCACACCAATCTGGAACTGGGCCGGTTTGCCACCTGCCTGTGGGTTTGTCCGTGAGCTATCGAATACTTTACCGTCTAACAGTTTACCCGTGTAATGCACCTGGACCACATCCCCTTTGTTGGGCGTTGGACCGCTGCCCGGCTGGGTCACTACATAATACACACCTGATTCGGTTTTCTGGGCTTTGCCCGCCAACCCATTCTTGGCAATGTAGTTTTCAATAATCTTGGCATCGACACCCTTCTGCTTTTCCATGTCGATGGCCTGGGCTTTCTTGTATTCATCTTCCGTTTGAACGTTCAGCATTTTCACGGCAATACCGATGTCGGTACCTTTCTGAACACCCGGAGGCAGCGGTTGCATGGCACGGGTGAAGAGGGAGTCGGCACTTACGTAGAACGTAGCGCTGTCGCCTTTGCCCAGCATGGTCAACCCTTCTTCGTAAGAACCTTTGAACGGTGGTACCTGAAGCAGCATCTGGAACGGCACCCCTTCTTTGTGCGTATCGCGAAGAACAGAGTCCTTGTTATTCATCAGCGTCAGGTGCAGGGTCAGAATATCACCAACTTTGCCTTTGCGGTTCCCTTCAGTTTGCTCGTGAATGGTGTACTTCAGGCCGTTTTCCGTCACCTGCTGGCGGTTTTTACCGCAAGCCGCTACAACAGCGACAAGTAGGGCGGCTTTCCCGAAATTTTTAAGAGACATGATTTATTGTTAGTTGTTTATTTGGACTGTTTCAGAGTCGATGTCTTTAACACAACCTGAAACAAAAATTAAACTGTTGCCAGCAACTGCTGCTGGTACTCGGGTAAAATGGATAATAATTTTTGTTCTGTTTCGGCAAGCGACCGTTTCGATCGTCCACCCGAGGCATTGCGGTGGCCTCCGCCCTCGAAATGTTTGCTGGACAGATCGCGCACGGAGAAATTACCTATAGAACGAAATGAGATGCGGATTTCGTCGTTTCGATCGATTAAGATTGCCGCCATCACCACGCCTTCTACCGCCAGCGCATAATTGACCATGCCTTCGGTATCGCCGGTTTTTGACCGGAAGCGCTTCAGTTCGGCATCTGTGAGGGTAATGTAGGCGAACTTGTATTCAGGTAAAACTTTCAACTTTTCATTCAGAACGTAACCGAGCAGTCTGAATTTGTCGAGGGTTACATTGTCAAAGATACGTCGGTGAACGCTGCTTACATCAATCTCGAGATCGACCAGTTCTGCCGCCATACGATGTACATCGCCCGTCGTATTGGGGTGCCGGAAGGAGCCGGTATCGGTCATCAGACCGGCATACAGACATTCGGCGATTGGCACATCAACGAGTGCTTTATCACCCAGTTCTACAATAAGCCGGAACACCAACTGGGTGGTGGAAGCAGCGGTTGGGTCCCAGAGGGCGAGATCGGCGAATGATTCCGGTTCGAGGTGGTGATCGATCAGGATTTTACGGGCTCGTGACTGGCGCACCAGCGGGGCCAGTTCCCGAATACGGTCGAGGCTTGAAAAATCAAGGCAAAAAATAACGTCGGCTTCCTCGATTAACTGGGTGATGGATACCCGTAATTTTTCGTCGAAGGCAATAACGCCTTCATTACCCGACATCCAGTGTAAGTTTTGCGAATAATCAGTGGGCGTAATAACCGTAACGTGGTGGCCTTTTTTGCGAAGGTAGCCCGCCAGTCCCAGCGATGATCCCATCGCATCGGCATCGGGATTCTGGTGAGTTGTAATCAGCACGGTTAGTGCGGGGCCGCCCGGCGGTTGCCCGATAACTGCGCCAATTGCTTCAATGTCTTGCATATATAAATGGCCTCGGCCATAATCGAAACCCAAAAGTACGAATAATACTAATTCCGATGGATGATTTAAAGAAAGCGGCCTGCAACTTTGATGACAGACCTGCTTTTCAGATGCTACCGTAGCTGACAGTCGGTGAACAGATCGTGACATTTAACGAGCAAAGCCCTACATTTGCCCCTGACTCACGAAAAGATGTCCATTACAGGAACCTACACTGAGCACTAAAATCTGGACAGAAAAACTTAGAATGGCAACAAACAGAACGTTCACGATGATTAAGCCCGATGCTGTAGAAGCGGGGCATTCCGGCGCGATTATCAAACTGATTGAAGAAGCGGGTTTCCGTATCGTAGCGATTAAAAAGACTTTATTAACCGGTGAGCGGGCCGGTCAGTTTTACGCTGTACACAGCGAGCGTCCCTTCTACAACGACCTGCGGGCCTATATGTCGTCGGGAGCCATCATTCCAATGATTCTGGAAAAAGAGAACGCCGTTGCCGATTTTCGCAAGCTGATTGGCGCTACCAACCCGGCTCAGGCAGCAGAAGGTACCATCCGCAAACTCTTCGCCAAGTCGATGGAAGCCAACGCCATCCACGGCTCCGATTCCGACGAAAACGCTGAAATTGAAAGCAATTTCTTCTTCGCTGGGACAGAGCAGTATTGAGTGAGTAATAAGTTACCAAGTGGTAAGTAGTAAGTGGCTGACGCATATTGAATGAGTATGCGCCAGCCACTTACTACTTACCACTTGGTAACTTACAAACTTACCAACTTACCGACTTTCTCATAATATTTACAAAACTCCTTCAGCGGGCACACGTCGCATTTGGGCGAGCGGGCGAGGCAAATGTAGCGTCCGTGCAAAATGAGCCAGTGGTGCGCTTTGGGAACGTGTTGTTTGGGAATATGCGCCATCAGCGCTTTTTCTACAGCCAGGGGCGTATTGGCCGTTAAAGGAGCCAGCCCAAGCCGGTGCGATACCCGAAACACGTGCGTATCGACGGCCATAGTCGGTTCGTTATACACGATCGACAGAATCACGTGGGCGGTCTTTCGCCCAACGCCCGGCAGTGTTTGTAATTCCTCTACCGTTGCCGGAATTTCACCCCCAAACCGATCCATGAGTGTTCGGGCCATCCCGACCAGGTGTTTGGCCTTATTGTTCGGATACGAGACACTGCGAATGTAGGCGAACACTTCATCGACCGATGCCGCAGCCAGCGATTCGGCTTCCGGAAATCGGGCGAAAAGGGCGGGGGAGATTTGATTGATCCGTTTGTCGGTGCATTGAGCTGACAAAATAACGGCCACCAGCAGTTCGTAAGGATTACTGAAATTCAGTTCAGTTTTGGGTTCCGGGTAATGTTCGGTGAAGTACTGAATAAAGCGCTGGAACCGTTCTTTTTTTTGCATGGTCATAGGGTATCGTAGCCGAATACTTAGGCCTCTAAGTATTCGGCTACGATACGCATAAAAGCCCACCTACCCGTTACGAATGTCGTACAGGAGTAGGTGGGTTTGCGGGATGGTGTTTTGAATAATCCAGAATGGACTGAACGGTATTCCTGCGGGGCTGGCGTTCAATTTTGTTCATCAAAGCACGCATTTCGAGCGCTTCGAGGAAGAACGTCATCAGATCCGGCTCCGACATCAGGGCGTCTTCAATGAGCAGATTCTCCTCTGGCGAGGTCTCCTCATAGACATACCGGATTACATCATTTTGGGTAAAGGTTTTTGTCATAACTCGGCGAACGTTTGCTTAGTTGCTTGCGTAAATTAATTAACGCGTAACGCATACGTCCCAATGCCGTGTTAATGCTGACGCCGGTTGCATCGGCAATCTCTTGGAAACTCATTTCCTCGTAGTGCCGCATGATAAGCACCTGACGCTGTTGTTCCGGCAATCGCTGAATCAATTCGCGCAAATGCTCGTGTGTTTCCTGTCGAATCTGGAGCGATTCAACTGAATCCTCCGCAAACTCAAGCGTATTGAAAACACTGCTTCCGTCTTCAAACACCACACTGGGGTAGCGTTTATCTTTTCGGAAATAGTCAATGGCCAAGTTGTGAGCAATTCGAATAATCCAGGGTAGAAATTTTCCCTCCTCGTTGTATTTACCAGACTTAATCGTATCCACGGCTTTGATGAACGTGTCCTGCATTAAGTCTTCCGCAATGTACTGATCTTTTACAATCAGGTATATAGTGGTGTAAATCTTCGATTTGTGCCGTTGCACTAATTTAGCAAAGGCTTTTTCATTACCACGGATGTACAGGGAAATCAACTCACTGTCGTTTACCTGGGCTTTTTCCATTTTCAGTAAGACAATTAGGTAACGTAGAGCAGTGTTCCGATAGTGTATGGGAGAGTTATGTTTTTAAGAAATTTTATTTTTCCAGCCTTAAAAGTAAGAAAAAAACTGGCTTAAGTGCAAGTATTTACTGCAAAAAATCTGCCAAATGATGGCTTTTTTCGTAAAAACTTAAATTTATCCAAATTAAAGAGACACCTAAGCTACGTTTTGTTAAATATGACTTATTCGCCGAATTAATTGTATTTACGTTTGATTCTTCTCTTTAGATTCCAAGTATAGTGTGTTCGTTTAATATCCGGCCGTTTTTTTTAATATATTTTTTTTAGGGTACTTACGACGCTCCCCAAAAGAGTCCGTTTGCCAATAGCGATCTGCGGGCGCAAGCTTGTATCAAACAAAATTTTATGACCGGTAACTAAACCTGGAATCGATAATTTTAAGCCAACCCATTGATTAACTGCACTAAATACTTACTTTAGAGTCTCCTATCAGCTGTTGAGTAAGTTGGTGCGCGTCCTATGAGATCACTTTGGCCTGGAGTCCTGTTGCTTGGCTGGTGCGCTACTTGCCTCGGACAAGCTTGCCCTAAACTGCCGGAACTGAACTTCGATCGGCGGGGCGATGCCATTTATATGGATAGCTTGCTGACATTAGGACGGACGCATCGCCATATTTCGGCCAGCTTGCCCCGCACTCCCCAAAACGATACCCTGCGTCTCGAAGGGCTGCGGTTCATGGCGCTGGTGTTTAAGCAAATGCGCGACTCGCAGCGCGACAGCAGCTTTCTATATGCCAGACAATTAGAAGACCAGGCATTGCGCTACCACAACACCCTGTATCGGGTGCGGGCCATGATGTTGCAGGAGTACTACTTGCGGACTGTGAAAGGCGATTTCCCTCAGGCACTGCGTATTAATCAACGGGCATCTGAACTCTGTGTCAAATTACCGAGGGAAAGTTCTCCGCGCTGGCAGGTGCAAATGAACATGGGCGATATTTATATGTTGCTGAAAGAGTATGATAACGCCCTGCAGAGTTATCAGCTTTCGCAGTCGCTGCTTGGCGTCAATACGTTGCTGACACCTAAAAATCGGAAACTACTCATTAGCCAGGCTATTACTCAAATTGGTGAAGTATATGAAATTTGGGGGCAATATGAACAGGCCCGCGAACAGTTCGAACTAAGCCGGAAAATGGCATCGGAAGCTCGCTCGCAGGTGAATGTAGCCTATACGAACGAACGCCTGGGGGATTTCTTCATTAGCCGGCACCAACCCGATCAGGCTATTACTTATTTCGAGAATGCGCTGGCCGTATGGACTCAGGTAAACGATCGGGGTGGACAGGCGGCTGTCTGGGCGCGATTATCGGAAGCCTACACATTGACTAAAAAACCAGATCTGGCGATCGATTTTGGTGAAAAAGCCATTGTCATTGCCCGGCAGGCTGGTTTTATCCGAATTCAGCAAATGGCCGCCCAGTCGCTTTATCAGGCTTATAAACTAGCTAATAAGCCCGCTCAGGCACTGGCTATGTTTGAAGAATACAGTACGCTGCGCGATAGCCTGACTAACCTTAAGCGCGTTGACGAACTGTCGGCAGTGCAGAAAAAGTACGATATTAATCAGGTACGCCTGGCTGCCGATAAAGAGCATTTTCTCCAGCAGCAACAGCTGATAAATGTTCGTCGGCAGGCGGAAATCGCTCGTTTACGGGCCGAGGCCGAACGCGACCAGTTGGCCGGCGAGACCCGGATGAACCAGCTTCAGCAGCGAATTGAAACCGAACGTCTCAAAGCCGAATCGCAGAAAAGCCGATTAGAGCAACGCGCGCATATTGCCAAACTGAGACATGACATTCAGGAGGCCAATCTTATGCGGTTAATTATGGTGGGCGGGCTGGCGATGCTGCTGGGTTTTGTTATCGTTTATTATCGAAAGAACCAGCTGATTTACCGCCAGAAACGGGAGATTGAAAGTCTGAACCTTGATCTGGAAGATAAAGTATTTGCCCGAACCGTCGAGCTGAAACTTGCCAATGATCAGTTACGGGCTAAAAACCGCGAGATCGAAGAAGCTCTTTTACGCGGTCAGACGCTCGAACGAAAGCGCATGGCGGCTGATCTGCATGATAGCCTTGGCGGATTACTGGCGGCTATCAAGACGAGTATGTCGGCCTTGAATCCGGCGCATATGGCCGAACGTGAGCAGCAGATCTATTATAACCTGCTGAACATGGCCAAAGAAGCTTTTGCGGAAATTCGTTACCTGTCGCACAACTTACAGCCCGACGAGCTGGAGAAACAAGGGCTGTCCGAGGCTTTGATTCGGCTGGTCAATAAGCTCAATCTTTCGCAGAAAATAATGTTTCGGCTGGATAATGCGGAGCTGCCCCGCCTGGATAAAACGGCGGAGTTTAATCTGTATTCGATTTGTATTGAGCTTTGCAGTAATATCCTTCGTCACTCGGAAGCCACAGAAGCTGATATTCTGTTTCGCCGGTTCAACAACGAGCTGAACATGATTGTGAAAGATAACGGCTGTGGGATGGATCCCGCCGATGCAACCGGTATGGGGCTTCATAATATTCAGGCCCGCATGGACCTGATTCGGGGTCGGTACGAAATTCACTCCGGCAAGGGTGAGGGCACCACCTTTATCTTCATCCTGCCGCTGTCATTCGATCTGGCCACGGCCTGATCGCCTTATTTCAGGCGACCGTCAACCATAAATTCATTCTTGTCGAAGTAGGGGAGCTTCTGAAAACCCGACACGGTATAGTGCTGCACGCCCCACTGCCCGTTGGCGAGGGGGCCGCTTTGTAATAGTAAATGACGTTCGGAGGTATAAAGTGGATTTTTGGTTTGTAAGACGGCTTCAATCCGGCCTGGCTTACGGGTGATGGAATCCAGCCGTACGGTAAGTGACCGAACGGTTAAGCGCTCTTCCGAATTTTTTAAGGTATACTGGTAAGTCAGCGAATCGGGGCGAGTGATCTGGTAACTGCTCCGGAGAGCGGGCTTGTTAATGTCAGCCTGCGTAAATAATTCCAGCTCACGCGTCCAGTTAATCGCCTGCGTGGTTTGTTGGTTACGCTTTTTGTTAATAGCAACAGTCTTGCTGATAAGCGGCTTTTTGGCGGATAAGACGTCAATCTGCCCCTTTACGTAGCTCAATACATCGTAATATACGTTCGGTTGATTTTGCTGATTGGGGTCGTTGCAACTGCTGATTAACAGCGTGAGGCACAGAAGAACTGGATAAACGGAACGCATAAATCGGAAAAAATAGCCTTGGATGAAGAGGGCCTTATGCAACCACCAACACGATTTTCAGGAAATCGGTTTGGGTAATCAAATTCTGAACCAAATTTGCATGCGGAATGCTTTATTTATCAGACGAAAGAGTAGGATATTCGACACAGGATAGTTTATTGAGATAACTTTGTCAATTACTGCTTTCTTTTGTCCTGCGTCTCTCTTCTCAGGTTTTTTTATCAAATTCTATGGAATACGATGTTATTGTGATTGGTTCGGGGCCGGGCGGCTACACTGGCGCAATTCGCTGCGCCCAACTCGGGTTGAAAACAGCCATTATCGAAAAGTACCAGTCGCTGGGCGGCACCTGTCTGAATGTAGGGTGTATACCGTCAAAAGCGCTGCTCGACTCATCAGAGCATTATTACAACGCTGCGCACACGTTTGCCGAACATGGCATTAAGCTGGCCGATCTGCAAGTCGACCTGGCGCAGATGATTGCCCGCAAATCCAGCGTGGTCGATCAAACAACAAAGGGCATTACCTTTCTGATGAAGAAAAACAAGATCGACGAGCTGCATGGCGTCGGTTCGTTTGTTGATCCCCACACGATCAAAATTACCAAAGACGACGGGTCGGAACAGGTCATCAAAGGGAAGAATATCATTATCGCTACGGGCTCTAAACCGATGTCGTTCCCGTCGATGCCGATCGATAAAAAACGGGTGATCACCTCGACCGAAGCCCTCACGCTTCAGGAGATTCCCAAACACATGATCGTGATTGGCGCGGGTGTAATTGGCGCTGAGTTAGGATCGGTCTATGCCCGTCTTGGCTCGAAAGTGTCGTTTGTAGAGTTCGCTGATTCGATGATCCCAACGATGGATAAAACGATGGGCAAAGAACTTCAGAAGGCCATCAAAAAACTAGGTGCTGATTTCTACTTCAGCCACAAAGTGACAAAAGTGGAGAATACCGGCGATCAAGTTGTTGTCAGTGTCGATACACCAAAAGGCGAGCAGATCACCCTCACCGGCGACTATTGCCTGGTGTCTGTAGGACGTCGGCCTTACACGGATGGGTTGAACCTGGAGGCCGCTGGTCTGAAAACGGATGCCCGTGGTAAGGTTGAAGTGGACAATTACCTGCGTACGAGCGTTCCCCACATCTACGCTTTGGGCGATGTGATCCGGGGTGCCATGCTGGCCCACAAAGCCGAAGAAGAAGGTACGTTCATTGCCGAAACCATTGTTGGGCAAAAGCCGCACATTCATTACCGACTCATTCCGGGTGTGGTGTATACCTGGCCGGAAGTGGCTTCGGTAGGCTATACGGAAGAAGAAGTAAAGCAGGAAGGTATTCCCTATAAAGTTGGGTCATTCCCGTTCAAGGCGCTGGGTCGTGCCCGCGCGAGTATGGACGTGGATGGGCTGGTGAAGGTGCTGGCGCATAAGGAAACCGACGAAATTCTGGGCGTTCACATGATTGGCGCCCGTACGGCCGACATGATCGCCGAAGCCGTTGTGGCGATGGAGTTCCGGGCATCGGCCGAAGACGTGTCGCGGATGTCGCATGCTCACCCGACCTACACCGAAGCCTTCAAGGAAGCCTGTCTGGCCGCTACGGACAACCGGGCGATCAACATGTAAGATTTGACTGATAGAAAGTAGACAGGCCCGGTTGCTGGAAAGCGGCCGGGCTTGTGTTTAGTAAAGGATTTATTTTGTGAAGTAACTTGTAATAATTTTCCATGCCCGTTATATCAATGTTTTATGGTATTATTATTCGAATGTTTTATTTCGATAATAAAGAGCACCATTTGCCGCATATTCATATAGAATATTCTGGGCAGAAAGCGGTGGTTCCGATCCCTGATGGCGTCATGCTTACGAGAGCTTTTCCCACTGGAAAATTGAAGTTAGTTCAAGCCTGGGTAGAAATACACGCAGACGAATGAATGGCAAACTGGCTACTCGCAACGGAAGGGAGTACTGTTTTTAAAATTGATGCATTAAAGTAATATACTATGAGGTTTCTTAAAAGTATAAAACCTGTTATCAACTATAGACTTGTCTGCGCATTTGACAATGGCGTTGAAAAAATTGCTGATATTACACAGTACCTGGGGTCGGAAGCGTTTAAGCCTTTAAAAGACCCTGATGTGTTCAATAATGTACAAAACAAAGAGTACTATGTTGAGTGGCTCGACGGTGAGGTGGATTTAAGTGCAGATACACTTTGGCATATTGGCGTAGTACTGCAAAATGCATGATATGTCCGTCTGGCCGCTACGGACAACCGGGCGATCAACATGTAAGATTTGACTGATAGAAAGTAGACAGGCCCGGTTGCTGGAAAGCAGCCGGGCTTTTCTGTATATTGCCCTCTTAACCAATACAACCGCCTGCCATGAAGAAAACGATTACACTTCTCTTTACCATGCTGGTTGGCTACGCCCAGGCCCAAACGGCTGATTCCGTAACCATCCGAAAGATTTATAATGAAGCGTTAGCCAATGGAAAATCTTACGACTGGCTGCGCTACCTGACCAAGCAGGTTGGCCCGCGCCTGAGCGGTTCGGAAGGGGCGCAAAAAGCCGTCGACTGGACGAAGCAAGTGATGGAGAAAGAAGGCTTCGACCGGGTGTTTTTGCAGGATGTGATGGTGCCGCATTGGGTGCGGGGTGCTAAAGAAATCGCCTATATTCAGAATGGCAAACAGAAGATAATGGTACCCATTGCCGCTCTGGGTGGTTCGGTCGCTACTGGTCCAAAGGGCGTGGAAGCGGGCGTCATCGAAGTGAAAAGCTTCCCTGAACTGCGGGCATTAGGTGCCGATAAAGTGAAGGGTAAGATTGTCTTTTACAATCGCCCAATGGACCCCACAAAGATCAACACGTTCGAAGCCTATGGCGGAGCCGTGGACCAGCGGGCCAATGGTGCTACCGAAGCGGCTAAACTGGGAGCTGTTGGAGCTATTGTCCGCTCCATGACGAATGTTCGCGATGACAATCCTCATGTTGGGGGTATGCGTTACGGGACGGGCGTTCCGCTGATTCCTACGGCAGCTATCAGCACCAATGCCGCCGATCTGTTGAGCAAATCACTAGCCGAAAACCCAAATCTGACGTTCTACTTCAAGCAGAACTGCGAAACCCTGCCCGATGCCAAGTCGTATAACGTGGTTGGTGAAATAAAAGGCAGTGAAAAGCCGGATGAGATCATTGTGGTCGGTGGTCACCTCGATTCGTGGGACCTGGCCGAAGGGGCTCATGATGATGGCGCAGGTTGTGTGCAGTCTATCGAAGTACTGCGGATTATGAAAGCACTGGGTATTAAGCCGAAGCGTACGATTCGTGCGGTGATGTTCATGAATGAAGAGAACGGCCTGCGGGGCGGTGTTGCCTATGCCGATCTCGCCAAGAAAAATAACGAGAAGCATATTGCTGCCGTCGAATCGGACAACGGTGGATTTACACCCCGTGGTTTCGGCATTGTTGGTACGCCCGATCAACGGGCCAAAGTGATGCCATGGAAACCACTGCTGGCCCCTTATGGCCTGCTGGAAATTGGCGCGGGTGGGGGAGGAGCTGATATTGGCCCGCTGGCTCAGTCAGGCACGGTATTGTTCGGCTTCAAACCCGATTCGCAGCGGTACTTCGATTATCACCATACCACCGTCGATAAGTTTGAAACGGTGAGCCAGCGGGAGCTTGAACTCGGCGCGGCTTCCATGGCGGCTCTGGTGTATCTGCTCGATCAATATGGGTTGTAAGCAGTAACAAAAGGCGTAGGGGTTTGGGCATAGGGTAGGTGTAACGATAATCCGTATCACCTCCCTATGCCCAAACTCCTACGCCTTTTGCCCCGTCAATGCTGACGTATCCAGTATCTGAACGACATCTTTGGTCGGTACTTTCTGGCCGGTTCGGGCGGCTTCGAAAATGGCTTCGATCAGTTGCACATCCCGCTTACCCAGTTCACCGGGTACAGTTGTGGGTTTGTTTTGCAGAATGCAGTTGGCAAAAGCGTCCATCTGTTGGGCCTGTTGCGGTACGTTCTCGATCTCCATTTTGCCGTTGCTTGTTTTTCCTTCCAGCCCGGAATAGGCATAGGCGGGGGAGAGTTCAAACCAGCCCCTGGCCGCTTCTGCGCGGAGTTTGTTGTATTTGTCGTTGAAACTGGCTTTGCAGGCGGCTATGCTTCCATCCGGAAAATAGAGGCTGAAATCCATACCCTCTTCGATCTTGCTAAATTTCTCGGCATCTGTTACCGGGTGCTTTCGGGCGGTAACGGCAATGGGAATCTGGCCTTTCGTATAAATGGCCCCCTGTATGCAGTACACCCCCACATCGCGCAGGGGGCCACCCCCGCCAACCCCACGGCCTAGCCGCCAGGGTGAGCTTTCATCCTGAATCTGCCCATTTTCGGCTACAATCCGGTTTACTTTTCCGAAGGCTTCTTTCTGACCGAGCCGCATCATTTCCTGATTGTGCGGTTCAAAATGCAGCCGATAGCCGATGGATAACTGCCGATTGGCCTTCTTACAGGCGTCGATCATCTGCTGGCATTCGTCGGCGTTCATGGCCATTGGCTTTTCACAGATGACGTGCTTACCTGCTTTAGCCGCTCGAATCGTGTATTCGGCATGCATGGAGTTAGGTAGGACTACATACACGATGTCGATATCCGGATTGTCGGCAATCTGGTTGAAGGTCTTATAATCGTATACGTTTTTGTCGGGGATATTGTATTTCTTTTTCCAGGTATCGGCCTTTTCGGGTGTACCCGTTACGATGCCGGCCAGGCGGCAGTTGGTCGTTTTTTCGAGTGCGGGTGCCAATTGGCCTTCGCTGTATTGACCCAAGCCGACAAGGGCAATGCCCAGCTTGCGCGTTGAACCGGTAGTGGTTGTCGTAGACGTGGCCGACTCGGCCGTCGACTTATCGCTTTTGCCCCCGCAGCTTTGTAGTAATCCGGGCAGCAGGATCGATGCAGCCCCCATATGGTGCATGAAATGGCGACGCGAATAGGTAAGTTGTTTCATAACGTAGACGGATTCAAACCGATAAATCGACAGAAGAGCCGTTGTCTTTTACCCGTTTTAACCTCCTCACAAGCTGATTGTTCGGCTACAAAGCCGCCAAGTTAGTATCTGGCCTCTGACCAATATAAACAAGTGATGTTGGGTGTTCAGACCTGATACCAGGTGCCAAAAAAAGAGACTGCTTATAAAAGCAGTCTCAGAAATAGAATTGATTCTGTTTACCGCGCCACCCAGCCGCCCGTAAACCCGGCTTTGATGAGCCCACGCTTGATATGCGGATTTTTCTGCATCAGTTTCCAGACGAACTCCGACCGCATATTTTCGGCCATGAGCAAAATTGGGCCCTGGTCAATGCCCAGGTAATCGACATCGAACCAGCCTTGCTGCGTAGAGCCGTTAGCCACGCGGGCCGGGTACCGATATGTGGGATTGAACGCATCGCGGAAACCATAATTGCCGTATAATTTCGCACCGTATTTCGCTTTCATCGCCCGTAAGGCCGGAACGCAAATTTCCGGTGCAAACGCTATCGATCCACCCGCTGCCGTAGGGGCAATGGTGCCATCGTCCACGATCTGCGTGCTGGCCGCTCCCCGCGCCCGGTATGAGAAAAACTGCTTTCCATTCACCAGCGTATCAGCGGGGCCGTCGCAGGCGGTGAGCCCCCAGATGGTCGGGCTGTAGTCCTGCCATCGGCCGGGATTGGCTACGCAATAGGCCCGGTTGGCGTAGGTGGCCCGACGTGAATTCTCAAAATAGTCGATGCCTTTGCTGCGCATGTACTCGTCTTTGATGCCCCGAAAATCAATCCAGACGTGCGAGTACTGATGCCCGAACAGCGGGTCGAAGTTCACGTGGGTCTGGTCGTAAAACGTAGCCCATGGATACGATTTGGTCCAGGCCGCCCAAACGTCGGTGCCAACCGCATGCGTGGGCGAGCCCAGCGCCAGCACATACAGCAGCATACCTTCGTTATAGCCCGTCCAGTCGCTCTTGATAAAGCCTGACTCGGGGTGCCAGCCCATTGATACAAACGGCCGGGACGCCGGACCGTTGTTATTCTGAAACCAGACCCAGTCCACGCGTCCGTAAATCTGATCGGCCAGTTGCCGTATCTCCGTTTCAACGGCGTTATTCTGGTCAAAATAACTCTGTGCGCTCAGGATGCCGCCCAGCAGCAGGGCCGTGTCGATGGTCGATAGTTCGACCTGCTTGAATCGCTCGCCGGTTTTCATATCCAGAAAATGATAGAAAAATCCTTTGTAGCCCGATACACCCGTCGCCTTATCCGACTGGGGGGCATTAGCGAAGAAACGGAGTGTTTTCAGGGTACGGTCGGCAGCTTGTACCCGCGTAATATAGCCGCGCTCTACCCCAACCAGATACGACGTCAGACCAAAGCCTACGGCGGCAATACTGGCAAAGGAGTTGGACGGCGCCCGATCGGGTACCAGCCCATTTTCGGGGTTGGTCGTTTCCCAGAAATACCGAAACGTATCCTGTTGCAGACTATCCAGAAAGGCCTGATCGGAGCTGGAGGGGGTAAACGCCGTTGGGGCGGGAGCGACCGATTTTGGTTTTGGCTGGCAACAGACGATGGTGAGGCTGGTGCAGGTGAGGAGGATGGCGAGGAGTTGTTTCATAAAGGAAGATACTTTGTTTCTACCCCGCCCCAACCCCTCCCCTTGAAAAAAGGGGAGGGGCTAGAGAAAGGAACTTCGTTACAAAATTCCCCTTGTCTCAGAAGGACGTGAATTGTGTAATGAACGTGAATTCGGAATTAGCAATGGCCTATCGAGCATGTGCAGATGCCCCGTTTCTATCTGCGCTGAACTGTAAAGATCCTAACGGAACCAAAAACAGGCTGTTAAATTCCCTATCCATATCATAATGAACGGGACAGAACAACTAAAGGGTGACGACAACTTTTTTAGCCCCTCCCCTTTTTCAAGGGTAGGGGTTGGGGTGGGGTCAGCCGCTGCCGTGGGGTAAAACCTTTAATACCCCGGGTTTTGCGTCAACTGCCCACCGCTCAGCTGAATCTGCGGCTGGGGAATGGGGAAGACTTCGTGTTTACCCGCTACAAAATTTTTGCCGAGGGCCTGGTAAACAGTCGCAGCGCGCCCCTGCCGGACCAGATCGAAATAGCGGTCGTGTTCGAAGGCGAGTTCAACCCGGCGCTCACGCCAGATGGCAAGTCGTAAATCGGCCTGGACGGTTGTCGTCACGTTTGGCAATGCCGTAGCGACGCCACCCCGCGCCCGTGCCCGGACCTGATTTAGATCTGACAGCGCTTTGGTTGGCTGTCCGAGTTCGTTGGCGGCTTCGGCATTCATCAGCAGCACTTCGGCATAACGTAAAATACGAACGTTTTTGCTGGTTTCCCAGGTATTACCGTTGTTGGTTTCCTGTGTCAAGCTCACGTACGCCTTCATGTTGTAATACGGATTTTCGGCGTTCGGACTCACGACCCGGCCATCCCACAGGGTCATGCCGCGTTGAATGATCGTACCCGCTTTTCGGGTATCGCCGGGTTCGTAGGCCTGCACCAGATTTTCGGAGGGTGTGTTGAATCCCCATCCCCAACCGTTTTCGCCCCGTGCGCCTTGCGTTTCGAAGTAGCCCTGCACCCCTTTGTTGGGGGTTACGCCCCGGCCCTGAATCTCGAAAATCGACTCGACACCATTCTCCGTCGATTCGCGCCAGAGTTCAGCATAATTAGGCTGTAACGAATACTGCCCCGAAGCAATGATTTCGTCGGTCAGTTGCAACACCACGTTCCACTTCTTCTCGTACATGGACACTTTGGCCAGCAGGGCTTTCGCGGCTCCTTTGGTAGCCCGGCCTAGATCGGCCGCGTTGTACTGCGATTTCTCGGGCAGATTGGCGACGGCCGTTGCCAGATCCGCTTCGATCTGCGTGTACACCTGCGCCGACGTCGCCCGCACCCGTCCCTGCTGAATGTCGCTGGCATTGGTCGGGTCGGCCACTTTCGTGATCAGTGGCACCCCGCCAAACGAGCGGACGAGGTTGAAATAACAGTAGGCCCGCAGGAAGCTGGCTTCGCCGATGAGCCGGTTCTTCAGCGTGTCGTTGATAGACAGGGGCGGCAGGTTGTCAAGCGCCTGATTGGCCCGCGCAATGGCTTCGTACTGACCACCCCATACTTCGTTGAACGAAACACTCGAAGGGGTAAACGTGAAATTGTCCAGCTGATCCTTGTCCGTGCCGGTATCGCCCGGCGAACTGCCTTTATCGGCATCGTCCGACGCAATGCTGGTAATACCATTCCACGAAAAGGACTGAAAGTTCCAGTCGGTCATCTTCGAATAAATGGCATTGACAAGGCTTGTTGCCGCATCGGCATTACTCGAAAAGAAGTCCGTTGGGGTCTGCTGTCCCTGGGGGGGCACATCCAGGAAGGACTTGGAACAGCCACTGGCAATTACCAGACCGCCAATGCAGGAGTATGTAATGAGTTTCTGAAAGGTTTTCATCTCGTTGTTTACTTAAAAGCCAATGTTCAGACCAGCCAGATAGGCCGATGTTACCGGATAGGTGCCCAACTCGATACCGGCATTCAGCGGATTGCTGCCGGGCAGTTCGGGCGTATAGCCCGAGAAGGCTTTGATCGTCAGGGCGTTTTGCGCCGTTACGTAGAACCGCACCCGACTCACTTTCAGTGACGATACCAACTCTTTAGGCAGCGTGTAGCCCAGCGTTATGTTGTTGATCCGGAAGAAAGACCCTGATTCAACGTAATAGGTCGACGAGATGGGGACGGAGTTGCTGGCCCGTGGTTCGGTATTGCTGGGGTTGGTGGGGGTCCAGCGGTCAGCGCGGGAGGCTTCGATGTTCTCGTTGCCAAACCGCTGTGCTTTTTTGCCATTGTAGACTTTGTTGCCAACGTTCGCGTACCAGTCGGTCGAGAAGTCGAAGTTGCTATAAGTGAAACCACCGTTGACGCCGAAGTACAGTTTGGGCTGGTACGAACCGACAAACACACGGTCATTATCGTCGATAGCGCCATCGCCGTTCTGGTCTACGTAACGGAAATCGCCTGGTTTGGTACCCTGAATTTTAGCGGCCGTGTTAGTAACCTGCTCCTGCGTCTGGAAAATACCGTCGGTTTGCCACACCCAGAAACTACCTACGGGCTGGCCCACTGCCGTGCGGGTGGTGTATTGGCCGTTACCAATGCCGCCTTCGTTGATGGGTAAGCCACCCTGCACATCTTCCAGCCGGTTCTTGTTGATGGTCGCGTTTACGCCAACGTTGTAGTTAAATCCGCTGGTTGAGTTGTTGCGCCAGTTCAGGGCAAATTCAAAACCCCGGTTCCGCACGCTGGCGGCATTGGTCAGGTAAGCCGCGTCGACATCCCCGAAAATGGCGTCGATGGGCCGCTGAAAGAGGGCATCGCTGGTGAGTTTGTTATAGTACGTGAATTCACCCGTCAGCCGGTTTTTGGCGAGCGCAAATTCCAGACCGATGTCCGTACCGGTCGTTACTTCCCAATGCAGGTTCGGGTCGATCAGGTTCGTAATGGTGCGTCCCTGTTGCAGCGTCTGGTTTGGGCCCAGCGCGTAGTCGAGGCCGCTGGCAATGGTATACTGGAAGGCACTCGGGTCGATGCGGTCGTTCCCGGTCTTACCCCAGCTTACGCGCGCTTTCAACTGATCGAACGGCGTTTTGCCGCGCAGGAAGGGCTCTTCGCTGATGACCCAGCCCGCACCCAGCGAAGGAAAGAAACCCCAGCGGTTGTTGGTGGGAAACTTACTCGACCCATCGTACCGGGCAGTACCCGTAAACAGATACCGGTCAGCAAAGTTGTAGTTGACCCGACCAATGTACGACTGCCGGGTTTGAATACTGCCCACTTCGCTGTTCGTTGCCGTTGAGGCATTCCCCGTGTTCAGATAGAAATAGTTCGACTGGGGCGGCACATCCTGTCGGGCCGAGGTCAGAATATTGTTCTGAAACCGTTCGACCACGTAACCACCCAATATTTTCACCGTATGCTGTTTCGCAAAGGTATTGGTATACTCGGCCGTGTTGGTCCAGAGCCAGCGGGAGCTGGTCGACCGGCCCACATTCAATTCACTCGTCAGGTTGCGCTGATTGGCCGATACCTGATAGACCGGGTTATAGTTGTACGCCCGGTTGGCGTTGCTTTCAATGCCGAAGTTCGATAGCACGGTGATTTTCTTTAACAGTGTCAGGTTACCGTAGAACGAACCCTGCAAACGCAGCCCTTTTGCGTTGTAATTGGTATAATCTAACTGGGCTACCGGATTCGCTACGTTATTCCTTGCCGTAAATCCGTAGGTTCCATCAGCGTTACGAACCGGCACGATCGGCGCCTGTTTGTAGGCACTCGTGAACGCTGAATAGGCCGTGGTACTGGGAATAGCCGGATCGGCGGTACCGGTCAGGTTCGAATTGTCGTTGGCCAGACTCAGGTTATGGCCCAGTTTAAGCACTGGCGACAGCGTGTATTCGTTGTTCAGGCGCAGGGTCAGGCGGTTATAATCCGTTCCTTTCAGAATCCCTTTTTCAGTAAAATAACCGGCACTGAAGAGATAGGTCGTTTTTTCGGTACCGCCACTAACGGATAACGAGTGATTCTGCTGGAAACCCGTCCGGGTGATGGCTTTGAACCAATCGGTGTTGGCCGGGTTAGTGGCCGTTGGGTCGAAGGGCAGCGTAGCGGTTGGGTCGTCGTACCGTACGGCTTCGTTGTTGTATTGAGTAAACAACTGGGCATCCGCCATCCTGACCCGATAGGCGGGCGTGCGAATACCAACGTACGCATCGTAGTTGACGCTTGGCGCACCCGACTTGCCGCGTTTGGTGGTAATCAGCACCACACCATTGGCCGCCCGTACCCCGTAAATAGCCGTCGCCGAGGCATCTTTCAAGATATCGACGGAGGTAATATCCGAGGTGTTGATGTTGCGAATGTCTTCCGTGATGATTCCGTCGACCACATAGAGTGGGTCGGCCCCGCCCAGGAGCGTACCTGTTCCGCGAATCCGGACGGTGGGAGCCTGCCCCGGTGCGCCCGAGTTGATGATCTGCACCCCGGCCACTTTGCTTTGCAACGCCTGTGTAGCCGACAGCACGGGTTGCCGCACCAGTTCTTCGCCTTTTACCTGTGCTACAGACCCCGTCACGTCGATCTTGCGCTGCGTACCATAACCGACTACAACTACCTCCTGCAAGGCGCGGGCGTCGTCGGCCAGTTCGACGTTAACCGTCGTTTGATTGCCTACGGGAATTTCCTGCGTGGTCATCCCGATCATACTGAACTGAAGCACAGCACCATTGGGAACGTTGATCTTGTAATTCCCCTCTACATCGGTAGCCGTGCCGGTTGTTGTTCCACGTACCAAAACGTTGACGCCCGGAAGCCCCTGCTTATCCGCTTTGTTGACAACCCTCCCCGTAATCGTAACCTGCTGATCCTGTGCCTGTACACTGCCGGAAACAACAAGCCAGATTACTGTTAAAAAGTAACCAAGTGTTTTCATCGTTGAGTAAAAATTTAAATTGGGGTACAAAAATAAGTAATCCTATGGGAATACTATTTAAACTTTCTTTAACCCCATTTTAACATTCAATCAGTCAGATTGTTAGGCAACAAAATTTTATTTGGTGTCCTTTTTTTGTTGGCTCCGGCCAGTGGTGTACTCGTGATGTCAGGTTCTTCAACCTGACAGGGGAGGTTTCTCAAAACCTAACCCTTTTCTATTCATTAGAGAAGGGTTTGAGAAACCTCCCCTGTCGGGTTGAAGAACCCGCCACCACAGCTACTACCGTAACCTGCTACCATAGTAGAAGCTGGGTGTATCGGCTTTTTTCGGATGTATGAAGCACGTAGTCATTCTGTTGTTGGTCCTCTTTTGCCAATCCGTTCGGGTAGTTGGTCAGGCAAAATCTTCCGTTAAAAAACCGAATATTCTGCTCATTTTGGCTGATGACCTTGGCTACGGTGATCTGAGCAGTTATGGCGCCCCCGATATCCAGACGCCCCACATTGACTCGCTGGTTCGGGCGGGGATGCGGTTTAGCCATTTCTATGCGAACTCGTCGGTTTGTTCCCCCTCACGGGCCGCCCTCCTCAGCGGACGGTATCCGGAACAGGTGGGTGTGCCGGGCGTTATCCGAACCATGCCCGATGATAACTGGGGATACTTGGCTCCAGCGACCGTTCTGCTGCCGTCGCTATTGAAGAAAAATGGCTATCACACGGCCCTGGTGGGCAAGTGGCATCTGGGTCTCGAATCGCCGAACTTACCCAACGACCGGGGCTTCGACCTGTTTCACGGCTTCGAGGGGGATATGATGGACGACTATTATACCCATCTGCGCCATGACCGAAACTATATGCGGCTCAACCGGCAGGTCATCGACCCAACCGGACATGCCACTGATCTGTTTACGCAGTGGGCAACGGATTACCTTCAGCAACGCGCGGCTCAGCCGAAACCTTTTTTCCTGTATCTGGCTTACAACGCCCCGCACGACCCCATTCAGCCCCCTGCCGACTGGCTGGCTAAAGTAAAAGCACGTCAGCCGGGCATTAGTGATAAACGCGCCAAACTAGCGGCTCTCATTGAGCACATGGATGCTGGGATCGGCAAAGTCATTCAAACCTTACGCGCCAAAGGACTCTATGAAAATACGCTGATCCTATTTGTCAGCGACAATGGTGGAAAGCTGTTCGATGGGGCGAATAACGGGCCGTTACGCAGCGGGAAAGGACATATGTATGAAGGTGGCATTCGCATACCGGCCTGTGTGGTCTGGCCCGGCAAAATTGCTGCGCAAAGCCAATCGCAGCAACCGCTGTTATTGATGGATTTGTTGCCAACGCTGGCCGAGGCATCAGGTACAAGGGTCAGCCAGGCGATTGATGGACGAAGTTTTTTGCCCATTCTGCTGGGAGCCAGCCAAACCCTGACACCCGAACGGCCCGTTTTCTTTATTCGGCGGGAAGGCGGCATCGAGTACAGCGGTAAAACGATCGATGCCGTCCGGCTCGGTGACTGGAAACTCCTTCAGGATAGTCCCTACAGCCCGCTGGAATTGTATAATCTGAAAGACGATCCGCAGGAAAAAGTCAACCGGGCAGCCGATCGGCCGGAGGAGTTCAAACAGTTAGAGAAACTCATGCGTGAGCATACGCGCCAGGGTGGGGCTATACCCTGGCAGCGAACAAATTGACTGTCGGGACAGCTCTATAAATTCTTATCAATAAGCTTACCGACTTCCTCGAAATTGCCCGGTAGAGGTGCGCTACGCTTGACAATCTTACCCGTTCGGTTGATGACCGTTCCCGAGAGGTCACCGTCTGATCGCAGGCGTTCAATGGCATCGATCAACTGACTGTCTGTTAACAGCAGGTGGTCGCCAGCCAGATTGTAACGGGCGGCAATTTCAGGCCATAATGACTGATCTGCGCCGGGCATGGGCAAGTAGACCAATGAAAAATCGCGGGCACTGTAAGCGTTTCGAAGGCGTTGGGCATCCATGGCCGCTTGCCGACCAGCCTCATCGGTCGGCGAAAACAGGAGCATATAGATCACTTTACCCCGGTTTGCGTTGACAACCTCATCGAACAGCATGGAGCCGTTACCCGATGTGGCTCGGGTGGCAAAAACACCGGGCGAAATCTCCAGCGATTTTGCTGTGTTGCCCGCTTTTCGCAGTGTTTCGATAGCGGCCCGGATGCGGGTGCTGTCTTTTACTTCGAGTCGGTACAGTTCATCAAGCGACTGTGCCAGGGCTGGGTCTTTTATCTGCGGACGCCCGTATCCGTACAGTAGCTTGGCAAAGTTAAGGGTCAAGCCCGGCAATGAAGTTGCCAGCCAATAGGCCGATACGTAATTTACCGCCACCGTGTCGAACTGGCGAATGCTGCGCTGAATGAGCATCTCATAGTTAACCAGACGTTGCAGCGTGTCGGGGTTACGCTTCACCAGCCCATCGAAGAACTTTAGATCCGATGCTTTGGCCGAGTTGGCCAGTGCATAATCGCTGAGCCGGATGCGCTCGTCGGCCGTCAGATTTTTACCGTATCGTTCGAGTAAAATCGATAACGCTCTGACCGTAAGGCCATTCGTTCGGCTATTGCCTGATTCGGCGTTAACCAGCTGGGTGGCATAATTGGCAAAGCGATTCATGGCCGACGCCCGCGCTGCCGTCAGGATAATATCATTGGCCGGACGAAGTGAGTCGGATAGCGATGTCGGAATCTTTTCCCCTTCGTAAGCGGCTTTGTCGTACAGAAAAGCCGCTGCGTTGTAGCGGTTGTTGGCCGAAATCCAGCGGGATACCAGCGGGAATACTTTTTCCCGGCCTGCGAAGCGGACGAACGGGGCGCGGTAGGCCGCAAGCAGAATATCGAAAGCTTTGACGTTGGACTGATTGGCGATCTGACCTGTTAACTTTTTACCGTCAGGTTTATCCGGAAAGGTGGCTTCGAAGGCTTTGTAACGGGCAAACTGGCTATTCACCTGCGCATTGACGCCCCCGAATCGGAACGGAACAGCCGCCGTAAACAGCGAGTCGGCATCGAGGTCGATGGTGAGCGTACCGGGAGCTGCCAGAAACGCGGTCGAAATGCGGCCGTAGTTGAAGTACATCTCCTCCTGTGGGTAAATCAATGGCAGCGAGACTCGAAAGGTGCCATCTATATTGAGCGGTGCCGGACGAACCAACTCCCGACTGGCTTGCAGAATATTGTTGCGGCTCACCAGGACCGTAGGCGACTCGCGATACAGCCGGGCCGATAGGTTACGAATGCGACCTGTAACGACAACAGAATCTGTTTGCGCCTGACTGAGCAGAGGAACCCAGAAAAGGACATTAAGCAGTAGGCGACTAATGAGCCGACAATGGTTTTTCATGGTTTTAGGAATACAGATAAAGCAATAACAAACGAAATTTAGAAACAGTCAACAATCGGCTCAAAATGTCGACAGCTTATTTCGTTTTTATGCCGTGGTATTGCTCTTCTTCCTGATAATCGGTACGAAGGGGATGGCCAACCCAGTCGGTGGGCAGCAGGATTCGGCGAAGGTCGGGATGGCCGCTGAACTGAATACCGACCAGGTCGAAGGCTTCCCGTTCGTGCCAGTCGGCAGTTCGCCAGATGTGGGCCAGGCTTGGTACTGAGGGTAAGGTAGCTCCTTTGATGTTGCGCGGCACAACGATCTTGAGCATCAGGTTATGTTCGTAGGGAATGGAAGTCAGGTTGTAAACCACTTCCATGGTATTAGCCTCCGGTCCGTTGTCGATGGCCGTTATACAAGCCAGCAGGTCGAAAAACAGCCGTTCGTCATCACGCAGAAACCGGCAGATGTCGGTCAACTGATCTATCGGAACGGTAAGATAGGGTTGTAAATTCTGCGTATTGGCCTGCAACTGATCGCCAAATTGAGTGGAGAGTAGGTCAGTTATTTCGGAAAAGGTCATATGCTTGGTTGGTGACGTCAGGTTCTCAGACCTGACGAGTACGGTTTTGAGAAACCATATGTATTGTCTTACAAAGATAGGTTTGAAAAAACACGTTTTATGGTATGCTGACCTTCATTAGAAAATGTCTGATTTCAGGCCAGCCACGCCAGCCACTGCATCCAGTTCTCGATCCAGAACAGGAATTTAACGGCAAATTTAGCCGCCGGGGCCGTCGAGGGGGATAACGTCAGGCTGTTGTTGTTCAGGTTGGTATCCATATAAATTTTCTGCGTCGGGTCAACTTTGGCCCAGCTAACCCTGGCATTTTCCGCTACCATGAACTTATGCTGCCGGTCCTCGCCATTCCAGTGTAACATCAACTCACGGTCATTATCAAAATGCACCAGTATATCGACCGGAATCTTGCCGTCGCCGTTTCGCTGTACCGTTATCACCGCTTGTTGTCGGCCGTTGGGTCGGCTATTTTTTATCGACAGGAGCTGGTAGTCGACCACATTGTCGCCGTAAAGAGCTTGGGCGAAGAACCAGTTCATGTCGGGGCCGTATTTGTTGCCGAGTCGTTTGGGAACAATCTCATTGACGATGTCGATGAAGTTCTGGCCGTTCGGGTGTTTGAATTTCCATCGAATAAAATACGTCTGCATGATCTCGTCCATCACCCGCCGACTCACCAGCCCTTCGAGCGTTCGCATCCAGGTGGCAGTTTTGGCATAGGTCAGCACACCATACTGGCCATCGGGGAGCTGCCAGGTATTACCAAACGAGGAGCCAAGGGCGGGGTTATCCTGATGAACGTAGGTATCCCGCGAGCTTTCCATATCGCCCATGCCGAAGCCGAACAAGTCAATCTGTGAGGAGCGGGGGCCATAGGTTTCGTCCATAACCCGGCCCTCGTAATACTGGTTGAAACCTTCGTCGAGCCAGGCTTCCTCAAACTCGTTGGAGGCTAGCAACTGCATAAAATACTGGTGGCCAAATTCATGGATGGTCACTTCCTCGGGGAAACGGGCTCCGGCGGGCAGAAACCAGGCCGTTCCGGCCGTAATGAACGTCGGGTATTCCATGCCAAACGAACCCTGTGCGTGTACTGGCGGATCGACGATGGTCAGGTTCGGGAAGGGGTATTTGCCCAACTGTTTATCGAAATAAGCCAGAGCAGCACGAGCCGCGTCGATATGCCGCTGGGCCTGGTGGATATGCTCGGGTTGCATGACCAGTTCTATACTCACTTCGCCACCGCCGGGGCGTTTCCATTTGTCATTGATCACCTGAAAATGGGGCGAGGCCGTCCAGGCAAAATCGACTACATCTTCAGCATGATACAGCAGTGTTTTGGTGCCGTTCGGATGGATTTTTTCGGATTGATACAGCCCCACTGCACTCACCCAATAGTCCTTCGGGGTGGTGATGTTGACATCGTAAACGCCATAGTCGGCATAGAATTCGGAGTGGGCATGGAACTGGTGGCAGTTCCACTGCCCCACTTTCGCGTAACGCGTTCCGGCAGGTTCATAAACGCCGATTTTCGGAAACCATTGACCTACCAGAAAAAAGTCGCGGCTAAAGCCCGTCCGGGCAAAAATTTTGGGCAGTTTGGCCCGAAAGGCAATGTCGAGCACGATGGTCTCGCCCGGCCCGACGGGTTTGCTCAGCGGCACCCGAATGACGGTATGGTCATCGCGATTCTGATCGTCGGGCTGAAAAAACTGGTAGGCGAGTGGTTCGCCATTCCGCACCTTCATCGACACAATATCAATGGATCCGTAGGGATTCTCTTTGGCATTCCGGTCGATGCCCTCGCCCCGCAACTGCCCGCCCGACTCCCGCATGAACGTCGAGTTTTCGTTACGAAAGGCATTCAGGTAGAGGTGAAACTGCAGCTCCCGAACAACATCGGTTGACGGGTTCCGCCATGTAAGCGTTTCGCGGCCTGTCAGCTTTTTGGTAGCGGGGTCCAGGGTCACATCAATCTGGTAATTCGCCAGACGCGGACTCAAGGGTGTGGCAAAAATGGGCTTTGCTGATTGAGCAAAACCAGTTAACGCTATACCCAGCAGGAGCAGGGGCAGAAGTGATTTCATAGCCGGGGCAATTCGGTAGAAGGGCTAAGTACCGAAAAAGCAGGCTCGATTGCAACCAGAGAGGAATAAGTACCCAGTCAATTACCTGCTTGCCATGTTGGGGAATGGCAAGCAGGTTTACACGATTGTTTACGGAATCTGCCGATTTCCAATTTCTGAGGGGCTGGCCGTGGCTGGCTGCACTCTGGGTGAACTGGCCACCAGCGCATCCCGAATTTCGGTTAGCAGTACCTCTTCTTTGGTGGGTGCGGGGGGAACGTCTGCCGAATCGGCCTTCACACGCATCAGGCGGTTCATGCCCCGAACCAGAAGAAAGATGATAAAGGCCAGAATAAGAAAGTCGATTACGATTGTCAGGAAGCTGCCGTAGGCAAAAACGGGACCCAGTTTTTTGGCTTCCACCAGGGTGAGGCCCGTCGTAACGTTCTCGGTTAGGGGGACATACAGGTCACTGAAGTCGACTTTGCCAACGGCACGGCCCACGAGTGGCATAATCAGGTCGTTCACGACTGAATCGACAATTTTTCCGAAGGCAGCTCCGATAATTACCCCAACAGCAAGGTCCATGACATTGCCTCGCATGGCAAACTCTTTAAACTCCTTGAACATGTGTGTTTGTGTTTAATGGTTGGAAATGGGAAAAGGTAAAAGCGGTAATAGACTTGTGATAGAAAACGTACAGAAAAGGCTATTGAAACAACCGGTAAGGGTTAAAACTTCAAGTAATTCTATCGGGTAACATCTTGGTATATCTTATTGTTTATCAACTTGCTTACTCCTAGGAATGTTAATTTGTACGTAGCCAATAGCTAGTTCAGCCGTACTTATCGAATATCAATCGAATTGTTTAGTTTTGGTAAAAATTGGTGTTTTCGTATAACTATTGTCAGCTAATTGGTCGGATTCGTTTATTTATATCCTTAATCAGTTTGTTGTGTGCCAAAAAACAGCCAGATTGTTGACTGATCATTATTTATTTAACAGCTTAATCTGATCTATGTCAACGCGTTTCCTGCTTCTTTACCTATGCCTTGTTGTACCTGCCATAACCCACAGTCAGCCTTATGACCTTGTTATTAAAAATGGTCGGGTTGTTGATGGAACGGGTAATCCGTGGGTATATGCCGATGTAGCCATTCAACAGGGTCGTGTTGTTAGGGTTGGTATGGTCCCTGCCAGCGATGCCAGCCGGACAATTGATGCAACCGGCCTTATTGTAGCACCGGGCTTTATTGATGTACATACGCACGTAGAAGGGAGTCTGGAAGCGCAGCCGGGCGCTCCTAATTTTATTTTCGATGGAGTCACTACCATGATCACGGGCAACTGCGGAGGGTCCAGCACCAACCTGCGCGCCTATTTCGATACCTTACGAACGCAGGGGATTTCCGTAAATGTCGGGTCGCTGATTGGGCACAATACGGTGCGGGTGAAGGTGATGAAAATGGCGTTTCGGGAACCTACCACCCGCGAACAGGCCGATATGGAAGCCCTGGTCGAGCAGGCCATGAAAGACGGTGCCGTAGGGCTGTCGACGGGCCTCATTTACACGCCCGGTACCTACGCCCGCACATCCGAAGTGGTCAATCTGGCTAAAATGGCTTCCCGGTATGGTGGGCTATATGCCTCCCATATCCGCAACGAAGGGCAGAACGTGAAGCAGGCGGTTGAAGAAGCGATTCAGATCAGCCGCGAAGCCCACATTCCGGTCGAGATTTCACACTTTAAAGTGGCCAGTAAACCCTTATGGGGCAAAAGCACCGAAACGGTCGAACTGGTGGAAGCGGCCCGGCGCGAAGGCCTCGACGTAACGGTAGACCAGTACCCGTATACGGCCTCCAGTACTTCGCTGGAGAGCATTGTGCCATCCTGGGCGCTGGCCGATGGTGATTCGGCGGTGCTGGCTCGTTTTCGGGACCCGGCCACCCGCGCCAAAATCAGGAAAGAAATGCTGGATGGACTGTCGAAGAACCTCCGCAAAAACTACGAGTACGCCGTGGTGGCCAGTTATAAACCCGATACGACGTTTAACGGGCTAAGCATCAGCGCGATCAATCAGAAGCTGGGTCGGAAGAACACAGCCGCTACCGAAGCCGACCTGATATTGGAGCTGATGGAACGCACTGAACTGAAGCGTATCCAGATGGTGTACCACACGATGTCGGAAACCGATGTAGAAACTATTTTGCGTTACCCCAACACCATGATCGCGTCGGATGCCGGGGTGGCCAAACTGGGTTCGGGTATGCCGCATCCCCGTGCTTATGGCACCAACGCCCGCGTCTTGGGCCGGTATGTACGCGAACGGCATGTGATCCCGCTGGAAGAGGCCATCCGTCGGATGACATCGCTGCCCGCCCAACGGTTCAAGCTGGCCGATCGGGGGTTGCTCCGTCCGGGCTATGCCGCTGATATTGTGCTGTTCGACGAAAAAACCGTTGCCGACAAAGCTACCTACGACCAGCCTCATGCCTACACCACGGGTATTTCGTGGGTGCTCGTCAATGGTATTCCTGTAATTGAAAACAACCAGCATACCGGCCAGCGCCCCGGCCAATTACTCATGGGGCCGGGCTATGTGAAATGATGTAGGATATAGGATGTATGATGTACGTACCCACGGACTTGAGTCTGTGTCTTTAGCTTACAGAGTAGATAGCCTAGACACGGACTAAAGTCCAGGGGTACATACATCCTACATCCTACATCCATCCCCTTTTACCACTAGATCATTTATTATGACAACAATTTTAGTAGTAGATGATGAACTTGATCTGGAGCCGCTCCTGAAAAACTGGTTTCGTCGTGAGATTCGGAAGGAAACGTACGCCTTCCGTTTTGCCCATAATGGGTACGAAGCACTGACGCTCCTTCAGGATGAACCCTCTATCGACCTGTTGCTGCTGGACATCAATATGCCGAAGATGGATGGCCTGACGTTGTTGACAGAATTGCCGACCCTCGATCGGCTGCTAGCTACCGTTATGGTATCGGCTTACGGAGATATGGAAAATATCCGTACGGCCATGAACCGGGGGGCATTTGACTTCGTGACCAAGCCTATCGATTTTTCAGACCTGAACCTGACGATCAAGAAAACAGCGGCTTACGTTCAGCAGTTACGCGAATCGCAGCAGCTGAAGGTGATCAACGAATTGAAAACTCGTTTCTTCGATAATATTACCCATGAGTTTCGGACCCCGCTAACCCTCATTTTGTCGCCTGTCGAAAAGATGTTGCAGCGTTACCAGGAGCCTGAACCCCTGCATACGGGCTTGCTCATGGTGGAGCGTAACGCCCAGCAATTACTCCGGCTGATCAATCAACTTCTCGACTCGGCAAAACTGGAATCCGGCCATCTGGTCGTATCGCCAACGATAGGTAATCTGGATGATTTTGTCGGGCAAATCGTTCAAACCTTTCAGCCTGTTGCCCATGAGCGAAGCCTGGAACTGACGTATCAGAGTGATCTGGTCGATCTGTATTCGTTTGATGCCAATAAGGTCGAGCAAATCGTCTACAACCTCATCGCAAACGCCCTGAAGTTTACGTATACGGGGGGCGTTCGGGTAGAACTGAAGCAGGGAGCATCCGTTCAGCTAGTCGTTTCAGATACGGGCATCGGTATTGCGTCAGAGAAACTGCCGTTTATCTTCAATCGATTTTATCAGGTACTCCCATCGTCTTCCAGCGACACCAGCGCACTGCCTGATTTTGGCCATTCGGGTACAGGTATCGGGCTGGCTTTGGTGAAAGAATTAACCGAATTGATGAATGGAACGGTGACGGTTCAAAGCCGCGCAGCCGACCAGTGGGGGAACCTCTCCGGCACTACGTTTACGGTAGAATTGCCCTTGTTGACTGCCGATAGAACGACACTTCCCGATTTGGGGAGCGAGCCTGCCCGTCAATTGCTGGATGGCTCAGACTATGCAGACGGTTACTCGGTTAGGGAACAGGTGGCGCTGGATACCATTGAGCAGGCGACCTCGCCCGACTCTGATAAAGCGTTGGTGCTCGTGGTTGAAGACAACCGCGAGCTCTGCGCGTTCATCGCCCGGGAGTTGTCAACGGTATACCGGGTGTTAACCGCCGGAAATGGAGAAGAGGGTTGGAAAATAGCGAAAGCTGAGTTGCCCGACATTGTGCTGACCGATGTGATGATGCCCCTGGTAGATGGGTATGAACTAACCCGACGGCTGAAAACGGATGCAGCAACCAATCATATTGCCGTGGTTATGTTGACGGCTAAAACGGCGCTGACGAGCCGTATTGAAGGGCTAAAGCAAGGCGCTGATGACTACATCAGCAAGCCTTTTCACATTGACGAACTACACTTGCGGCTACGTAACTTACTGAGTCATCAACAAAAGCTACAGGTCTATTATCAGAATATACTGACCGGTTCAGAAGCGGCTGTTCAGGCCGAAACGGTAACGGATAAATTCCTACACAAACTACAGACCTTAATTGAAGGTCGTTTGGACGACAGCCAGTTCGGGGTTACAGAGCTGGCCCATGAGATCGGGATGAGCCGTCGTACCCTTCACCGGAAACTAACGTCTATCGCGAACATGACGATTAATGATTTCATCCGCCAATACCGGTTACGACGGGCAACCCAGTTCCTGAGAGACGGACACAATATTTCCGAAACGGCTTATCTGGTTGGCTATGAGAGCCCGGCCTACTTCACCACAATCTTCAAAGAGGTCTATAAAAAGACGCCTTCCGAGTATATGGATAACTAACGGAAGCAATGGCTGAAAAGCCTGTCCCAAAATTGATACTTATTGGCCAAAAGCAGAAAGTCATTCACCCGCTTAACGCTGACCTTTGACATACTAAAAGCACTGAAGCTTTCTGCAACTATCCACATTCATGAACGTAGTTTAATTACCGTGCTCTGATTGACTTTAGTGTGCGGTAGTTGAACTACCTGGCATTATGTTTATAATCTACTCATGAATTTTCGCCTAATAGGCTGTTAATGAGAGTTTTGCCTATACTTGTGAGCGTATCCTTCTCCTAGCCCACAGAAGGTTCTCAATAGAAGAGTATACGAATGCTCTGGTTTTCTGTCACTGAAGTTAAGCTTGCCGTTGATGAATAAACCGTTCCTCTTACATAGATATGAAATATTATTCATTGGTTGGGTTTTGGCTTATGTCCATCTCGGTAGCTTTTCCTCAGAGCACCAAAGAAATTGCCAGTGACTGTGTTTCCTTGTATGAAGCCGGACTGTCGGTAGGTCGTGGCCAGTATTTTGGTGATTTCTACGGAAGTCCTGTCTATTTGTCGAAGGGAGCTAACTGGGGTGCCTACGGATTTATTCGTCGGCGTATAAGCTCTATCGTTGCCTTAAGGGGAAATCTGATGGTGGGTCAGCTATCGGCCGATGATCTTGATGAGCCCAATAAACGCTGGGACTCCCGCCGACTCAAATTTACGACGCCCGTTGTTGAGCTGGCTGCCTTAACGGAGATATACCCTTTGGCTAAAAAGGGTGGTAAGCGTCTGTCACCCTACGTTTTTGCGGGTGCAGGCGTCACCTATACAAGTCCGAAGGTGACGAAGGGACGCGATGCATCACTGCCTCCCAGTGATAGTATATTAGCCCTCGACTCTGCCCAGACCAGAAAAATCAACCTTGTATTCCCGGTTGGTGTGGGACTTAGCTACGCGGCTACGCCCGCGTTGAAAGTTGGCCTGGAGGTAGGGTACCGTTTCTCAACATCTGATTATCTGGACGGTTTTCAAGAGGCCGGTTATAAATTCTCCAAACATAGAGACAGCTATCTAACCGCCAGTGTGGTAGTGGCTTATCAACTGGGGGCTCCTGACTATGACCATGATCATGTACCAAACAACTGCGATGCCTGCCCGCATCTTTACGGGCTGGCAGCCTTGAGAGGATGCCCCGATGCCGATAATGACGGGGTAATCGATCCCGAAGATGGCTGCCCCGACGAATTTGGCGACCCGGCCACCTGCGGCTGTCCCGACGATGATCAGGATGGCGTACCGAATTCCTGCGATTGCTGCCCCAACGAAAAGGGCGATCGGGCGTATCATGGCTGCCCAAAAGCCCATAACGTTGAGTATGAACATGCACGCGTACCAGCCCGGATGCGCTATTGCCCACTTTGCCCACCCGACCTGCTCAACGCCCGCCGGACGCTGAAAACGAACCTCTCGAACCTGATTCATAAATCCCGTTAATCTGCCTGTTCATATGAGTAATCTAACCACAAGCTTACAGAATCTGACTGAGAAACAGCAGCAAGACCTGATTGCGTCCATTCGTTCGGGAGAGTGTGTCCTGGTGTTAGGCCCTTATGCAAATTTAGTGCAGGAAGAAAACGTATGCCGCTCACAACGAGTGCGGCTGGCCAATTTTCTGGCAAAAAATGACCGATTACAGACACAAACTCCTATCAATCCAGAGGACCAGGACAGTCTCAATACGGTAATCTGTCAATTGCTGCTGGACGAAAAAATTAAGGAGGGAAATATCAGGACAGAAATAAAGAACTTCTACAGCATGCAGGCTGCCCCCCCTTCCGACAGTCCCTATGAACTGATCGTGCAATTAGGTTTTCGGAATATTCTCTCAACAGACCCGGATAGTCGGCTCATTAAAGTGTTTGAAGATTTTAACCGCAGCCCTATGGGGCTATACTGTAGGTCGGACTACAACTCCAATCCCAATGCCGATCCTAAACTCGACCCCAAATCTATAATTGTTCCATTTCTTACAAGTGAACGTGAGAGTTACCCTATCATACTACATTTATTTGGCCTTGCCGAATACACTGTGAAGGTAGAGTCATCCAGTTCCCTATTGATTGGACCTGAAGACGAGTTTAATCGGATGCATATATTGACATCAGAGGAAATAATAAAAAAAATTATTGATGAATTTGGCGACCGAATCACCATGAGTCAGTGGTATCTGTTCGTGGGGTTTAACTTTAATTCCTGGTTGATGGGAGCTATCTTTTATTTCGTCAGTAAATTGACACAGAAGATAAAAGACCCCTATGTGTTCGGCCTGCATAGCAAACCACAAACGCAATTGGCCAGTCCTACCATTTCCTACTATAAAAATCTATTTCCGAGCACAAGTAAGAAGAACGATATTCAAATTGTTCAGTCTGATACTCGGAATTTCTTCATCGAATTAAAGGCTTTGTATGACAAATTCCCGACGCCCAAGCGCAAGCCTACTCGATCAGCATTCGTAGTGTATCACCGTAGTGACCAGGATAATTTTGACCGAATACGGAAACAACTCGAAGGAAAATTAACCGCTCACAAGCTGAAGGCATATTACAATCATAATAAGGAAATTAATACGCTGGACGACGCTTTCACTGAAGAACAGATTCAGGAACATATCTTGACCGATCCGGTTGTCGTGTATCTTATTTCTACCAACTGGGAAGCTGATTCTTTGTACGATGTTTATTGGGATTTAGCCCGGGAAAGAAAGAAAGGAAAAAAAACTTTCTTGTGCTGGCTATTGTACTGGATGACTATAGTGTATATGAGCCTGGTCAGGATGAAGCAATGAAAGACCCCTTCCATGATGGGTATATCAGACTGGTGAGTCAGAAAGCACTCAAGGAGGCAGCAAACATTGACGGTGTCTTGAATAAGTTGAATACTGCTTTAGAAAACTGCCCTGAACAATCCTGATATGCAGAAACGACGCTACCCTGGTATCAAGCCCTTTGAAGCCGAAGACACTCTCGTTTTCAAAGGCCGAAGCGAAGAAACACGAGAGGTTACCAACTTAATTCTATCCCAGAAAACGCTGATTTTGTTCGCTAACTCGGGCATGGGTAAAACATCGCTGCTGAATGCGGGGGTTATGCCCAATCTGAGACAATACGGTCTGTATCCGATTTTTATCCGGTTCAATCAAATCAGTTCTCCAGGCATGAACCCTCTTGAGCGGTTCATAGACACCTATCAGAAGGCCTACGAAACTTACAGTGCATACTGGTCAACAGCCGAAAAATTTGTACGGAAAGATACACTTTGGGAAACAATGTGCCAGAATCAATTTCTGACCTTGGATCAGGTACTTATCCCAACGCTGGTTTTTGATCAATTCGAAGAGTTCTTCCATACATATCCTAAACGGGAAGATCGGCAGGCGTTTCTTCGTCAATTGGGGGAGTTGATCTCTGATGCTATTCCACACCAACGACCACTGTTGAATCAGCCGGTGGAAGCTGGCAATGGGGTGCGACCGCTAAACCTGCGCATTGTGTTTTCGATTCGCGCGGATTCGCTGAACAGCATGCAGGAGGTGAGCGAATATCTGACGTTTGTGCTGCGAACCCGTTATGAACTCCTGCCCATGCTGCAGGAGCAGGCCACACTGGCTATTCAGGAGCCGGGCCTGGTTACTGGTAGTGCCTACAAAATGAACAGGATCATCTTTCCTGCAGAGGTGATTGACAATATTTTAAACGCCCTGGTAGATAAGCATTCCCTTGCAATTGAGACGTTTCTGCTCCAGTTGGTCTGTAGTACGATAGAAGAAAAATTGATTGAGGAAAGTAAACAGGTGAAAAGCGAACATGTATCCGTTCGAGAAACCGTACAACCTGCCGATTATGGAGGTGATAAAAATGGGATTAATACTATCGCTGAAAACTATTTTAGGACAGCCGTTAAAGAGGTTATACAGCATGATCACCAGCCTCAACCAAGAACAGAAGATATCCTCTATAAGCTTCTTGCTATAGGTAGCTATATCAGTGGCTGGTGGTATTACCTGAAGCGCCGTCCTGCTGTCGTTGAAGCACTTAAAAAAACGCTGAATAACGCGGGGAGTCCAATCTTAACTGAAAACAGTCAGCTACTCCTGACACCCACAGAAAAAGAGGCATTCATCGAGCGCCGAATTTTAAAGAGTGAAGAAAGAGGCCCCAATACCTACTTTGAAATTAGCCACAACAAGATTGCGCTGGCTCTGAAAAAGGAAAGAGCGCGTATTAAACAGGCCGACAAAGATCGGCAGAAACTAATACTTTTGGGTCTGGCTGGTTTGCTTATACTCGGATTGCTTGGAGTGATCATTTATCTATTGACAAGAAACAAGTCATCAAAGCTATACCTAACTAAGTATGCGCTTTTGGTTTATCGTGATACTACGCTAATAAACAACGAATGGAAAATTGGTGATACACTTTTTGTTTATCGTGACACAACAAAATCTGATGTCACCGTACCTCCTATTGGTCCTGAGTCAACTCCACCAATCGGTGCAACCGCATCAGTAAGTTCAAATACCGAATCTAGTGGAGGTGGCGAGGGCAAACCATCGAAAGATCCGACACAAATTCCGGCCTTACTTACTGTAATCAATCAGCTAAATGAAGATAGGCTTAAACGAGCCCAGGAAAAACTAGGAAATGCAAAAAAGCTGATGGAAGCCCATCTTTTTGCACAGGCCCTAAGAAGCTTGCCAACAGAGCCTGAATTTAATCCTGGCTTTCTGTCGAACGGCTTGGTAAAGTTCAGCGAGAGTTTACTAAAAGGGTTGCAAGACGTTGGCCGTGAAGTTAAAAAGGTCGAAAGTTTTTGTAAGACGATGCAGCCCGTTCAGGAGTTGGTAGAAAAAGCGGTATGTATGGAAGCTAGCCTGAGTCTCAAGTGTGCGAATAAATATTACAGAAGTGCCCAGGATAAAAATGAAAAAGCCAACGTACAGGTAAGGTATAAAGTGTATAAATATGAGGACAGGATGCTGAAGGATAAAATTTATGCAACTAATCATGCAGCCGCTCTGGGTGTTTATGCTGGATTGAACGATGAAACGCTGGATGCTAGCTATAAAAATTGGGCAGATGGTAAGTTGAAAAACATACGAAGTGATACATGTATCTGTAAATCGCTAAATCAATCAGGCCAATGAAACGGGTAGTGGTTTGCTTACTGATTCTAGTTGCTGGTTACGCTAAGGCGCAGACTGTGCCCAATACGGTGGGCTATAATCGCTCGCTCCTCGATTTGCAGACATTCGATCATGCCTTAATCCAGGGGGCAGGTCAGTATTATTATCAGGGCCGGGCTGGCGAAGACTTCCCGGGCAGAGATAGTCTACGCAAAGAGCTGGCTTTGCTACGGGAAAGCCTGATTAATTACTATGTGCTGCTGGGTAAGTTTCCACTGGCCATCATGGCCCCCAGAGCTCTGGTGGATAGTAGCCAACGCCGGGTGCCGGACCTGGTTACGGCTCCCACTCTGGCTGGTCCGACCGCTTTAAAATGGACGCCGTCGGGATGGGTTTGGCCGCATCTGACCAAAAACGATACGTGCCTGACCTACACGTTCTCTGCCGATAGCAAACTGATCGCCTTGGCTACAGCCAACCGGCTCACTGTTGAACGGGTGTCTGACGGTACGGTTGTTGGTACTCCGCTGGAGAAAATTGCAAACCCAACCTATAGTTTTTCGAAAGCTAATGACCTGTATGTCGTTGACCAGTTCAACCTGTCTGCCGTACTGAGGCTCGATCCCACTGGCAACAAGCCCGGTAAACTTCCGCTGCCCGATAGTCTGGGCAAACGTGGTTACCGCATTGACCAGATTTTGCCGGACGACAGTTTGCTGGTGATCCGGCGCGTTGTGGGTAGCCGGACGTTTGTATGTGTGTTGAATTTTATGCACCCACAAAAACAACTCCTGTCTGGCTGGCTGAATTATGTTGTAAACACCTGTCGTCTCGAGCCAGTCAAAGCAGGTTTATGGCTTCTGGCATGCCGCCAGGTCGATAAACAGGCTTACCACCTGCTTCTGGCTTCTTTTAGCCAGGTCCAATCGAATTCATTTGTGGAAGTGATACCGCAAAAATTGGTAAGCGAATATCGGCTGGATAATATAGGGAATTTGATTGCGTTACAGGCCGATAGTTTGTTGGTTATAGCGAATCTATGGGACACCAGCTCATCCACCACTACAATAGCCACCGAAGCGCGGTATTTCGACTGGCAGGATAATCGGGTCGTGTACTGGAAACGAATTAGGGAACCTGATCGGTGGGCTCTATTTCTGTATAGGATGGGTACGGAGACCAAACAGGTTACCGCCAACAGCACTCCAGCAGGTTTCTGGTATGATACTGACCTGCGCCGGGATGTGCCTCGTATCGTTCTGAGGGCAAACGAAGTTTATTTTGAGGATCGCTCAAACAACACGGCTAACCAAGTGGAAATTAGCCGACTGCCTGAAAAATAGGAACTGGTCAGCGTGGGGCTGATGCCTGGTTTTTTTTTAGTGCCCGTACATGATCATTCCATAGGCTAAACAGGTTGCCGCATAGATTGGCCAAAGCTGTTTTAGGGGAATCGTCGGGAAGACGAATTTCACTGAAAAGCTTTGCTGGCAAATGCTGACGGTCGATGTCGGTCGTTAACAACGCAATGGGGCGCGTAATCATATTACCCAGTTCAGACCGGGCTTTAACGCGTATCATGACCTGTTGTAGAACCGAGCTGGTTATGTATGCGTCGTTGATGAACGAGATGATGAAATCAGCCTGTTGTATAGCGTCCGTCAACTGGCGCACTCGTTCGTCGGGGTTGTTCAGGGTGCTGTCGTTCCAGACAGGGTCAACCGTATATTCTCGAAACGTTGATTTAATCTGGCTGACCAATTGTTTACTCACCGGCTGATCAGGCATTGTGTGAGATAAGAAGATGGAAAAGGAAAGGTTGGCACTTAAGCTGGAGGTGACCACATAGCGTTCGTTAACTTCTGTCGGTTCATAAACGACGGGCGGTATCAGTCGCCAGTTACGTTGCTCGTCCGTAAGATCGGTGCGTTTGTAGAGTTGCCAGGGGATCGCCTGGCTGTCGGCCTCATCGACCGTGGTATCGAACGCACTACGCATAGCACCCCCCTGCTGAAATACCTGTTGCAGGGCTGGATTTCGGGAATCGTTTTTTATGAAGATTTCCGTCTCGTCAAACGCTTTCTCAATCGTAGCCGGGTTGTGAGTATCGCCAAGAAGCTGGTAGAATATTCTGGCCACCTGAACCGCCTGGTCATCTTTTATTTTAGCGGTTGTGCCAATTACGTAAGGAACACCCGCTTGCCGTATCAAGTCGGCTAATTCCCGCGAACAGCAACTGTTTATAAATACTAGTCGAAGCTTATTAGGATAGGTGAACAGGCTGGTTAACGCTTCTTTATTGATCAACGAAGGCGGTTGCTGACTGTCGCCGGAGGCCAGTAAACCTTGAGCGGATGAATGCCCTACATAATGGAATAAGGTAACGCTTTGCCACTCTAAATCAGGTGAATGTACTAAATTCCAAAGGGGGCTAAAATCGATACTCCCTTTCTCAATTACCTTAATGCATTCCTTGGATATCGCCTTGCGTAAGGAAATATCCTCGATTTCGCGTTTTTCTTTGATTAGTTGATCAAGATAATCCTGGGTTTGATTGGCCGTAGCGATAACTAGTTTTTCAGTAGCCATTTGCCTGTAGAGAAAGCTTGTGAATGTGAGTAATTGAGCGGCTGTCCGGACAGCCGCTCCTGAATAAGAGAAGACCTGAGCAAGCCTTAAGTAAAATTATCTCTAATTAAAGAAAAAAGTAGTAACGCATTTTTCTAAAACAGGAATACTATGGGCGATTGACCTAAAAACGATTGAGATTGACCTGTTTTCGAAAACTCTTCCGAAAAACGGGTACTACTTTTACATGCATGATGATCAGGGAAAAGAACGTTTGATTACCCTCTTTGTATACAGGAAACATCATGGCTTCTCCTCTGACTACACGGTATAACCAATTAATTGGCAGCACTGTGTATAGCTTTAACAGGTAGGCCGTAGCCTATTGTGCTTTAAAAGGGTAGATGTCATAGATGAATGTTGTTTTATTAGTTGATTATCAGGCATATAAACAGTATGTTTGACAACCCCTTCCTACACACATGACCTCTTCTTTACCAAACTTACCTCCTGTCCCTTCGCCGAAGCCCAATTTGTATGCCCTACTCGTTGGCATTGGTGCCTATGAACGGGTTCGCCAACTGCGCGGGCCTGTTGGCGATGTCCAAACGCTTACCCGATACCTCCAGCGTCAGGTCGATTTTAATCCGAATCTGCTGGTGCTAACCGACGAGCAAGCCAGTAAGTCGGCGATCATTGATGGATTTCAGCAACACCTGACCAAAGCGACTCCCGCCGACACGGTGCTGTTCTATTTCTCCGGCCATGGGGCGCAGGAAGAAGCCGATAAATCGCTGTGGCTGACAGAGTCTGACGGTAAACTCGAATGTCTGGTTTGCCACGATAAAGGGGCCGTTAATCCCTGGGATTTTTTGCTGGCCGATAAAGAACTACGCAGCCTGATTGGTGAAGTCAGTGCAACGGGTGCCCATGTCGTGGTTATTTCCGACTGCTGCCACTCGGGCGATAATACCCGGGCGGCCGATCTGCTGGCCGAAGCGCTGGCGGGACAGGACATACGCGAACGACGGCTCACTAAATCGGCTCCCCAACGTCCGTATGAAGGTTTTTTCTTTCACCAGACCATTGCCGAAAGTCAGTTGCGGGAGCAGGGGCTGGACGAGGTGATGCCGCAGGGAACACACGTACAAATGGCCGCCTGCGAATCCGACGAAGCGGCCGTGGAAGTGAATGGAGAGGGTATTTTTACCAAGAACCTACTGACCGTGCTGGAGGCCGCTCACGGTCAGGTATCGTATCAGGACCTGCATAATCGGGTACGGCAATACATGCGGTTTGGTTACGAACAACGCCCGCGGGTGTATGTTACCGGCCAGAGCGAACAAACCAGTGTGCTGCTGAACCGGGGGTTTTTGAACCAGCCCATTGACGAAAATTCGCTGACGGCATCGGCGACGTATAACCAACGGGTTGGCTGGCTCCTCGATGTGGGGGCTATTCATGGCATGGGGCAGACCAATCAGCGTATTCAACTCTATGACTCGGTGGCGCAGGTCAGTCACACCGTTGGTATTGCGCGTTTGGGAGCCGACTATACCGTGCTGGCCATCGCCGACGACATTAAGGCCGTTCTGGATAAAGCGACCGTTTACCGCGCTACTGTAGCCGGACTACTTCTCAAACCTATTCGGCTTCATCTGCTTAATCATGGCGGGCCGTCGAACGAACTGCCCGACTTGCTGGATCGGCTGCAGAATCGGCAGGTAGCGAATGTCAGCGTAGCGAGTGAGACTTTTTTTACAATTGAAGACAACGAAGAAAACGCTGACTATACCCTGCACCTTCGTAACGGGCTGTTTTTTATTACGCGTCCCGGTGATGCGAACAGACCGCTGATTCAGCCGCTGGTCCGGTCTGATAAGGTAGCCGACGATCCGCTGCTGTTTGAGCAGTTGAAGGAGTACCTACATCATCTAAGCCAGTGGCAATACCTGAAAGAACTGCACAACCCGGAAGCCGAAACCCCGGTACTTACGATTGAGGTAACACCCGACGGGGCAATCCCTGTTCACCTGCAGAAAGCGGCTTCAGACCCGTTGCCCATCACCTTTTCGGAACAAAACGGTCGTTGGACAACCACGTTGACGATTCGGCTGACGAACCCAACGGATCAGCCGGTTTACTGCACCGCGCTCTACCTCTCGCGGGATTTTATGTCATTCCCGGATTTTCTGCCGACCAACTACCGGTTGGAGCCGGGCCAAACCGTTACGCTGGGACTGGCGGACAAAAAATCACCTACGGGTCGGCAGACATCCTTTCGATTGAAGCTGGAGGAAGTCATCAGGCAGTATAACTGGCCCCAGTCAACAGAACATATCAAATTACTGGTGACGGTAAATCCATTGTCGGAAACGACGCTGGCATTTCTGAAGCTCGATGCGTTGCCGTCGCCCCCTGTTTTGGCGGATCGGTTCAAGCCTAAAGTTGAACGGGGCGGATTTGATACGGATGAAGCAGACGTACTGCCCGAATGGAGCACGCAAACCGTTACGCTGAATCTGGTAAACCCGCTTTATAATACGGTTCAGATCGAGGAGTTGAATCAGATGCTGGAGCCCCCCGCCGACCTGCGCTACGTCGATACGATGGCTGACTTTGCGCTGGGGCTTTACTATCAGGTAGAAACCTTGGCATCGGGCCAGCCGAATTTTAAACTCCGGGATGAATTACAGATCGCTACTCCCGATGAGGGCCAGCGGGGATTATGGACCGATTTAAAACTGGCGCTTGTCAATAAAGTGGCCCATCGGGTTCAAAATCGGCAGTATGAGCAGAACCTGATCCGCTATCCCGACCGTATGCGCATCGTGGCCGAAGGAGATTCGTGGTTTCAGTACCCGTTTCTATTACGCGATGTTGTCGATTACCTGTCGGGGGTCTATTCGGTTTTCAGTGTCGCTGCGGCTGGAGCGACACTAAGCGACTATCTGAAAGACTCCACCTTCCTGGAAGCCATTGCGCAGGTCAAACCAGCCTTTTTTCTGCTGAGCGGTGGCGGCAACGACTTGCTGGGCGATACCTTCCCCGATCTCATCCGTGCCACCCCCGATCCGGACAAAACGGGCCCTGAACGCTATCTGTCCGACACGTTCACGAAAAGAATGGCTACGGTTGGCGAGCAGTACGGGCGGATTTTACGGTTGGTCAACCTGGGTTATCCGGCCGTAAAAATATTGATTCATGGTTATGACTACGTGATTCCGGTTGATGCCTCCGCACACGATACGCGCCAAAGCTGGGTTGGTAACGTTCTGATGGCGAAGGGTGTAGGGAGTCAGCCCGATCGGGAGGCTATTGTGCGCTACATGATCGACGCCTTAAATGAGCAACTACGGCAGATAGCTGCCACCTACACCAACGTGACCTACCTCGATCTGCGGGGCACCGTTCGGCGTACGGATTCAATAACTGACTACTGGTACGACGAAATACACCCCAACGACAAGGGATTTCTGAGCGTGGCCACGAAGTTTATTGGTGTCCTGACCAAAGCGAAACAGGTGGTTCAGTAATGGTCTAAAGACGTTCCCTGTCTATCCCCCGATCTTAAAAAGTCAATTATGGAATCGCAAACCCTTTCTGCCCGCTGGCCCGATGAATTTTTGTGGAGCAAACGCGCCATGGGCGACCCACTTGCCGATGCGGTGATTACGACCCTGCTGGCTGAAAACCAAAAGGGAGAAGTGGACCAGATTTTCCAGGTATTGGTTCGCAATCGGCAATTTCCGAACCCCGCTTTCGACGCCCTGCCCGATTCGGTAAAGCGCGTCGTCGAGAATTATTTTGTGAAGACGCGTCAGCTACCCGCTTATGCCGAGCCGTTCAAGCTGATGGTGGCCGCCGATGTGTTCCGGCAGCATGGCCCCAAAATGCTGATGATCCTGCTCTGTAAATCGCTGCCGCTTTGCTACACCTGCTGGCGCGGGGCCAAAGTGCTCTATCGAACCGGACGGCTGCGGGTACACGATGGTTCCCTCGATGCATTTAGCCGACGGCTCATGGAAACGGCGCAGTTTGTGGTCGATGTGCTCACGCGGAATAACTTCGAGCAGGATGGTACGGCGGTGGTAGCCACCCAAAAAGTGCGGCTTATGCACGCCGTTATCCGGCACTTTGCTCAGGAGCGCAACTGGGATACGGCTACCTATGGTGTGCCCATCAACCAGCAGGATCTGGTGGGTACGCTGCTGTCGTTTGGCGTAGTGATCATCAATGGTCTGGAGCAGCTTGGCATTACCCTTACCCCGGAAGAACGCGAAGCGTATCTGCACCTGTGGCACGTAGTGGGCGAAATGATGGGCATAGACGCTGACCTGCTGACCGAGAATGAAGACGATTGCCGAGCGCTCATGAACGCCATTCTGGCCCAGCAGTCGGGGCCGTCGATGGAAGGGACGGAGTTGACGGAAGCCTGTATCGACCTGATGAACAAGCACATGATTGTGGGGCCGCTCAAACGACTATCGCCATTTTTCGTGCGGTTTTTCGTGGGCGATCACTACGCGGATATGCTCAAGGTACCTGCCGCCACCGACGCCGACGATTCGTTTGTGATGGAGGCCGTGCAGTGGTTCGACCGGAGCATCCGTAACCTGGATCAGAAACACGTCCTGATGGCGGCCATGGGGCGGGCATTCAGCCATGGCATGATCGGGCAGATTCTGGAGTTTACCAACGCGGCCAAAAAGGAGCAGTTTTACCTGCCGTCGGCACTGACAGACGACTGGGATGCCGTTCAGCCCGATTTCCGTATTCCCCCGCTTGAGCATATCGACGACGTTATCTTTTACCTGGATAAATTGTCGCGGCATTTCCGGGCCCAAAACAACCCCATGGGCCTGTTTACGGCGGTTTACCGGGTCGTGACCAAACGCGTAGCCGATGGCCTGAAACAGGGAATATTTGCCAATCCGACGGATATGGAACGCCTGGATGTAGGCTTCGGGAACCGCTATTTTGAGGCTATTAACCAGTATTTCGATGGCAAACCGGCAACGGGGCCGTGGCAGGTATCCTTCGATGCCGCCCGACAGCAACTGGTGACCAATCAGCACGTTTTTGCCGCGGCCAACGCCCATATTACGTTCGATCTGCCTATCGTACTGGCCGACGTCTTCAAAGGGCAGGAGTTAGCCAGCATTACCGCCGACTTCGACCTGATGAACCAGCTGTTCGATGACATGTACGACCAGATGAACGATAACGTCGGGCGTATTTTTCGACCGTTCGGGCGGGTGCTGCACCTGATCGACGAGCGTTTCAAAAATCTGGAACGGACGATCATGAAAAAGAACCGCGCCTATGCCTGGCAGGTCAGTACCGAGCTGCACCAGGCAACCGACGAAGCTACCCGCCAACAGATCATGGCCCGTATCGAATCGCAATCGGCGGCTATGGGCTTAAAAGTCGTTCAACTGCCCCCGTTGGTACGGAACGTTGTCCAGCTCATGGCTAATAAGGAGTTTGGCACACCCGCCCAAAAAATTGATGTTATGCTGCGTACCGCCCTGCTGCCTGCCATTGGTCAAACAGCGACCTGATTTTGATAGGTCCGTGGAAAAGGCTGTTGATAATTGTGCGTATTCGCATCCGCTGATAACGAATTACTTACTGATCGACACCATTAATGAATGAACGAACGATGAATAAAGAAATCGTAAAGTCGGCTCCCCGAAAGGTGGGCTGGTCTGATGACCTATGAAATACGTTTTCCTGCTCTGGTTTGTCTGCCTGCTTAGTTCGGCTCTGAACGCCGAGCCAGTCCCCCTGCAGCATGTATCGCAGACCTACGACCTGTTCAAGGCCAGTTCGCTGCTGGAGGTGAGACCGGGACAAGTGACGATTGACTCGCTGCTACACGCGCCGGGCCGGTATTCGTTTGTGCCAACCCGAAACAGCTTAATCGTGCCCTATGACCGGCAGCGGGCGTATTGGTTTCGGGTCGATTTGACCAACCTCACCTCCGAAACGTTTTTTCTGCATGCCATTTACTCGGGGACGGAGCGGATTAAGGTGTACGAAGTAGCCAACAACCAGGTTATTGCGCAACACCACTTAGGGCGGTTTGATCCGTTGGTGGGGCGGAGTTTTCAGCGGAGCCTGTTATACTGTCCGCTCCTGGTTCGTGCCGATCGGACCGCATCCGGGCAGACGCATACCCTTTATATTTATATGGAGGGGATATACACAACCTGCCTATACTTCTATGGACAGTCGGCACCAACGCTGCTGGAGGCCGTTCACAACAAAGACCTGTTCTATGGTCTTTATTACGGCTTCATCCTGATGATTGTGGCCTATAGTCTGATCATGTTTATCCGTTTGCGCGACCAGGATACCATCCGGTATGCCGTTTGGGTAACGTGTATTGGCATTCAGCTGGCGTTGTATCGGGGCTATACCGGAGAATACCTTTGGCCCAATACGCCATCTATCGAACGTTATGCTACCGCGCTGGCAGGGGTGTCTGGTATATTACACGTCCTGTTTACCATTTCATTTCTGCGTCTTCAAAAGAAATCAAGCTGGTTTTATCGGATCGGTATTGGCATGATCGCGGCTTATCTGATCGGTATTATTGTCAATCTTTTTACGGTATATGCGGCCACCCAAACCAGTAAGCAGCTCGATTGGGTACCACAGATTGCCCTGTTTGAGGGTATATTCAGTGTAACGGCGGGTATCGTCACATATCGGCGCGGCTTTAAGCCAGCCCTGTTCTATTTTGTCGGCAACCTGGTCTTCTTTTTCTCTATCTTCATCTTTCTCCTCTACGCCGGTGGGCAGTTGCCACACTCATTCTGGTCATACAACAGCATTCATCTGGGGTCGGGTATTGAGATCATGCTCTTTGCCATGGCGTTGACCTACAAAGTGAATATGCTCAAGCAAAGTCAGGAAAGGGCTGTTAGCGAGCAACTTCGGCTCTCCGAAGCAAACGAACGGCTGATACTTGAGCAGAATGTACAACTGGAAGAAAAAGTAAATCAGCGTACTCAGGAATTGAACCAGCAGAAAATGGGTCTGCAAACGACCCTGGCGCAGCTTCGGGCCACGCAGGACCAACTTATCCAACGGGAAAAAATGGCTTCCCTGGGCGAACTGATGGCCGGGATTGCGCACGAAATTCAGAATCCACTCAACTTTGTCAACAATTTCTCGGAAGTAAGTGTCGATATGCTCGGAGAGTTGAAAGAGGAAATTGCGGCCGACCGCAAAGTCGATGCGCTGGCAATTGCGGATGAGCTGGTGCCCAATCTCGAAAAAATCAGTCATCATGGCAAACGGGCCGGCAGTATTGTACGGAGCATGCTTCAGCACAGCCAAAGTAGTAAAGGCAACCATCAGCCAACGGACTTAAACGCACTCGCCGACGAATACCTTCGACTCACCTACCAGGGAATGCGCGTGAAAGACATTGATTTCAATGTGAAGCTGACAGCGGAATTTGATGCGAACATGGGTCTGGTCAATCTGATGCCGCAGGAGATAGCTCGTGTATTGTTGAATCTCTACAACAACGCCTTTTATGCCGTTCGGGAAAAGAGCAGACAACAGGGAAATACGTTAGGCTATCAGCCAGAGGTTTGGGTACGAACACATCGGCAGGATAGTCAGGTAAGCGTAGTGGTAAAAGACAATGGAATCGGCATTCCGCAGGAGATACTGACGAAGATCTATCAGCCTTTTTTTACAACCAAGCCAACCGGCGAAGGAACAGGGTTAGGTTTATCGTTGAGCTATGACATCATTACCATGGGCCATGGAGGTGAATTGGTGGTTCGTACCGAGCCTGGTCAGTTTGCGGAGTTCGAAATCAGGCTGCCCAGCCCGGGGGTATCGAACGGGTAGAATAGACCATTCCGGTTTCCACGGTACGTCATAATTTTGTGTACTGGCCAAACATAAACCACAAACCGGATTGTTTTACCCTAAACAATCTGAAACGTCTTCTTTTTATCTTGGCAAATTCTCCCTTCCCCAAATCGCCTGACCAGCTTTTCGGCAGCTTATTTCGTGACGTGCAGTTAGGACATATTTTCGCTGACTCAAAAACTTTCGTCGACTGTGTGCCTATGCAGTCGCCCGCCGAGGTCGTTGCCCGGTATGAAGCAGAGAAGCATAGCCCCGATTTTGACCTTACCCGCTTTGTTCATTCATCGTTTACTGTTCCGGAGAAAATGGCGGGTGGGTATGTCAGCGACACGTCCGTTTCTACGGTCGAGCATATCAACGGCCTGTGGGACCGGCTCACCCGACAGGCCGATACACCGGTTGAGGGAAGTTCGCGCGTACCACTCACGCACCCGTACGTAGTGCCCGGCGGGCGTTTTCGGGAGATATTCTACTGGGATACGTATTTTACCATGCTGGGTCTCAAAGAGGCAGGACGGGTTGATCTGATTGAGGACATGCTCGAAAATTTCGCCTACCTGATCGACCAGTTCGGCTTTATTCCCAATGGCAACCGAACTTATTTCCTGAGCCGGTCGCAACCGCCTTATTTCGCTCTAATGGTCAGTTTACGGGCTGAGATCAGCGAGACGTTGCCCGATGGTACGGATGTTCTTATAAAATACACACCACAACTACAGCGTGAATATGACTTCTGGATGCAGGGTCAGCGCGACCTGACGGCCGAAACTCCCATTGTCCGGCGCGTAGCGAAAGCCCCCGACAACCGGATCGTTAATCGTCATTGGGATGACACACCCGCCCCCCGGCCGGAAGCCTATCGGCAGGAAGTCGAGCTGATGGAGGCCTCCCGGTCGCTTGGCGTCGTACCGGAAGAGCTGTATAGTCATATTCGGGCCGCCTGCGAGTCGGGTTGGGATTTTAGCAGCCGGTGGTTTTCGGACCGGCACACGATGGCGACGATTCAAACGGCAGATATTGCTCCGGTCGATCTGAACTGTTTGTTGCATTTTCTGGAACTGACCCTACAAAAAGCGTATGCCCACGCGGGCCAGACCGATCAGGCAACCGAGTTCGGGCAAGCCGCATCGGTTCGTAAGGAGCATATCGAGGCCCTTTTCTGGAACGAAGAAGCTGGTTTTTATTATGATTATAATCTGGTAACGAATCAGCAAATAGCCGTTCCTACGCTGGCAGGTGCCTTTCCGCTGTTTTTTCAATTGGCCACACCCGAACAGGCCGCCCGCGTTCACAACCAGCTCAAAACGGATTTTCTGCACATTGGCGGCTGGGTCACAACGCTCGACAAAACGGGGCAGCAGTGGGACTGGCCCAACGGCTGGGCCCCCTTGCAGTGGATTGTATACCGTGGATTAATGGACTACGGATTCACTGAAACTGCCCGAAAAGGGCGGGACGCCTGGATGGATCTGAACGATAAAGTATTCCGGGCAACGGGCAAAATGATGGAAAAATACAACGTGGTCGACGCGGCCCTCACCACAGGAGGAGGGGAGTATCCCAACCAGGATGGCTTTGGCTGGACCAACGGCGTGTACCTGGCGATGGAGAAAGGAAGGTAGTTGGTAAGTTGGTAAGTTGGTAAGTCGGTAAGTGGCTTCGCCCAAGTCTGTAGTGCTGAACGCAACGGGGGACCGGCAAGTGTATTTCTCCGGCGTTAGCCACTTACGGACTTACGGACTTACGGACTTACGGACTTACCGACTTACCGACTTACCGACTTACCGACTTACCGACTTACCGACTTACCAACTTACCGACTTAGGCGAAGCCGCTTACCAACTAAAAATGTGGCATTGAATTTGTAGAGTGGGTTCACACAACTTACTTAACAATCCATTTCGCCATGAAAAAGCTCTTCATTACTGTGCTGGCTGCGGGTATGACCACCGCTGCTTTTTGCCAGAAGACGTTTATTCTATCGCATCAGGATAAAAAAGGATTCTTTGCCGTATCGGCGGGGGCCAGCTTACCCGTTGGCCGATTCGCCAGTTGCGTACCTTCCGATAACGAGGCCTGTATGGCCGGGCAGGGGCTTGCTTTCAACGTTTCAGCCGGGTTTAAGGTAGCGGGCAACGTGGGTCTGATGATCCGGGGAGAACAACACCGCAACACCGTTAATACCAATGCGATGCTCAATGCGCTTTATCGCAACGATACCGATGTCTGGACCGCGAAGGCCGACAACTGGTCGGTGCTGAGCGTGATGGCGGGGCCGTATGTGTCGATTCCGATGGGCCGTTTTTCGGTCGATGGCCGACTGCTGGCCGGGCGCGCGCTGGCTGTTCTGCCAAACACCGATATGAAGGGTAACTTCGGTACAACGGAGATGTCGGTGAAAACAACGGGCTCCCAAAGTACAGCCTTATCGCTGGGCGGTGGGTTGTCGTTACGGTACCGGCTGGGCCGCAGTACATCGGTTCACGTGAATGCCGACTATAGCCAGGCTGAATTTACCTTCAACAACCTGACCTCAATCGCTACCAACGGATCTGTCCGTTCGGAAAGCTCCGCTTACAGCAGCACCCGAATGGTGAGCATGGTCAGTGTATCGGCCGGTTTCGCTGTTTTGTTTGGAACGCGGTACCGTCCGTTCTAACGACCGTTGATTGGCTTGGCCGACAGTTCATCCACATTGGGTTGTAACCATCGGCTTCGCGCCGTAGTTTAGTGGTCGAACATCTTATTATTCAGGCCATGACACCTTTTCGTCGGCATGCCGTTCTTCGGCGCATTAAAGACATTACGTTCAGTACCACCCTTAGTCTGGCCCTGCTCAACGGGAGCGCCATGCTGCAAAGCTGCGGCAGCAACAATTCCGATGACGACCAGGCCGAACGCACCGAAACCAGTTTTAATAAAGGTGTTCGGACATACATCACTGAAACGGCACCCGGCAATTTTAAAATCACTGATGAAGTCCAAACGGGTCCCGGTCAGGCCGGAGCTATCGTGAGCTACTTCGACGGCCATCGGGATACGCTAAGTGTCGAAGCCGCCAAACGGCTGGTAGAAACCGATAAATCGACCAGTACCTATTTAAATAATCCGGGCGCGTACCAGGCCCAGCACCACAATGGGCTGGCCAATGCGTTACTGTGGGGCAGCCTGGGCTATATGCTGGGCCGAAATAACTCCTCGCGATATCAGGAGGACCAGCGCCGGTATGGGTCCGGTTTTTATGCGAACCGGGGCCTTTATGAACGCTCAACGCGGGTGGGCGACAATGTCCGCAGTTCGCGCGTAACCCGCACTGTTCGGCCATCGGGCGGACGTAGTGGCTTCTTTAGTGGACGTGGCCGTAGTTTTTCGGGCTAAACTGAATTCTCTGGTCGATGCCAGCGTTTATTCAGGGAAGAAAGGGGTTGGTTAACAAATTGTTAAGAGAAATCTAACGAACCTGTTAACCTATTCACTTACTTCACCATTAAACGTACCTTTGTGCATGAATCGGCAAAAAAACCAGGAGCGGCTGCGGCAGGAATCTTTTGATATTTGTATAATCGGGGCGGGAGCCAGTGGTGCCGGGGCGGCTTTGGATGCTGCCCTGCGCGGTTATCGGGTCGCCCTGATCGACAAAGGCGATTTCGCCGGAGAAACCTCTTCCCGGTCCACCAAGCTGATTCACGGCGGAGTCCGCTACCTGGAGCAAGCCATTAAAAAGCTTGATCTGGCGCAACTGCGGCAGGTTCGTCACGGGCTGGCCGAACGCCGGACCGTTATCCGGAACGCCCCTCATCTGGCCCACCCACTCGCTATTCTGACACCCGTATTCAGTTGGTTCGAAGGCATGTACATGACCGTTGGCCTGACACTTTACGATTTTATTGCGGGTCATGATGCGTTTCCGAAAGGAGCCTGGCTGAATAAGGCACAGGCACTCGACAAAAGTCCCATGCTGACGCGCCAGATGCACAGCGCCGTTCTCTATTACGATGGTCAGTTCAACGATGCCCGCTATGCGCTGGCGCTGGCGCACTCGGCCGACGAAGGGGGTGCCGCCGTGGTCAATTATGCCGCCGTTACGGGCTTTGGCCGTGAAAAGGGCAAACTTGCCACCGCTACAGTAAAGGATGAGCTCAGCGGAGAGACGCTGACCGTTCGAGCCAGTGTGTTTCTGAACTGCACCGGCCCCTACGCCGACAGCATCCGCCTATTGGCCAACCCATCGGCCGACCCGCGCATCCGACCCAGCAAAGGTGTTCATATTGTGCTTCCCCGCGAAACCCTGCAAACGGATTATGCCGTGCTGATTCCGAAAACGACGGATGGCCGGGTCGTGTTTGCCATTCCCTTTGGCGAGAAAGTTTTTGTCGGTACGACCGATAATGATTACTCTGATCTGACGCAGGAGCCGGTTTTGGAATCGGCTGAGGTCGATTATCTGCTCGAAACCGTCCGGCCTTATCTGGACAAAATGCCCACCCGCGCCGATGTACAGTCGGGCTTTGGCGGGATTCGTCCGCTGATCGTGAGCAGCCGCGCCGATACCAAAACGCTCCTTCGCGACCACGAAGTAGAGCATGATTCGGAGTCTGGACTGCTGAGTTTGCTGGGTGGGAAATGGACCACCTACCGGCTTATGGCGCAGGATGCCGTAGACCGCGCGGGCGAACTGCTGAAGAAAGACGTGCCGGGCAGCACCGAATCGCATTATCTGATTGGTGGCGAAAACTACCGCTTTGATGATTGGCAGCAACTGCAAAGTCAGTATGGATTAGCGGCCAATGTGTGCCAGCACCTGATGCGTACCTACGGCAATCGCGCCGAGCGGGTCGCTCAATTGACAAAAGAACAACCCTCTCTGACCGAACCCCTGCACCCTGGCCAGCCGTTCATTAAAGCCGAAGTGGTGTATCAGGTTCGTGACGAAATGGCCGTTACGCTGCGCGATGTGCTGGCGCGCCGGTGGCGACTCGAACTATATAACTGGCAATTGACCAGCCAGATCGCACCCCTCGTTGCCGACCTGCTGGCCGCTGAACTGGGGTGGACAGAAACTCAATGCCTCGAACAGGTACAGGCTTACCAACAGTTACTTGTCGCCTTCTCCCGACAGGCCGGACTCACCACCGAACGGTCGGCGATGGCAACGAACTAGCTTCTGTCTGGGCATAGCTCTGGCTTGGCCCAGACAGAAGCTAGCCCCTCTCTCCGCATAGCAGTTCTGCTACCTACTGCCGCCAGTAGGGCATTTCGGCGGAGGTAAATAATAACTTCCGATTCTGGGTGGGCTGACTGGTACCCGTCAAATCAAGGGTATATACCGAACCGGGCGTAGACCCCGTGTTATCGACGTTCGTAAAAATGATTTGTGCGCCGTTTGGCGAAAAACGGGGCTCTATGTCGTTGGTACCAGCCGGTTTGTTGGTTTGGGTGCTATTGCCGGATGACGTTTGCGCAGCCGATAAATCGGTAACGCCATTCGTGGCCAGATCGAGCAGATATAGGCGGGCGTCGAGCTGACGGCCCTGTTCATTCATAAATCCACTGGCATCGGCCGAAAAAACCAGTTGCCGTCCATCGACCGAAAAGGCCGGATTCCCTACCCGATTTTCACGACGGCTATAAACTGTTCGAACGTTGGCGCCATCGTTCTGAAGGACCATAATCTCATTGTCATAAATACTGGTTCCGGTGGTTCTGGCCGCAATCCGGTTACCCTGCGGGGTCCAGTCGCAATCCGCAAATACGCGTCCCGATGGGGCTTTAGCCACCTCGCGTAAGCCCGTTCCATCGATGCGGACGGCATAGAGCCGGTCGTTGCTGGGGTACAGCAGCTGCGTGCCATCCGGCGACCAGCAAAAGGATAAATCTGTGGGGTATAAACCGGTAATGGGTACGTTAGTCACCTGCCTGATGTTGCTGCCATTGGCGTTCATCAGGAACAACTGCGGCTCTGTTGTGGCGTTCGAGATAAACGCGATCTGTTGTTTATTGGGGCTAACCACGGGTCGCCAGTTGCTGCCCGTAGTTGTCAGCTGCACAGGAGGGCCGGTTGTATTGGCCGCAAAAATCTGATACTGCCCATTGATGCGTCGCGCAAAGACGAAGCTGTAATCGGGTACGGCACCGGTTGTGAAGGACCATACTGGCCCATTGACGGTGTTGACCTTATCGCTGACAACCACCTGCCACAGATAGGTCGTGTTGTAATCGAGGTTAGTAACGACCAGCGAATCGGCCGTCAGGCCCGTGTAGGATGACGTTGGCGTTGCACTCCCGCTTTTAAAGAGCAGCACATTGTAGGTCAGGCTATCCCGGTTCGGGTCGGTAGCTGTCCATTTCAGCGTTAATGATGTCGATTGAATGCGGCTGCTGGTAGCGGGCGAAACCAGCGTTGGGGCCGTTGGCGGACGGTTTTGCGTCTGGTCGTCGGTTAGTAAAACCGTCACAATGGGCGAGGCATCGGCGCTCACGGTGATCGCCGACGATTCGGTGCCGTAACCAACTTTTGATACCCGCAACGTGTAGCTGTCGACCAGCACGCTATCGAAACGGAAATTTCCCAGGGAGTCGGTGGTAACAACGCGGCTGGTGGGTGATAGCGTTACGGTGGCGTTGCCAATAGGCCGCTGGTTGACGCTGTACAGCACGCGCCCGCGTATCGTACTTAGTTGTATGGGGTCAACATACGTATCTTCATTACAGCCCCAAAAGGCGAAAAGGCTCAGGAGAAGGATAGTCCAGGAAACGAAAGATTTCATTAACGTAAAGTCAGTTAAACGGTGTGACGAAGCGACATTTATTTTCTCGGCACCGAAGGAGGGGTGGTTTGCTGTTGGGGAGTGATCGCCGATGGGGTTACCGGTCGGGATTTGGGAGATTGAAAACGGCCGATGTGGATCACCAGCCCGAGTGTACCCCGCAGGTAATAATCGTTGCGGGCGCCTGTAATCCGTCCGTCCAGCGCATCGGTAAAGGGTTGATTATACGAGATGGTAGACCGGAAACCGATGGCTTTGCTCGCCGTGAACTGAACGCCCAAACCGCCCTGGGCCTGTAAATAGCTGGCACCCTGAAACTGGAACGGCGAAGAACCGCGCTGCGACACGGCACCGGCACCAATAAACAGCAGGGGTGTCCAGCGTTCGTAGGGCATGGGCCGCAGAATTAAATTGCCTTCCAGCGAGGTTATATTCCGTGAAAAAGCCCCTTCGCTGGCCAGAGCGCCGGTAGCTGCATTCACCTGCACACCGAAAACGGGCGTAATATGAAAATCCAGCGACGCCCCATAACTGCCTTTGTGCGTGTGCCGGGCGTAGTCGCCGTAGTAGCGCATTACCCCGGCATAGGTATGCAGGCTAAGGAAAGGAGGGGTCAGTTCCCGGCGAATACCAAATACGTCCGTCTCGCTCATGATCGTTTTCTCTTTCTCATAAGCGTCGAGCGTGGCTTTCATCGCGCCTGCCGATTTATCCTCGGCCATCCATAAGCCATCCCGGGCCCCTTCGATAATCAGCCCTTCGACCGCTTTTTCAATAGCCTCCGTCACGGCCAGCTGGCCGGGTTCGGTGGTGGTGAGGCCCGTTTCGGTTTCGAGCAGGCGTTTGAACGTCACATACCGGAACAAGCTGGCGTTGATGGTCTGCGACAGGATGGTTTTTGACGTGTATATCGTTTTGAGGATTTTGCCCGACTTAGTCGAAACGGCGCGTAGGTAAACCGTCACCCGATCCTGCCGATACTGTGTGGCCCCCCCGGCCCCGAAATACTGAATACCCCCGCCCCCCGTAATGATGTTGGCGTCGTAGGAAACCACGCCCCCTTCCAGAATAATACCCGCAAACAGCAGGGGAGGGAGGTTTTCGCCTTCTTTGAACTGGGCCACGCTGGAGCGGACAATTTTGCGTTCGTTGAGCAGATTGCTCACATTTTCCCGCTCGATGGCTACAAACCAGCCACTTTCCTCCAGAGCTTTGAGCAGTATATTGGTCGTTCCCTGCGTAACCGCCGTCGAAAAGCCGGTACCGGTTTCGGTTTGTTTGTACTGACCCGTCAGATCGCGGAATTTATAGACGGCAGCGACTATTTTTTCTTTGGCGGGCGGCAGCTGACGAAGGGAGGTAGTAGCGGGGGTTTCTTCGCCCAACCGGGCACGCCGGGCTTGCGTAGGCTGATGAAAAAACGTCGTACAACTCGATAAAACACTAACCAAACCGCCCAGAATGATTATGTGCAGGGTTCTGGATAAACCTGTTCTCATGAATGAAGCAAAAAGAGATAAAAGAGGAACGTGTGGCTGATAAGGCCAGATAGACGGAAGCAATTAAAAATAGGGGATAGTAATGGATGTTTCGCCCCCTTTCCCGTCCACAATCCGGACAACCACGCCATCGGCGCCGTTATTGATCTGAACCTGAAACTCACCGAATGTATAAGTGCCGGGTTTTAAGGTGCCCTCGCCGAACTGATTGCCAATCAAACTGTTGGTAATCCGGTTCAAAAGCTGGTTCTGTAAGCTCTGTGCGAAGTTGTTGAGGGTGTTGGTATTGGTCGATGTGGTGGTGCGGCCGGTTGCTGTCAACGCGTTAGGATCTTTCGTTTTGTCCTGGGCCTGCGCCGAGCTTAGCATCCAGGCGTAATTGAAGGTGTTACCGCCAAAGTTTGGGTTATTGGGATGATAAACGAAGGCTTGTGCGGAGGCCCCGACAATAGCACCGAAGCAAAGAAATAGAGCCAGTAGCGTTTTTTTCATGTTGAGTAAGGATAAAGTAGCTGGGTATTGGGTTGGCTGGATTGTCAATATACCCCCGTCCCTTTTTGATCTTCGCTTTCCAGCGATCGCTGCACCTCCTGGTAGTTCAGTACGTATTGATTAATGACCTCGGCCGCATTGAACGCATACAACTCAAGAACCTCCTGCCGGATCTGAACATAATTCTGCCAGATCAACTGGTCGTTCAGCGACACGGAGATGATGCTGGTGCCCACGCCGAAAGCCGGCAGCTCATCAATGGTGACGATGTAGGCGTTGATGTCGAGGTCGAGTTTGGGGGTTATTTTTACGGTCGAATCGGCCAGGGTCAACGGAGATACCGATTTGGGTAGCTCGGCATAATGCCGAAAAAAAGCTTCATAAAAATCACGGCCAATTTTCGACCGGGTGTTGTCGAGCAACAAGGTTTCGGTGCCTTCTTCCGTAATAACCGCTTCGCTTAACACTTCTTCGTCGAGCTTACCTTCCAGCTCCGGGTCCTGCGCCCATACGGACATACTCAGCAGCATCAGCAGAATAGCGAATAGACCTGATCGTTTTTTCATTCTGTCAGTTGCCGAAGATTCGTCCGTTTTGAATGATGGCTGCGGCCCCCCCGCTTTGTTCGATCCGCAGATTGGAAATGCCTGTGCCAACGGCATTCTGAAGCTGTGTCGTGTTACTAATCGTCAGGGAATTATTGCCGTTGCCCTGGCTAACATCGAGCCGGGTATTGTCCACCTGTAATCGCTGCATCTGGATGCGGTCGCCCCCGTCCTGCGTGAGCGAGATACGGTTATTCGTACCACCCAGTCCAATCGACACACTGTTATTGTTGCCGGTTTGATTCAGCAGCAGGCTGTTGTTCAGGCCCGACAGGTTAGCCTCCGTATAATTGTTATTGCCCGACTGCCCGACTTCCATGCGGTTTGGCGTATTGCTTATAACAGACAACAGGGCTGTGTTGTGGACGCCTTCCTGTTTCATCCGTACCTCGTTCAGAGAAGGATCCAGAGCACTGACGGCACCCAGCGTAAGGGTGGCCTGGGTCTGGCTACGAATCGTCGTTACCTGCCAAAAGGCATCCTGACTACTGCTCGTAGTCGATTGGGCCCGCACATCGATACTGGCAATCACCAATAAAAGTAATAGAAGTCGACTCATGAGTGCGGTTGAATTGTAAAGTAAAATACTAAGATACTAGGCTTAGGCGAGATTTTATTGCTGGTTATTTTAAGAATAAGGACATATTTACTGTAGGCCGTTTGTCCACTTTACTTTTGGCCTTCTTTATTGCTTCTTGCCAGGCATGCGGCCAGCGGGATTTTGCGGTGACGATTTGGCCTGGACAGGCTCGATGATCGAGCCTGTCCAGGCAGAGTAGAGTAGCGTACATCGACAGCTACCATTGTACTCTGGGCGCAACTACCCCAGGTGGTTAGTAGCTTTGTGAAATAATACCCGTGTTGCCGTTGCCAAGCTGTTGCACCTGAGCGAATTGCCCCTGGCCACTTGAAAACCATGTCTGCGTGATGGTTAGTGAGTTATTACTACCAACCTGCATTCCTGAAGAGCCAGTAAGTCCCTTCACCGTATTCTGATCACCCGTTTGAACAATGGTGGCTATATTAGAGGTCCCACCGTACTGCGTTAGATTAGTATAGTTGAAATTTCCTGTCTGCGTAACAGTTGCTATTGAACCACTCGTGAAGGAGCCACTTCCTTTTTGATACAGGAAAGCCTCGTTGTTGTTACCTAATTGAATAACTGTTCCTTTGGTTGATACAGTAGCTATGCTCGACTGGTCAACGAGACTGCTGTTGTTGTTGCCATCCTGATTAATAAGGACAACGTTGTTAGGGCCAGCGTTGTTATTCTGAAAGATTTGCGCACTATTAGTGTTCCCTAGTTGATTGATGGTGGCATCCTGAGGACCGAATACGCTGAACTGTTGGATGGTGGCCACGCTATTCTGGCTTGATCTGGAACCGTTCCCCTGGTTAATAGTTGCATGATTTTCGTACCCAGTCTGCTCGGTTACGGCTATATCTTCGTACGCATAGAGTTGCTTAATGGTTGATTTTAAGTTTTGGCCATTCTGCTGTACTGTTGCCTCTGAACTGATAGTGCTATAGTCCGATTGATTCACTAAAGCGGTGTTTCCACCAGCTCCGGTGCCATTCTGAGTAACAGTAATTATATTGTATGGGCCAGCAAATGCATTTTGAAGAGTGTTGGCTGTGTTGCCTAGGCCTGTCTGAGTGATGCTGGCTTCTTGTGCATACCGGCTAGTCTGCTGGTTGTTGTTGACGTTGCTGGTCCCATTCTGAACCACACTAACTGTTTGAAGAGTACCAGTCTGGGTTGATTTAGAACTATTTTGAGAACCTGTTTGGTTAAGCGATGCTGTGTTTTGAGCAGCAACCGTGGCTATGGAAAAAGCACCAACGAGCGAAAGGATTATGTTTTTCATACTGTTTTGGATGGAATAAGATTGAAAAGAGTGAATTGAGTATAAAGGGTTTTGGGAAGGCATCGAGCCTGTTTCATCGTAGTGCATTCCTCGTGGATGGCTGAACTCCCGGCCAGTAAGTCTACCACCGTTTCCTGTTGCAATGGCCCTGTTGGCTTAGCTGATCATTCAGATTCCAATTGCTTACTAACCGGAATCTGAATGATCAGTTGTCGTTTGAAAACCCATTGGTTTTCGAGCTACTTCACTAAAAGTCCGTTCTTGTATCGTATCATAAAATTCATTAATACAGTATAAATAGTAGACACTCTATATGAATTATTATAATTAATTTAACCGATAGAAAATATCGACTATGAGCCCATGACGTAGACAGGGCTTAGTTCATCGTTGTCCAGAAATTCAGGAAGTGATTGGGAACCTGAACCGACCGTTTGTGCGGGGTCGGTTAGCTGGTAAAGCAAACAGACTGCCGGAGGCAGTAGTAGTCAGTGGGTAGCCGACCGGGCGATAGGGTAAAAGAGCGTTCATACGTTGTGTGGATATCAATATCTGAAAAACAAACGACTTGCCTAAGGCTGCCTCGCTTTCGTTTTGCCATGGGCCAAAGGTATAAGCTGTCCATGAAAAGTCAATCGGACGTTTCCCTAACCTGCTTCCCAGTTGATGGATAATGAATAGCCGGGATTTTGTACATTTTATCTAATCGAAAGCTGATGACACGCGATACTTGCCCTGTATAATTTATTTATTTTCAGTTCATAAAACCGTTCACTTAACAAGCTATCTTCTACTGATAATTGTATTTATTAATTGTCTTTGGTTAAGTTATATGTATGTATATTCAATGAAAATAACTTTCATATTTAGTAAGTGGTAGCCGACTTAAAGGTTTGTTGTAGAGGCATTTATAAGATAAACTGGAATTAATAACAACTAAATTTATGTATATTTAATAAGATAAGTACGAGTTTATTTGTATCAAGAGTTTTTGAAATGATCGTTTCGAATAGTCAAAGTTTTCTATCGATATCTTTTGTTCCTTCGCAAGCTTAGATAAACTACCGGCATACAATCCGTTTTGAGGAAACGTCAGCAACACGCGAGTTCAGGTTAATGGCTTGTCTGATCAAAGTGATGACTTATTCCAGGTACAAATTAATTACCCCCATCGACCCACGCTGCAGACAATCGCTGAAGCCGTTCGATGGGGGTAGTTAATATAAAAAGGGACCTGCCCTGCCCGTCAGCCATTTACACTTAACGTTCCATGACTGAACCTGCTCTGACGCTTGACTAACCTAAACAGGAGGCTATCAGAACATGCTAAAGGCTGCTGGTTTCATAACCATCCTGATTGGTAATGATGACGTTAAGTGGGCGGTACTGAGACTCAGCCAGATTTGGGTACTGTTGGTATCATCCAATTGATTGATGGCAGCATCTTGGGGCCAACTCGATTACACTTGTGTAGAATTGATGAAAAATGCAGACTTTACCAGGTACGCTTGCTCATCACTTTATCCAGTTCAGGACGGGTCATGGTGCCTAACTCCGGGTGTTTCTTCAGCCAGTTCAGGAAATCTACTTTGATCTCGTCCGTCCACTGGCTGTCGATCTGGCCCGTGGTGTACTTGCCCGACTTAACCGTTTCGAAGCCAAACTGATCTTTGCGTACCACAAACTCGGCCGTGCTCACGACCTGTTCGGCCATGTGGGCGGGCACAAACAGGACGCCTTCCCGCTGGGCAATCACCAGGTCGCCGGGCATGACCATCACGTTGCCAATGCGGATGGGTGAATTGAGGCCCATCAGCACCATCTCTTCCAGGAAAGACGGGTGGAAATCGCGTACGAAAGCGTTAAAGCCTTTGATATTCTGAAGTTCCTGCAAGTCGCGGGCGGCTCCGTTAAACACAACGCCATTGCCGGTTTTGCTGAAGATTGCATTGCCCAGGGTAGCCCCCATGAGCGTGCCACCACCAATTTTACCAAAGCCATCGGCCACGTACACATCGCCTTTGGTCAGGGTTTCAATCGGCCAGGTGTTGGTGTTTCCTTTGCGGCCCTGTTTCGAGATACCCCGCTCCTTAATGAGTTTTTCGACATCGGGTCGGCTGGGCATATACATGGCCGTTACGGCGCGGCCCGTTACCGATACATCGTTGTGAATCAGTTTCCAGTTGCCGTCAAACTGGTTGGTGTATCCTTCGTTTTTCAGGACGGTCCAGGCGTCGTCGATACCAATGTTTTTGGCCCGTTCGATCAACTCATCCGACACTTTGGGTCGCCCGTCCGGGTAGCGTTCGCCTTTCCATTCGGAGGTTAAAAAAGTCAATTCGTCTTTTGGAATGGTTTGGGCGTGGAGGATAGTGCTTAGGTAAAAGCCAGCTAGTAATGCCAGAAAAACGGTACGTCTGAATGTCATGGATTGTAAAATAAAATCTTAAACAGCTTCGATAGCTAAAAATAGGAACTGCATGGGCGGCCCCGACAGATGATATAGATTGAACGGATTTTTACGGCAATGTAGGCAGGTCATCGATTTTATCCGTAAAGATTCGTTCAATCTGTTTTATCCGTGTCCCTTCATTTCATAAGAAAGTCCTGATGGGTGTTGCTCGCAATCAATGGCCTTCCTTCGCCAGATAGGCGTCAATATCTTTGGCTGTAATAGCCAGTTTTTTCGGGTACTTACCCACCCAGGTCCTGAATTCGCCTTTGATCTTGTCGGACCAGTCGCCGTGGATTTCGCCGGATGGGTACTTGCCCTGTTGCAGAAGCACCCGTTCGAACTCGTCGCGGAGGGCGGTCATTTCCGAGGCCGATACCAGCCCTTCGACCAGGTGCGCCGGAATGAAAACCGTACCGTATTCATTGGCAAACACCGCATCGCCGGGAATGACGGTCACGTCGCCAATGCGAATGGGCGCATTGATCGAGGTGGGGGTCATGTCTTTGATATACGACGGGTCGTGGCCTTTTACCCAGGCGTTGAACCCTTTGGTATCTCTCAGTTCCTGCATATCCCGCACGGACCCGTAAAAGATGACGCCCTTGCCCGTTTTTCCGTAAATGGCGTTGCCTAAACTCGAACCGATCAGGGTACCATCTTTGATTTTACCGAATCCATCGGCTACGTAAATATCGCCCTTGGTAAGGATGTCGATGGGCCAGATATTGATGCCGCCTTTCTGCGAACGGCCTTCGGCTTTGCCCTGCGCCCGTACCAGACTGTCGAGGTCGGGACGCATGGGCATGAACTGGGCCGTTACGGCACGGCCGGTCATGGTTTCGCCGGGCTTCAGGATGATCCAGTTTTTTTCAACCTGATTTCGGTAGCCTTTTTTGCCAAGGTAGCCCCAGATCTGCTCCAGCGTGCAGTTGGCCAGGCGTTCCATGACAATGTCCGGAATCTTCGGACGGCCATCGGGAAAACGCTCGCCTTTCCAGTCGGCGGTTAAAGCCTTAACGTATTCCGGCGATGAACCGACTCGCTGCGCCTGGGCTAAATAACCTCCCGAGAGCGTAAGTATTGACAAAAGTAGAAGTGTTCTTTTGATCATTGCGGTAGTTCTTGATTGACTGTTGAAAAGGGTAAGAATGGACTTGTAAGGTTTAGGATAATGATAATCATTTACTGACCAGTGAATAAGGTTCGTTTCGCATCGAACAACAACGAGGGTTTTTGGGGTAATTCTGGGTAAAAAGACTATCGCATAAGTAAAATACTGGCATTAACTTACTTATATGCGAACAGAATGCCCCGTAACGTCTGCTGAAGCGCGGCCTCCGGTTGTCGGGGCACTCCGGTTGACCTGAACCAAAAATCTGTCCTAAATACCTATAAACCCTGACATCTTCTTTTACTATGAAAAACATCTTCTCCCGATTGGCATCTTCGGGAAAATCATCCGATCGGCGCGACTTTCTGCGTAATGCTGGTTTAGGTGGTCTTTCGCTCGGCATGGCCTTTGATGGCCGGCACGAACAGGAAATGGAGTTTATCACCCAGAAAGTCCCCCGCGACTCGAAACCCTCCGATCTGAAAATTACTGACATGCGGGTGGCCGTGCTCAACGGCGTTCCGTTTAGCAGCCCGATCATTCGTATCGACACCAACCAGGGTCTTGTAGGCTGGGGTGAGGTGCGTGACGGCGCCAGTGCCAACTATGCGCTGATGCTGAAAAGCCGCCTGCTGGGCAAGAATCCCTGTAATGTGGAGCAGATTTTCAAGCAGATCAAGCAGTTTGGTGGACAAAGCCGGGCTGCCGGTGGCGTTTGTGGCGTCGAAATGGCGCTGTGGGATTTGGCGGGTAAAGCCTACAACGTACCGGCCTATCAGTTGCTGGGCGGCAAGTATCGCGATTTCATCCGACTCTATGCCGATACGCCCGAGTCGAACACCTACGAAGGCTTTGCCGAGAACATGAAGAAACGCCGGGATCAGGGCTACTCGTTCCTGAAAATGGACTTCGGCATTGGTATGCTGGCCGATCAGCCCGGTATGCTGGTGAATGCCAGTAACTGGAGTGTGAAGCAGCAGTGGAACGACCGCGAATCGGGCAAACTGGGCAATTACGCCAATACAAAACACCCGTTCACCCGGATTCAGGTGACGAAAAAAGGACTGGACCGGCTGGTAGAGCACGTGGGTAAAGTGCGCGATATCGTTGGCTACGACACCCCGCTGGCCGCCGACCACTTTGGTCACTTCGATGTGAACACCGCTATTCAAATTGGCAAAGCGATGGAGCCTTTCCGGCTGGCCTGGCTGGAAGACCTGGTCCCCTGGTTCTACACCGACCAATGGAAACAAATCACCGACGCCATCGAAACGCCGACGCTGACGGGCGAAGATATTTACCTGAAAGAAGGGTTTATTAAGCTGATTGACGCGAAAGCCATCGACATGATTCACCCTGATCTGGCAAGCTCGGGCGGACTTCTGGAAACCAAGAAAATTGGTGATTACGCTGAAGAGAAAGGGATTCCGATGGCCATGCACTTTGCCGGTTCGCCCATTTCGATGATGGCCAACGTGCACTGTGCAGCTGCTACGGAGAACTTTGTTGCCCTCGAACACCACGGCGTCGATGTAGCGGGTTGGGAAGACCTGATCACTGGCATGAAGCCTATCGTCGAAAAAGGCTTCGTCCGCGTGCCCGAAAAACCCGGCCTCGGTGTGGAGCTGAACGAAGAGGTTGCCAAGAAATTCCTGAAGAAAGGCGCCACCTGGTTCGCCCCAACCGACACCTGGAACACAAAAGACTCCGCCGACCGGGAGTGGAGTTGATGTTTACTGGCGCGGGCATTTGCCCGTGCCTTTCCATGAAGCGAGTATATACTCGCGTTTATGCAAAGGCACGGGCAAATGCCCGCGCCAGTAAGCTTATAGTAATAAATTCTCCAGTGCCTTCGTCAAATCGGCGTATTGATACTGGAAATTCGTTTCGTCGGTGATGCGTTTGTTGAGCACGTAATTGCCGCCCGTAACAACAATCGCCATTTCGCCGTACATCAGCTTAATGACGAAATTCGGGATGTTAGGCAATAGGATAGGCCGGTGAAGCGCTTTGGCTATCGTTTTTGTCAGTGTCTCGTTGGTAACGGGCGTTGGTGCTACGGCATTGTAAACGCCCTGCCAGGAGGTATCGGCAAGACTCCGAATAAAGAGCCGACAAAGATCATCGAGGTGAATCCAGGAAATGTACTGCTGGCCCGAACCGATGGGCGCACCCGCCCCCAGCTTGATAGGCTGAACGAGTTTGGGTAATGCGCCACCGTCGGCGATCAGGACCACGCCAATCCGAAATTTGACGGTTCGGATACCCAGGGCCGCTACCTGCTCTTCGGATCGTTCCCAGGCCCGCACGGTCTGCGCCAGAAAATCAGAACCGCCCTGGCTGGTTTCGGTCAGTGGCCGGTCGGCGGTGTCGCCCCCGTAATAGCCAATGGCCGACGCACCAATAAATGATTTTACGTGGTGCGGGTTTTTAGCCAGAGCGTCCCTCAGCAAGTCGGTCGATTTTGTTCGGCTGCTGATGATGGCCTCTTTGCGCTCATCCGTCCAGCGTTCATCGGCGATGCCTTCTCCGGCAAGGTGAATGATATGATCGGCCGTGGCAATGGCCTGCGGGTCAATATGCCCTTTGTTAATATCCCACTGATAGACACGTACATCAGGAATCGTTTTGGGCGACCGGCTCAGTAAAGATACCTGATAGCCTTCCTGCTGAAGTAATTGGGTGAGTCGGCGGCCAATAGACCCGGTGCCGCCTGTAATCAAAACTGTTTCGTTCATGTGTTATGGAGTTTGTTGGTGGGTGTAAGAATATAACACCTCAAACGGCTAAGGTGTTCTCGTCACGACTCTTGTATCTGCATCGGATGTGTCTCCTCTGTTACAACTCCCGGTGGTCAATTCAAACATGTATTGCTGCCTGACTGTATTGAAGAACATCGTTAAAAGCGTATCGAGCGGGCTGGAATCGAGTGCTGACGCTAAGTAATGAAATAGAGACGGCTACATTCATGAGCCTACTCAATTAAATCGAGTTTATTTAATGGAACTTGTACTATAGGTTTTAACGGTTAATTTCCAACTGATTTGCGCCGGGAAGACTCATATGGTTTTCACTTGAATAGGCAGGCCAATGGGGTTATGTAAAGCATCACTACTAATTTTCTTTGCCTTGTATTCCTTCGAGGGAGTGTATGCGCAGCAGATAACCGATTTTTACCAGAAGCCTAACCAATCGTCTAAATCAATTGGCTACCGAGCGGGGGTAAATTACTCGATTCCGACCGTTACGGCAGCCGTCGTTAGTAATTCTTTGACAACCTCCTATCTGGCTGGCGTTAATCCACAGCTCGGATTTTTTCTGGGCGGGTTCTACCTTAAAGAACTACTGCCCGACCGGTTAACCTTCAGAGTAGATGCTACTCTGCAGATGAAGGGAACAGAAGCTATGTATAATGGAAAACCGGTCAAGAAATCCAGATACTATTCATTGGGATTAACACCTATGGTGGGCATACATCTGACCAATAAGTTGATCGCCTACACGGGAATTGAAGCGAATTGGCAGGCAGGAAGACAAAATGCCTGGGGAAAGGGCCATCCATTTGAAGTCGGTACAACATTACGTTTCACCTATCCAATTAAGGAAGTTAAGGTCGAGATTGGTTATTTCAAAGGCTTCACTCGATTCGACACATTTGAAGCGTATAATTTCGCTGGCGGCCCGGCTATTAACGCCTTTTACAATCAAAATTTACAGGTAGGCATTTTATTCAACTTGAGATGATGATAAGGTATTCACTGCTTTTGTTCGTTATATCAACCCTCTCATTTGGCCCAACGGTCGCTCAGCATAAGGGTTATAGTCTAACCTATGATTCGACTCAAAAAGCTCCTGGCTCCGTTCGTGGATCAACCCAACTCATCAAAACGGGTATCGGTTTACCTTTATTCCGGCAAAGTACCATCTCGCCTATTTGGAAGAGCGTGGCTTTAGATGTAACCGGTGAACGTAAGCTAAACCGGGCACTGTCGGTCATTGGCGGCCTGGAAACAAATTTTAGCTTTAGTCGGGAAGGTCAATTATATAGCCTGGAAATGCCGCTGGGTTTACGGTATTATTTTTCAATCGGTAAACGAATGAAAAGCCGGGCGGATCGACATGATTTCTTTAGTCCTTACATCGCTTTCCAAACCCATAATGTGCTCTTTACCAGTTTGTCATATGATTCTCCCAAAACCAATATAGAACGGTATGACAGGGGGCAATTTCTCGATCACAGAACAAACGTGGGTAGGCTGGATGAAGCGTTCAACATGTTGCAATACGCTTACTTTCAGGCTGGAAGTCAATTTAAACTACCTAAAAACAGGTATGTCGACGTAAACTTCATTATCCCGGTATCTAAGCTGATTTATAACAAGACAGAATTGACATTGGCGACACCGGCTGTAGTCAACCTTAAATACGGTCTGTTCTGGCAGCGATGAATCCTGCTCCTCAACGTAGTTAAAAACAACTCAAGTTTATGAAAAAAAGCTTTTTGCTTATTTATTGTATTGGATGCCTCCTGACGGGCTGTATATCCAACCACATCACCTGGAGTGCGAATGCCAATATTAAAAAGATAGCTCTTGGCATGAGCAAAGATCAAGTGATCCAGATTTTAGGGGATGATTACATGATTGCGTCTTCCTCTAAAGATGAAAGAGGGAACCGTATTGAAGTACTGGCGTATAAAAGTGATGCCTACGTAGAATATAAACTCAAATTCGTTAATGCTCTACTGGCGGAATGGAACCGGGAGCACATCAATAAATATATTGTAAAAGATCCCTCTTGACGTTTTTACCGCAGGCGTTAATCCTACACCAGCCACTCTTTGGGCAGGCTCAGTTGCCCGGCGTAGTGCGCCGAAGCCGCTAGTATATTGGGCTTCGCCGGCTGTCGAGAATATTGAGAATGACGATCTGTCGTCCTACAACAGCATAATAAATCATGCTGTAAGGCTGAAGCGGTAACTTTCGAACGGCTGTCAGATCGTCAAGTTGTCAACCAATAAACGGCATTGTTTCCAAAATATGAAGCTTGCCATTAATGGTATCGGTGAACCGATCCGCAATCATGAAGCCAAAAGCATCCAGTAGATACAAGGCAATTTGCCGGTAGTTTTCTTTTGCTTCGTCGGCCCAAACTATTGTGTAATCCATTGTTTGGCTTCATTGGCTACGGCATCATGGGACGTAAGGCGACCAGATTGCGATGACGACAAGGCTTGCTCCAGTTGAGCGAGCAACTCAGGGGTTTCGATAAAAATAGTTGTCCGCTGGCTGATGAACTCACTTACCGTCAATAGTAGATCCTGAACGTCTTTAGGGTCTTCAAGACGGTCAATTTGTTGGTGTAGGATGGACTTTACCTCTGGAATAGACATGGCCTGAACGTTTTTATCAAATATAACCCATAATCCTACACCAGCCACTCTTTGGGCAGGCTCAGTTGCCGGGCGTAGTGCGCTGAAGCGGTCGTGTTTACCCAGCCGAGCAGTTTGTTGATCTCGTCCATAAATTCGACGTAATAATCGGGGTCGAGTTTTACGGCTTTCTTGAGCACCTGTTCCGTGCGTTTGGCAATGTACTCGGCGGCTTTGTCGGTGCGGGAGTTGTACTTCTGGAGCAGGTGGGCGTTGTTATCGTAAAACGTGTTGAGCATGTAGAGCATCAGCTCCACCTCGCCGTATTTGTCTTTCGTCACTTTCAGGTGGCGACTGATGTGGCCGCTCACCGTCCGCATATCCATCATGAGCCAGCCGGGCGTGTCGGCGTGGAGATTGGCGGTTCGGTCGATGAACGCCCGAATCGTGTGGCGCCGTTCGTCGATGGTGCGTCCTTCTTCGACCAATTCAAACTGAAGCCGTTCGGTCAGTACTGCGTCTTTGGTGATCAGGCGCAATAGCAACTTGTCTTTCTCCGTGCCCGGCATCCGGACAATGGCTTTTTTGAGTTCAGGGTCGAGAGCTGGCATTTTTTAAGGATGAATAAGTGAATGCGTTAATGAGCGAATGGCTTCTCAGGCTGCTAAGTTATCATTTTACAGGTACACATGTCTACTCCAACTTATTCACGCATTCACGCATTCGCTCATTCGAAATTCACAGTTAAACCCCCACCGTGTCGCCTTCGTCGGTGCGGATTTTGTCTTCGATGTAGGCGATAATTTCCATGGCAAGGTCAATGCCGGTTGCATTTTCGATGCCTTCCAGCCCCGGCGAGGAGTTGACTTCCAGCACCAGTGGGCCACGGTCGGAGGGGAGCATATCCACCCCGGCCACTTTGAGGCCCAGCGCCCGGGTGGCTGCAATGGCGGTATTTTCTTCGTCGGGGGTGAGCTGAACGGCCACAGCGTTGCCGCCCCGGTGCAGGTTGGATCGGAACTCGCCATCCAGGCCCTGCCGCCGAATGGCACCCACCACGCGTCCACCTACCACAAACGCCCGGATATCGGACCCTTTGGCTTCGGCGATAAACTCCTGAATCAGCACGTTTTTCTTCAGGCCATAAAACGCTTCGATGGTCGATTTGGCGGTTTTAGCGGTTTCGGCCAGTACGACCCCAATGCCCTGGGTGCCTTCCAGCAGTTTGATAACCACCGGCGGGCCACCCACCAGTTTGATGAGCTGGGTTACGTCGCCGTTTTTGGGGTGGTTGGCAAAAATGGTTTTGGGTAGTCCTACACCGGCTTTGGAGAGCACTTGCAGGCTGCGCAGCTTGTTGCGGGCCCGCATAATGGCCTGCGATTTGCCCGTTGTGAAGACGTTCATCATTTCGAACTGACGGACAACCGCGCAGCCATAATCCGTTACCGATGCCCCAATACGGGGAATGATGGCGTCGAGGGATTCCAATTCCCGACCTTCGTAGAGAATGGAGGGCTTGCCGCCCTCAATCATGACCTGGCAATTCAAATGGTTGACAAGGACGCCCTCGTGGCCGCGCTGGTTGGCGGCTTCGAGAAGTCGTTGCGTTGAATATAAATTCGGATTGGCCGATAAAATGGCAATTCGCATTGATTCAGTGTTCAGTTATTTGTTGGTAGTTGGCCGCAAACGGGTGAAAGAGGCTAGTCGTTTACGGACTGAGTTGATGAAGCCAGGGATTGGCTCGCTAGTTTAGCATCGTAGGATAGATTTTTCTGCGATACATCGACGAGAAAGCGGTTACGGAGCAGTTTGCGGCCTAGCAAAACCGGGTTTTTTAACTGCTCACGGTCGGCAAGCGTAAACTCAGTCCGGATCGAGCGTCCAAATAAAACGATGCGGGTGGTGATCACATAGCGTCGTTCGGCGACACCAAAGGAATTTTTGATCATGCGCTGGCTAAACTGATCGCTGCGGAATTTGCGGGCGGGCAGGCCCGTTTTGTCGATCAGCCAGAAGCTCAGTTTCTTCTTCAGGCCCGCTTTCACCAGCCGCACATCTTTGCAGTGCAGGGCTGAGGTAAACGCGCCCGTGTCGACTTTCGCCTGTATGTCGAACAAACCCAAATCCGGAAAATCGACCAGATCGGTCATACCGATGATTTGCTTGGGCTTAGGCGTTGGGGCTTTCATGGACCGCTGATCTTTATGATCGGTATAGTATAATTATGATTTTTAAATCATTCTTCATCTTAATAAACATAAAGATCAGCCGGTCCGTCGGTGCAGTTCTATTCACCGTATCAACCGGCTAAAGGTAAGCGACATATCCAGCATAATCATTTTGGCACGGGCGTTTCGTTCGAGGTGATACGCGGCTTCGTTGAGGTCATGAACGATGCGTTCAATATGATCAATGGTCAGAATTTTAGCGAAATTTTTCACAAAAGCCATTTCGTCGTCAGGTAAGCGTAGCAATTCGGCGGCTCCCTGCTGCCACAAAAACAGATCGCGGTAGAGCCGGATGCTGTAATCGAGCAGCCCCTTTTGCTTCTCCTTGCTGAAACCATCAAACTGGTCGGCCTGTTTGACCAGCGAAATTAAATCCTGCCGGTAACAGGTACGCATCCATTCGGCAAACCAAACGTGTTGATCTGTTGAACTGGTGTCGTGCTGGCTCAGTTGGAGGGCTTCGGCCAGGTTTCCATCGGCGAGGTACGCAAACCGGCGGGCAGTCGTTTCGTCGATGTTCTGGTGCTGACGTAGGTAGGTCGCCACTTCCTCATCCGTAAACGCCCGAATGGCCACCCGCTGTGTCCGCGACAAAATCGTGATCAGCAGCTTGTCGGACTGGTTGGTCACGAGCAGAAACAGCGTTTGCGCCGGGGGTTCTTCCAGCACTTTCAGCAGCGCATTGGCCGAGGTCACGTTCATGAGTTCGGGCAGCCAGATGAGCATGATCTTGTAGGCGCCCTCATAAGCCTTCAGCGACAGTTTTTGCAGGATGCTCCGCGCTTCTTCGGCCGAAATATTCCCCTGCTTGTTATCGGCCCCCAGCGATTCAAGCCAGTCGGGGAGGGTGCGGTAAGGTGTTGTGATCAGAAATTTCCGCCAGTCGGTCAGGTACGTTTCCGATGTTTTGCCTTTCCCCTGATTCGTGACCGGAAAAACCATGTGCAGATCGGGATGCACGAGTTTCTGAACCTTTATGCAAGACGCACACCGCCCGCAGGAATCCCCCGCCTGCTTGTCTTCGCAGTTGACATACTGCGCCAGCGCCAGGGCCAGCGCCAGATTTGCACTTCCTGCCGGGCCATCGAACAGCAAAGCATGCGCCAGGTGGTTGGTTTGTACCGCCCGCAGCAGCATCTGCTTTGTTTCGTCCAGGCCAATGATTTCGTTAAATAGCATAAGAGGGGGAGGAAAGGGAATAAAAGGAGGAAAGGGTGTAACGGGAGGAAGGGGAGTAGAGGGAGGAAAGGGGGAGGAGATGCACACGAGCATTTTCCTTTATTTCCTTTCTCCCTTTCGTCCCTCTACTCCCCTTCCTCCCGTTACACCCTTTCCTCCTTTTTATAAATACTTCGTAAAATTCCTTCTTCCACCGCATCAAACGGCTTATCGCGTCGGATGAACGCTTCACGGGCTACCTGCAGGGCTTTCTCGATTCGGTAGGGCGTCAGGCCGGTATCGGAACCACCCCACGAAAACGAGGGGATGTGTTTATGCTGGAAACCGCCCCCGAACACGTTGGCGCTTACGCCCACTACCGTACCCGTGTTGAACATGGTACTGATGCCGGCTTTCGTGAAGTCGCCCATCATCAGCCCGCAGAATATCCGCCCGGTATCTTCCAGTTGGCCGGTAGCATAGGAATGGAGTTTCACGTTGCTATAGTCATTCTTGAGGTTCGAGTTGTTGACGTTGGCGCCTAAGTTGCACCACTCGCCGATGACCGAATTGCCCAGAAAACCATCGTGGCCTTTGTTGCTGTAGCCGAAGAAAATGGAGTTGCCCACTTCGCCACCCACTTTACAAAACGGCCCGATGGTGGTATTGCTCCGCATTTTGCCACCCCAGTTCACCGTTGCCCCTTCGCCCAGCGAGAAGGGACCAATAACGATGGACCCTTCACTGATGGTCGCGTTCTTGCCGATGTAAATGGGCCCTCCTTCTGCATTCAGAATGGCCGCCCGAATGGTGGCGCCGGGTTCGATGAAAATGTTCTCCGGGGCGTAGCAGCGTGTAAAGGGATCGGTAATGGGTTCGGAGGTGCGTCCGGCGGTCAGTCGGGCAAAATCGGCCCGGAGCTGGTCGCCGTTATTCACAAAAATATCCCACAAATGGCGCACAATCGTCAGCGGTTCCATAAACGTGCGGAACGGGAAGTCGTCGTTGACGACCGGGGCAGTGGTCAACGGGGTATTGGTCCGCAGAGCCAGCAGCAATCCGTCGTGAGTAATCAGGCCCGTGTTGGGAGGAAGCGCCAGAATCGTTTCTTTTAAGGCATCGGTTGGGCAAACGGCTCCATTTATATACCAGTTATCAGCGCTGCTGCGTTGGGGGAATTTCGGTTGTAAGTAGGGCTCGGTCAAATACGACGGCGTTTGTTCCAGCGTATCAGCCCATTTTTCGGCCAGCGTTAGCGTGCCCATACGAATGCCCGCCACGGGCCGCGTAAAGGTGAACGGTAACAAAGCCGTGCGGATGACCGGGTCATCAAAGAGAATCAAAGTTGGCATTGATTGCATCAGGGAAATCAGGCGGCAAATATCCAACCTTAATCTGAAAAATAAGAACGTATGAAACGGTACTTTTGCGAAATATGGCGGCTTTATCCCTTGACGAGATCATCCGGCGGATTGCTTATTTGCAGGACGAAAACGGCCTGTTTCCGTCGTTTCGCCATAATCCAGCTATTTTCTACCGGCGTCCCGATACCAATGTCTTCTTTACGGCCGTCACGGTATTTGCGTTGCAAAAGCTGCGTGCTGTTGTATCACCCGACGGCCAGTTATTGATTGACCGTATGGCTAGCCGGGCGGTAGCGGCCTATGCTGTTTTTCGGAACAAAGACGGGCTGAATACATACAATTTCTGGCCCACGCGCCCCTCGCAGCACTTTTCCAACGGCTATATTTTTCGCCATTTCGACCATTTTCGCATCCCCGACGATATTGACGATACGGCGATGGTGTACCTGACCACTACACCTACACCCGACGAACAGCGTTGGCTAAAGGAGAAACTGGCGCAACATGCCAATGGGAGTCAGCCGCAACGCATTCGCAACACCTACCCCGACTACCGGGAGCTTCGTGCTTATTCAACCTGGTTCGGCAAGAATATGGGCGTTGATTTCGACGCCTGTGCGTTGAGCAACATGCTGTACTGCATCTATCAGTACGACCTGCCTCACAACGAGCACGACGCCGATTCACTGGGTTATCTGCGGTCTATTGTCGAAACGGGTCGGTATGTGTCGGAGCCGTTTCGATGCGCCCCCCACTACGCCCGAACATCGTTGATCATCTACCATCTGGCGCGATTGATGGCCGCTTTCGATATTCCCGAACTGGAACCCATTCGCCCGCGCCTGATCGCCGATGCGCACTGGCAATTAGCCAGCGTACCAAACCGGGTTGAACAAATATTGCTGGCCACGGCGCTGGGGTGGCTGGGCGAATCGGTGCCTACCCTCAATCTCGACGGCATCGAACAGGATTTCGACACCTTTCACTTCTTCATTGCGGGTTTACTCACCGCCTACGAACAGCCGTGGTTACACCGTTTCGCCAACCGCCCGCTCACGCAGATGCGCTGGCAGTGCGAAGCCCACTGCTGGGCACTGGTGGCGGAATATGTGGGGATGTATGATGTATGATATAGGATGTATGAACGTAGACCGTGGAGGCAGATGGAGTAGGGGGAAGGGTGTAAAGACTTGGCTTTACGAACGTTTTATGGATGACGTTAATTGCCAAAGACAACGATCGATCTAGTTTTCGACAAGTGGGTACCGTTCGTTTGGCTAAGAGTTTTGTTGAACGCTTGTTTTTTAATAATTGCCCTAACCACCGTACACGAAATCGTCAACAAGTCTATAGGTCATTCGCAGAATAGTTAACTATATTTATCGTTTTAATCCTGAATCAGCGATTTGATATGAAATATATAGGATTCCTAATCTGCCTTTGTCAGATCAGTAGACTGATTGCCCAAGATGTTCCTGATTTTACAATTAAGCCGAACGGTACAGCGGTCATTAAGATCATTTACAATCACAATATACAGTCGCGCTCTATTTTCAGTTTTGTGGGAAGCGTCTTGCCGAATGATACTGGAACCCGCATCGATATAGAAACCCGTATCGAAGACTCTCTGCCAGCAGGCAGTGGCGAAAAATACCTGGTTTACCGATTAGCCGCTCCGCAGACAGGCTTCTTGACCATAAACCAAATTGGTGGCCATGTGTATCTGGTACCTAATGATACAACAACGCTTTCGATCGATTTAGCGAAAGCGAATCCCTGGTCTTCTTATCAATTTATAGGGCGCTATTCGACAATTGATCAGTTTTACTTTGCTCAGGCAAAAACGCTAAAAGTGGTGCCTTTTGCCTTTCGTGGTTATGCGGCTAATGAGGCCGTCTCGCTGAAAAAATATAAAAGCCAGATGGACTCGTTGTTACACGTTGAACAGCAGTTCCTGATAACGTATTCAAAACAGCATCAGTTACCGGCCTGGTTTATGCAACACGAGCAGCAACGAATTTTATACAGTGATGCTTCGTCACGGGCGAATACGATTCATTATCGACGATTTATAAAGAAAGATTTGGCAAAAGATCTGCCAAAGAACTATTTCAGCTTTGTCACGCCTACGTTGATCAATAACCCGTCGTCAGCCTATTTAGTTGATTACCAACACTTCCTCAAAGACTATTTTTATCACCTGTTTAACCAACAGCAAGCCACCAAAAACAGCATCAGCTATATAGCCCAAGTAGCATCAAAAAAACTGACCGGATTAGCCTGGGATACATTCATGAGCCGGTACCTGGACGAAATACTCGCCGGGGCCCCAACGCTGGGCGAGCAACTACTTGCGAAGTATTATCACAGGTTTGGTAATAAACAATGGATCAATGATCGGAAGCTTTACTACCTGGATGCTTATACACTTAAACCGGGGGAGATAGCTCCTAACTTCGCTCTGGAAGATCACCTGGATTCATTAGCCTATTTGAAAGACTTTCGTGGTCAAGTGATCTACCTTAGTTTCTGGTTTACAGGTTGTGCCCCTTGTCGGCAGGAAATGCCGCTTGAGAACGAGTTGGTTAAGTACTTCGACGGTAAGCCGGTGAAAATTGTCAACATCTGCGTAAGGAGCTCACGGGCCGATTGGGCCAAAGTAAGTAAGTTATACAATTTACAAACGGTGAATCTGTACGCGAATAAGGCTTGGGAAAACACGTTGATCAGTAAGTATAATGTCAAGGCCTTTCCTCATTACGTCCTGATTGATCAGGAAGGTAAAATTGTCAGGAACAATTGTAGTCGCCCAAGTGACAATGCAAAAGCAGAAATAGCCGCCCTTTTAGAACGGTAACTTTTGCGCAAATTTGCGAGTGCACAAATGAGCAACTTATGAAAACACTCGGTCAGTCGGCTTTACGGATTCTTGGCAGACATAAACTCGTTACAGCCGGTTTGGCTGCGGTTATTCTGCTAATAACAACCTGTATTCAAAAAACAGCCGCGCAGCAACCGCTTCAGGGGCTTGTGAAGCAGGTCGAATCAATTTCCGGGAAAAAAGAGTACCTGGCATCGCCCTTTGTAACGGCTGGTAATCGGTTGTATATGGTTGGCCATCAGGACGGTAAATTTCCGGATCTGGGCTGGCACATAACGGGTGAAATGGGCGGCATCTGGGATCATCCGATCAAACTGGTGGATGGATTTACGGCGGCTGTGTCCATTGGTCAACAATCGGTTTGCCTCGATAAAGCCGATGCCTTCATCAACTATCCCTTTGCCAATAAGCACCTGTACCAGCGGGTAGCCGACGGGCTGGACATGGAGCGTTTTCAGTTTGTGCCCGACAATAAAGAGGGCATGGTGGTGGAGTATACCTTCATCAATAAGCAATCCCGGCCACTCACGCTTCAGTTTACCTGGACAGCTCACACGGATCTACGCCCGACCTGGCTGGGCGAACGGACCAACATGGTCGATGCGCCGGATGCGGCAACCTGGCAGGCAAAAACGCAGACGTGGCTGGCTAAAGACCAGAAGAACGACTGGTTTGTGGTGTTCGGCGCCAGCGTGCCCGCCCGTCAGCACCATCAGAACAAATCCTGCGTGTTTGTATCGGCAGGGCAGGGGTGCGCAGCTTCGCTGGTGTACACGATCACAGTGCCCGCCAACGGAAAAACACAGTTGCCGATTACCATTGCCGGTTCGTACAAATCGGCGGAAGCGGCCAACCGGACCTTTGCCGACGTTCAGAAAAATGCCTATGCGTATCTGGCCAGCAAAAAAAGCCGCTACGCCACCATCGACCAGCTGGCCTCGGTACAGGTACCGGACAAGAAGCTGGAACAGGCGTTTCGCTGGGTGAAATACAATACCGATTGGCTGATTCGCGAAGTGCCCGAAATCGGTCGGGGGTTGTCGGCGGGTCTGCCCGATTATCCGTGGTGGTTTGGGGCCGATGGTTGTTATACCCTTACAGGCCTGATCGCAACGGGAAACCGGCAACTGGTCTATGATTCCGTCGATCTGCTGAATAAAATCTCTGAAAAGGAAAATGGCAACGGCCGGATCATCCACGAAGTGTCGACGAACGGCGCGGTTTTCAATCCCGGCAATTTGAACGAGGTGCCCCAGTTTGCCAGCATGATCGCTGAAGTATACCGGTGGACCGGCGACAAAGGGTTTCTTCGCAAGTATTTCCCGACGGTAAAAAAAGGGATGACCTGGTTGCTGGCGGAAAATGATAAAGACAAAAACCTGCTCCCCGATGGCTTTGGCATGATGGAAATCCACGGCATGAACAGCGAGATGATCGATGTGGCGGTATACACGCAGGATGCCTTTGCCAGTGCGGCCTACATGGCGGCAGAACTCGGCGACAAAACCTTGGCGATGGATTACCAGCGCAAAGCGGATCAGCTGAAAACGAAAATAAACACCGATTTCTGGGTGCCCGAAAGCGGTTCGTATGCTGATTTTATCGGGACAAAAGCCGAGGCTTTGCAGCTTGTGGAAGGGGCTATTGTTCGGGCGGATACCCTGCACAAACCCTGGGCCGTTGAGGAACTGAAAGCCACCCAACGCAAACTTCGGTCGCTGCCCGACGATACCAAAAAAGGATTTGTGCTTCACCATAACTGGGTGGTCAACACGCCCATGGAAACGGGTGTCGCTGATCCCGACAAAGCCGCTATGGCGCTTCGGACGGCCAGCAAATTCACGAACCCGTTTGGGCTTTTCGTCACGGGTATCGACCGCGACGAGTCGGCCGGCACCGACGAGGGATCGTTCAATCTCAACAAAAAAGTCTTTACCTATACCGGGGCGGTAATGACCCTGCCAACGGGTGTGGCGACGATTGGGGAAAACAATTACGGGCATCCCGACGAAGCGCTGGGCTATCTGAAACGGATGACCAAAACGTTTAGCTACGCCTTTCCAGGCTCTATTTACGAAGTGTCGCCCGACTACGGCATGGTCACGCAGGCCTGGAACATGTACAGCTATGCCGTCCCGATCATCAAGCAGTTTTTCGGTATTCGCCCGGAAGCGTCCCGTCAATTGATTGTTGTTCAGCCGCAAATGCCTGACGCCTGGGACAAAGCCAGTGTAGAAAAGGTGGCTGTGGGCGACAATATGCTATCGATGGACTATGCCAAAACGGGCGGGCAATTGACGTTATCGATTCGCCAAAAACAGCCAAACTGGACCGTACGGCTAACTTTCCCCAAAGGCAAATACCGGAACTGGCAGGTAAATGGCAAAAAAGTACCTGTTCAGGGTGATACAAAATCAGATTTTGTCGAGTTAAAAGGAAGTTCGTTAAGGATTCAGCTTCAGTAAAAGCACGAACAGGCTGAAGGGTTAGTTATACCTGTTGATCAAACGCGACCCGTAGCCGATGATTCACAAACCGGCGCTTATCATTAACGTAAACAATGGGGTACAAAAAAACTCAGGTCAACTCAAAACTCTATTTTTTTAACCACAGAGCCACAGAGTACACAGAGGTTTAGCGCGATAGAAAGTTTCTCTATAATCTCTGTGTACTCTGTGGCTCTGTGGTTAAGCCTTTTTAAGCCGGCAAGTCATTTATGGCAAAAGCTGTGTATAGGCTAAGTTTCAATCTGTCAACGTATTGTTCACGTTAACAGTAGGGGTATTGATTTGGGCGTACAATCGAGGAAGTCGTATAAATTTTGCGCCGGTTTCTGGCGAAAACGCAACCGCATGGGAGAACTAAATTCGGCGATCATCCACACGAAGCCTCACTTTGCCATTCTGGATGGATTGCGCGGGGTAGCAGCCCTGGCCATTGTTATCTTCCATTTTATGGAGTGGGTTTATCCCGACCCCAGCGGAAATTTTATCGCCCACGGGTTTTTAGCCGTCGATTTCTTCTTTTGCTTATCGGGCTTTGTTATCGGCTACGCCTATGATGACCGAATTCGTCAAATAGGGCTGGCCACGTTTTTCAGACTACGACTCATCCGATTGCATCCTCTGGTGATAGTAGGATCGGTATTGGGATTGCTGGGATTACTGTTCGATCCCTTCGCGACTACTCCCGATTTGGCTGGTCGGGCAAATCTGTGGGTGACCTTTGTTTGTTCGCTATGCCTCATTCCGCTGCCCATTATGAAAGAGCGGGCATTCAATCTGTTCAGTTTGAATGCGCCCGCGTGGTCATTATTCTGGGAATACATGGCTAATATTCTCTATGCTCTTGTATTTTACCGAATCAGTCGTCGCTATTTGTCCGTGTTGATGGTACTGGCCGCCGTCGTATTGTGTTGGGTTAGCTACCGGGCAGGTAATCTGCTGGGCGGGTGGGCAGGGTCAAATTTCTGGGATGGTGGTGCCCGGGTAGCCTACTCGTTTCTGGCCGGGTTACTGCTTTACCGGGCCAACTGGATTGTAAAAAATAACCTTGGCTTTGTGGGTATGACGGTACTCCTCCTCGTTGCCTTTCTAATGCCTTATACCAAATGGAACTGGTTGGTCGAGCCGATCATTGTGCTGTTCTATTTTCCAACTCTGATTGCGGCTGGAGCTGGAGCTGTTCTGTCGCCCGGACTTAAAAAATTGTGCGTGTTTCTGGGCCGGCTTTCCTATCCGCTCTATATGACTCATTATGGGGCTATGTGGATTTTCGGCAGCTATCTGGCCAGTCATAAACCGGATACCCTGCACCTGTCACTGATTGTGGTTTCCGGAACGATTTTACTTGGAGCGTTCGCTTATCTGGTGCTGGTCCTGTATGATGAGCCCATTCGACGTTACTTAACGAGCCGTCGGTAGCCAGACTGACTTGTGGTTAGGTGATTAAAAGCTTTACCACTCGGGAGTCCATTGAGCGCGCGTAATCGTTTGCCTGATTATGGAAAACGAAGAATAGCCATTAATACCTCATCCACAAGATTATGAACACAAATACCACAACGGATATCGATACATATATTGCCGCGTTTCCGCTCGAAACCCAGGAACTGCTGCAACAAGTGCGGCAGACTGTTCGAGGTGTCGCTCCCGATGCCGAAGAAGCTATCAGCTACGGTATTCCTACCTTAAAACTGAACGGGAATCTGGTTCACTTTGCGGCCTTCAAAAACCACATAGGCTTTTATCCGGCACCACAGGGACTTGACGCGTTCAAAGACGAGTTGTCCCAGTACAAAGGCGCAAAAGGGTCGGTCCAGTTTCCCATCGATCAACCGCTTCCTTTAGAGCTGATCGCGAAAATTACCCAGTTCAGACTGGCGCAGAATCTGGCCAAAGCCGAAGTGAAAAGTAAAAAGAAAACACCTGCCACTACCAGCAAACTCTCCGATTAGGAGATGGTAGCGGTACAATGTACCCACTGACTTTAGTCCGTGTTTTTTACTCGTGTATACGCCAGCTAAAACACGGACTAAAGTCAGTGGGTACATTATCTACAATCCCATTCCTCCATCCACAAAAATGGTTTGTCCGGTAATGTAGCGCCCGGCGTTGGAGCAGAGCAATACGGCCATGCCCGCAATGTCTTCCGGCTGGCCTTCGGAGCCGATGGGGATGGTCATGCGCTGGCTGATGCGGTCGGGAACGGGGGGCGTTGGCTCATCGGTGCGGGGTGTTTCGATGACACCGGGCGAGAGATTATTCACCGTAACACCCCGGTCGGCGAGTTGCATGGCCAGGTTACGAACCGTATTCGCTACGGCCGCCTTAGTCCCGGCGTAGACGATCATGGTAGGGTGGGGTTTCAGTTCCTGCACGCTGCCAATAGTCAACAGCCGGCCCCAACCGCGTTCAGTCATGCCCGGTGCAAAACGCTGCATCAGCAGCAACGTCGATTTCCAGTTGGCAGTAACCTGCGTGTCGAACTCGTCGGGTGTTGTCTCCTGCCATTGTTTCGGAAGCTGTACCGACGCGTTGGTGACCAGAATATCAATGGCCCCCAGTTGATCACTGGCCTGTTGAAACAGGTCGTCGGCTTCATCGGGGCTTGACAGATCAGCGCCAATAATGCCGGTCTTTACGCCGAACGCACTCACCTGATCGGCTACGGCCTGGGCTTCGTCTTGATCGCTTCTGTAGTGCACCAGCACATTAGCCCCGAATTCAGCCAATGCCAGCGCAACGGCTTGTCCGATCCCCTGACTAGACCCCGTGACAAGTGCATTTCTACCTGATAAGTTGAGTAAGTCCTTAATCATGGTTAATTTGTTTGCGGTTTTAGGCAGGCTGGTCAACGTTCTGCCAGCTATTCAACACAAAACCTGAAACCGGTACCAAAAGATTAAAAACTTATTAAAGACAGTCGTTAATACGTCTTTGTCATATCGGCCGGGATCGCCAGTACGAAATCAGCCAGATTTCGGTTGTCGCCAGCGGGTTTTTCGATGTCCGAAAGTTCGACGGAGGAGAGCGTAAGAATTTTTAAGGCGGGTTGCTTCTGACGAAGATACCAAACGATCCCTTCGAAGTTTTTGGAGTGATAGTCGCCGTTGAAGTGCAGCACCGTTTGGCCCGGCTTCCAGTTTTGCAGAATGAAATAGGCCATAGTCGCGTCTTTAATGGCCTGCGCACGCGCAAAATTGGCGGTCATGTCGGGCTGTGTGCCATGCTGGCCCGCCCCCGCTTTGCCATCGGTTCCGCCCATCATATCCATCATGGCTTTATAGCCGGGCAGGGTCAGGTCGACCGAAATAGGGAGTGGAGCCATCTGCCGTTTGCCTTCGGCCGAGATCGTGTCGAGGGCTGATAACCCCTGGCGGGACACCAGGCGGGCGTATCGACGGGGAACATTCGTGGCCACAAAAGGAATGTGCTGCTCGCGGGCGAAATCGGCGATGGGTTTGTAGTCGGTGTCGAAGTTGGGCCAGAGTCGGGCCTGAGTGGCCAGTTCCTTGCTGGTTGTCCGGCCCTGTACGTAATCGCTGAGGGCGGTCTGGTTGTCGGCTTCGAACATTTCGGCACCGAGAACAAGGTTGCCTTTCCGGGTAGTTTGTAAGTCTTTTGTTAGTTGAAATTCAAGCCAGTGACAAATGGGATTATTATGTAACTCGCCAAATAAAATAACATCGGCTTCTGACGCCTGACGTAGTAATTTAGCGTAAGAAGTTGACTTTAGGGTAGGCGTATAGAGACGGTAGGCTGGCTTATCGGCTCGGAAAGCCACAGACATAAAACAGAGTAACAAAATTATGTGACGCATTAGCCAGATAGTTAGTCGATAGTGCTGTAACCAATCTGTCGTAAAATTGGTTACCCGTCTGTCTGTCAATGCCTTCCTTTTTTTACGAATATGTTAGAAACACTACAGAAATTTCCTGCCTTTGCGGGTGTTCCTGATGAACAGCTGCAGTGGCTTATCGACCGGGCCGAGGACGTCTCCTACCCCAAAGAAACCATTCTTTACCGCGCCAGCGAACCGGCTGATCACCTGATCATGCTGCTGGAAGGCCGCATCCGCATCGATAATGGGTCCAATGGTGTGGGCGACGAGTTGTTTGTCTATGACCCATATTCCATTATTGGGGTGCTGCCCTTTTCCAGGATGAAAAGCTTCCCCAATCGGTTCGTTACGAACACCGTGGTCCGTATCCTTCGCCTGCACCGCGATCAGCTGCCTGCAATGATTCAGCAGTGCTATGATCTGACAGCCTCGCTCGTACAGCAAATGACCAGCCGGGTTCGGTACTTTACCAAACAGGCGCAGCAGGACGATAAACTGGCGTCGCTGGGCCGGTTATCGGCTGGTCTGGCACATGAACTGAATAACCCCGTGGCGGCTGTTGTGCGGTCGGTTGATACGCTCAGCACCCATCTGCGGGCCACCCCCGAATCGTTCAAGAAGGTGATGAGCCTGCATTTGAACGATGAGCAGGTGGATCGGGTAAAAGCTGTTTTCTTTGCTAAAATGGATGCGAAATCATCCGTCGATACGCACAAGTTGACGCTGATGGAACGGACGAGCCTGGAAGATGACCTGACCGACTGGCTCGACGATCATGGGATTGACGATAGTCTGGATCTGGCCGGACCGCTGGTTGAATTTGGGTTTACGACGGATGATCTGGACTGGCTCCTCGAAAAAGTGGGCGACGATAATCTGGCCGGGGTGTCGAACTGGATCGTTAATAATCTGGTGACCGAAAAGCTGGTTTCCGACATCAGCGAAGCCTCCAAGCGCATTGCCACGCTCATTGATTCGATCAAGAATTACACCCACATGGACCGTGGGGGCGGCAAAGAGCAGGTACTGCTGTCTGATGGGATTCGGAATACGCTGACGCTGCTGAACCACAAAATCAAAAGCAAGCACATCGACCTCAAGCTAAACATCGCCGACGATCTGCCCGCTGTTTGTGGCTGGCCGGGTGAGCTGAACCAGGTCTGGACCAACCTGATCGACAATGCCATCGATGCCATGCCCGACGGGGGTAGACTGGAAATCATCAGTCAGCCCGACCATCGTTCGGAAGGAGAGACGCCCAATAGCTGGGATTTTGTGCTGACCCGAATCATCGACAATGGCAGCGGTATTCCAGACGATATTCGCGATAAAATATTTGAGCCCTTTTTTACCACCAAAGAGATTGGTAAAGGCACCGGCCTGGGCCTCGATATTGTGCAGGGCATTGTGAAGCACCACAATGGGTCCATCAAAGTACAGTCTAAGCCCGGTCATACCGAGTTCAGTGTTTGTTTACCCACACAATAACTTCCTTCATGAAACTACCCATTATTTTCTCCATTGACGACGACGAACAGGTGTTGCAGGCTATTCAGCATGATTTGCGCCAGCAGTATCGTAAGAAATACCGTATTCTGTGCACCAGCTCGGCGCAGGAAGCCCTCGACTCCTTGCCGGAGCTAAAGAAAAAGGGCGAAGAAGTTGCCCTCTTCCTGTCCGATCAGCGGATGCCCAGCATGACCGGGGTGGAGTTTCTCTCCAAAGCCAGGAAAGTGTTCCCGAACGCCAAGCGCGTGTTACTCACGGCCTACTCCGACATTGATGCGGCAGTGCGGGCCATCAACGAAGTACAACTGGATTATTACATTGCCAAGCCCTGGGACCCGCCCGAAGAGAAGCTTTACCCGGTACTGGATGATCTGTTGAGCGACTGGTTCTCGGATTACAGACCTGCTTTTTCGGGATTGAAGCTAGTGGGCTATCAATTTTCTCCGCTGTCGCACAGCCTGAAGGATTTTCTGGCCGGTAACCTGTTTCCTTATCAATGGCTCGATATTGAAACCGATGATCTGGCCAAGGAGATGCTCGAATTGCACGGCTTCAGCACAACCGATCTACCCGCCGTTATTCTCGACGATGGTACGGTACTGAAACAGCCAACGCTGGCTGATCTGGGGGCTAAGCTTGGTCTTCAACCCAAAGCCTCCGGTGGTCTATATGATTTAGCCATTATAGGTGCTGGTCCTGCCGGACTGGCTGCTGCCGTATACGGCGGTTCGGAAGGACTCAAAACGATTTTGATCGACAAACGTGCACCCGGCGGGCAGGCCGGTACCAGCTCCCGAATCGAAAACTACCTCGGCTTCCCCAACGGGCTGAGCGGGGCCGACCTTACCCGGCGGGCCATCACACAGGCCCAACGGTTTGGCGTGGAGTTTCTGGCTCCGCAGGAAGTTCAGTCGATTACGTCGCAGGGGCAATACAAGCACATCAAGCTGGGGGGCGGCAATGAGATCATTGCCCGTTCCATCATCCTGAGCACCGGCGTTTCCTACCACCAGCTGGACAACGAAAGCCTGAAGAAGTTTACAGGAGCGGGTGTATATTACGGAGCCGCGACCACCGAAGCCTTTGCCTTTAAAAATCAGCCGGTCTTTGTGGTTGGTGGCGGGAACTCGGCCGGTCAGGGCGCTATGTACCTCTCCCGGACAGCCTCGCAGGTGTACATCTGCGTGCGTCGGCCCGATCTGACAGAAACCATGTCGCAGTACCTGATCGAGCAGATTGAAAAGACGCCCAACATTACCGTACTCGGTTGCACCGAAGTGGTGGAAGGCCTGGGTAATGAACGGCTGGAATGCCTGGTACTGGAGGATATGAACACCAAAGAGCAGCGGACCGAAAAAGCGGGCGGCCTCTTTATCTTCATCGGTACCAAACCCCTCACTGACTGGATCGAGATGGACATCATCAAAGATAACAAAGGGTTTATTGCCACGGGCCGGGACTTAGCCAAGTACGCTGACTTCAAGCAGGTCTGGCGCTATAACCGGGAGCCGTTCTCCCTCGAAACCTGTAGCGCGGGCATCTTTGCTGCCGGCGACGTGCGGGCGGGAGCCATGAACCGCGTGGCTTCGGCCGTCGGCGAAGGGGCCATGGCCGTGAGTTTCGTTCATAAATACCTGGCCGAAAGTTAATTAGAAGTATGATACAGGATGTATGATGTATTAATGGCTAATACATCATACATCCTATATCATACATCATTCACACTAGTCAATTCTTATGCTCAACCAATCTATCTGTTCTCACCTCTCCGCCATCACGGAACTTCGCGTGGAAAAGGAACACGTCTGCGAAGAATGTATCAAAATCGGTAGCCCGTGGCTGCACCTGCGCACCTGCCAAACCTGTGGCGTAACGCTCTGCTGCGACTCGTCGCCGAATAAACATGCTACGAAGCATTTTCACGCCAGCGGGCACCCGGTCGTGGCCTCCGCCGAACCCGGCGAACGCTGGCTCTGGTGCTATGAAGATGAACAAGTTGTCGGATATTAAACAAGAGCCTTACTTTATCGTTTTCTATACTGAAGTTGTCTATAGACTACTGGATGACTTGTCATGACAAACGGAGAATGATTGCCGAACAAACGCTTACCGAACAATATTACCGCGTACGGCTTCATTCCGAAGCTATATGCCGGGGGCTCGAAACCGAGGACTATGTTGTCCAGCCGGTTGCCGACGTTAGTCCGCCTAAATGGCATTTGGGGCATACGACCTGGTTTTGGGAAACGTTTGTGCTGGTCCCCAATGCTCCCGGTTACCGCATCTTCCACGACGATTTTAGTTTCGTTTTCAACAGTTATTATGAAACTGTTGGCAAGCGTGTGCTGCGCACCGATCGGGGCAACCTCAGTCGCCCGACAGTGGCGGGTGTATATGCCTACCGGGCGTACGTCGATGAGCAGATGAGCCGGTTTCTGGATACCGTCGACCTGTCGCCCGAACTCTACGCGCTCATTGAACTGGGGCTGAATCACGAACAGCAACACCAGGAGCTGCTCATTACGGACATCAAATACATTCTGGGCCATAACCCCTTGCTGCCCGCTATCCAGATGCCGGTGCTGGAGCATCTGACACAGGCCAGCCGCCCGCCCATCCTCATCAGGGAGGGCGTTTATCGAGTTGGTTATCAGAGCCGGGATGGACAACGGAACGGATCGTTCTATTTCGATAATGAAGTTGGGGCACATAACGTCTATATACATAAAACAACGCTGGCTGGCAATCTGGTCACGAACGAGGACTATCTGGCTTTCATCAAAGCGGGCGGCTATCAGAACTTCCGGCATTGGCTTTCCGATGGCTGGGCGTGGGTAAAAGCAAACGACGTGAAAGCCCCTCTATACTGGCATCAGGTCGATGGCGAGTGGTGGCAGTATACCTTCGACGGCCTGAAACCCGTTGATCCGGATGCCCCGGTTTGCCACGTAAGTCACTACGAAGCTGATGCCTACGCGCGCTGGGTCGGCCAGCGACTACCCACCGAATTCGAATGGGAAGTTGCCGCCGTGGATTCGGCCGCTGAATCCCTCAACTGGGGGGCGCGGTGGGAGTGGACCAACTCGGCTTACCTGCCGTATCCCAGCTTTGTTACTGCGGAGGGCGCTGTGGGTGAATACAATGGCAAGTTTATGAGCGGACAGATGGTGTTGCGCGGAGCTTCTGTAGCGACGCCCGAGGGGCATTCCCGGCCAACGTACCGCAATTTTTTTCAACCAGACAAACGATGGCAGTTTACCGGAATACGTTTAGCGAAGGGATAAATGGTGCTGGAACGGACACAGCTGATGTTGATCCAGCCTTAGTGGAGGAAGTACGGACTGGTTTGCAGCGAATCCCCAAGCGCCTGTCGTCGCGGTTTTTTTATGATGCCGAAGGGAGCCGCTTGTTTCAGGAAATTATGCACGCGCCGGAATATTACCTGACCCGTTCGGAGTATGAGATTCTGGATACGTACAAAGCCGATCTCCTGGGCCAGTTTTTGCCCGACAAGCGACCGTTCGAACTGGTCGAGCTGGGTGCGGGCGACGGGCTGAAAACGAAAATTCTGCTTAGCTTTTTCGTCGATCAAGCCGCTGACTTTACTTATGCACCCGTCGATATTTCGGTCGATGCGCTGGAGGATCTGGTGGTCGATGTGCGGCAGAAATGGCCCGATCTGCGGCTTAATCCCCGTCACGACGATTACTTTAACGCCCTCGAACAGCTGTCGGAAGAGTCGGATGCCCGGCGGGTGGTGATGTTCCTCGGCTCAAACATTGGCAACTTCGCGCCCGACGATGCCATCGACTTTTATCAGCAATTGCATGACCGGCTTCGGCCCGGCGATCTGGTACTGACTGGGTTCGACTTGCAAAAGCATCCCGCCATTATTCATGCGGCCTACAACGACCGGCAGGGATTGACAAAGGCGTTCAACCTGAATCTGTTGCGCCGGATCAACCGCGAACTTGACGCTGACTTCGATCTGGCAGCTTTTGACCATTACGAAGTGTATAACCCCGAAACGGGGGAGGCTCGGTCGTATCTGGTGAGTCAGCAGGCACAGACCGCAACGATCAGCGCGCTCGACATGCAGGTGCCCTTTCAACACGGCGAAATCATACATACCGAAATATCCCGAAAATTTACCCGCACTCAGATTGAGCAACTGGCGCAGCAAACCGGTTTTAGGGTAGCGGGCTGGTTTTCCGATAGCAAAGGCTACTTTGCTGACGTGGTATTTGAACGATAAACAGAAAGGCCCGGCTACATGTAGTCGGGCCTTTCTGTTCGATTAGATTGGTCAGCAATTTACTTCTTATCCCACCAAACGCGGGTGTCCAGATCATCGGCACCCTGCCGGGCTACAGCTTCCTGCCGGTTGGCCGTGTTCACCGCGATTTCGGAATCCGGATAGGATAACCGACTAATGAAGCTGCCTTTGATCTCTTTGCCCGGATAGGGGTTAGGCGTCAGGGCCGGGAAGCCACTCCGCCGGAAGTTGGCGAATACCTCAGGACCATTCAGGAAAGAAGCAACCCAGTACTGGGTGTTGATCAGTTCAAGACCTTTGGCCGGACTATACGGATTCTTGGCCAGATAAGCGGCAATATCGGCATCCGCTACCAGCGACGAAGCCGCATAATCGCCTAACTGCTTCATGTGCGCTGTAACGCCGGCATTATAAAAGTCGGCAGCATTACCGGTTGTCCAGGTACGCTGGGCGGCTTCGGCCAGCAGGAGCTGCGTTTGCGCGTAGGTGACCAGATAGCAGGGCGCGAACTGGCTTCCCATACGAGTCCGGTCCAACTGGCTATAGTCGTAAAAACTGGCCAGGCCATCCTGAGTAGCCCGTGCTGTAATGGTGCCATTGTCAAAGCCCAGGGGCATGCCAATCTGGGTAGCCGTTTCGCGATTGGCGCGGGCGGCTGTCTGCTCCGGACCACTTTTGGCTCCCACATACCGAACGGCGATGGATACAAGGCGTGGATCGGACGTCGATTTCAGGTAATCCACGAACGTCTTGGTCAGGTAGTAGTTGGCCGCTTCGGTAGAATTAAGCGTAGCACCTACACCGTTGGTGTAGTTGGCGTTGTTCCGGACCAGGGCATTATCGGCGTTGGACTGCATCAGGCCACCGGCAACGGCTTTCTGAACGGTAGACTGTGCCAGTGTCGGGTTTACTTTCGTCAACCGCATGCCCACCCGCAGCAGGAGCGAATTGCCAAAGCGTTTCCACTTCGTAATGTCGCCACCATAGGTAACTTCGCCGGCTTCGGTTGGTTTCGATGCATCCAGAGCGGCCGTTGCTTCGGTCAATTCCTTGATGAGGTCGTTATAAATGCTCTCCTGTGTATCGTATTTTGGCGTTACATTGTTCGCGATATAGCCAATACCCGCCTGGCTGTACGGAACGTCGCCGTAGGTGTCGGTCAAGACAGAAAACGTATACGCTTTCCAGATACGGGCCATGTTGTAGAGGTTGGCCCGGTTGGGGTCGGCTTTCGTCTGGTTGATTACGTCGACCAGATACCGCACTACGTTTTGATAATACTGCCGCCAGATACCCCCATTGACACCTGAGGGCCCCCGGTTGTCGATGTTGTAATTACCCCCGGCAACGATACCCGAGTTGGGTGTGAACATCTGTTGAACGATAGGCTCCTCAAAGGTTAGTATGCTGCCCGGAAAGGAGGTACTGATCATGGCATTGTTGAACGTAAACACCGGGTTGAGTGCCGTGGCTGCCGTTGGGTTAACGTTCAATTCATCGAACCCTTTGTCGCAACTGCTTGTCGTAAAAAGCAGGGCAATCAGGGGTATATATAAGAGTGTCTTTTTCATGGAAGTAATAAGATTTTTGGCCCCTCCGGGGCGTAGGGGCTTTTAGAATTTAACATTCAGGTTAAAGCCAATGCTGCGGGTAGTCGGCAAACCGGTTGATTCCAGACCAATCAGGTTGTCGGAACTGAAGCCAAACTGCTCGGGGTCGATGTTTGGCACCCATTTCTTGATGATGGCCACGTTGTTGGCTACAGCACTCAACCGAACGCCTTTGATAAACAACGTTTTGGGAAGCATCTTGGTGAAGTCGTAGCCAATACTGATCTGGCGGAGTTTCCACAGCCCTGAGTCATACACGACCTGCTCGCCCAGGCTCTTGGAGCGGCCTACCGAGTAGTAATCCTGAACGAATGCCCGAACGGCGTTTGTTTCGCCTTTGTCGTTCACGCCAACACCCACCATCTTGTTGTCAGCTTCGCCCCGGCCTATTAGTGTTTCTTTGTGTAAGCCATGACGGAAAGCGTTCAGGTTAGTACCCGAGATCATTTTTCCACCCAGTTTGAAGTCGATCAGGAACGAAAGGTTCAGGCCTTTGTAGTTGAATGTATTGGTGATACCGCCGGTGTACTTAGGCAGCGCCGAACCAAACGAAATGGGAGCGGGTGTACGCACGGGTAAGCCATCGCCCCCGTGAACGATTTGTCCCGCTGCGTTCCGTACATAACCAAAGCTATACAGCTGACCCAGTTCTTCGCCCACAACCTGCCGGAGGTCACCCACGTAAATGCCGTTCCCCACAACAATCTGTTCGCCTGGTTTATCGGTCAGCAGTTTGAGCAGTTTGGTTTTGTTGTAAGCCCCGTTCAGGGTAATATCCCAGGAGAAATCCTTGGTACGAATGGGCGCCAGGTTGAGCAATACTTCGATACCCTGGTTCTGGCTCTGACCGTTGTTGATCAGCGTGCTGGTATACCCGGAGGCATCGGACGACTGAGCCTGTACGATCTGATCGCTGGTAATCTTGCGATAAACGGCCATGTCCAGACCAACCCGGTTGTTAAACAACTTCAACTCCAGACCCACTTCGGTCTCAGCCGTACGGCTTGGTTTGAGGGTGGCGCTCGGTACGGTATTGGACGTAATGTTGCCCACCGGCTGGCCCTGTCCTGCCGGATTGGGGAACAGGTTGGCGTTGACCGAATAGAACAGGTTGTTTGAGTAAGGCGCTACGTCGCCGTCGCTGCCGACTTCCGCATAGGCTGCCCGGATCTTACCGAAATTTATAAAAGAGGGAAGATTCTCGAAAGCCTGTGAGAAGACGAAGCTACCCGTTAACGAAGGGTACAGGATGCTGCGATTAGCGGGTGAAAGGGTAGAGAACCAGTCGTTCCGTAAGGTACCGTTCAGGAAGAGGACATCTTTGAACGAAAACTCAGCCGCCGTGTATAATGAATTCACTTTGCGCTCACTCAGACCATAAATGGGGTCTTTCACGCGTCCGTTCTGCGGCACGTATAAGCCCCGCACAATGAAGTCCGTGACCTGTACGCTGTTAAGGTCGCTGCGACGGTATAACTGGTTGCCACCCACGGTGAGGTCAATACCAAACGCGCCAAACTTACGATTGGCACCAACCAGGAAGTCGGCGTTGATTTCGCGGAAACGGCGGGCGTCCTGCACATAGGCACCATTGACGAAACCAGCCGGTGCCGCTGCCAGTGAGGCCTGCCCCGTTGGGAAGTTATAATCCTGATCGCGCGACCAGTAATCCTGCCCGATCCGGCCCTGCACATACAGCCAGTCGGTTACGTTATAGCGAGCGGTGAGGTTGCCGAACAGGCGATCCCGGCGAATGTTCTCGAACTTGTTGTTGAGGACAAAGTAAGGGTTCGTACGGTTCATGAAACGGGAGTACACAAATTCGTTGCCGGTAGCCGGGTTGATCTGGTTGGCTTCCAGCACGTCGAGCGGCATGGAGTTTGCCAGGGTATAGATAACCGTTGGCGTACTGTTGTCCTGCTGGGCAATCTGAGGTGGGTTCTTGTTGTACTCGTTCGAGTAGTTGATCGTTCCCGTAACGGTTAGCCGTGGCGACAGATTGTAGCTGAAACCCAGGTTGATCGTTTTGCGGCTGAACGTGTTGTTGCGGGTGATGCCTTTGTTGTCCAGGTTGGCGATCGACAGGTTGAAACCGCCTTTCTCATTGCCCGACGATACCGCAATTGAGTTGGTCCAGGTGGAGCCATCCCGGTAGAAGGTGTTGATCCGGTTCCGAACGGGTGCATAGGGCACCGTTACGCCCCCGAAGAGTACTTGTGTCTGACCGGCAAACTTCTCACCGAAGCTCCACACGCCCGAAGTTGGGTTGGCCGCCGTTGGCCGCACACCGTACTCACCCTGCCCGTACTCATACTGGTAATCGGTAAAGTCCATCGGATGGTCTGACGTAAAGTTGCTGTTGAACGTTACGCCAATACCCTGGCCGGTGCCTTTGGTTTTGGTCGTGATCAGGATGGCGCCGTCTTTGGCACGGGAGCCGTACAGAGCCGCTGCCGTACCGCCTTTCAGCACCGTCATGCCCTCAATATCGTCCGGGTTAATGGACGAAAGACCGTCGCCACCGTCGGAGTAGTTCCGGTCGCGGTTGCCGATGGAGTTGTCGCCACCGGTATTGCCGTTGTTCTGGCCGAAGTTCGTGTTGTCGATAGGGACGCCGTTCACAACGATGAGCGGGCTGTTCTGCCCGGAGAAGGACGACTGACCCCGAATACGAATCTTACTCGTACCGGCGGCACCCGTACCCAGGCTGCTGATGTTAACACCCGCAATTTTACCCTGCAAGGCATTGATGAAGTTAACCGTACGGTTGGTGGTCACCTGCTCCGGATTGACAATGGCGGTGGCATAGCCCAGCCGTTTGGCTTCTTTCTTAATACCCAGAGCTGTCACGACCACCTCGCCCAGGTTCTGCTCGGCTTCCTGAAGGGTAACGGTTAGCTGTGTCTGGTTGCCAATGGTGATTGTTTGACCGGCAAATCCGATGGCGCTGAACACCAGGGTTGCATTGGCCGGAACGTTTAAGGTAAAATTGCCACCACCATCGGTAGTCGTTCCTAATTGAGTATTTCTAACTAAAATGGTTACGCCCGGAACGGCTTGCTGATCTTTGGCAGCTATGACCCGGCCCGTGACGCGCCGGTCCTGTGCCAAAGCTGTATGACTAATCAGGAAAATGGCCCATACCGCTAACAGACAGGCGCTAATCCTTATTCGTAAATTTTGTCTCATTTCGAGTTAGATTGGTTTTGAGTTTCAGTGTTCAGATTAATCCAAAAAATTCTTCATTAAATGACAGAACAGTAAAGATAACAGTTTGCTGTATTTACCATGAACTTTTTCTACATAAAACATGAATTTTCTTACGCTAAATAAAAATTTGGAAATATTAGAATTCATAATCACCTTTGCCTATCAAACTAGGGGATTATGTGATTTCCCCCTGCCCTTCACCCTATGAAATTGGATCAACAACCGACGTCGTTACCCACAAACGCCCATCTCATGCGAATGACAATGGGGATGTGTTGCTAAATCCATCAAATCCACCTGGACATATCTGAACAGGTCAACTCAATGCTAAAAACATAAACTTCCAACTGCTGCTTTTTTGATTCTATAATACTATACTAAGTAGATAGAATAAGTAGTAATAAATTAACAAACCTAATCAACACCAATATTTCAGTTTTATGGTAGCCTTATCTGACAACCTGATTCTTACTCGTTCGACTCCGCTTTTAACCGCCGACGAACGGAGTTCTTTCGAGAAAAATGGATTTCTTCACATCAAAAATTTTGTAGACCGGGACACCGTACAGCTTTTTTTGCGTGAGTTACAGCGTGTGGAAGCCGAATGGATTGACGAAAACGTTGATAAGGTCAATGGTATCCCCATCAAATTCGGACGGGATGAAAACGGGCAGCCTATCGTTCAACGCTTTGCTTTTGCCTCCCTGTTCAGCCCGGTGCTGCATGAGTTCCTTCAGGACGACCGGCTCAAGGAATTAACCCAATTGCTACAGCCCTACGATGGCCGCATTGGTGAAGAAGAGAAAGACGGGCTGGTAGTGAATCACTACGTTCGGACACCGGACAGCAACTTCTCGAAGATGGGCTGGCATACCGATAGCCCGCGCGATCTGTTTCTGGGACAGCGTATCCGGCCGATGCTCAATGTGGGGCTACACCTCGACGATTGCCCCATGAGTAATGGTGGCCTGCGGGTGCTGCCGGGTACCCATAAGCAAAACACGCTGATGACGCTGTTCCGGAAGCGCCAGTTCATCGACCACCGCCCCGACCCGCGCGAAGTTGGGTTCGATATTGAAGCGGGTGACCTGACCATCCACAATGGTAGTTTATGGCACCGCGTAGAGCAGTCGCCCAACATGGGAGCCGCCAGCCGTCGCCGGGTCATGTATGTTCCTTTGGTGACGGGGGATTACCAGCCAAAGACGGCTGCCAGCAAGACGCCCTTTTATCACCGGCTGGGGGCCAAAATATTTCGTTAAGCATTGGTTATTAGGCTATTCGTTATTATTTAACAGGGTTGGCAGTCAGCGAATAACTTAATGGCAAATAACGTATAACCAGTACTTGCTATGCACCTCAACTGGCTTGCTTTAGCTGTTCCGTTCTTCCTGCTTTTTATAGGCGTGGAATACCTTGTGACAAAACGACTGCAGAAGAACTTCTTCCGGTTTAACAGTTCGGTAGCGAACCTCAACGTCGGTGTTGCCGAACGGTTACTGGACACGTTCACTACGGGTGCGTTCTACTTCGTTTATGATTACCTGCACCGTCATTACGCCCTGTTCGATATTCGGGCTAATGTGTGGGGATGGGTCGGGTTGCTGATTGCCACCGATTTTGTCTGGTACTGGTATCACCGGCTGGCGCATGAGATCAATGTGTTCTGGGCGGTTCACGTCGTGCATCACCAGAGCGAGGAATTTAATTACACGGTTTCGGCGCGTATTACGGTATTTCAGGCAGTAGTGCGTACGGGTTTCTGGGCCATTTTGCCCGTCATTGGTTTTCCGGCCGAGATGATTACGGGGGTGTTGCTGCTACATGGACTCTATCCGTTTTTCATTCATACCCGAACGGTGGGGAAGTTGGGCTGGCTGGAATATGTCTTCGTAACCCCCTCGCACCACCGGGTACACCACGCCAGTAATCCACAGTATCTCGACAAGAACTACGGCGATATGTTTATCATTTGGGATAAACTGTTTGGCACCTTCGCCGAAGAGCAGGAGGAGCCTGTGTACGGCCTGACCAAACAACTGGACAGCCACAGTTTTTTGTGGCAGCATTTTCACGGCTGGCTTGAACTGGCAATGGCAGTGCAACGGGCAACGGGCTGGCGGGAAAAACTAGCTGTATTATTTGGTCGTCCCGATACCATTGATCCTGCCATTCGCAACGAACTGGAACGCCAGTTTCTGTCGGCCGATGCTGCCGGGCGTTCGGTCAGTCACAATAACAGTCGACGGTTTCGGGGCTATGTGGTAGGGCAACTGGCTGGTACGCTGCTGCTTTTGTTCACCTTTCTGCTCGTTGAACAGCATGTGCCCGGTTACTTTCAGTTGTTGACGGCCTTGTTCATTCTGCTCACGGTCATCAATTGTGGTGCCTTGCTGGAGCAGCGTCGGTGGGTGTTATACCTCGAAATTGGTCGGGTAGGGGTGTTGTGGCTGGCGCTATACGCCTTGCTGGGTTACCCCATGTTTATTGTGCTGGCCTACATTGGTGGGCTCTCTATCTGGGCTTATTTCTCCCTGGTTCAGAAACGGTATTTTCAACTGGTATACGGGAGTTGATTTCATTAGTCGTTCAAAGTTAATAGCCATACGTATGACACTCGAATTCCAAAACGAATTAGGCGATATCCGGTCTGTAACGACCCAGCCTCGCGCCAAAACAGTTCCGGTTCAGCCGTTGCTCACGGGCGATCTGGCTCCGTTTTTCAGCCTGTCAGGTGCATCAACCAATTGGCGTGCTTCGGTCTTTGGCCAGAAACTGCCCGACGCAGCTACGTCCATCCTCGATCTGGTGACTGTGCGGCCGCTGGTCGTGAGCTTTTACTGCCCATGCTGGGGGCGCTATGCCCGGCCTTATCTGGAGTCGCTGGTTCGGCTGAATCAGGCACTACTGGCTGTTGATGCTGAATTAGTTGTGTTTTCCAACGAATCGCCTGGTATATTGGCCCGTCAAGTGGATGGCCTCGATTTTCGGGTGGCCTACGATGCTGAATCGACGGTGGCCCGGCGGTTTGGCGTATACAGCGAAGACTATCCCCTCTGGGAGCGCGTGTCGGGTATTTCGGAAGACGCCTTTACGCCCGCTTTATACGTCGTAGGTCAGGACCGCCGGATTGCGTACCATTTTCTGGATGAAGATTTTGACCGGACGCTTGATTCGGGACACATTGTTTCTGTTATTGAAAATTTGAATTATGCCCCCTATGCCATCTGCTGAACAGCCTTCCGGCCGATTTAAAGGTTACTCACACTGGTTTTTCGGCCTGTGGCTTCTGGCTCTACCGGCCGCTGTTGGCTGGCGAAACGCCGATGGACCGTCCTATAAGGCGCAGATTGATGAGTGGCACCAGAACCGGGTAAACGCCCTGAAAAGCGAAACCGGCTGGCTGAACCTGGCCGGGCTGTTCTGGCTTAACAAGGGCAAAAATTCACTCGGGCGCGGCACAGACTTCGATGTTTCGTTTCCGGTAGCCGAGGCTCCGTCCGATTTCGGCTTGCTTCAGCTGGAAAACGGACAGGTTCGTTTCGTGCCCAAAGCCGGGGTGTCGGTGTTGGCTGATGGGAAGCCCGTTAGCGAGCCGCTGGTTATTTTTGCCCCTGATGAGAAGCCTGTTGTGCTGGCACATGGCTCGCTTCGGTGGTTCGTTATCAAGCGTGGTCCTAAATATGGCGTTCGGCTCCGCGATCTGGACAGCCCCAATCTAAAGGATTTTCAGGTCATTAACCGATACCCCGTTGAGGAAAGCTGGCGGATAAAGGCACGCTTCGAAACGCCAAAATCACCTGCAACCATTGCCATTACGGATGTGTTGGGACTCACGTCGCAGCAGCCTCTGGCGGGTACGCTCGTCTTTGAGCGGGCGAAAAAAACGTACCGGCTGGATGCTGTTAGCGAAGGCGACAAGCTATTTATTCTGTTCAGCGATCCGACAAACGAGCATGAAACATATGGTGCCGGCCGGTTTTTGTATGCCGACCGACCGGCGGGTGAGCAGGGGATGGTCATTCTAGATTTCAACCAGTCCATCAATCCACCCTGCGCTTTTACGCCCTACGCTACTTGCCCCATTCCGCCAAAGCAAAACAAACTGGCAATGGCTATAACCGCTGGCGAAAAGCGCTACGGTGAGCATTAGGGTAATGGGTTCAGGCTGGCACGGGTAAATACCCGCGCCAGCAAAATAGTGTAACTACAATAGCGGATCGTCACCGTAGTTAAAACCCTGATTTTTGTAATCATTGATTATTAATGAGTATCCCATCCATAGCCAGAGCCGCACTTACCTCTAAACTGCCCAACGTAGGCACCACGATTTTTACCGTCATGTCGAAGCTGGCGACCGAAACGGGTGCGATCAATTTATCGCAGGGGTTTCCTGGTTTCGACTGCTCGCCCGAACTGGTATCGCTGGTTGAGAAGTATCTCAGAAATGGCTTCAATCAATACGCGCCGATGACGGGTGTTCCGGCCCTGCGGGAAACCCTGGCCCAGAAAACCTTCGCCCAATACAACGTAGCCTACGACCCCGAAACGGAAGTGACGGTCACTTCCGGGGCGACAGAAGCCATCTTTGCCGCTATAGCGGCCGTCGTGCGTCCCGGGGATGAAGTGATCGTGCTGGAACCAGCCTACGATAGCTACGTTCCGGCCATTGAACTCAATGGAGGGGTACCCATTTACGTTACGCTGACCCCTCCGGATTACACCATCGACTGGCAGGCCGTTCGTGAAAAAATAACGGATAGAACGCGACTGATTCTGGTCAATACACCCCATAACCCAACCGGGCATGTCTGGACAGCAGACGACCTCAACCAACTGGCCGATCTGGTCCGCGACCGCACTATCTGGATCGTAAGTGATGAAGTCTATGAGCATATTCTGTTCGATGGACGGACCCATCACTCGCTCATGACCCACCCCGAACTTCAGGAGCGGACGTTTGTGGTGGGTTCATTCGGTAAAACGTTTCATATTACGGGCTGGAAAATCGGCTATTGCCTGGCTCCGAAAGAATTGAGTGCCGAGTTTCGGAAAGTCCATCAATACCTGACGTTCAGCACCGTTACTCCCATCCAATACGCGCTGGCCGATTACCTGAAAGAACCGGCACACTATCAGCAGCTGCCTGATTTCTACCAGCGCAAACGCGACCTTTTTCTGGCGGGTTTGGCAGGCTCGCGCTTTACGTACACCCCCGCCGAGGGCAGTTTTTTTCAAACCGTTTCGTATGCCGCCATCACCGACGAGCCGGATTATGACCTGGCCATACGGTTAACCAGAGAGATTGGCGTGGCGTCGATTCCGGTTTCTGTATTTTACAACCAGAAGAACGATTATAAGATATTGCGGTTCTGCTTTGCCAAAGACGACGCTGTGCTGCAACAAGCCGCCGAGCGGCTGCGTGTGCTGTAAAGCGGTCCAACCTATGCGGTCCAACTTATTCGGTCCAACCTATTTGAGCTTGACGGATGCCTCGAATTACCCCACTCCCCAAAAACGAAGCGACACCTGATGTGCAGGCCGCTTTTGATGCGCACGTTGCCGACCATGCCGGTAGCCGCATCACGAATATGAAAGCTACGCTGGGGCGGTCATTGCTGTCCTTCCAGATTTACATGCAGTGGTACCCGCTTTATGAACAAGTGAAAGCCCTTGTGGGCGGCCGACTGGCGTATCTCTACGCACACGCCATTTCGGAGGGTTCCGACTGCCCCGTTTGTACCACCTTTTTCCGGCGGATCATTATCGACAACGGCGAACGTCCCGAAGATCTTTAACTGACCCATGAGGAGCAACAGCTTATTAACTTCGGCAGCGCCATAGCCCAGCATAAAGGCGAGGTGCCGGATAACCTGTACGCACCCATTGCCGATCGGTTTACCGACGAGCAGATCGTTGTTCTCGTCGCCTTTGCCGGGCAGATGATCGCCACTAACGTGTTCAACAACGTGCTCAATGTCGACATCGATGAATACCTGTATCCCTATCTTCCCTTAACTCAGTCTGCCGAAAACCCCATCAATACCCATGGCTGATCTACACGGTCAAGTAGCGTTTATTACCGGAGCTGCTCACGGGCAGGGGCGGGCTGTAGCCCTGGCGTTAGCTCAGGAAGGCGTTCACATTGTTGCTTTCGACCTGGCCAAACCAATGGCCTATCCCGGTTACGCCCTCGGTTCAGAAAGCGAATTGGATTCCCTAAAGCGTGAAGTGGAAGCATTCGGCGTCTCCTGTCTGACCGCACAGGGCGATGTTCGGCGGGATGCTGACATAGTACAAGCTGTTAATGAGGCAACGGATAAATTGGGACGAATTGATATTCTTTTTAACAACGCAGGCATCTGTGCGTACGGGCTGGTGCACGAATTACCGGAAGAAGAGTGGGACGCCATGCTCGACATTAATTTGAAAGGGGCATGGCTGGTCGCTAAACGAGTTATTCCGGTCATGATGGCGCAGCGGTCCGGGGTAATTCTCAACAATTCGTCCATTGCGGGTTTGCGGGGCATGAATCGCCTGAGCCACTATGCGGCTTCCAAATGGGGACTCGTCGGCCTGACGAAGTCATGGGCTATTGAACTGGCTCCGTATAACATTCGCGTCAACTCCATTCACCCAACGGGCGTTAACACACCCATGAACGACGGCCTGGCCGAACTGGAAGGCACTACCACGCAGGAAATCGCCGAACGCTCGGCGGGAAATCTGCTGCCCGTGCCTTGGGTAGAGCCGGAAGACGTATCGGCAATGGTGCTGTTTCTGGTATCCGATAAAGCCCGTTACGTAACCGGGTCACAGTTTGTGCTGGATGCCGGTCTACTGACGCGGTAGTAAATCCCGGAACCGTTCAATCAGTCATCCTTATTTTCCCGCCACTCATCAAGTTGCCTGACCGTTCTAGTAGTTTGTAATGCATAGTACCGGCTGTGACCTATATCTTTGTTTCACCAATCGGGAATAACCCGACTAGATTTTAAACTGAAACAGAAAAACATAAAAGTCATGAAAACGCTCGTCAAATCACTCGCATTAGCTCTCTCTTTAGGTTTCATCACATCGGTAGCTTCGTTTGCTGAAACTAATCCCGGTGGTCGTCCTGCAGCAGCGGCCGTATCTTACCAGACGGGTATCTATACCTCTGTAGATGGTAAGCTGAACATTGGTCTCGATAAACAAACCGGTGGTACGGTTGAAATTCGTCTAAAAAGTGCCGACGGCAGCGTATTATTCACCCAACGTGTGGGTAAAAACGAAAGCAAATACCGGACCCGTCTGAATCTGGACGAACTTCCCGACGGTGTTTACAAAGTAGAGATTAGCAATGGTGTTGAAACGACTACGCAGAACATAACCCTGTCGACCCAACGGCCGGAAGTATCCAGCCGCCAGGTGGCCATTAAGTAACATAACCACTCACCTTCCTCTCTACCTAAAATGTAAAGCCGCTCCTGCTAAAAACAGGGGCGGCTTTTGTGTGTACCGTAGTAACTCACCACAATCTCTCCCCTTGAAAAAAGGAAGGGGCTACAAAAAGGCAACCCGTTACTGAGCCCCTCCCCTTTTTTTAAGGGGAGGGGTTGGATAGGACGCGTGGGGCTTCCGCCCACGATACTTAACTTAAAACACCCCTGGTCTTCCTACCAACAGTCGGCTGATGGGGCGGTAATCGGTAAACTCGATATCGGGGGCGACGTAACCCGGCTTCAGAGGCTCTTCCCGTACCAGATCGGTGCTCAGGTATTTCTTGTTGCTGTCGCACAGAATGGTCACTACGCGGGCGTCGGGTCCCATTTCACGCTGTAAATTGATCGCTCCGATCAGGTTGGCTCCCGACGAGATGCCCACCGCGACGCCCAGTTGAAGGGCGAGTTTTTGCGCGATCAGGATAGAGTCGCCATCGTTGGCCTGCACAATCTTGTCCAGTTCGTTTAGCTTGAGAATATCCGGGATGAATTCATCGAAAAAGCCCTGAATCCGGTGTGTTCCGGTTTTATACCCCACCGACAAGGTTGGCGATTCGGCGGGTTCGAGCGGGTGAATACGAATGTCGGGTTTGCGGGATTTCAGATACCGCCCCACACCCATGACCGTTCCACCGGTACCGACACCCGCCACAAACGCATCGGGCGTAATGTCGACACTCTGAAGTTGCAGCCAGATTTCTTTGCCGGTTGTCAGCCGGTGTGCGTCGGCGTTGTATTTGTTGGCGAACTGACGGGGCAGGAAAACGAGCGGGTCGCTGGCGGCCAACTCCTCCGACCGGCGAATGGCACCCATGAACCCACCCTCTTCTTTGGTGAACAGAACAATGTCGGCTCCCAGGCTCCGGATGATGTCGATACGTTCCTGGCTGATACCGGCTGGCATGATGATCGTAACGGGGTGGCCCAGCGCTCGCCCTACCGCCGAGAAGGCAATGCCCGAACTTCCGCTGGTGGCTTCCACAATACGGTCACCGGGTTGAATATTGCCCTCCCGATAAGCCTGATGCAGTACATGAAGCGCCATCCGGTCTTTCATGCTGCCGGTCAGGTTATAATGCTCACATTTTACGTAGATCGAACGGGGCTTCCCCTGGTCGGTGTAAAATAACTCCAGCATGGGCGTGTTGCCCACCAGATGCCAGAGGTGTTCAAATTTTTCCTGCGTTGCCGGTTTTATGGCGTTTTCGGTGGGTGACATCATGAAGTTCATTAAAAAAACTACCCGCAATGGCTTACACACGTTGCGGGTAGATGAAGCATATAAATGTAGGCGGTTCCCGGTTAGGGTTTGGCGGTCAGGATTTCTTCCAGTTTTTTGCCTAGTTCCTCACCCCGAACATTCTTGGCGACGATTGTTCCATCGGGACCAATCAGGAAGTTCTGCGGAATGGCCCGGATGCCGTATTGCTTCGCTACTTCGTTGTCCCAGAATTTCAGGTCCGACACCTGGGTCCAGTCCAGCCCGTCTTTATGAATGGCTTTCAGCCAGGCATCTTTCGCGGTGGGCCGATCCAGCGAAACGCCGAGCACCGTAAAGTTTTTGTCTTTATACTGGTGGTAGTTCTTCACTACGTTCGGGTTTTCGGCCCGGCAGGGACCGCACCAGCTGGCCCAGAAGTCGACCAGCACGTATTTGCCCCGGAAGCTGCTCAACGAAACGGCCTTGCCCGACGTATCGGCCTGGGTAAATTCGGGAGCTACGGACCCAATGGATGTTGCTTTAACTGTGGCCAGCAACTTCGCATACGCCTGGCCCGATTTGCTGTTCTTCAAGTCGTCGGATAATGCGTTGAACATAGGACTCACTTCGGCGTAGTTGGGGGCGTAGTCGTACCGTTGCAGGGCATCGAGGCTAACCAGACTTTTAGGGTTTTCCTTAATGAATTGCGCCTTTACTTTCTTCTGTTCGGCTTCAATGGCCTCGTAGCGTTTATCCAGGCTTTCTTCCAGCTCTTTCGATTTCTTTTGTTCGGGTGTCATTGCCCGATATTCCTTCATCAACAACGCCATTTTAGCCGATGTTGGCTTGAGCATGTTCGTTAGTTTCTGATAGTCTGCATTTAAGGGGGTACCGCTGGACACGGCATTATCCAGCGAATCGGCACTGGTCAGGGCAATGGTACCGGGTTCAAGGTAGAAGTTGGCTGACGCTACGGGGCGGGTCCGGCTCAGGCCCGTTCCTGCTTTATCGACCAGTACGGTCGCCTGGGTAGCATTGTCGATGGTTCCTTTGAATGAAAACGTCCCGTTCTGAATTTGGGCCGAGTCCATTTTGGCGGTTCCGTTGTCCATATAGCGCAGGTATGCTCTGGCCGGTGCTTTGTAGGCGGGCAATTTCCCGTTGAGCGTATAAGTCCCGGTTTGCGCCCAAAGCAGGGAGGGGGCCAGGAGCAGAGCAGGCATGAAGAAAAGTTTCATAAGGCCGATTTGTTTGTTGGTTGGCGGACTTAAACATAGCAGAAAAAAGGCAATTTTTGCTTACCCTTAGGGACGAAAGCTGTTTAATCAGGACTTTTGCCAAACCCAAATCCGGCCTACTCATGAGTGCCCAACTCCTTATATTGACAAAACTCAAACAACAGCTGCTCAGTCAACTCTTTACTATTTACCTCCGCTATCTGATTGGGGGTGCGTTTGTCTTCGCCAGTATTGTCAAGATTCAGGGGAAGCGATTTACGACCGATTCGGGGGCCAATGCGCCTATAAACGACAGCTGGCACTTTTTTGAAACGCTTTATCAATCAGGTATTTACTGGAAATTTCTGGGCTGGGGGCAGCTAATTGCCGGGCTTCTGTTAATGACACAGCTCCTGAGCACCCTGGGGGCTATGATGTTCCTGCCGATTATTCTCAACATATTCGTTATTACCATTTCGTACTCTTTCGGTGGAACACCCCTCATTACGTTTTTGATGCTACTGGCCAATATATATCTACTCCTGTGGGATTGGGGCCGCATTAAAGTAGCTGTATTGCCTAATTCGCCAGCTCTGGTGTTTGATACCTACCCGCTTATGAGCCTGCATCGGTGGGCGTATCTGGGCCTGTTTTATTTCGCGCTAACTGTGTATGTTAAGCTGGCCATTCACTCCTTACCAACGTTGCTGATTTGCTTTGGCCTTGCCGTTGCCGTTGGTTTAGGCGTGATAGTGTACAGTAGGAAAGCCTGGCGTCAGGCAGACATACGTAACCAGGTCGATACGGGTCCGGTAATCTGAGCTTCGAAGCCATTCAGGGGAAGGAAAACCCACATAGTGTTCTGGATTAACTTTTTTCTCAAAAAAGCTTGGGCCTATGAGCTGCTAATTGCCTCTGGATGAGTGTTTTTGACGGATACGTCCAGTCGTGATATTAACGTGAAAAGCCGCTATTCCCGGAGCCTGATGGGAAGTCTTTAAAAGACTGGGGGAACAGTAAGCTGCTCCAGGTTGCCCACAGTTCGTTATTCTGGGGCCTGGGCCTCATCGACTTGGGAAAGATGCGGTAAGTACCGGATCACTAATTGGTAGAGTTGTTGGGCTAGCTTATCCACCCCCGCCGATTTAGATAGGTATTCGCTGGCTCCCTGGGCTAAACAGGCTTGCTGTTCCTGAGCATTCGCCTGCGCTGACCAAACAACCAGCGGAACATTTTCCATGCCGGCCTGGGCCCGAATGTAGGGGATCAACTCCGTAGCCGTAGTAGGGGTAAATGGTAATCCAGCAGAATAAGGCTGATTGGTGGTTCCCCCTGGGACAGATGCGCCAGAAAGTCGGTCTGGTTGATAGTGCAAACCAGCAAAAGGCGCTCGCCAAAAAGTGCCTTGATCAAATACGTGAGCATCACGCAGTCATCTACACGATCGTCCAGAACCAGTAGACATGAAGTCAACGTTGTCAGTTAAAAAAAGAGGGTAATACAAGACAAGAACACAGACTATATGATTGCCTTTTAGATGAAGAAAGGAAAATTCGGCTCCGGCGTTTAGCGATAATCCAACTGGCCATGAACTCACCCGGATAGGCCATATTTAGACAACGCTGCTCTATCAGGTATGTGAGTAGAAATAGGGATGCTGGGTTTGCATATTTACTTAAATAAGTAAAGGTGTCACATTTAGAATATGATCCTATGTGATGTTTGCTTTACTTTATTGCCACTCAGCCTGTCACTAAAAAACTGTATTTTTGTGATTCATTGACTTGATTAGCAGCTCATTGGCAAGGTGTTGTTATCTCGAAATGTATTGACTGTCCAATCAAAATCAATGACTCCCTCACATGACGGAGTCAGGCAAATCAAACGCACCGTAGCATGAATTATGGATTCCGCAACAGGGTCTCGCAGGAGGCATCTTTGGTTAGTGGTCGTGACTCAAGTTGCCGCGCCCATGCTTTCGCCTATTTTGAAATGAGACCCGCAAACAACTTAATCATATGTGAAAAAGCCGATCTGCCCATCAACTTATCCAGCGTCGTTCCTTTGGATATTTCCTGGTGGGATGGCTACCGCCGTAATTGGCAGATCAGGAGTACCCCCCTGCTGAGAACGCTCTTGCGTAAGTTGGGGCACTTTCTCCGAGGAAGATTTTAGAATCGCTTTCACTTCGGCCATGTTGATGACGGGCAGCAATTTGGCAAAAAGCAGTAACAGCGTAAAGAATAAACCCATTGTAAACAGGAAGTCGCTAATGTCGAAGCGGGTAGGATGAAACATGGCCCGGCTGGAAGGCAGCTAGTCGCGGTGGAGCGAGGTAACAATGATAACGAACCGCTCGAACCACATACCGATGTTGACCACTACGGTCAGACAACACTCCGCCGGATGGGCGTTGACCAGAACAGCTGGGGCGTAATGACATTGCAGGTCATCATGGTGGCATAAGCCCACCAGTAGGGTCCCGTGGCTCGATTGAGAAAGGCGAACCGTTCAAATTCATTGACCGAATACCAGGCGATAAATAACTCCGTGATATAAGTCACCCCCACGATGAAGTTGTGTCTGCATTCGTCATCATGTTCAATGCCTGGGAGGAGAGTCCACAGCCCACAGGTAAAGCTACTTTTACGTTTTGGTAACATTCTTTTACAAGACTTGAGTTAGATACCACTATAAAGACGTGTAGATTGCTGCAAATCAATGGTATCTAAAAGATGAAATACATACCTGTATATGCACTGTTATTGATGGCCGTTTTTTACACTGCTTCTAAAGGACAAGGTAAAGCTGACATCTCAAAAGAAAGGACAAAGTCGGAAAATAACGAGGTAATTACCTCCTACGGACCTAAAGCGATAACCCGAAATATCATACAAGACCGGAAGGGCAATATGTGGATTGCTGCATTCGATGGGATTTTTCGATATGATGGAAAGTCGTTTACCAATATAACCAGCAACGTGAGCTCAGCCCGCTTCTTCTCCCTTTTGGAAGATAGAAAAGGGACTTTATGGTTCGGCTCTATAGGCTCAGGAGTTTTTCGGTACGATGGACATTCCTTTCAGCATTTTACCATAAAGGATGGTCTTCTCAATAATGATGTTGGCAGTATTTATGAAGATGAAAAAGGGGATATCTGGTTTGGTGTTTTTGGAGGAGCCAGTCGTTATGATGGAAAATCCTTTCGGAACTATATCATAAATGGAGATTCGATGGATGAAGACCGGACCGGGGAGACTTTTTCGCAAAGACCCCCTTACGAAGTGAATTCTATCATTGAAGACAAAACCGGGAAGCTTTGGTTCGCTACCAGAAGCCATACGTTCGTGTATGATGGGCATACATTTACCGTATTCAGGAAAAAGGACGGTAAACCCTTTACAAATGTTCGTACGATTATCGAAGATAGAAAAGGGGCCATCTGGCTCGCTGGTAACGATGGCCTTTGGCGCTATGACGGCCGTTCGTTCGCCAACTTCATAGTGGCTTTTGCTGGTTATGTCTACGAGGATAAAAAAGGAAACATCTGGACTAGTTCAGATAGTGATAATAAATCGAATTTTAGTGTTGGTTTACAGGGTGTTAGCGGTCAAAAGGGCTGGCTCCTTTCCCGATTTAATGCCCATTCCTTATCTACTAATACCGGGGTGCCCACTATAATAAGGGCAAATGAAGGAATGCTTTTTGGCATACGCGAAGCCAATGATGGCAGTATTTGGTTTGGGTCACTGAACGGAGTATCTCGTTATGATGGAAAGACAATCACGGACTTTAACAGTAAAAAGAATTAGAAATAATATCGATGCTATCGCTTCAGACGCCCGGATGATAAAGCATCCATCATCTCAAGTAGAGGAATTTTGTAAGGCATTGATTTTTAAGTAGCTGTCAGCTACTTTTAATCACATACGGCTAATGGCCCTGAGCAACTATTGGAAACCAGCTTTCTACTTGCCAGGGCCTGATTTGGGGTCGGTTTTAGCCGGTAATAGTTAATAAGATAGATCGAAATTTCCAGAGTGCCTGCCCCACACCGTACCTGACGTAAGAGAAAAATGAAGTAAATGAGCTGGTTTTCGGCCTTAATCGTTTAGCAACACAATCCGGTTATCAAACCAGCTGGCCATGCTTACCCAAGAGGAAATCGATTTTTTAGACACCTTCGGCTACCTGAATATAGGGCAACTGCTGACCCCCGAACAGGTGGAACAGGTTAATGACCGGATAAGCCAATTGCTGGCATCGGAAGGCGAAGAAGTCGGCCATGAACTGGCGCAATCCAAATACATCCGCCATCCTAAAGAAGAAGGGGCTGACCGGTTGGCCGATTTGGTCAATAAGGGGTACGTTTTCGATGTCTTTTACACCCACCCACGCGTGCTGGCGGGTATCGAAGCCGTTCTGGGACAGCACTACAAGCTGTCGTCACTGAACTACCGGGCCGCCAAACCGGGCAAAGGACATCAAAAACTCCATGTCGACTGGAAAAATACGGTGGTTAATGGGGCTTATCAGGTCTGCAACAGCATCTGGTTGTTAGACGATTTTACCGAGTCCAATGGGTCTACGCGCATCGTACCGAAAACCCATAAACTGAATCGTTTACCCGACCAGGTCATGGCTGACCCGAGTGAAAAACACCCTGACGAAATTCGGATCATCGCGCCCGCCGGTTCGGTCTTTATCTTTAACTCGCACGTTTGGCACGGAGGTACCACCAACTTGACCGATAACGACCGGCGCAGCATTCACAGCTATTTCTGCCACCGGGACCAGCCGCAACAAATCGACCAAAGCCGCTATATTACCCAGGAAACGCGGCAACGAATCGGTGATAAAGGCCAGTTTATACTAGCTGTCTGATGTTATTGGGCATTGGCTTTCAGTTGGTTGTAAACAGGTGGTGTGTCGGTTAGTTATAGTAGGTTCACGGGTTGAGTGGCTCTTTACACCATCAATAACCGGTGGGGTTTTCTGGCTACTTTGTTGAACGTGACAGCAGCAGCCTGTAATCCATAAAATACGGTCCGACAATACGTACAATTATAGGGGAGTCGGGCGTCTGCTCAACGGAGCGCATCAAGACGCTGTCGTCAGTGAATCAGTTATCGTCCTTAATAGAATTCAACTATGTCTGGAAACCGAATTAGCCTTGTTCTACTGGGCGTACTTTGGGGATTCAACCTGTATGCACAGGCACCAACCTATACCAGTCCGCAGGGCATCGAGTTCATTCTTATTCAACCCGGCAGTATGGTCGTCGGCAAGTTTCAGCCAACGGTCAACCGGGGCGGTTTTGGTAGTTTTGGCGGCCCACCGCCTACGAGCCAGGCTGGGCCATCCCCCGTTGCCCGGCCCGCCCCGCCCCGTCTGCCAGAAGCAGACTATCAGCTGGCAGAGGAACTGGCCCGCAAAGATGCCATGCCCGGCTTTCGGGTAACCCTGCCCAAACCCTATTATATAGGTAAGTTTGAGGTGACTCAGGCCCAGTGGAAAAAAGTGATGGGGGCAAACCCATCCACTTTTCAGGGAGGGCGAGTTCAGGATGATGCCGACCAGCATCCGGTTGAGACCGTAACCTGGCAGGATGCTCAGGCTTTCATCCGAAAACTCAATGCATCTGATAAAGAACACACCTACCGCTTACCCACCGAATTTGAATGGGAATATGCGGCTCGTGCCGGTGCTGAAGACGATATAGCCTGGAGCGCTATCCGGGCCAGTGCCGTCATTGCCACCCAGACAACCAGTCCGGTCGGTACCAAAAAACCCAATGCCTGGGGGCTTTATGATACGTTGGGGAACGTTTGGGAATGGGTGCAGGACTACTATAACGAAAAGATTTTTGCCGACTCTAAACCGCCTAAATCAGGAAAAGAGCACGTGTTGAAAGGCGCTCCTTTCTACGGCGACGTAAAGAATGCGACCTATCTGACCCATGCTGGTGGGCCGGGCAGCGGCTACGATGTAGGTTTTCGGGTAGTGATGGAAGTCAAATAACTTGGTTAAAATCAAATAAATTATGTCTTTTCGAAGAATTACTTTTCTATTGATGGCTCTGGTAGTCAGTGGGTTGGCAAGAGGTCAGGTAGGTAAAATTCCTGAAGGCTTTAAGCCCATTTTCAATGGTAAAGACCTCCGGGGCTGGCACATCAGCCGGACCACGCACCAGGGGACAACACCCAGCTTTACGGTAGAGAATGGCGTCATCGTGGGGAAAGAGAAGCCGTATGGGCAGGGCGGTCTTTTATTGACCGATAAGCGCTACAAATCCTTTGAGTTTTATGCCGAAGTCAAGCTCGATTCCTTCTGCAATAGTGGTCTGTTTTTACGCTCCAACGAAGGGGGCTCGGCTTACCAGATTGAATTGGTCCTGCCCGGTAATACAGGCGACTTATTGGGTGAACGGATCAATCCGAGTGTTGGGGCTAAGGCGCTGGATTGGGGGAAAGTCTGGCGGGCCGGAGATTGGAACTCGTTTCGGATTCGTATGGAGGGTGAAGTCCCACATCTGACATTATGGATCAATGGGGCGCAGATGTGGGATGTGACAGAACCCAAAAATGACTTCATTGCCGGCGCAACAGAGGGTATGATTGGGTTGCAGTGCCATTGGACGGCGGTGTATTCGGCGGCAGCGGGGAGCGGTATGCCCTTAAGTAGCTGGCGCCCCGACGCGGCCATTCAATTTCGCCATCTGGCCATTAAAGAACTGCCGTAACGGCCCCAGGTTCACCGGCCTTAAATGTCTATTTTTAACGGTAGATTTGGCATTTTGCCGGGATGATAAATTGCACTTATGGCCAACTTATTCATTCAAGTATAACCAGCTTCACCAAGTATCATACGTAGCCTATTCCCGTTTTATTTAAAATTGCTCATCTAGTTTTACTTAAAATTGCTCATCTATGAGCTCTTTATTGAGCATGGCCCCGGTCAAATTGCCGCTCGAAACGGCACTGGCTACCGACCGCATCATGGACGTGGAATCACCACAGGCATACACCCCGGCTACCGTGGTTTTCTGGAAAGCATCCACGTAAAAATAACCCTGTTCGGTCAGTTCACAGCCCAATGAAACCGGAATATCTGAATGCTGCACAAATGGGATAGCCGCATAAGCAGCATCGAAGTCCCGATTATGGCCGTCCTCAAAAAGGATCTTGTTTAGGTGACCGTTTTGGTGCTCAAGTTCAACAATTTTAGCTTCTTCAATGCTGATTCCGTGCCGGGTCAGTTTCACCAGTTGCGCTGAGTTAAAGGCCGCTTTACCGGACGTCAAAATGGTCAGTTTAGGGGTCAGATTATTGATCAGGGACGCCAGGTGAAGCGCCCGGTCACCATTGGCGATCAGGGCCGTGTTTTGCCCCCGAAATTCGTAGCCGTGGCAGTAAGGGCAATGGATCACCGAGATTCCCCAGCAGTCGGCAAACCCCTTGATATCGGGCATAATATCTTTAATGCCGGATGCAAAAATCAGCTTCCTGGCCTGGAATGATCCATTCGACTGCGTGGTGATGGTGAAGCCGGATTGATTTTTCTGCCCGCTGATGGCTAAGTCACTCAGAAAGGTCACGGTGCTGTAGCGAAGAACCTGCTCTTTTGCTTTTTGAGTAATCACGCCGGGCTTTTCCCCATCCTGGGTAATGAAGTTATGGGAAAGGGGTGTTTGTCGGTTGCAAGGCAGTCCGCTATCAATAATAAGTACAGTCCGCAGCGAACGCCCCAGGGCCATGGCCGCGGCCAGCCCGGCATAACTACCACCAATGATAATTACCTCATAACCCGTGTTATCATTCATACACTTCGATTTTGTAAAAGCGGGTAGAAACCGTGGTCATGCTGTGATGACAAACCCATTTAGCTGAATGGCTTCTGTTCAAGTCATTGATGTCGATAACGACAGGCAAATGTAGGTAATAATTTGGTAAATGCAACAATGTTGCATTTACCAAATAAAGAAAAATATAATTGGTAAGGAATCGGTTCGATGGTCTCTCTTGCTATCAGTCAGCGCAATGAGTCAGAGGATCATTTATGCAGGTGGGTTTATTAATAGTCATGTACGAGTCATACCGTATGAGCTTCAATCTCAACTAGTAGCCGCTCGGGCGGCACCGTCCTTTGCCGTCGAACGAGCGGGTATTGTCGTACCGCTCCGGATTATAACAGACAAGGGCTCGTGAGAGCCCTTGTCTGTTAACCAATATATCGAAACCAATTACGGCTTTGGCGCGTCGGCCGATTCACTGCCACCAGCAGCACTGCCACTAGCGGGTGCCAGTGAGTTGATCCAGGCGGCAATCTTCAGTGCGTCAGGTCGGGGAACCTGCGGCATGGGCGGCATCTCGGTGGCGTAGTCGGGCCAGTGGGTAGGCTTGGGGTTATAGATCAGCTCTACAATCTGGTCGTTGGTGTATTTACGCTTGGCCACGTCGGCGAAAGCCGGACCCACCTGCCGTTTGTTGGCCTGGTGGCAGGCCGAACAGGTATGGCGGGTCAGTAAACCTTTCACCTGGTCGTAGGTAGGCGCTTTAGCCATCGTTACCGCTTGGCCTTCTACCAGTTTTGGTTTGGCTCCCGTTGTGGCTTTAGCCGGAGTGCCTTTTTTGCCCGTTGCCGGGGCCGTAACGGGTGCAGCAGTTGGGGCGGCTGGTGTAGCGGCTGAGTTTTTCGTGCTCACCTCGCTCATGGCCAGTTTCTCGCCCGTCGGAATGTTGTTCAGCGTGTAATACGCGATCGGGTGAACGAGCGAATAAGACCCCTCAACGCCACGAACGCCATCCAGCGTCAACTGGTGGATGTAGTACTTCCGCAGGTCGGCAACGATAAGCCGGGCTTTCATTCCATCGGCCGATACTTTCACCCCTTTAAGCGGCAACGCTTCCTTGTTGATAGTCGGGCTACCGTACACTGCGTGGTATTTGTACAGGAAACTCTCCACCCGGTAGGAGGCCAGATCTTCGGCGGTTTTGCGGTCGACGGGTTTGGTGAATTCGATCTCGAACCCATCGGGCATGGCTTTCACGGTACGCATCTCAAACGGCATGGCACCATTCCAGGCTACCCGCTGCAAGCCATCATTGGCTTCCCCGGCCGAACCCCAGCCCCGGTTGGTTTCGCCTACGAACAGCGAGCCATCTTTGGCAAAGGCCATGCGGAGTACACCCGACCGGAATCCGTTGCGGAATTCGATGGCACCGCCCTGATACTCGCCGTTCACCTTTTCCATGAACACGCGCGAGATTTTGCTCATCCCCTGGTCGCCCACCAGCAACTGTCCGGAAAAAGGTCCGAAGGCACCATCCGGAATCTGAAGGATTTCGGAGTTCGAGATACCCAGAATGCCATGAGGTAACCAAACGGCAGGTGTCTGAACGTCCACACTCGGGAACATTTCTTTCAGGCCATACAGCAAGGTAGGCGTTTCGTTGACCACGTTCTCGGGTTTGATAGCCCGTCCGTTTTCATCCCGCCGACGACGTTCATCAATCTTGGCAACGAATTGTTCGGTCGTGAGCTTAACGGGTGAGTTGGCCATGCCCGTCCAGCGTAAACCCGCCGGGTGACCCGTAAAGGCACCATTTTTAACGTGGAAAACACCACCGGAGCCCATCCATTCGCCCTGGTTGTCGGTGTAAAAGAGTTCACCTTCGTAAATACCCAGTCCGCAGGGAGAACGCATGCCGGTAGCCCAGGGCTGCATGGTGCCGTTCTCACTGATTTTCATAGTCCAGCCACGCCAGGGGACACGGCTTTCGCCCCGCCACCATTCTTCGTCGCCAAAGGCTACGTTGCCGGTTACGAAAAACTTGCCGTCGGGCGCAATCTTCGGTCCGAAGCTGTATTCATGGTAGTGCCCCGACAGTGGCCAGGCATACACCGTTTCGAAAATATCAGCCTTCCCGTTTTTATCGGAGTCGATCAGTTTGGTCAGTTCCCCGCGCTGGGCGCAGTAGAGTGCACCGTCTTTATAGGTGAGTCCGAGAATTTCGTGAAGCCCCGAGGCAAACTTCCGGAAAAACGGCTTGCGGCTGGTTGGGTTTTCAATGATCCAGACATCACCGCGCCGGGTAGCAACGCCCACGCTGCCATCGGGCAGTGTCGTTAAGCCGCCCACTTCGAGCAACGTCCCTTCGGGAGCCGTCACTTTCAGGATCTTGAAGAAATCTTCTTCCTTCGGCGACTCCTGCGCCATAGCCGCCGTGAGAGAGGCTGTGGCCAATAGAGATATAAATAGCTTTTTCATCGGATGATGGATGGGAACACGGATGGAACGGATCAAAACGGATTTTATCTGTTTATATCTGTCGAATCCCTTCAAGCCGCGTTCCTATACGTTTAAAACAGGATTGAGTAAATAACTTTGCCCTTAACCGGAACAATCAACTCCTGCCGGCCATTGGCATCGCGAATGGCGGGTTTGGCTCCGGCTACATCGTCGATACGCAGGTATTCCTGTCCGTCAACGAGATACGTGTTATTGTCTAATGGGGTAATGGAGACTCCGCTGATCAACCGGGCATACAGATCGCTCGCCGGACTGGCGATGGTCACTTCCCGCTGAACACCTTTCCCGCCGGGCAGCACCCGAACTTTGTCGTCTACCGACGAGCCATAGCTCTGGTATTTAAACGTTGGCCGGTCACTTTCATCGAATACGTATCCTTTGGGTCGGTAGCCGGAGCCGGTGGTGTCGGCCGTCCAGGCGGCTTGCGGAGAGGCCAGCTTGCTCAGGAAAAGTACGGGGGCGCCCAGTCGCTGTACCATACCCATTGGTCGCGAGGAGCCATCGCCCCGGTCGTGCCACATGGGCGTCGCATCCAGAAACATACCCCGCCAAACCTGCACCAACGCCCCTTTATCCAGATCGTAGGTGTAATGGATCTGCTCAGGGCTACCTACCGAAATGGCGTGCACAACACGAAGGGTACGCCCCTGTGCGTTCCGCTCGCCGGGCATATCCATAAAGCTCCGGAGAACGGTGTTGTTGGGGGCGTCGATAATGATCGGGTCGACCTCCTCGCCGTTGCTGCCCGTGCCTTCGCTGATCACGAATTCCCGAATGCCGGGACCGGCTACGGCAAGGCCAAGCGCCGGTTGCGCCCAGTCCATAAATTTGGAATAGAACAACTCGAAAGGCAGATCGCCTTTGGGCAGCGTCGCTTTCCCGTTTCCACTCCGGCCACCGGGTGCTACAACCACCTGGTTATTGACTTTGAGCATGCCACCGCCCCCCGGAGCCCCGAGATTGAAGCGGTATTCGCCGGGTTCAGATACGCGCAGAGTACCCGTGTACCGAATCAGGAACTCGTTAGGAATACGGTTTACCGAGGCCGTGAGCACTTTGGTAGCGCCTTCCGATTCGGGAGCTGTTTTGTCGTAATCCGGTTCTTTTTCGTATTTACCTTTATAGACGGCGTATTTCAGATTCAGTAATTCGGGCCGTGGTTTGTCGTAGGCGACGTAGCGGATGTTGCGCAGGGCTACGGCACCATGATCGCCCTGGATGCGGAGGGGGCCAAGGGGCTTCTCATCGTTATACAAAGAGCCACGCGTTGGGCCGGTCATTTCCACATCGTCCTGAATGGGAACACCGTTCAGCTCAATACGAATGATGCGGGCGTTTTCGGTCTTCTGCGGTGCCCCGCCGGGACCACTGGCGCTGAACCGTGGGGCCTGAAACGAGATTTTCATGTGCTGCCATAAACCGGGGGCACGGCTGGCGTTCTGACGGGCTGCGTGCCCTTCATAGCCTTTCTGACCCTCGGGACGTTTGTCGTCCCAGCGTTCATAGATCCCACCGTTGTCATGCACATTCGGCGTGCGAATATCCCAACTGTCACGCAGCTGGATTTCGTAGCGGCCCTGCAGATACACACCCGAGTTGGACTGCGACGCCATCATGTAATCGAATTCCAGATCTACGTCGCCATGTTGCAGCGTGGTCAGTAGATCGTATTTGAAGGGATTTTTAGCATCCTCCGGCATTTTTGCCAACGGAATATTGGCCAGAATACCGGTGCCTTTATCGGTCGTGAGCGTGTTGGTTTTGTTAAGGTCAGCACGAACGTTACCGACAATACGCCAGTTTGGGGTTGGCGAAGAAAACGCACTCAAGTCGTTGAGTGGTAGCGTGATGCCGGGCGCGGGAGCGGGTTGGGCCATTGCCAATCCGATACTAACGGCCCAGCCCACGCCCAGCAGCCAGGAGACACGGGCTGTACGGGATGGGGTTACCATGATAATGAGAAAAGAAGTTTGAAGGTCGAAATTACATTTTTTCCATGTAAAAGAGTGCTAATTGACATTTACCCTATCTTTGAACGTTTAATATGCGTAGGCATTAACCCTAATCATTTCTATGAAAAACGTACATGTATCGCTGGCTGTCTGCGTTGGCCTTGTTAGCCTCGCGCTGGCAAATCGGGCTGTAGCACAAACACAGCCCAGCAAACAAACTCCCGAGTCGACCGAAATATGGGAGCCTGTACCACCCGTTGTTACACCCGGCACCGTTACCGCCAATACCAGCGGCACAACGCCACCCTCTGACGCTATTGTGCTTTTCGATGGTAAAAACACCGACCAGTGGGTAGCTATCAAAGGCTACGCGCCCTCCAGCTGGGAAAAAACCAACGAAGGTCCGCTGAAATGGCCGGTTACGGACGGTATCATGTATTCGACCAAAGGGTTCTCGGCCCGTTCGAAAAAGGAGTTCAATGATTTTCAGCTTCACCTCGAGTTCAAAACACCCGAAAAGGTAGAAGGCAACAGCCAGGGCCGGGGCAACAGTGGTGTCTTTTTACAGGGCCGCTACGAATTGCAGGTGCTCGACAACTACAACAACCCGACGTATGTCGATGGTATGGTTGGCTCTATTTACAAGCAGGCAATTCCCTTGGCGAACCCAAGCCGCAAGCCGGGTGAGTGGCAGACCTATGATGTGATCTATCAGGCTCCCCGCTTCAACAAGGCCGGTATGATGACCGACTACGCCTATGTGACTGTGTTATTGAACGGCATCCTTGTACAGAACCATGCCGCCATTCGCGGTACAACCGAGTACATCGGCTACCCAAAAGTGCAGCCCCACGGTGCTGGTCCAATCCTGTTGCAGGACCACGGCAACCCGGTTGGTTTCCGCAACATTTGGGTTCGTGAGTTGTAGTAATACCCTCACGTTGACCATTTAGTAAGTGCCCCCGGTATGGCCGGGGGCTTTTTTGTATCATTGTAGGCCGTACCTACGGGTCGGGCCGCGTTCGGTTTCAACCCGTATAATGTGTAAAAGCCAAATACGGGTTGAAACCGAACGCGGCCCGACCCGTAGGTACAGCTCATAAATCTATACACTATGCGTTTTTTTACACTTTTCATTTTGCTGATTGCCGTCTCCACCGCCTGCTCAACAACAACCGTTTACATTGTTCGTCATGCCGAGAAGGTAAACGAAACCGATACTACCGACCTCACCCCGGCGGGCTATGCCCGGGCAGCGGCTTTGGCCGAAACGCTGGCCGACAAAGGCATCGACTCTATTTTTTCGACGCCCTATTACCGCACCCGTCAGACGGCCCAACCCCTTGCCAAACGCGTGGGTCTTCAGATCGTCGATTATCCAGGTAAGCCAACGGACGCGATCGTTGAACGGGTTAAACATATACGGGGGAAAAACGTGCTGGTGGTGGGGCACAGCAACACCATTCTGGAAATTGCCCGTGGACTGGGGGCCAGCCCAACGATGGCTAAAATAGAATCAGGCGACTTCGATAACCTGTTTCGGGTAAAGATGCATCGGGGACCTTTCCGGCGGTCGGTTACGTTCGCTCCATCTACCTACGGTCAGCCAACCCCTCCCTGAAGTAGTGACTGAGCGGCTTTATTTACCGTCTTATCCGGTGTTTATACCGACTCATACAACTAGCCTTGGCTGCTGTCGGTCACTAATTTTATTTTCACCTACCCGAACGACGTATCATTCACTATTTACTAATGAAACAAATACTTTTGATTGCCTTGCTGGCCAGCTCAACATTACTTGTTCAGGGGCAAAGCATTCGGGCTGCGGGCGATAAAATGCCTGTCGTCCGTCAATCCGCTACGGCCGGTACACCGGCATCGTATACCGGACGGCAGATTGCGGTGGGGGGCGGAGGTGGGGTTACGGGTTACTCCATCGCCTATTACCTGCTCGAGAACGGTAAGCTCTTCGGCAAGCGCAGCCGCGATACCACGTTCACCTTCATTGGTCAGCAAACAGCGGCCAACACAAAGCGGGTATTTTCGGCTGCCGAAGAGAAGTGCAGGATCAAGACCACTAAATTCGACAACCCCGGCAACATCTTTAAGTTTGTTCGATGGCGAAAAGCCAAACAGGAATATATCGTTACCTGGGGTGCTGCCGGCAAGACTGTACCCGCCAATTACCCGAAATTCTATGACTCGTTCATGGCGATGATACCCGCTGTGTCGAAGCTGAAGTGAAGTCCTATACCACCCCCAATCCCCTCCTAAAACAGGAGGGGGCTATGCAGAAGTGTGCCCCGTTACTTAGTCCCCTCCTTAAAAGAAGGAGGGGGTTGGGGGTGGTAAAATGCACCATAAACGTTTCCCAATCCCTTATGAAACCACTTCTCCTCTTCCTGACTTTCCTGACCACCAGCGCCCTGGCTCAGCAGTCCGCTCCGGGTTTCGGGGCCAAACACAAAAGCAAACTGTCGTTGGCGGGGCTGGCTAACCGGCTCAATGCGGTGGTGATACCAGTACCCAAAGGCCGCACGGGCCGTCAATCGCTGATGGCGACGGCTGGTGCCGGGCGGGCTATAGAGGCCCTGCGGTTGCGCGTTGTCAATGACTCGGCAACGGGTTTGCCGGTGTTCATCGAACGGAAATTGGCGAAAACAACCAGTACGAATGCGGCCAGGAATAGCGGTGCCCGGCTTTCGGCGGCCGCGGCTGCTTCGGCTACCTTCGCCTTCATGGGGCAGGTGCGCGGACTGCTGAAGCTGGAGAATCCCGAGTCGAATTTTACCGTGGCCCGCACCGAAACCGACGACCTCGGACAAACGCACGTTCGTCTGACGCAAACCCACCGGGGCGTTCCGGTGCTCGGTGCCGAGCTGGTGGCCCACCTGACAGATGGCGAGGTGACCCTTCTGAACGGACGTTATCAGGCCATCCCCAACAATCTGACCACAACGCCCAGGCTGGCACTGGCCGACGCATCGGAACGGGCACTGGCCGATGTACGGAAGGTGTCGCTGGTACGGTCGTTTGGAGATAACATTCTGAAGATGAAATCGACAGAGGGCGAGTTGTGCGTATTTGCCGAAAATGGAGTGGCTAAACTCGCCTACCAACTGACGGTGCGCCCCAATATGCTGGATCGCTGGGAGTACGTCATCGATGCCCAAACGGGCGAGGTGCTGGATAAATATAACCATACCTGCACGGTTGTTGGCCCCATTAAAGCATCCGGTAAGGATTTGAACGGGGTGACGCGGTCTGTGCAGACGTACCAGCAGAGCGGCAGTGCGTATTATTTGATTGATGCCTCACGGCCGATGTTCAATGCCACGACCTCCAAAATGCCCGGTGATCCGGTGGGTGCCCTCTGGACCGTCGATGCCAGGAACGTGAAGGGTGATAACCCTAAAATCTATCAGGTAACATCCAGTAACAATACGGACTGGAGCCCCACGGCGATTTCTGCCCATTATAACGCTGGCATTGCGTATGACTACTACAAAAATACGTTCAATCGAAATGCGCTGAATGGCAATGGGGCGACGATTGTCTCCCTTATCAACGTGGTGGATGACGATGGAAAAGGACTCGATAATGCCTACTGGAATGGACAGGTGATGGCGTATGGCAACGGCAAACTATTTAAACCGCTGGCTGGTGCGCTGGACGTAGCAGGGCACGAAATGACGCATGGCGTGATTCAGAATACGGCTAATTTGCAGTACAAAAGCCAGTCAGGAGCCATCAATGAATCCTTTGCCGATGTATTTGGCGTTATGATCGACCGCGACGACTGGACCGTCGGTGAAGATATCGCCACCCCGAGTATATTGCCGTCGGGGGCGTTACGTAGTTTCTCGAACCCGAACCAGGGTGGAAAAAGCAAAGATCCGAACGGGTACCAGCCTGCCACCATGACGCAGTACGAAAACACCACCGAAGACAATGGCGGGGTGCATATCAACAGCGGTATCGTCAATTTTGCCTTCTATAAATTTGCGGTGGCTGTCAGCAAGGAGAAGGCTGAAAAAGTGTACTACCGTGCCCTGTCAAACTACCTGGTTCGTACCTCGCAGTTTCTGGATTTACGGTTGGCCATTATTAAAGCCGCTGGTGACCTGTATGGGGCCACCGGTACCGAAGTAGCCGCTGCCAAAGCCGCTTTCGATGCGGTCGGCATCACCGAAACAACCCAGTCGACGCCCGGTAAGCAACCTGACGTGCCGGTGGCTGCGGGGCAGGATTTTCTACTGTTAGCCGATGCCTCTACCTCGAAGCTCTATTCAACGACCATTGGGGCGGGAACACCCAAATTTGATCTGAAGTCGACGCTGGGCATGCGCCACCGTCCGAGTGTTACGGATGATGGTAAAACGGCCTATTACGTTACGACCGATAAGCGCATCCGGGCGGTGAACCTGACGGGAACGCCCACCGAAACGATCATCTCCGACGAGACGATCTGGGACAATGTGGCCATTTCCAAAGACGGTACCAAACTGGCTGCCCTTACCGCCGATCAGGATGGCTCCATTTATGTGTACAGCTACGCCAAGAAGAAATGGGCCGAGTTTAAGCTTTATAATCCGACTTATACCGAAGGAATTCAGACGGGCGAAGTGCTGTATGCCGATTCCTTCGAGTGGGACTTTACCGGCGAAAATATCGTTTACGACGCCTACAATGAACTCCAGAACAATAGTGGCGACGCCCTTGATTATTGGGATGTTGGGTTCATCAATGTCTGGAATAACAAAACGGCTGATTTTGCTGCGGGCGACATTGAGAAGCTCTTCTCCGACCTGGAGGAAGGCGAAAGCATCGGCAACCCATCGTTCTCGAAAAACTCACCCGATGTGATTGCCTTCGACTATGTGAATGAGAATGACGATACCTATTATGTAGTCGCTACGGACCTGAGTACGGGCACTTTAAAAGCGGTGTACAAGAACAATACGCTGGGCTTCCCGAGCTACTCTCGGCTGGATAACCGGCTGGTGTTCAGCACCGAGTCGTCGGGGCCAAGGGAGGATGTGTCGGTGATTAATCTGGGTGCCGATAAACTGTCGCCGTCGGGATCGGCTTCTGTTCTGTACACCAGTGCGAAATGGCCCGTCTGGTACACCCAGGCCACACGAACACTGCCCGCCAAAAGCACGCAGACCATTACGTTCAACGCCATTGCCGACCGCTACACGAATCAGGGCGACCTGACCCTAAGCGCCACCTGCTCCTCTAATTTGCCCGTCAGTTTCGCTGTCAAAAGCGGCCCCGCCACCCTGACGGGGTCGACGCTGAAGTTCATCGGAGCGGGTACGGTGACGATTCGGGCTTTTCAAACGGGCAACGATCTGTTTTATGCGGCCACCGATGTCGAACGATCCTTCAATGTGCTGACCGTTACCGGTAGTGAGCCGCTCTGGTCCGAAGCCTTGGTCGTGTACCCGAATCCGGTGAATACTACGCTCACCCTTGAATTACCCGGTACCGAAACCCTCGAACGGGTATTGCTCCAGACCATTACCGGGTCTACGGTCATTCAGCCGGCCATCCAGGCCCGCCAGCGAACGGCCACGCTCGAGGTAAGTCATCTGCCCAAAGGGATGTATTTCCTCCAGATTCAAACGCCAACGGGTACGGCCAGCCGGAAAGTGGTGAAGGAGTAACTAAATAACGTGAATAATGGATGCCTCTGTGTTAAAATTAGCTCGACTTAAGTTCGTAATACTCGCGCAATAGAAAAGTTTTAACCACAGAGACGGTCCGCCGTTGCGGCACAAAGAGCACAGAGGTTGATGGGGGAAGAAAGTGCCCTAATAAACCTCTGTGCTCTTTGTGCCGCAACGGCGGACCGTCTCTGTGGTTAAAACTTTTCTACACGACGCGAAGCAAAACGGTGTCTGAACTAAATTACCCAACCCATTATTCACGTTAAATAGGTACAAACAAACAGAGCGATGCACTCCTTTTAGTGCATCGCTCTGTTTGTTTGTACCAGACAGCAAGCCGGGGGCCGGTGTCATGCTGTCAGGTACGGTCTTATTTCGCCTGATCCGTGAAATCAACTACGGTCACATCGGCCAGCCACGCACCAACGATGCCGCCAAACGCTTTGTGGGCGGGGTGGGGTAGGTAAGCATCCCGGTCCTTCTCATTATCGAAGGTCAGGATGAACGCGTGCGTTAAGCCTTTGTTCAGGTTTTCGGGGCTGTTGTTGGTGCCCCATTTGAATCCTTTGATTTCCTTGATCTTAGACGGCAGTGCTTCAAAAGCGGCTACGATCTCTTTCACTTTGGCCGGTGTTGTCTCGGGCTTGAACTTGAAGAGCACAATGTGCTGAACAGAAGAGCTTTTCATTGTTTTGACAGGGGGTTCCTCGATTGGGGTATGCGCGTACGTTGTCAGCGCGAACAACGACAGCAAAGCGATGGTTAGTAGGTATTTCATAAAGCGATTACAGGTTTGGAGACAAAAGGTAAAAAAAGTGCCGCCCTACTATGGGGCGGCACGTGTCTGAACCGCACGGGCGGTTCGGATTAAGCTAGTTTCGCCTGCAGATTCTCGTTCAACGCTTCGAGGAAATCTTCGGTGTTCATGTAGTGCTCACCAGCCGTTAGCTTCGTGCCGGCTGGATAGGCCGACAGGGCCAGATCCTTCGTCATTTTGCCGCTTTCAACGGTTTCTACGCAAACAGCTTCGAGAGCGTTGGCGAAGTCGATCAGGGGCTGGTTGCCATCTAACTGACCCCGGAAGGCCAGACCACGCGTCCAGGCGTAGATCGACGCGATTGGGTTAGTCGACGTTTTGTTGCCTTTCTGATACTCGCGGTAGTGACGTGTAACGGTACCGTGAGCGGCTTCGGCTTCCATCGTCTTGCCATCGGGCGTAACCAATACCGACGTCATCAGACCCAGCGAACCAAAGCCCTGCGCTACGGTATCCGACTGAACGTCGCCATCGTAGTTTTTGCAGGCCCATACAAAGTTACCTTCCCATTTCAGGGCCGAGGCCACCATGTCGTCGATCAGGCGGTGTTCGTAATGCACTTTACCGGCAAATTCGGCGTCGTAGATTTCCTGGAAAATATCCTTGAAACGACCGTCGTATTTTTTCAGGATCGTGTTTTTGGTCGAGAGGTATAACGGCCAGTTTTTCTGCACGGCCATGTTGAAACAGGCTCTGGCAAACCCACGAATCGACTCATCGAGGTTGTACATACCCATCGCGACACCAGCACCGGGGAAGTTGAATACGTCGTATTCGAGTACGGTACCGTCTTCACCTTCAAATTTCATGGTCAGTTTACCCTTGCCCGGTACCAGGAAATCCGTAGCGCGGTACTGATCACCAAAGGCATGACGACCCACAATGATAGGGGCTTTCCAGTTGGTTACCAGACGGGGTACATTGTTCATAACGATAGGCTCACGGAAAACCGTACCGTCCAGAATATTGCGGATCGTACCGTTAGGCGACTTCCACATCTGCTTGAGGTTGAACTCTTTAACGCGATCTTCGTCGGGGGTAATGGTCGCACATTTGATACCGACACCATATTCTTTAATGGCATTAGCCGCATCAATCGTTACCTGGTCATTGGTTTCGTCGCGATACTCGATGCCCAGATCATAGTACTTAATGTCAAGGTCAAGGTAAGGAAGGATCAGCTTGTCTTTAATGAATTTCCAGATGATACGGGTCATTTCGTCGCCATCCAGTTCGACAACCGGATTTGCCACTTTAATTTTTTCCATCAGACTTGATTATAAACGATTGAAAACGATACGAAAACTTAGCCGCAAAAGTAGTGAATCTAGCCTAAACATGGGTACTTCCTATCCATTGGCTTTGTGAATGGCCTTGCTTGGTCGATTAAAAAACGTATCACAGGTAGTGGCAAGTTGTATAACGATTAACTGTATTGACGGGTAGCCAGATTTTAGGTTAAAGTTTGCTACGCTCGGGGGAACTAAACTATTCAGCGTTATCTGTGTGTGTTGCCTGTTACACGCAATGTGGTTGTTTTGATAAAAGATTTTCTTAATTATATATTGATTATCAACCACTTATCTCCTTTATTATGCGCTAAAAACTGCGGTAAGTATCTTTCATAATAGATGTCTAATAAAAATATTTCATGTTCAGGTATATTTAATTAGTATCTTTTATGCAATATGTCGTATACAAACATCTACAGCTTATAACACAAGCATTGGTGTAAATACGCAACATGAATTAGATATCATTTAAACAATGAAAAGAGAACGATCATTACTTCTTGTTACATTCTCTATTCTCTGCTCAACAAGAATTTTTGGACAGGCCCCATCAGGCATATTAGCCTATCAGCAAATCACCGCTTTTGTAGATACCGCTAAACGATATGCTATTCCGTTTGAATTACGATTTAATCAGCATCAATCAGTATCTATTCCAACGGGTTTAATTAAGAAATTAAATCCTCTAGATTCGTCAAAAATTTTTGGCAAACTTGATAATTTTAAAAGAATCTGGGTTTACAAAGATCTACTTACAAAACGAATAGTTTCTCAACAACGAGCCGATATGGAAAATGTAGTTGTCGACGACACAATAACGCCTATCGACTGGAAAATTATCAACCAATTTCGGACAATTGGGGGAATGAAATGCCAGAAAGCTGAAGCAACAACACGGGGGCGGTTTTATACGGCCTGGTTTACAACCGAGATACCCGTAAGCGCTGGCCCCTGGAAATTACATGGGCTACCCGGGCTGATTCTGGAAGCTTATGATAACAAAGGTGCGGTTACGTTTCAATTCGAATCCTTACGAATGCCGGCACCCTCAGGTACTAGTATTGAAATTCCTATCATTAAACCTGGTATGAATATTTTAACTGAAGAAGCTTTTCTAAAAAGACGTCAAGATAACAACAGTAGGTTCGATAAGATGGCAAGTTCCCAACCGGGTATGGAAGGGACGCAAGTAAAAACAGAAGTTATAGGTATTGAAAGATTTCCTAATCCCTGATAAACCTTGCTTAGGCCCTATAGTAACTTGTTCATTCTCCTTGTCAGCTTTTTGCTGCTGAATAATTATGCATTTGGGCAGCTAACCATACAAATTAAAGGGCATGTAAGTCAAAAAATTACGGGCCAACCTATCCCATCCGTTAGTGCTACACTCTACCGGCTAAAACCTGATACAACGCTGATCGCCTTTGCCTCTACAGACATAGCGGGTAATTACTCGATCAAAACGAGTTCACTGTCAGATTCATACAAGCTGAGTATTCGAGGTTTAGGCTTCGAAACAATTGATACGCTGATTACACCCGAAAAAAACGCCCTGTTCATTCAACTGAATTTCAGTCTAACGACGAAAGCAATCGAGCTGAAAGAAGTATCTGTGAAAGCCATCATTCCAGTACGGAGCGATAATGATACAACAACCTACGCTGTCAAGGCATTTGCAAATGGAACGGAACATTCTGTTGAAGATTTATTGAAGAAACTTCCGGGTATACAAGTAAGCGAAGACGGGAAAATCAAAGTAAACGGTAAAATTGTTGATAAAGTACTGATTGAAGGGGAGGATTTATTTAGTAAAAAATACCAACTTATCACCCGCAATATGGGGGCCGATGTTTTGAAAAATGTACAGGCTATTGATAATTATTCGGAAAATAGTTTATTACAGGGAATTGAGAAATCAGGGCGTCTGGTACTTAATTTAACGATTAAAGATGATATAAAAGTAAAGGTCTTCGGAAATGGTGGTATTGCTGCTGGTACAGCCAAACGATATGAAGGTAATTTAAGCTTATTCTCGCTTTTTAAACGATTAAAGGTAGGCGTAATTGGGAATGCCAATAATGTCGGCACAGATCCTATTGTCAACGCTCAGTACGAACTGGAGTCAGATCAACAAAATGTAAGTTCGATAGAATCGGTTTCGACAAAACCTATTGTCGATAATCAACTTACAACGGTACCAGATTTAGCGGTAAATCGCTATAATTTTAACCGGGTAAGTCTGGTTGGTGCAACGGTAAGCCGAAAACTAACGGAGAATCTCAAGGTTCGTGGCTTTTATTATTTCAGTAGTGATAAGCAATATAACCAGGCCAGTAATAGGTTTAGTTATTTGTTAGACAACAAGGCAATTAATGTGTATGACTCACTAAATAATGTTCGTACGCCAATCGTTTGGGCCGGGAATATCAGAATGGATTATAAAGTAGATGCAAAGACATTAATCACTTTTTCGTCAGATATAAAAAGAACAGTAGCTTCTCTGAAATTTAATACAATTTCAAAAAATGAAATTCTCTCAGAGAAAATTAGTAATGAGGGAATTGAGAAATCTCAGCTAAGTAATCAGCACCTTAGTATTACACGAAGGCTACCCGGAAAAAACGCTTTACTAGTTGACTTAAATTACATTTATAACCAGCTACCACAACAAAATATCTACAATAGCGCACGATACAATTCTTTTTTTGGTGTGTCGCCGGATTACAACCAATATAACCAGGCCATTGCCCGTACCAGCGCCGAAATGAGTGCAGGGCTACGATGGAAAGGCTCATCGGATACCAGGAAATATTCGATAGGGTCAAGCCTGGTCGTTAGAAATGAAACAGCCTCTATTTCGGCGCAGTTACAAACACCGGATCAACAGCCAATCGTACCAATAGTGCCTGATAAAAGCTTCACACGGTACGAAAGCGTGTATTTGACGACAGAAGGGCATTACTTTCAAAAGTGGAATCGTTGGGATTTATCCGCAGATGCTGCTTTACAACATGTAAGGGCCTCTGTTTCTGATAGTACGGATGTGTTGACAAGTAAAAAATTATGGCTAAATCCATCCCTAACAGTTGGGTACGATTTGGGGAAAAGACAAAAAATGCGTTTTACGTATAGCCAGAATAATACCTTGCCAATAATAAACAACCTGATTAGTAGCCGTATTCTGACTGACTACCGAACGTTTAGTCGGTTTATTCCAGCTCTGCCAGTTATTACATCCAACCGGTTGTCATTATCCTATCAATATGTTAACTGGCCTGGTCTATTCTCCTTTTTTACCACAGCCTCATGGGCATCTAACAAACCGCCATACAGCACCCGTTTACAAATTTCAAACACCATTAATCAACAAATAACCAGACCCATAGAAGGCGCCATCGGTCAATGGTTTATTTTTGGGCAATTAGACAAACTTATTGCGCCTATTTCCCTAAAAGTCAGATGGGAGGTAGAGGCTTCGCGAGGTGAACAATTTAACCAGATAAACAGTACAGATCTACAGCGGTCTCAATTTACATCTATTAATAATACCTTCTATTTTATTACGTCTTTTGATCATCCATTCAATGCCGAATTAGGCTTCCGACGGTCTGATTTTACCGTCAGTACGGTGCAGCCTGAGGGGTTACCAGCCTATCAGACAACGCTCATCAAACCTCATGCTGTTTTTACGTTACGTCCCTCAGTTGGATGGTTTTTCAAACTTTCGGCTGAGTGGTATGATTGGCGATTTAAAACAAGTACGAATGCAACTCAATTTGTCGATGCGCTGGTCAGGTATGAGCCCAGTCAATCTAAATGGAGTTTTGGCTTAACAGGTTCAAATTTATTGAACAATCAATACTTGGTTTTCAATCAAGTCAATAATTACTTTATCAGCCAACAAGCCTATACCTTATTACCCAGATTTATAATGATACGTGTCGAACGAAAAATTTGACCTTTGACGCATTCCTTTTATCAGCTGTCAGTTTGTCAGTTAAGCGAAGCTATTTTCCAGGTCCCTATATCAAACCCCATTCCTCAGCGACGGGCCTTAATTTCTACCATACCTCCGCCGGTTTCCGTAGTGGTTTTTATGGCGATGGCTGTGGGGGAAATGGTTCCGATTTTTTCCAGTCCATCGTAAAGACCAAACCGTTGTACACTGTCGGGTTTTAGTTCAACCTGTTTAGGGTCGGAAGTCTGGTTAAAGACTTCTTTGGGCCCTTTTACCTTTACCGAGAATACCATTTTGAGGTGGGTAAAATCGACTTTCTGCATTCGGATCGAGCCCGAGAAGCCCGGCTCGGGCATCACGACGACTTCACCATCCCAGTTCATGTAGGTCATGGCATAAGTACCGACGAGCCCTTTCGTGTAATCGAGGGAGGTGTAGCCCTGGGTTGAATAACCCGACAAGGCAATCGCCAGAGCGGTGAGCAGGTGGGAGCGTTTCATGTTTATGGAAAAAAAGGTGGGATAGAAGCTAAAACAGTCCGTCACAAAACCACAGGTAGTCCTGGGGCGCTTTGTCTTGCTTGCCATGTAAACGTAATGGAAAAAAGATGAGTCGGATTGCATCAGTTCACCAACGGCATGATTGAGTTCACCGTCGGCAGACTTGCTGGCACTTTTCGTGGGTAAAGAAAGAGGAGTCGGCGGCAATACCAACCCCGCTTATTTACTGTGTCCATTCGGCGCATTGATGACTGGCTAACTGTATTTTTATAAAATCATATATGTCTTGCGGGCTATTTTTCAGTACTTTTAGTTGCTCATATCGCAACTACCTAAACAAAATTTGGCAATGCCCATGAAATACTGTACTAATCTGTTATTTGGCCTTGTGCTGCTGCCCGCCCTGCTGTTTGGGCAGACCAAAAAAGGGGCTAAAACGACTGATCGCATCGACAAACTCAAAGCTGAAGCGGTGGCCGCTGTCGAAGCCAACGCCGTGCAGGCCCAGCAAATCAACGACATGCTCTTCAGCTTTTCGGAGCTGGGCTTCCAGGAAGAAGAGTCGTTCAAGTACCTGACAAGCTTATTGGAAAAAGAAGGCTTCACCGTTAAGAAAGGCATCGCCGGTATTCCTACCGCTTGGATCGCTACCTGGGGATCGGGCAAGCCCCTGATTGCCGTGGGCTCCGACATTGATTGTATCCCCAAAGCCAGCCAGAAGCCGGGCGTGGCCTACAAAGACCCCATTGTGGAAGGCGCACCGGGGCATGGCGAAGGCCACAACTCGGGCCAGGCCCTGAACATTGTGGCGGTGCTGGCCGTCAAGAAGCTGATGGAGCGGGAGAAAATTCCCGGTACGCTCATGCTCTGGCCGGGGGTAGCCGAAGAACTGGTGGGCACCAAAGCATTCTACGTTCGGGATGGCTACTTCAAGGATGTGGATGCGTGTATCTTCACCCACGTGGGTAACAACCTCGGCGTTTCCTGGGGCGATAACGGTAATAACGGACTCGTATCGGTTCGCTTTAACTTCGAAGGGCAGGCGGCACACGCGGCCGGAGCCCCCTGGCGGGGCCGCTCGGCGCTGGATGCCGTCGAATTGATGAACATCGGCTGGAACTTCCGGCGCGAGCATCTGGAGCTTACCCAACGGTCGCACTATGTGATCTCCGACGGGGGCGATCAGCCCAACGTGGTGCCGTCCAAAGCCGCCGTCTGGTATTATTTCCGCGAACGGACCTACCCGAAAATCAAGAAACTCTTTGAGACCGGTGTCAAAATAGCGGAAGGGGCAGCCCTAATGACTGACACCAAGTTTACCTACGAGATTCTGGGATCAGCCTGGCCGGTGCATACGAACCGGGTTATCGCTGCTGCCGCTTATGACAACATCAAAAAAGTAGGGTTGCCCACCTGGTCGGATGAAGATCAACTGCTGGCCCGCGCGTCGCAGCTGGAACTACAGGCTCCTAAAGTGGAGGGGCTGGCCACTAAACTCGACTCGATGGGAATGCCGACTTCTTCAGCTCCCGTGGTGATGATGGGTGGTCAGGCCATGACCCCAATGGGTGGCGGCTCCGACGATATTGCCGACATCTCCTGGTCGCTGCCGACCATCGTCCTGCGTTACCCCAGCAACATCCCCGGACTACCCGGCCACCACTGGGCCAACGCCATTTCGATGGCTACCCCCATCGCCCACAAAGGGATTGTCTACGGAGCCAAAGCCGAAGCGATGACTTTGCTGGATTTGTTACTGAAGCCGGAGGTCCTGAAAGAAGCCTGGGCCTATTACAAAGAGGAGCAGACCAAGGACATCAAGTATGAACCGCTGATTTCACCCAGGGAGCAACCGGCCATTTACCTCAACAAGAAGATCATGGCCGAGTTCAAGCCCAAACTGGAGCCCTTCTACTACAACCCGGCCAAGTACAAGACGTATCTGGAGCAGTTGGGTATTAAATACCCAACCGTGCGCGACGACCAGCGCGAAGCGGTGAAGAAAGCCGTCGAAAAAGAGAAGTCGAGTGCGGCTAAAGTTTCCTCGTCCTCTGCGCGGTAGATAGTAGCATGGAGGGGTACTCCGTGCAGCCGCAGGCTAAGTGGCAGCTCATAATTTAGCCTACGGCTGCACAGATGACCTGTCTGCCATACACACTTAACCCAACCTAAAATTCTTCCCCGTATGAAACATTATACAACTTCATTGTTTGCCTTGCTGCTGCTACCGGCTTTGCTATTTGGACAGAGTAAAAAAGGGGCTAAGCCAACTGACCGAATTGACAAACTCAAAGCCGAAGCCGTAGCGGCTGTTGAAGCCAACGCCGTGCAGGCTCAGCAAATCAACGACATGCTCTTCAGCTTTTCAGAGCTGGGCTTCCAGGAAGAGGAAACCTTCAAATACCTGACCAACCTGCTCGAAAAGGAAGGCTTTACCATCAAGAAAGGCATCGCCGGTATTCCTACCGCCTGGATCGCCACCTGGGGATCGGGCAAGCCCCTGATTGCCGTGGGCTCCGACATTGACTGTATCCCCAAAGCCAGCCAGAAGCCGGGCGTGGCCTACAAAGACCCCATTGTGGAAGGCGCACCGGGGCATGGCGAAGGCCACAACTCGGGCCAGGCTCTGAACATCGTAGCCGTACTGGCCGTCAAGAAGCTCATGGAGCGGGAGAAAATTCCCGGTACGCTCATGCTCTGGCCGGGCGTGGCCGAAGAATTGCTCGGCACCAAAGCGTTCTACGTTCGGGATGGCTACTTCAAGGATGTGGATGCGTGTATCTTCACTCACGTGGGTAACAACCTCGGCGTTTCCTGGGGCGATAATGGGTATAACGGCCTAATATCGGCTAAATTCAATTTCGAAGGGCAGGCCGCTCACGCAGCTGGGGCCCCCTGGCGGGGACGCTCGGCGCTGGACGCTGTCGAGTTGATGAACATCGGCTGGAACTTCCGGCGCGAGCACCTGGAGCTTACCCAACGGTCGCACTATGTGATCTCCGACGGGGGCGATCAGCCCAACGTGGTGCCGTCCAAGGCGGCTGTCTGGTACTTTTTCCGTGAGCGAACCTACCCAAAGATCAAGAAACTCTTTGAAACGGGTGTGAAGATGGCGGAAGGCGCGGCTTTGATGACTGACACTAAATTCAGTTATGAGATTCTGGGATCGGCCTGGCCGGTGCACACCAACCGTCCGATAGCCGCTGCGGCTTACGATAACATCAAAAAAGTAGGGTTGCCCACCTGGTCGGATGAAGATCAGCTGCTGGCCCGCGCGTCGCAGCTGGAATTACAGGCTCCCAAAATGGAAGGCCTGGCGACGAAGCTGGATTCGATGGGGATGCCCACTTCGTCGGCTCCCGTGGTGATGATGGGTGGTCAGGCCATGACACCCCTGGGTGGTGGCTCCGACGATATTGCTGACATCTCCTGGTCGCTGCCCACTATCGTGCTGCGTTACCCCAGCAACATCCCCGGACTACCCGGCCACCACTGGGCCAACGCCATTTCGATGGCTACCCCCATCGCCCATAAAGGTGTCGTTTACGGAGCCAAAGCCGAAGCCATGACCCTGCTGGACTTGCTGCTGAAGCCTGAACTAATCAAAGAAGCCTGGGCCTATTATAAGGACGAGCAGACTAAGGACATCAAGTACGAACCGCTGATTTCGCCCAGGGAGCAACCGGCCATTTACCTCAACAAGAAGATCATGGCCGAGTTCAAACCTAAACTAGGGCCCTTTTACTACGACCCGGCCAAGTACAAGACCTACCTGGAGCAGTTGGGTATTAAATATCCAACCGTGCGCGACGACCAGCGCGAAGCGGTGAAGAAAGCCGTCGAAAAAGAGAAGTCGAGTGCGGCTAAGGTTGGCTCCTCACGCTCGGAGTAATGTTTGTGTAGTACCGAGCGTCGGCCCGGCGCTACGTAAAAGCGGCTGGTTGGTGATGTCAGTTTTGAGAAATTGACACCACCAACCAGCATTTATGTTAACGTGAATAATGGCTAAATGCAGGTTAGCATTCGTTTAACTGAAGATCAGAATCCAGGCTAGATCAAAAAGATCTAATCGCTGTATAACGTGGGTGATAACTGCGTATAAGCTAGATTTTAAGCTAATCAACCCATTATTCACGTTATTTTAACACAACCTTGGCCACCACCGGCTGGTGATCGGATGGGTAACGTTGCTCTTTGGCGTCGGTCAAAACACCGTATTTCAACACGTCGAACTGCTTGCTGACGAAGATGTAGTCGATGCGGTTATCCATGGGCGCATCGAACTTGAAACTATTGAACGTGCCTTCAGGACCATAGGGTGGCATTTTTGTGACGTTATGCGCGTCGCTCAGCAGCGTTTGGAGGGTTTTCACCTGCTCTGTTTCGGGGGTGGAGTTCAGGTCGCCGACGAGAATAACCGGCGTATTCTTCGCTATTTCCCTGATCTTCTCCACCATCAGCTTACCCGACTGCCGCCGGGCTTCCACGCCCTGGTGATCGAAGTGGACGCTGAAAAAGTAGAAGTCTTTCTTCGTTTTCAGGTCGTTAAATTTTGCCCAGGAACAGATGCGGTTACAGCAGGTGGCGTCCCAGCCTTTGCCCGGTTTGTCGGGCGTTTCACTGAGCCAGAAGTTGCCGGACTGCAAAACCTTGAAACGGTCTTTTTTGTAAAAAATAGCCGAGTGCTCACCCGCTTCTTTCCCATCATCCCGACCGGCACCCAGAAACGCGAACTCGTTCAGTTCGGCTACGTCATTCAACTGATCGCGGAGGGCTTCCTGTGTTCCGAACAGGTCAAATTCGTGAAACCGGATCAGGGCTTTCACATTTTCTTTCCGGTTTGGCCAGGCATTGATACCATCGCCTTTGTTGTTGTAGCGCAGGTTGTAGGTCGCTACGTTGATGGGGGTGTCTTTTTGAGCAAACGTAGCCTGAGTTAACATCAGGCTGCCTAGTAAAACGAAAATCAGTACGCGCATTCGGTTTGAGTTTAAAATTGTTACTGGTAACGGTTGAGGAGGTGAAGCCGACTTCGGCTGGCGTGGGTTCGAACCGTTCAGGTAGTTCTGCCCTGCCCATCCCACAACTCTATAAACATTCATGAGCCTCTTTTCTACCAGCCGGCCGTTCTCCGGAATGGGGTAGATGTGTAATTTTTTGCGCCATTTTCTCCGGGTAGTCCGATTGTCAATAGCACATAAAACGCCAATGCCCGACAGTCTGATCGACCGTCGGGCATTGGCGTTGGTGAGGGTAGAAAAATTACTTGGTTGTCTTGCTATGGGCGTGTCTTATTTCTCGGGCCATGTTCATTAACCGTTTCCAACACCGGCTAATGGTTTTTTTCTCTTCAACATTTTTTGCTTTGGAAGCTGTCGTGGCTGCAGTGGGCTCTGGCTTAGTAGGGGAGTTGCGAACCAGAACTGCCGTTTTCTCCGCATTAACTGGCCGTGCCTGCGTATCAATAACTGTGCTTTTACCCGATGGCGACTCGATTGTATAGGCATACCGCGAAGCCATCGCGCTTGTCTCCAGTGAGGTCAATGAACAGGCCATCAGCACGGTAATGGCTAAATAACCTGTTTTGTATTTTATTAAATTCGTTCTCATGAGGCAGTTGGATTAAAGTCGCTAAAGAGTACATCGTGACGGCTACAAGTCGGCTGCATTCATCACAAATATATGTAATAGTATTATTGCCTCATATATTTGTATTAAAGTATTTCGAAAGAGCCAATTTTTGAAGACAAAAACAAGGATTGTGCCAATTTATTTTTGCCTAAATGAGCTTATACTTTGTATTTGTTTTGTTAGACCGGCAATAATTTTCGTTTTATATTATCTGGATAGATGTTTGCGCAATTTTCAAATAGCCAATCGGGCCAAATGCATCAAATTAACGTGTAAGTGTGTCGAACTAGTATATCCGGGCAAAAACGCCCGCGAGAAACTGTTATCTTTGTTCCACTGTTTGTGATAGACTATGTTTGAGAATCTTCAGGATAAACTAAATAAGGCCATCAAGACCTTGAAAGGTCAGGGCCGCATTACCGAAATTAACGTTGCTGCGACGATCAAAGAAGTGCGTCGTGCCCTCACCGATGCCGACGTTAACTATAAAGTGGCGAAGGACATAACCGATCGTATCCGCGACAAAGCACTTGATCGGAAGGTGCTGATTTCAGTAGAGCCGGGCCAGCTGTTTGTCAAGATCGTTCAGGAAGAGCTGACCGAGCTGATGGGCGGAGAAGCCCAGAGCATCAATACCAAAGGCGATCCGGCGGTTATTCTGATTGCGGGTTTACAGGGTTCCGGGAAAACAACTTTTTCGGGTAAACTGGCTGCTTTTCTGAAAAAGCAGGGCCGTGGCGTTCAGCTTATAGCCGCTGATATTTATCGCCCGGCAGCTATCGACCAGCTAAAAGTACTGGGCGAGCAGGTTGGGGTTGAGGTATACGCTGAACCGGAGAATAAAAATGCCGTTCAGATTGCTCAAAACGGTATTGCTCTGGCCAAGAAAAACGGGAAGAAGATCGTCATTGTCGATACCGCCGGACGTTTGGCCGTCGATGAAGCGATGATGCAGGAGATCGAAGCGCTTAAAAAAGCCATCGCTCCTTCCGAAACCCTGTTTGTGGTCGATTCCATGACGGGGCAGGATGCGGTCAATACCGCCAGAACATTCAACGAGCGTCTGAACTTCGACGGTGTTGTTCTCACCAAGCTCGATGGTGATGCACGGGGTGGGGCGGCTTTGTCGATCAAAACGGTCGTCAACAAGCCCATCAAGTTCATCAGTACAGGCGAGAAAATGGAAGCCCTCGACGTGTTCTATCCTGACCGGATGGCGAGCCGGATTCTGGGCATGGGCGACGTGATCTCGCTGGTAGAGCGGGCACAGCAGGCGTTTGACGAAGACGAAGCCAAGCGTATCAACGCCAAGATGCGTAAGAATCAGTTCGACTTCGACGATTTCCTGTCGCAGTTGCAGCAGATCAAAAAGATGGGTAACGTCAAAGACCTGCTCGGGATGATTCCGGGTATGGGTAAGATGATCAAAGACCTGGATATCGATAACGACTCGTTCAAGCCGATCGAAGCCATCATCAGCTCCATGACACCCAAAGAGCGCAGCCGTCCCGATATTATCGACGGAAGCCGCAAAAAACGCATTGCTGCCGGTAGCGGCACGAACATTACCCAGGTGAACAACCTGCTGAAGCAGTTCGATGAGATGCGCAAGATGATGAAGAAAATGAACACCATGCAGTCATCGGGTAAGATGAACAAGATGATGCGCTAATACATAGGAGTAGAGTCACTAAAAAAGGGCTGGTCTTTGAGATCAGCCCTTTTTTAGTGACTTGCCGGCCGGGGGCCGTTCTTCGCTGCGTTACGCCTGCTGAATACCCGCCTGTATGTTCTGGCGGTAGGTGATCAACTCGGCAATACTGACCACTTTCAAGCCAAATCGGTCGGCAATCTGTCGTAATTCGGGCAGGCGGGCCATAGTGCCGTCTTTACTCAGCACTTCGATCAACACGCCGGAAGGGGCAAAGCCCGCCAGTTGCGCCAGATCCATAGCCGCTTCGGTATGCCCCGGCCGACTCAATACGCCACCCTCCTGAGCGATCAGCGGAAATATGTGCCCCGGACGACCAAACTCGTGCGGCTGGATGCCGGGGTCGACAAGCGCTTTGATCGTTTTGGCCCGGTCATGAACAGAAATGCCGGTTTCGCAGCCGTGGCCTTTGAGATCGACTGATACGGTGAAAGCGGTTTTATGAGTAGCCGTGTTGGTGGTCACCATCAGCGGAAGCTCCAGTTCCTGACAACGCGCTTCGGTAAGCGATACACAAATCAGGCCCCGCGCTTCCCGAACCATAAAATTCACGATTTCGGGGGTAATGCAGGCTGAGGCACAAATCATGTCCCCTTCGTTCTCGCGATCTTCGTCGTCGACAACGATAATGAGTTTGCCCTGTTGGATATCAGCAATGGCCTCTTCAATACGATCTAATAAACGGTGACTCATAAAAACGTTGACGAATCAACTTGTAGAAACTTGCTGATGATTGATTGAAAAGACAAAGATACGTTACACTCAGTTAGCGACCGTCGCAATCACGCGCTGGTATCGGGTTAGGGTTGGCGTACCGGCATCGGTCACTTCCAGAATCAGGTGAATGGTTTGACCCGGCGCAGCATCGGCAGGTACCGTAAAGGAGGCTTTCGCCCGATTAGCCTGCCGAATGTCTACAGTCCCGGTATAGGTATCCACTTCTTCGTATTGCCACCAGCGGTAGTTCACTGTATGGCCGTCCGGGTCGGTGGCGGCACCGGCGAGGGTCACTGTCTGGCCGGGTTTTACGCGCAGATCGTGGGCCTGACTGAGCGTAACTACCGGCGGGTGATTGGCCTCTTTGTATGATTTGACACACCAGTCGGCGCGGGCGGCAAAGTCATTTTGCAGCACGGGAATCCAGCGTGTTTGCGGGTAAGCGGCTTCCTGCTTTTTCGTAAACGGGTCGTAGTCGGTCACGGTCTTGCCATCTTCCCACCGGTTCGGATTCGCGGCCGACCGAACCATCCGGCCGCCCCATCCGCCGTAGGCCACATCCTCTTTATTCCGCAGGCCAACGTCAATGAGGTAGAAAAACGCGGGCGAATCCCCCTCAGAAATGAAGTCGTACTGGCTGCGGTCGTACTTTTTAGCCTCGGCCATATCGCCATGGGTATGCTCCGGGTCACCGGCTATTTTCTGACCATCGCCCCAGAGGTAATAGGCACTCAGCAGCGGGCCATGCCCGAACTTAATGTTTTGGGCAAACCAGTTGCCGTTCAGATAAGTCTGCAATTCGGCCGGAACCACGCGCGGCCAGAGGTAGGCGAAACTCCAGAATTGATCGGAGTTATACAGTACTTTGATCGTTGGCCAGTTGGGCGCTACGTATTTCTGGTAGGTGGCATCCTGATCGAGCACGGCATAGATGATCGCTTTGTCGCTCACTTTTTTGGCAATAGCCGCCCAGTTCGGTGTGTTCTTGTATTGATCTTCGATGGACTTCAGGGCACGGGCGACGGTGTTGGTGCCGCCCCAGATTTGCAGGTAAACCGGGCTGGGGTCATTGTCCAGCAGGACTTTTTTGATGAGATCCGACCCTTCGGTGTCGTGGCTCATCTCGCCTTCGAAATCAATGTTGCCCACCCGCACCAGACTCTTCAGGTAGGCTGGCGTTGGGAACCCTTTAGCGTGCTTGGTGAGGCTGGTATACACCTGCGCATATTTGTCGATGTACTCCTCCATCCAGGTGGTACCGGGCCAGCGGAGTTCTGTCCGTTCGCCATAGCGCCTGGCTGTACTGGCCATCTCAGAGGTGAATTTAGTGCCTTTTCCATCGCCTTTGTAGTGCCACTGCGAACTGCTGTACACCAACCCGACGAGGCTAAATTCGTTGCTGTACAACAGCAGCCTAATAAACGTGTCAACATCATCGACTTCGCCATCTGTCGTGACAATGGTGCGGGGCTTACCCGAAACGCCCGCGCTCTTCTGGGCCGGTACTGGCAGGGCAAAAAAGGTCAGGATCGTGAATAACAGGAAGTTTTTTTTCATTTTAATGACGGATTGATATGACGAAAACTACGTTTACCTGAACATGCTGCGCCAGCCAGTTACCAGTAATCACCTCTGGCTGGCTGGCGCAATCGGTGGTGTCGACAACCCGAAAGGCTTGACGATGAGGCTGATTCATACGTCTCTTATTGGTTTGTCGAAACGGCCGAGAGCCACCCGGCATACCCTTTATGAACAAGTGAATTATCCGGGCGTGGCTGAATAGCCGAGTGGTTCGTCTCCAACTGTTCCAGATGGGCGAAATCTTTAAAAATACCCGCTTTCAAACCTGCCAGGTAAGCGGCTCCCTTGGCCGACACATCGGGCATGGCTTTGTTGACGACTGGTTTTTCCAGCAAATCAGCCAGAAATTGCAGGACGAAGCCATTGGAAGTTAGTCCGCCATTAACCATCAGTTCAATCAGGGGGATACCGGTGTCCTGCTCCATTGCCAAAACCACGTCGTTAATCTGATAGGGAATCGACTCCAGCGCGGCCCGTACCAGATGCGCTTTGGTGGTGCCGAACGTCAGCCCCGAAATGGACGCTCTGCGATCCATCTGCCAGTAGGGCGCTCCCAGGCCGCTAAACGCCGGAATGAGGTATACGCTTCCGTTATCCGCTACTGAAAGGGCCAGCGCTTCGGTATCGCGGCTTTCAGCAAATAAATCCAGGCTGTTTTTTAACCACTCAATGGTGGCCCCGCAAGTGACAATGACCCCTTCCAGCGCGTAATCGACCCGCTCTTCGGTACTCCAGCAGATCGTGGAGACCATACCGTGACGCGATTCCTTTAGCTCGGAGCCGATGTTCATCAGGATCGAACAGCCGGTGCCCAGTGTCGCTTTGGCGGTACCCGTCGAGAAGCAGCCTTCCCCAAACGCAGCCGCGTGCGAATCGCCGATCATGGCTGTCAGTTGAACGGCATGATCGAAGAGCCCGTTGAATGTAGACTCGCCAAAGAAGGCCGATGAAGGTTTCAGCTCGGGTAGATTGATACCTGATAAGCCGAACAGCGCCAACAGCTCGGTGTCCCAACGGAGGGTTTTCAGATTGAAGAACAGGGTGCGCGACGCATTGGTATAGTCCGTAATGTAGCAGGTACCGTTGGTCAGTTTATACAGTAACCAGGTATCGACAGTGCCGAAAAAAGCGTTTCCTGCCGCCATCGCTTCCCGAACAGCCTCCACGTTTTCGTTTAGCCAGATCAGCTTGGTGCCGGAGAAATAGGGGTCGACAAAAAGGCCTGTTTTTTGCCGGATGAGTGGTTCGTGGCCGTCGGCTTTAAGCCGTTCGCACACGCCGATGGAACGCTTGCACTGCCAGACCAGCGCGTTGTACAGCGGCTCGCCCGCTTTGTTCCACACCACAAAAGTTTCGCGCTGGTTCGAAATGCCGCCCACCGTGATCTGGTGCAGATTACCCCCGGCTGCCGCAAACCCACCCAGGCATTTGCCAACCGACGTCAGTACGTTTCGGTAGATTTCTTCCGGCTCCTGTTCAACGTAACCATCCGGCAGGTAATGCGTTTTGAGCGGCTCCGACGAACGGGCGACAACCTGCCCCACCTGATCGAAAATCAGGGTTTTGGTGCTGCTGGTTCCCTGGTCGATGGCCAGAATATACGATGTTTCCATGCCGACTAGTTCGATTTAGCGTTTGATTTATCGATGATGACGGCCAGTAAAATCACGACGCCTTTGACCACCTGCTGCCAGAATGGCGACACATTCAGCAGCACCAGACCGTTGTTCAGTACGCCAATAATGATGGCCCCCTGCACGGTGCCCAGTATGCTCCCGCGTCCACCCGACAGCGATGTGCCGCCAATAACGACGGCGGCAATGGAGTCCAGTTCGTAACTGACCCCCGCGTTGGGCTGCGCCGAATCGAGCCGGGAAGTGACCAGCAGTCCCCCCACAGCGGCCAGCGCCCCGGCCAGGGTATACACCGTCAGTTTGATTCGGTTAATGTTGATGCCGGACAGGCGCGCGGCACTTTCGCTGCCTCCAATAGCGTATATATAGCGCCCCAGCCGGGTTTTGTTCGTGATGAGCACCGCCAGCGCGACAATGCAGCCCGATAGCCAGACGGGTAGTGGAATGCCCAGAAACCAGCCCGTACCGAGGTAAGTGAACGAGTCGCCCAGGCCCGTAATGGGAAAGCCTTCGGTCCAGAGCATGGTGAGCCCCCTTGCGATGGTGAGCATGGCCAGCGTTGCCACAAAGGGCGGCAGGTTGAAGCGGGTGATGGCCCAGCCGTTGAACCACCCCAGGGCCGAACCCGTCAGGAGCCCGGCCAGCGTAGCCCCCAGCAGTGTAAAGCCAATGAACAGGTTGGCCCCCGGCAGTTCGATACCATTGCGCAGCAGCCCCGCCGTGATGGCACCCGACAAAGCCAGAACCGACCCGACCGATAGGTCGATACCGGCCGTCAGCACAACGAGTGTCATGCCGGTAGAAATGCAGACATTCACCGAAATCTGGCGCAGGACATTCCATAAATTAGCACCGGTCAGGAATTTGTCGGAGAGCAAACTGATACCCAGACAGAGCACAAACAGCGCTATCAGGGATTGAAAGCGAATGAGCGCGGGTCGGTAGGTTTGTAAGGATAACGGCATGATAGGCTGCGTGAACGACTTAAGTTTTAGGAATAGCGGCTTTTAAAATGGCATCGGGCAGGCTTTCGGCCCGGCTGGCATCGTGCAGGTTGATCTCGGCGGTCAGGCTGCCTTCGCAAAGCACCAGAACGCGGTCGGCAAGAGCCAGCAGTTCCGGGATTTCGGAGGAGACCACCACCACGCCCATGCCTTCTTCGGCCAGCTTCCCGATGAGTTTATAAATTTCATTCTTGGCGTTTATGTCGATACCACGCGTGGGCTCGTCCAGCAGCAGAATGGCGGGATGGGTCGCGAGCCATTTCGACAGCACGATCTTCTGCTGGTTGCCGCCACTCAGGTTTTTTACCAGCTGCGTTTCCGACGATGTTTTGATGCGCAAATCAGCTATGTATTTTCTGGCCAGCGTCGTTTCTTTAGCCCGGCTCAGCAAACCGCCCTGTTCGATAGCCGCCAGTCCGGTCAGGCTGATGTTGTTCTGCACATCCATCTCAAGCACCAGACCATCGCGTTTTCGATCTTCGGGTACCAGCGCCAGCCCGGCCTGTATGGCCTGGCTGGGGGCGTTCAGGGTAATGGGTTGCCCGGATACCTGTACGGTGCCGCTGGTCCGTTTGGGATGAAGCCCGAACAGGGTTTCCAGCAGTTCGGTGCGGCCGGCACCCATCAGCCCGAAAATGCCCACCACTTCGCCCCGCTCGACGGTAAAGGACAGGTTTTTCAACTGAAGCTCTTTGGGGCGTATTGGATGGGCGAGGCACAGATTCTCGACAGAGAGCAAGGGCTGCCCGGTACCTGGAATGGCCGGTTGGGTGCCCGCCGACCGGGTCATCAGTGCCACCTCCCGACCGACCATCCGGCGGATGAGGCTGTCGTGGTCGATGTCGTGCATGGCACCGGACTCAATCGACTTGCCATCCCGCAGCACCACGTAGCGATCGGCAATGCTGAACAGTTCGTCCAGTTTATGCGAGATATAGACAATGGCCTTTCCCTTTTTGCGGAGTGCGTCGATGATGCCAAACAGTACGGCAACCTCGCTCTCACTAATGGCTGAGGTGGGTTCGTCCATGATGATCACCTCCGATTCTTCCAGCAGGGCTTTGGCAATTTCAACCACCTGCTGCTGCCCCACTTTCAGGTCGGCAACACGGGTGTCGGGGTCGAGGGACAACTTCAGGTCGTCGAGCAGTTGGCTGGCTTGCTGCCGCATGGCCTTCTGATCGAGCGTGCCCCACCGGGTTGTAATCTCGCGGCCCAGAAATATGTTATCGGTAATGCTCAGGTAAGGAATCAGGGCCAGTTCCTGATGAATGATGGTGATACCGCAGCGCTGGGCTTCCCGGATCGACTGAAACCGGACCGGCTTTCCTTTGTACTGAATTTGCCCTTCGTAATCGGCATACACGCCCGACAGAATTTTCATCAGTGTCGACTTTCCCGCGCCGTTTTCGCCAATCACGGCCGTTACCTTGCCCGCTTCGAAAGTGAGGCATACCCGGTCCAGCGCCGTAACGCCCGCAAATCGCTTGGTGATATTTTCGGCTACCAGCATGCTTGGTCCTAGTTTATGGATATGGGAATCACGGTCAACTCATCCAGATGCAGGTGCGCCCGGTTCAATTCCATCGCCCCGATAAACGACAGTCGGGAGCCGGTTTTTGCCCGGGTTTTTAGTGCCGGAATGACTTTTTTTCGGACGATGTCGTTCAGGTTGGCGGCTACCGCATTGAGGTCGGCAGTGTTGTCGAACTCGGTGATCTTAATAATCCCCGACGCATCGCGCACGGCATTGCCGAAGATAAATTCCGTTGCCAGGTGAATAACAGGACCGGTGGCCAGCGAAACGGTAACGTCGTTTTCGCCAACTGCCGAGACAGTGCCTTCTCCTTTTACCAGAAAATAGCGGATGTTGCCGATACCCAGTGCCTGAGAATGGGTTGCAAAGGCTTTCTCCGGGTCGGATGTCAACAGGGGAAGCAACGTGATCAAGTCCGTAGCCGAGGCTGGAGCCGCCGGTACTAATTTCGCCGACCAGAACGTATCGGCGTAGCGACCGGCATCAAACTTTCCGGTTGCTGCCAGCCCCGTCGCTTTCACGTCATCCAATTTTCGGAAATAGACGGAGTTGTAACCGACAATGCCCAGCAGCAAAAGCCCGGCTACGTATTTCAGGGGCGTGGTCATGGCTTGGCTGTTGTTTGGTAGTCGGCAATATTATTCTGTGTAATCAGTTCGACCGCTACCGGAACGCGCTGGGCAAAATCGCGTTTGCCTTTAAAATAAGCGTCGGCATATTGAGCGGCTGTTTTCGCCATCGTCTGGGGCGATTGAAGCCCGGTGGCTTTGATCTTTTTATCGCGAATGGCGTTCATCACATCGTCGGCCCCGTCGAATCCGTAAACACCCACGTCCTTCGCTTTTCCGGCCGCTACCAGTGCCTGATAAGCACCCATCGCCATCGCATCGTTGCCACAAAAAACCGCGTTGATATCGGGGTGGGCCTGAAGAATAGACTCCAGCACATCCATCGCTTTGTTGCGGTCGAAATCCGCGCTTTGCTGCGCCACCAGATGAAGGCCGGGGTACCGGTCTACCACACTATGAAACCCTTTGGATCGGTTCCAGGTATTGTTGTCGCCCACCAGCCCGAGTATCTCGACGTAGTTGCCTTTCTTATTCAGCCCCCGCACGAAATTTTCGCCGATGGCCACACAGCCCGAGTAGTTGTCGGACAGGATTTGCGACGTTGCCGCCGAAGAGGAGTTCACCTCCCGGTCCATACAGAATACCGGAATACCGGCTTCTTTGGCTTTCAGCACGTTCACGATAGAGCCATCGGAATCAGTGGGATTGAGCAGAATGGCGTTGTAACCCGATACGATGGTATTCTCAAAATGGTCGGCTTCCAGCGCTGTATTGTTTTGGGAGTCGAATATTTTGGTTTCGTAGCCCAACGCTCTGGCCTCGGCGGCCGCTGTTTCGGCCAGCACCACAAACCAGGGGTTGTTGAGTGTCGACACAATAACCGCCACCTTTTTCGGGCCGGTTGCACCCGATTTTGTCCGGCACCCGGCCACGGCCGTAAACAGCAGCAGGAAGAGAAGCAGACTATATGGAAATGGCTTGCTCATGGTTGGAAAATGATCATGGAAAGACGGTCAGGATTACCCGCTGATAGCGCGTCAGGGCAGGAACGCCTTTGTCGGTTACGGCAAGGATAATGTGGATCGTTTCGGGTTTATCGACTTTTGGGGCGACGAAAGTGGCGTTTCTGCGTTGCCTGTCCTGTATGTCCGGCACCCGGTTACTATCAAAAGTGCCCACTTCGCGGTAGTAGATCCAGTCGTAGGTCAGCTCGTTACCATCGGGGTCTGTAGAGCCTTCGGCGCTCAGTTTGACGGTTTCGCCACTCTTTGCCCGTAATTCGCCAGCGTGATTAAGCTTGGCGATGGGTGGGTGATTAGCATCTTTATAGGGCTTGGTCGTCCAGTCCATGCGGGCCGCAAAGTCATGCTGGTAGGCTTGTCGCCAGCGCCAGATGGTGGCTTTGTTGCTGTTATGCCAGGCCCCGTCGATGCCCTGCACTTCATCTTCTGCATCGGTCCAGATGGGGCGGGTTTCGGGTTCCAGAAACCACTTTCGGGTTCGGGGGGTGTAGCGTTCGTAACGTCCGCCCCAACTTCCGTAATTTGGATGTTCAGGATCGTTCAGTCCGTTGTTGACCAAACCCAGAAAGCTCGGTGTATCGCCTTCCATGATGTAGTCCGTATGCGGATGTTCGGCGCCCAGCGGTCCGTGATTTTGGCGAATATTTGCGTCCAGCCAGGCGTTATTGACCAGGCTGGAGTCGGCTCCGTCGAACCCCCGCGTAAAGCCGTCGCCACTGATGCCCCGCCAGGTTGAGTAGTGGTAACCGCCCAGCGCATGAAAGCCTGGGCTAACGATGTAGAACAGGTTAGGAAAGGTTTTCCGAATCCAGGGGCCCGAGTCATCCTGATCGGAGATGGTATACACCCGAAGTTTGGCGACGAATTTGTCAACTTCTTCGGGGGAGCGTGTCTGCCTTACTTTCCAGAGTGCCTGCCCCAGGCAGTTGGCTCCTCCCCAAACCGGTACCCATACCGGCCGGTCGTCTTTCCTGTCGACCACCGAAATGATGTGCTCTGACCCTTCGGAATCGTTGCCCGGCCCAACGGCATTCATGCCATACCGGGGAATGGCCGATTTAATGACACTGAGCAGGTAGGCCGTTTCGGGATACCCTTTTTCGTGTAGCAGGAGGTTCGCTCTGACTTTGCCGTAGGCTTCCACAATGCGCCGAATCCGCTCGGGAGCTATCCGGTTGCGTTGGTGCACGGACGTTGTCGCAACCAGACCTTCCACATCCCATTGATTGGTATAAGTCAGAAAGCGCACCATCGACTGGGCATCGTCCGGCTCGTTTTCAATATCGGTCAGGACCAGAATCCGCAGCTTCGGGGAGCCCGGCTGGTTCTGCCCTAAAGCCGGTGACAGGCACAACAGGCCAAGCAGCGTAAAGAGGTAGGGAAGTTTCATGAGGGTTCAGGTTTTAGGATGCGGTTACGGCACTACGGTAACGATGATCCGCTTATAGCGCGTTAGGGCTGGTTTGCCTTTGTCGGTCACCTTCAGGATGAAATGAAGCGTTTCCGGCTTTGTCACCTTGGGGGCAATAGGCCGGGCTTCATAAATATTCGAGACATAGTTTTCGTACAGAATAACGCCCTGGTAGGTACTGGCTTCGGGATAGAACATCCAGCGGAAACTCAGCGCATCGCCATCGGGGTCGGTGGATTCGGAGGCTACCAGATAAAATTGCTCGCCCGATTTGACGGTCATGTTTTCGGGATGCGACAGCTTGGGTACAGGTGGGTGATTGGCTTCTTTATAGGGTTTGACACACCAGTCCATGCGGGCGGCAAAATCGTTCTGGAATTCGGTGCGCCACCGCCAGATGGTAGCCTGAAGGCTCTTCCGGGCTTTCGGTCCGCTGTTGGCCGAAGCGTTCATAAAGGCAATGGGTGCCAGGACCGAATCGGCCGAGTTGCTCCAGATCGGCCGCGTTTCGGGTTCTTCGGCCGGGGCACTGGCGGGTTTATTCCTGCTGGGCACCAGCGTGGGGGTCTGCAGAACATACCGTCCACCCCAGCCGCCCCAGTCGGGGTGTTCCGGAGCGTTCAGGCCGTTCGGAATCAGGCCCAGAAACGAGGGGGTATCGCCCTCCATACCAAAGGCGACATCGGGGTACAGGGCCCCCATTGGTCCATGCCCCTGCTGGATATTGTCGGCCAGCCAGGCTTCGCTGACAGATTCGGGGTGGGTACCGGGTTCGCCCGTGTTGATACCCCGCCAGGTAGCAAATTCGTAACCGTAGCCGGGGCTCACCACATAAAATACAGTCGGGAACGTTTTCCGAATCCAGGGGCCGCTATCGTCCTGATCCGAGATGGTGTACACCCGCAGTTTTCGGTAAAGCCGCTCGGCCTGCTCAGGGGTGCGGGTTTTCTGAATGGTCCACAAGGCCTGGGCCAGCGTATTCACCCCGCCCCATGCCGATACCCATATCGGGCGGTTGTCAGGTTTTTCCAGTTGCCGGATTATCCAGGCTGAGCCTTCGGACTCTTTTCCCTCGCCCACACCGCCCATGCCGTACACGGGCAGGCCTTTTTTGATCAGTGTTTTCAGAGCCTGCGCAGTCGGGTAGCCGGGCTCGTGTTTGAGCAGGTTGGGCTGCACCCTGCCGTAGGCGTTCACCATCTTGTGAATGGTTTCGGGGGCCACGCGTTTTTGCAGATGAATGGAGGTGGTGGCAATCAGCCCTTCAAGATCGAGGAGGTTGGCGTAGGTCAGCAGCCGCACCAGCGACTGCGAATCGTCGGGTTCATTTTCAATATCGGTTAGCACAATCAGCCGTGTTTTGGGACTGTTGGGCTGCGCTACCGCGATGCCGGTCAGGAGGGTGAGCAGAAGGAGCAAAAACGGTTTCATGTGGACTGTAGATAAATGGGTGATTCGTACGCAGACATTCGCAGAGGGCCGGGAAATACGTGGTTTAGGTCAACAATGTGAGGGCCTGAGCCGCAATACCCGCTTCTGATAATCCGTAATGGTTGAAAATCTCCGGTTGCGAGCCGGTAACGGTGTATTCGTCGGGGATGCCCATGATCCGGAACCGGTTTCGGAAGCCGTTCATCAACAGAAACGACGCACAGGCCTCGCCCAAACCGCCATATACGCTATGTTCTTCCACCGTGACAATGGGGCAGCCTTTAGCCGCTACCGTCGCCAGCAAGTCGTAATCCAGCGGTTTAATGGTGTGCATACTGATCACCGTGGCGCGGATGCCGTGTGTGGCTGCCAGCCGTCGGGCGGCTTGCAGGGCCGGGTAAACGGTTTCGCCGGTGCCGATCAGAATCAGGTCATCCCCCTCGCTGACCACCCGCCCCTTGCCGAACGCAAATGCCCGATTCGTTTCCGACAGCAGCGGCATGGGCTTTTTCCCGAACCGCAGGTAAACGGGCGTATCCATTTGGGCGGCCTGCCGAATGGCCTGCCCGGTTTCAAAATTATCGGCCGGTGCAACGATCGTCAGATTATGAACGGCCCGCAACGCGGCAAAATCATGCAGGCTGTGGTGCGTAGACCCTAAAGCCCCGTAGCTGACACCCGCGCTGATGCCCACCAGCCGAACCGGATTGTTGGAGTAGGCCACATCGGTTTTGATCTGCTCAAACGAGCGGGCGGTCAGGAAACAGGCAGGCGAAACGGCAAATACATTCTTGCCTGTGGAAGCCAGACCCGCAGCGACGCCCACCAGATTCTGCTCGGCAATCCCAATTTCAATCAGTTGCTTTGGGTATTTCTGGGCAAAAGGCACCAGCTTCCCCGACCCGCGCGAATCGCTGGTAACGACCAGCAGGTTACGGTCGGTGGCGGCCAGGTCCTGCAATGTAGCGGAGAAAATATCCAGATTTGCCTGGGCTTCCCGTACTGTTGGCGTCGCAACGTCTCCCATAATGTGTTCAGATTTATGGTTTATTGAATGGCTGAGGCTACTTCGTTCAACTCGGTTAGTGCCTGCGCATACTGCTCCTCGTTGGGTACGCCGTGGTGCCATTTAAGCTGATTTTCCATATAGCTCACGCCCTTGCCTTTTACGGTATGGGCAATGATCAGGCTTGGCTTGCCTGCTTCGAACGGTAAAGCATCGAAAGCCTCCTGAAGAGCTTCTATATGGTGCCCGTCTACGTGGCGAACGGCCCAGCCGAAGGCCTCGAATTTCTGGTCCAGGGGGTCGGTGCTGCACACGTCTGCCGTGGGGCCGGAAATCTGCAGGCCGTTTTTATCGACAATGGCGCAGAGGTTATCCAGTTTGTACTGTGTTGCCAGCAAGGCCGCTTCCCAGTTGGAGCCTTCGGGTAGTTCGCCATCGCCAAGCAGCGTAAATACCCGGAACGACAGGTCGTCAATCTTTGCCGATAGCGCCGTGCCCACACTCAACGATAGCCCGTGGCCCAGCGAGCCGGTATTCTGCTCGACTCCGTTTACTTTTTTTGTGGGGTGGCCAATGTAGTGGGATTGGTACTGACAAAGGGTTTCCAGGTCGGATTCCGGGAAAAAGCCCTGATCGGCCAACACCGTGTAAAGCGCTTCGACGCAGTGTCCCTTGCTCTGAATGTAGCGGTCCCGGTTTGGCGATTTGGCTGTTTCGGGGCTGACATTCAGTACGCTGTTGTACAACACATTCAGTATGTCGATGCACGATAAGCTACCCCCCGTATGTCCGGCTTTGGCCTTGACAATGTATTTGAGGATGTTTTTTCGATACAAAACCGACTTGCGGGCTAGTTCATCGACAGTCATGCTTAGCGATGTATGGAAGATCGAACCGGATTAGTACTGTACTATTCGCGGGGTCAATCGGTTGGAAATTGGTGTTACCGGAAAAGCTTAGGGGCGAGTTCTGTTAAATACAGCCGCCAGTTGACCCAGGTGTGGCCTCCCTCACTTTCCCGGTATGTGTACGGTAAGCCGACCTGATCGTACAGCGCCCGAAGCCGGGTCACCCCGTCGTACAGAAAATCGTCTTTTCCGCAGGCGATCCAGTAAAGGGTTGGTTTAGCCTGTTTGAGTGCATTGAGCTGGTTGATGTGTTCCTGCCGATTGTAGTTTCGCGCCATGGGTCCGTCAAAAACGCCCATGCTCATGACACCAATGTACTTGAACGTTCCGGGGTTGGCATTGGTAATCTGCTGGGTATGGTAGCCGCCCATCGAAAGCCCGGCAATCGCCCGGTGGGCCGGGTCAGCGATTACCCGGTAATTGGCTTCTACGTAAGGGATAACATCCCTGATCAGGCTCGTCTCAAATTTACCCGATGTCATGGCCTGAATGCCGACCAGTTCGCCGGGTGTTGCTTTGGCAAAGGCGGGCCGTTCGCCCGGAGCGGCTGCCACAGTGGGTACCCCGTTGGTCATGACCACAATCATGGGTTTGACCTTACCGGCGGCAATCAGATTATCCAGAATGTAGTTCGTTCGGCCCCGGCTGATCCACCCTTCCTCGTCACCCCCTCCGCCGTGAAACAGGTACAGGACCGGGTAGCTGGTCTTGCTTTTTCCGTAACCTGGCGGGGTGTAAATCTCCATCCGACGGTCCATACCGATGGTAGGCGATGGATACCAGACCGAGGACAATAAGCCGTGGGGAACGGCCTGCACGTCGTACAACTGCGTCAGTGGACCGGGTAGTATCAGGCGGTTTTCAAAAATGGGGCCGTCGCGGGTGACTACGTTATTGGCGGGGTCGAGCACGGGAATACCATCGACAATAAAGCGGTACTCATACATGTCTGCGGGAATCGGCCCCACTTTCGCTTCAAAGACCCCCGAATCGCCGGGCGTCAGGGCGATGGTGTTTCGCAGATCTTTCAGCCACGTTCCAATCAGGCGAACACTTTTGGCGTTGGGGGCTTTGATCCGGAAAATCACCGAGTTATCGGGTCTAACTTCGGGCGATACAACGGTGTTTGGTCGTTGCTGTGCCCATAAGGTCGAGGTTGAAATCAGGCCTATCAGCCACATCAGGTGCGTACTGATTCGATTGGTTTTCATTGGTCAGGTGGTGAAGGGTTGTGCTTTTTGCGTACTGTATGACTACGACTGATGGGTATGTACCTCCCATCCCATGTAATTCGCCATGGCTTCCTGAAGGATACCCGCTGTTTTGGACGCATTCATTACCACGTGGTGTTCGAACCCGTTGCGGCATACGTACTGCATCAGCCCCTGTAAGTTGTCGATCTTCGCCACGGCCCGGTTCCCGAAGGTGTTGAGCGCATCGTCCGTCAGCATGCCTTCGCCGATGTAGGCTTTCATAATGCCTTTGGGGTCATCGGTACTGATGCGGCCAAAGGTGAGGGGAGATGCGGGCGTGCGACCCGCCAGCGCACCGTACGTGTTCTCTTCGCCAACGGTCGTTCCCAGAATGGGAGCGGTGCTGATCTCAATATCGGGAAGGAAGGATTTGGCCCAGTTGCCGCAGTGAAACAGCACACACTTATCCTCGTCGTCGGCATAGTTGTTGTTCCAGTCGACGAGCGCACTCGGCGAGCCGGAGGCCAGTTGCATGGCGTACATACTCAGCGTTCCCGTTACGTCTACCTCGCAGGCGCTGGGGAGCATGTTCTCGCTCATAATGCTCATGCTGGTACAGACGTTGCAGCCGTAATTCTGCTGAAGCGACGTCCAGCACTGAATCGCCGTAGCATCCAGGGCGTGTTCCAACATGAATTCGTTGAGGACAACGTCGAGTTTGGCAATCTGTACCAGTTTATCATCCGGTGTGCGACCGGTAGGGGTGTAGGCCTTTATGGCATCGAGCCGGTCTTTCACCGACTGATCGTCTTTGGTCAGCTTATTGGCCACACCCAGAATATGGGAGAGGTCGACCGTAACGACCGAAATGCCGTTTCGCTGGAGAATCTTTTCGCTGTACCGTACCGTGTTGAACGCCCCTGGCCGGGCACCTACCGCCCCAATTCGAACATTCCGCAGGCCCTTCACGACCCGGCAAACGCCCATGAAGTTTTTCAGATCGGCGGCAAAGCTGGGGTCGGAGGGGTGCACAACGTGTTTGGTGGTCAGGCTGTATTTGATACCGAACTGATAGAGGTTGTTGCAAACCGAGATTTTGCCGCACCAGGCATCCCGCCGACGGGCTACATCCATCCGGTTGAGGTCGTCGGGGTAAGCCTGAACCAGCACCGGTACATCCAGTCGGGCCAGTTTCAACGTTTCGGCAATCCCTTTCTCATCGCCGAAGTTAGGCAGCACGACCAGCACGCCCATGATCTCGTCGGCATGCCGACGGAAGAGGTCAGCACACTTTTGGGCTTCCTGAAAGGTTTCGACTCCGCCCAGCTTCGTGGCGGCTTCGTCCAGCATGATCGGCTTGATACCGGCCCTGGCAAAGGCATCCAGAAGATCGGTACGGCATTCGCCAACCAGTTTATCGGGGAAGAAATCACGGTTGCCAATAATGACGCCCATGCTGATGAGACCACTCGTTTTTACCTGCATGATGGATTAGCTCGCTATAATGAGTTCGATTTCGTTGTCGCGAAATACCTGTTTATGTTTTTCTTCGATTTCGGCGTCGGTAATGATGTAATCGATAAGCGACAAAGCGCCCAGACTGGCGAGTGAGCTTTTACCTATTTTGGTTGAATCGGCAACCAGATAAGTCGTATCGGCCGCATCGATCATGGCTTTTTTGACGACCAGATCGCTGATACTCGGGTAGGTGAGCCCTGACTTGAGCGAGATACCCGCCGTAGCCAGAAAGAGCTTCTGTACATTGAGCCCCTTAAAAAAATCGGCAGCTTTCTGGCCCGTTAGCGACAGGGTCGGCGGTTTGAATTCGCCCCCGGTCATAATCACGTCGATGCCCGGCTCAGCCCCCAGAATCAGGGCAATGTTGAGCGCATTGGTAATGACAGTCAGGTTTTTATAGCCGCGTAATTTCTTGGCAATCTCCGTAGTTGTCGAGCCGGAGTCCAAGATAATGCTGTCGCCACTCTCGATATAGTCCAGGCACCTGGCGGCAATCCGTTCTTTCTTGGCAATGTTTTCCTGATTCGCCAGCGAAACCGTACGAACCTGATCTTCGACATTTTTCAGGTAGGCTCCTCCGTGCTCTTTGACAACCAGTTCGTCTTTCTCCAGTTTGTCGAGGTCCTGCCGAATCGTTACCTCGGTTACCTTAAAGAGTTTGGCGAGGTTAACGACCTTCGCGGAGCCGTCTTCTTTCAGTAATTCGAGTATTTTTTCCCTTCGTTGATTAGCCAGCATAGCAAGTACTATTTCTACTAGTTTCGATTTTTCCGGTAAAAATAAAGAAAACGTAAGTCGTTACGCCAGCTATATCACTCACTTGGATATTGATCCGAAATAAGTGGATTTATCTATGGGCAAATGTACGGTTTTATTAAATAAAAGAAAGTAAAAGAAAAAAATAAAAGAAAATACAAAGTAACTAAAGGGTTAATACTTCGTGACGTGTTACAAATCGTGAGCAGGAGTTTAGGGTCAGTTGAGTCGTAGGAACCCGCTTATGGCTGATCATTTGTCAGGAGTGGACTGGTCGCTAGCTATAGCGAACAATTGGGAAAAACAGCCGGTTATCAGACCAAATCGGCTGAAATCTGGTCGCGATACCTGTAAAAACAAACGAACGTTATGAACCCAATTCAATTAAGTCACGAGTTACGACTGGAGCAGACCGATGATTTGAATCGGCGACGCTGGCTGGTTGGTTTATCCCTGGTTGGTGCCACTCTTGGTCAGGTGGTAAGTCTGTATCAACTGGGCATTATAAAACATCTGCCTGACCCGCCCATTCCGTATATTGACTCAGAGAAGGTAGATGCTTCGGCCTATGCCTACAAACGGTTCGACATTCCCGATGCGCTGCTGATGCTCGTAAATTACGGTGTAACCGCTGCGCTGGCCGGGGCCGGTGGCAAAAATCGGGCAGAAACCAACCCGGCATTACCGGTGGCGATGGGGGTAAAGATGCTGGCCGACACAGCCCTGAATATTCAGCTGGCGCGCGAAGAATGGAAGGACAACAAGGCGTTGTGTTTTTATTGCCAGACGGCAACCGTCGTATCGATTGCTTCGGTTGCCCTGGCTGTGCCGGAAGTAGTAAAAGCCGTTCGCAAGTTGTTCGGGCGGTAGAAACCTGTATATTGATCAACTAAATCATACCTCATGGGTACCTATTACGATCCTGCGGATCTCAAAAAGTTTGGCAACATCGGCGAGTTTCAGAAAGAAATGGCCGATAAATTTTTCTCATATTATGGTGCCGTATTTGCTGAAGGTGCCCTGACCGCCCGCGAAAAATCGCTGATCGCGCTGGCAGTAGCTCACACGGTACAATGTCCCTATTGCATTGACGCCTACACCACCGACACGCTGGAAAAAGGCTGTTCAGAAGCCGAAATGATGGAGGCTGTTCACGTCGCTGCGGCCATTCGGGGTGGTTCGTCGCTGGTACACGGGGTGCAGATGATGAACAAAGCAAAAGAAATATCCATGTAACGAGGGGTGAAAGAGTGAAAGAGTGAAAGAGTGAAAGAGTGCCATGACGTCACGTTAGCAAGCCGCTCTTTCGCTCTTTCACTCTTTGGCTCTTTCACTCTTTGGCTCTTTCACCTTTATGAAATCACTCAAAGCCAGTGGTCATCAGCTGGCCAGCACCGCCCTGCAATTGCAGTCGCTGCACGACGAAGTCGCCGATACATTGCAACTACCGCTGTTCCATCAGAAACTGGATGAGGCCGGGCTGTTTCCGCTCCGACCGGTAGACCCCGTTGTGTTTCAGATCAACGTCGGGAAGATGTGCAATCAGGTTTGTCGGCACTGCCACGTCGATGCGGGACCGGATCGGAAGGAGATCATGACTCGCGAAACGATGCAGCAATGCCTGGACGCGCTGGCGAAAACGGCCATCCCAACGGTCGATCTGACGGGCGGGGCGCCGGAAATGAACCCGGATTTTCGCTGGTTTGTGGAAGAGATCCGAAAACTGGGGCGGCATGTCATCGTTCGCTGCAACCTGACCATCATCGTTGCCAATCCAAAATACCACGACTTGCCCGAGTTTTTTCGTCAGCACCAGGTCGAAGTAGTGAGCTCGTTGCCTTTCTACAACGCGGATAAAACCGACCGGCAACGGGGAAAAGGCGTATTCGAGGACTCAGTGAAGGCGTTGCGCATGCTCAACGCGGTTGGCTATGGCCAGCCCGATACGGGTTTGCGGCTCAATCTGGTCTATAACCCCAACGGCGCTTTCCTGCCGGGAGCGCAGGCTGGTTTGCAGCGCCAGTTCAAGCGGGCGCTGCTCGACGAGTTCGGTATCGTATTCAACGACCTGTACGCGATTACGAACATCCCCATCAGCCGCTACCTGGACTACCTGATCTCATCGGGTAACTACAATGGCTATATGGAAAAGTTGGTGAATGCCTTCAACCCGACTGCCGCAGCTGGGGTCATGTGCCGCAACACGCTGTCGGTTAGCTGGGATGGCTATTTGCACGACTGCGACTTCAACCAGATGCTCGACCTGAAAGTGGCCAGTTCGGTGCAGCATGTGCGCCAGTTCGATCTGGATACATTGAACCAGCGGGCTGTTGTCGTTAATCAACACTGTTATGGCTGTACGGCCGGGGCGGGCTCAAGCTGTGGAGGTACCACCGCATGAGCCGCTATGATCTGATCGTGATCGGTACCGGTTCGGGCGGGCTTAGCATTGGCCTGACCATGTATGAACTGGGCTTTAAAATCCTGTTTATCGAGAAGGATGAACAGAACATTGGGGGCGAATGCCTGAATACGGGCTGCGTTCCCAGTAAGGCCCTCATTCACGTATCCCGACAGGTTCATCAGGCAAAAGCCGCTCAAGCATTCGGTTTAACGGATGGCGGCAAACCCGATTTCGGTCTTGTCAAGCAATACATTCAGGAGCGAATCTCCCGGATCAAACAACACGAAAACGCTGATTTCTTCCGTCAGCAAGGCATTGATGTGGTGATTGGTACGGCTCGGTTCACGGGCAAAAACACCCTCGAAGCGGCTGGTAAAACCTTCACCGCCAAACGAATCGTCATTGCCACGGGCTCTCAGGCAATTCCGCTCAAGGTGCCCGGCATTGAGGCCGTCGCCTTGTACGATAATCACACGATTTTCAATCTGGACGCGCTGCCAAAGCGTTTGTTGGTGGTTGGGGGCGGACCCGTGGCCGTTGAGCTTGGGCAGGCGCTTCATCGGCTCGGGTCAGCGGTGACCATCGTCCAGTCGGCGGGGCGTATTTTAGGAAAAGAGGGCCCCGAGGTTTCGGAACTGTTGATGGAACGTCTTTCGCTGGAGGGCATCGACATTCGGGTAAACACGAAACTGGTTGCTTTTCCATCGGCCACGCTGGCGACGATTGAAGATGCCGCGGGCACACAAAGCCAGTTGGGCTTCGATGCCGTGCTGGTGTCTATTGGCCGTCAGATCAATGTGGATGCGTTACAGCCCGAAGCTGCGGGCATTGCCACTGAATCCGGCAAGCTCAAACTGGATGCCTATCTGCGCACGACCAACCCGCAGGTCTACGCCATCGGTGATGTAACGGGGCAGCTTTACTTTTCGCACACGCCCGAAATGCAGGCGCCCATTCTCATGAATAACTTCCTGTCTCCGCTCAAAAAGAAAGTCTCCTACGAGAATTTTTCCTGGGTCACCTTCACCGATCCCGAAGTGGCGACCTTCGGCCTAAGCGAAGAGCAGTTGACAGAGCAGGGCGTTGCCTATGAGAAGATTGTGTATGGCTTCGGCGAAGATGACCGGGCCGTTATCGACGATTATCAGTATGGCAAACTATGGCTGTACCTGTCGAAAGGGCACAAACTCTTTGGCAAACGCAAACTGCTGGGCGGGAGTCTGGTGGCTCCTCAGGCCGGCGAAATGATTCAGGATCTGATTTTGGCCAATACAGCGGACCTGGGTGCGGGAGCCATCCAGAACAAGATTTATCCCTATCCGGTAGCGTCCCGCGTGAGTAAAATGGCGTTGCTGGAACAGTTGAAAGGCAACATTCCCGGTTGGGTCAAGCAAGTGGTTCGACGGTTGTACTGAGTGGGGGCGGTTGTGTTGAAGTGACTGATGTAAACGCCATATCTTCAAGATATGGCGTTTACATCAGTCACTTCAACACAACCGGTACACTACCGGATATCTTCATATAACTGTTTCAGCTTTTCGGGCGAGTAGCCAATGCCCCACAGCACACCCACATATAAAAACAGGCCGTTGGCTCGCCAGAAGCCCCATTTGGCTACCCGCCGGTCGGAAGATTCGACAATCCGGTTCACCTGCCGAATGCGGCCAAAGCGCACCAGCCGCAGCAGCATGTCGGCTTCTTCCATGATGGGCAGTTCATCGGCAAAACCGCCACAATCAAGAAATTGCTGACGGCGGCAAAAGATGGCCTGATCACCAAACAGCAGCCGGGCCCCGCGTGAAAAAAATAATATCGGCCGGAAAAACAGCGGTGCGTAGTATGTTTTAATGAAGTTGTGAAAAGACGTGAGCCAACTGGTGCGGAGCGGCCCGCGCATGATCGAAATGAAGCCACCCGCTGCCGTTTTGGGTTCAGCCAGCGTCTCGCGAATGACCATCAGGGCATCGTCGGGCAGGGTTGTATCGGCATGCAGAAAGCAAAGGTAATCGCCGGTAGCGGCTCGTGCCCCCAGGTTCATCTGCACCGATCGACGGGCTATGGGGCTTTGTAACAACTGGATGGGCATATCCTGCATCCGCGCCCGTTCCGTCTCCGTATATTGCCTGAGAAACGGAAGCGTTTGGTCGGTACTGCCCCCATCGACTACAATAATTTCCAGCGGTACAGGGTCCAACTGCCGAAGTTGCCGCAACAGGCGTGGCAGGGTTCGGCCTTCGTTGACGGTTGGAATGATGATGGAAATGCTGGACACGGATATAGTTACGAAACAGGGCTTTCTTGTAAAAATGGATTCACCCGATGATGGCTAAAATGGAATCGCGGATAATACAGATCGAACGGATTTGCACTGGTAAAATCTGTAAGCAGCTCGTCTGTTGGTGCAAATCCGTTCGATCTGTATTATCCGTGTTCGTTTCTTTCATAGGAAAACCCTGATTGACCAAATAACCGTTTCACGGCGCAGACGGTTTACGATAACGCGGCTACGACGACGGCCCACCAAAAATAGATGTTTCGATTTATCCCCAATGTACTGCTAAAGCAGCTGTATACCCGCAATAGTCTGCAGAATACACCAACGGGCTTTATGTTTTCGCTGAAGAATCGACTGGCCGACGCCCGCTTTTTGGGCGTTAGCCAGATTCGCATTGACGGTCAATCGTATTCGCCCGACGTGTTTACGCTTGAGTTGGAAGGAAATGCTGCTGTGGAGGTCAGAACGATTTCGTCTGAGAATCCGCTCGACTTTCCCCTGCGCCGGAAGGTAACGGCTTACGCTCAGGCCGCACCACTGCCACCCGGTCGGCATACGATTGAACTGACCCTGCAAACACAGCCGTTTGGTACGTTAACACTGACCGTTGCCGATGAATTACAGGTTCCTAATGCCGAAGCAAAGGCCCTCAATAGTCAACGCCCAACGATTCCGCGTGACCCGGTCGATGACACCTCTTCCGACAGTATCCGGCAGCGACAGAATTTTCTGGCAGACTACACCCAGACCAACCCGCAGTACCTGACAACGTACCCGTTCGACCCGGCGCTCGTTCGGGGCAACTGCGAGCATTTTGTGGGCGTAGCGCAGGTGCCCATTGGTCTGGCCGGTCCCTTGCGCATCAACGGGGAACACGCGCAGGGCGACTTCCTGATTCCGATGGCTACCACCGAAGGGACGCTGGTGGCTTCGTATAATCGGGGTATGAAGTTAATCAACCAATGCGGGGGTGTTACCTGCACGGTCGTCGACGAAGGCATGCAGCGGGCACCCGTCTTTGTCATGCGCGACGCCCGCGCTGCCCGTGACCTCTCCCGCTGGGTCGCCGACAACGAACCCGTCCTGCGACAGGAAGCGGAGTCCACCTCCCGGTTTGCCCAACTGCAATACATAACGCCCCACCAGGCCGGACGCATGTTGTTTTTGCGGTTTGGCTACACCACGGGCGATGCCGCCGGGCAGAACATGGTTACCAAAGCGACACTGGCAGCCTGCAACTACCTCCTGCAGCATGTATCCGGTATCGAGCATTTTTACCTCGAAGCCAACCTGGCCACCGACAAGAAACCGTCGTTTGTGAATACACTGCAAACGCGGGGCAAGCGCGTAACGGCTGAAGTGACCATTCCGAAGGATATTCTTCTGCGCGAGTTGCAGGTTGAGCCGGAGCAACTGGACCGCCACGCCCGAATTGGCAATCTGGGTGCGTTTATGGCCGGAACGAACAACAACGGCCTGCATTCGGTAAATGGGCTGGCGGCTCTGTTCATCGCTACGGGTCAGGATGTGGCCTGCCTGGCCGAATCGTCGGCCGCCATCACCACCTCCGAACTGTTGCCTAACGGCGACTTTTACGGGTCGGTCACGCTGCCTTCGTTGATTGTCGGTACCGTAGGCGGAGGTACCGGCTTACCTACGCAGCAGGAATGCCTGAATATATTGGGCTGTTATGGATCGGGGCAGGTGCATAAGTTTGCCGAAATTGTGGCCGGAGTCGTAGCTGCCGGAGAGTTGTCGCTGGCCGCAGCCATTTCGTCGCTGGACTGGGTGTCGAGTCACGAATCGGCCCGCCAGTCAAAAAATGATTAACGCTTCTTCCGCAAACGTATGGCTTCTGAGCACCTCATTGTTTTTGTGAAAAACCCGATTCCGGGTCAGGTGAAAACACGCATTGCCCGGACGGTGGGCGACGCCAAAGCGGTTGAGGTGTATCAGCATCTGCTTGTGTACACGCAGGAACTGGTTTCCACTTTTTCGGGCCGGTGCGTGATTTATTACGGCGATCACATTAACCCCGACGACGGCTGGAACAACTATGCCAAATACAGGCAGATCGGTGCCGACCTGGGCGAACGGATGCTGAATGCTTTTCAAGAGCAGTTTGCCGAAGGGGCAACGACCGTTGTTATCATTGGCAGCGATTGCCTGACCATCACGCCCGACCACCTACGGCAGGCGTTCGACGCGCTCAAGACCACCGATCTGGTCATTGGCCCGGCCACCGATGGCGGCTATTATCTGCTGGGCATGAACGCTCTGCAACCCTTCGTGTTTGAGAATATGCCCTGGAGCCAGCCCGACCTTTGTCGGAAAACGGAGCAGGTCATTGGGCAAAAGGGCCTGACGCTTACGCGGCTGGAGGCCTTGACGGATATTGACGAATGGGCCGATTATGAACCTTACGCGCATACCTGAGCGGGACTGCTTTGAAAAGCCGTTACCCCATTGAACAGTGGCCAAAGGCAAATGGCGGTGCCTGCCCTCCGTTTACTAAATACACGATGTCGGTGATAGGAATAGAGGAGCCAACCGCGTTAGTATACATGTATTTCCTATTATTCTCTAATTACGTAAGGCCATGAAAGCTACCGACGTTTACAAATGGCAGAAAGTTCGTCGAAAAGGGTTCCCGCGCTACGTGGGTAAATACGGTTCGTTGATTGGTCTGGTACTGGCTCTGAATGACCTGGGCTGGAAAGCAGCCTCCCAATCCCTCACAACGACCGACCTCATCATTAGTGGCTCGGTATGTCTGTTCGGAGGCTTCCTGCTGGCCCCGCTCTTCTGGCTTGTCCACGAATACCAGTATCGGCAATGGTTCGATAAAGATCTTCGGTAAGGCCCTGCCGGGCTTTCACCCCAGGCTAAGCTGTCTGGTCAGCGGGCCCTTCCCCGAGAGGCTCATCCCCACTAAACAGCGAGAAGTTAAGAAGTGGAACGGTTTGGCCGACCGCTGGCTCTGTACCATACTCGAACCAGACCGACAGAGGTTGCTCATTGCGCAGCAGATCGTAGTAAGCGGCAAACTCACTGAGCGGCAGTCGGGCACTCATACGGTAAGCTCCGTTGGCTAATTTGGTCAGGTCGCCCGTATCGGCAAAGGTGGCATCGGGAATAAAGCTCAAAATGAACAGATTATTCGGCTTGTTACCGCTCCCCGCGAACCGAAGGTGCAGAAAGCGGGTACGGCTATGCTGGACAGGACTGCCGGTTCCACGGGTATGGTCAAAGTGAACGTTATAACGCTGAATCAGGTATTGGCTGGATGGCATAAGAACAGGTAGTTTAGCTAGGATTTTGGATGAAACCGGACCTTATCGGACGGCCGCAATTTGTTGCAGTACAAACGTCAGTGCTGGTTTTACCATAGGGTGGTCGGCGCACCAGTACTCCGAAAAATGCCCGGCTTTGGGTTGTTCAAACAGCGTGCTCTTCACACCGGCAGCCTGTAGTTTCTGGTGCATCTGCACACCGTCTTCCCTAATTTCATCGACCTCGCCAACCACGATAGCTGCAGGCGGCATCTTTGCCAACTGCGTTGACGTCAGGGGAGATGCATACGGCTCATTGGCTTTCGACAGGTCCGGCATCCCCCACCGCACAAACATCTCATACGTTTTAAACGTCACTGAGCCGGGCCGTATATCGAGGGCCGGGTTGATGAGCACCTGGGCGGCTATAGGGACCGGCCGGGCTGCTTCGGCGTTCTTCAGGCAGGTCGATGCCACAAAGTTGCCACCAGCGCTGTCGCCCAGCAGGATCAGCGGCCCTTTCGGACTAAGCGTGGCCCGGTTGGCCTGAATCCAGATTAATACAGCCATCGCATCGTCGAGCGATGCCGGGTAGGTGTGTTCGGGTGGACGCCGGTAATCCACCGCCACCACAACCGCGTTGGCATCGCGGCACAACCGCCGACAGATATTGTCGTGCGTATCCAGATCACCCGCCACCCAGGCTCCTCCATGAATTTGATAAATGATGGGGGTGGGCCGTGCCGTGGTCAGGTTACCGGGAGCGGGTCGGTACAGGCGAATGGCTATCGACTGGTTTCCCTGCTTCACAACTTGATTTTCAACAGCCCCAACGGGTATGGGCGGAATTTTTAATTCCGTGACGGACTGGGCAATTGCCTGCCGGACCTGATCGGCCGTAGGGGCCTGGGCTTGTACCAGAGCAATGGTCATTTGACTGATTACCAAAGCAGCTAAGAGCTTCATAAGCAAATAAGGGAGTATAAATTAGACTTGTTTTTGAGGATGCGAGACGTTTGGAGTGGTTCCGCCGGTATGGCTTCCGTTACTTTTTTCTGGCCATCGTTTGTTCGGCCAATGCCCGTTTTACCGCTTCGTACAGGTTAACAATGGCACCGGTATTGGATAGTGTAGCAAAATCGACTTTCTGCTTCGTGCCCGGCTTCACGACCTGCGTATGGTAAGGCACGGCCGATTGTAAAATAATGCGTTTCAGATCGGCCGGGCTTAGTTTCGGAAAATACCATTTTAGCACGGCTGCAATGCCGGCCACTACGGGCGTAGCCATGCTTGTGCCGCTGCTTGGCCCATATGTGCCTTTGGGCGTTGTCGATATAATAAAATCGCCGGGCGCAAAAACATCCACCATCCGCTTGCCATAGTTGGAAAACGGAGCCGCCAGCGTACTATCGTTCAGGCGGCTACTGGCACCTATTGTCATCAGATTCGGGATCGTTTGCCCATTCAGGTATGTGGGTGCAGGATACTGACGGGCGGAGTCGAGGTCCAGATGGTCGTTACCTGCGGCATGGATCAGCAACACGCCCCTGGTATTGGCATACCGGATGGCCTCATCGACTACCGCTTTTTCGGGCGAGAAATATTTGCCGAAGCTCATGTTAACAATGGTGGCGCCGTTGTCGACGGCATACCGGATGGCGTTGGTTACGTCTTTATCGTATTCATCGCCATCCGGTATAGCTACTACACTCATGATTTGCACATGGTCGGTAATGCCTTTCACGCCCAGGCTGTTGTTCCGCTCAGCGGCAATGATCCCTGACACATGGGTACCGTGTCGGGTGCCGCGTTGGGTATAGCCGCCCGTTGCATCGGCGTTTCCATAATACCGTTCGGTCAGGCTGGCCGGGTTGTCCCCTCGCTCATGAGCTGGTTTGTAGTCAGGGTCGTAGTCGTAGTTGAGTCTATTCTTAAGCTGATCGTTGAAGGATGTAAAAACAACAAGCATAGAGTCGAGATCCGCTTTATCAGCTCGTTTTAGAAATTGGTAATACTGCTGCGCATACTGAATCAGAGTAGTATCAGAGAAGGATGGATGGTGGAGCATCGCGGTATCTATTTTGCTCGTACCGAACGCTTTTTTAAGCTTATCAATATGGTCTTTGTCGGCATTCAGCAACTCTGTATCTTTCTGGAATGCCTCGTTGGCTTCGGCTCTTTTTTGAGAGAAGTAAGGCTTCACGATTTGGTAAAGATCGAAATCAGCCCGTTGAGCCGGTAACAGGGATGCCCGGCTTTTTCCTTCATACAGGGGTTTGAGCCGGGCATACAGGCGGGTCTCTTCTTTCGGAAGATAAGCGATGGTGTGCCCGTCTTTCTTCCCCAGGAAGTTCCAGCCATGGCGGTCATCGGTATATCCGTTGTGGTCGTCATCTTTCCCGTTTCCGGCAATTTCGGTTGTATTTGTCCACATCACGGACGTTAGGTCTTCGTGGGCTACATCGACACCCCCATCAATGACTGCCACAATAACGGGACGGGCCGTTTGCGGTGAAGGAAGCGTTTTGAGCAGGTCATAAGCCCGGTCAGTGCTGATGCCTATTACCTGGTCGGTTGCCGGGTCGAGGTGATGCCATTGTGGAGGTAGTGCCGGTTGACGGTCAGGAGCCTGAGCATAAACAGTTAGTGGCAGGATGGCCAGGCACATGAGTGTAGATAAAGCACGCATAAGGGCATCAGGTGTAAATAAAACTAAGAACCGGGTTTAATTAATTCGACGTTGGGAAGCTGTATCTGGGTGCATAAATAGTTGCTCCATTACCTGACCAATAAAGACAGGCATGGTGGTTAGCTTTTACAGTTAAATTCTATCAAGTTCAGACCTTATCGTTGCGGCAAGTGTATAAGTAAATAAGCTGACCTCCGATTCGATGGCCGCTAGTTATCAACAACTCTATAAATATCAATGTATTCTTGATCAGTTGACAATGTCTTTAGGGAACGGTAAATCCGCCCTAACGGCCTGTGGTTATGAACCTCAGCTGTCAGGGCGGATCGGTAACTCCCGGCGACGGGAACAGGAAGATAAGCGGATTGAGTTAAGGCAATCGTATGCAGTTTGCGGGAACGGCTAAATCGTCAGGACATACTTAGACAGTGTTACCGTGCCCAACCAGTATTCGTTGATGGACTGGAATAAAATCTCCCATTCGTCGAGGCTTTGGGGCTTGGCTAAAAACGAATGCGCACCCAATTGATAGGATTTATTAATAACAACGGGTTCTGATTGACTGCTCAGAATTATGACAGGAAGAAGCGGATACTGGGTCCGTAGTTGGCTTAATAACGTAAAGCCATCCGTTAACTCAGGCAAACTGAGATCGAGAAAGACCAGTCTGGGCATATCTCGTTGAAGCGCAAAGGAGCTTTTTAAATAGGCGAGTGTTTCCTGAGCGGTAGCCGCAAAAACGGGTTCAGCCTGCGGAATCTTGGCCCGTAAGCAATAGCAAATAACTAATTGCTGATCTTTGTTGTCTTCTACCACCAAAAGAGGGAAATTTATCTTTTGGTGGCTTCTCTGGTCAGGTTCCATGGGCTAAACTGGATATGAGTTATGACGTACTGATATGGAGCTTTAAAAGCCGATTTGCGAGTTTGACCTATAGATGTGTAAATAGTTTAATTGGATAATATGATCGATTCAATTTCAGGTGCTTGTGGAGTAGTAAAACCTAATTAAACATGCACAGATTTGTTTGATAGAGAGTGACTTATGTTAGGAAAGGGTTAGCCTGTTATGTCTATTGTTTTGGCCGCAAGGCTTTCCTTAACACTTAAGTGATGGTTGGTGATTGAACCGGTGATCTGTCGATTGATTACTACTGTACAAGTATTTAAAAGGTTGCTAAAAGACCTACGGATGCATAGTTGATCCAGGTGAAGTTGTAAATTGTATCTACATCGGCTCCGCCTTCTACCACCCGGTAGCCTCCTTTAACGCCCAACGTTTTACTAAATTGGTAAGCCGCTCCGGCGAAAATATCTTCTGCACGTCCGAATTTGGAGCCTAAGGCGTCTCCTTCCACTATAAAGCGCCAACGGTCCGTGGCCTGATAAGCTACATACAGGTTGACAAGAGGGACGAATCCGACATTGTCGAAGTTGGTATCCTGCTTAGCTGCGTCATTGACGATCCGGACATTGGCATCACGAATTTTAGCCGTCAAGCCCAGGCCAACACGCCAGCGTTGACGGGCTACAATGTCGTACCGATACGTTAGCCGGTATGAATTGAACTGATAAAAAGCCGTTACTGGTTGTTCGGGCGTAAACACCGTATTGTTAAAGTTGACGGGTTGGTCAAAGTTGCCATCGTAGCGGACGGTTAACGGAGCGTAGAGGGCTGATATCGTGTGACGCTTTGCCAGGGTATAACTGAGCCGCAACCGGTAGAATATCTTCGGTTTGATCGTTAGCTCCTTGGCCAGATTAACCAGCGTGCCCCCTGTGTTGGGGATACGAACGTCGTTGTAAGCTGTGCCGGTAACCGCACCTGTTTCAACGTCTGCCACCAGCTGGGCACGGCTCGGCAATACAAGTAGTTGGGCCAGGACTAGGAGTGGTGCCCAGAGGTAGAAACGTTTATGCATCGGTCGTTGTGTATACGACAACTAACTTCAGACAAACGAAATGGTTTGGTGCTCCGGTACCTACAGACTATCCTGCTGCTTTTGTGCCGGGCATCAGTCCACTAGCTGTTTCTCTCGATAAAGCCTTCTTCGTAAGGCATTCTCCGGGAAAGACAAACGGTGTTTACGGGTTACCTCACTTCGTGTGCATGGGATCCAGATAATACGCCCGGCGAGAAGGCTCGAATCGTTCAATAGCGTACCGAAGGGCTGTTCGGGGCATATTCCGGATATGGTCGTGCAGAAACTCCTCCAGGGCGTCCGGGTTCCGCTTGCCAACTTCCCTGAGCATCCAGCCGGTTGCCTTGTGAATAAGGTCATGCCTGTGCGGTAAAAGCAGCTCTGCAATGGCAAACGTATCGCTAAACTGCCCCACCCGAATAAGCGCCAGCGTTGATACGATGGCGATACGCTGGCTCCATAAGTTATCTTCTTTAGCCAGTTCATACAGAATAGCCCGATCTCGGCTGCGAATATACTGACCCAGGATAGCCGGGCACGATACATCCACCAAATCCCAGTTATTGATACACGGGCGGTTCGCCAGGTAGTGGTTCAGGATCAGTGTTTGGTGAGCCGGGCTGGCCTTTTTGAACTGGTCTATCCAGATGAGCAGGCCAACCATCCGGCACTCGTGATAGGGATCGTGAAGAAGTTGTTCCACCTCACTGACCGGAAGGTTAGACCATTGTTTGGCTACGCCATGCTGCTGAGGCATGGAAAGGCCCATAAACTGATCACCTTCGCCATACTGACCCGGCCCTGTTTTAAAAAAGCGGGCGGCCAGAACGGTCCGTTCGGGTTGAGCCAGGGCAAGCAAGGTATTTTTTACGTCGGCAGAGGTGGGTTCCATAGGTGCAAAATAAAAGCAGAGACTCTTATGAATCTCTGCTCAGTAACTGAAATAAGTTTATCGTCGATCAGTCGTTTAATTTTGAGCGGACGAACTCCTGCTCAGACAACATCGGAAGAGAATAAAGCATTGTTTTATTCCGCTCAAACGTGGGCCGGTCGAGGTCGGCTGCCAGGTACTGCCCTTTCACAAAAGCGTCGACTGTTCGCTTAATCATATCGGCATCGCTGGGCCGCTCTTCGTCATCGAAGAAAAGAACTTCTGGCTCTTCGTGCGAAAATGGCCGAATGATACCGGGCGTTTCAGGCCGGATGATCGTTGTCGCGTTATAACCGGTTGGCGTCTGCTTATCGTCTGATTTGACACTGATGCCTACTGGGTTTGGGTCAATCTCATCGCCGTCGGCATCAACCAGTACCAGCTCTTCCTTAGGCTCTTCCTGCTCCAGAACAGACTCCGGCAGTTCGTCGGTTACCACATCAGGACTATCAACGGTATCCTGCACAGTTGTATCCTTAAGTTGGTCCATCAGGGTAGTTGTACCGTCGAAACCAGCCGCAATGATCGTTACCCGCAAGTTCTCGCCAAGGTTATCGTCTGTGATTGCCCCGAACTTGAACATCTTGGCTTCACTCTGAATTCTCTTGGCTACGTGCTCCGAAATAGCCATTTGTTCTTTCAAACGCATGGCGTGTTCTTTGCTCGACGAGATGGTGAGCAGAATCCGTTTAGCCCCCCGAATATCGTGGTCGTTGAGCAACGGTGAGTTCAACGCTGCTTCGATTGCCTTGATAGCCCGATCTTCGCCACCGATTTCGGCAGAGCCCATAACCGATTGACCAGCCTGTTCAAGTACTTTCTTAACGTCGGCAAAGTCAGCGTTTATGTCGCCCTGGGTGGTGATGATCTCGGCAATGCTCTTTACGGCATTTGCCAGCACATCATCGGCATGCGCATAGGCTTCTGTCCAGGTTAGCTCACTATACAACTCCGCGAGTTTGTCATTGAGCACGACGAGCACCGTATCGCAGCTGTTCTTCAGCTTTTCGATACCCTCACGAGCCTGCTCTTTCTTATCGGTACCTTCGTACCAATAGGGCGCTGTCACGACGGCCACTGTTAGCAAGCCCATTTCCCGGGCTACTTCAGCCACCACCGGTGCCGCACCTGTACCGGTACCACCACCCATACCCGCCGTAATGAAAACCATTTTGGTAGGAGGGGCCAGCAGATTACGGATTTCGTCAATACTGGCACGCGCTGCGTCTTCGCCAGCTTTAGCCTCAGTACCCGCTCCTAATCCGTCACCTAATTGTAACTTTGTGGGTACTGGATTACTCATAAGGGCCTGACGATCAGTATTGCACACAGCAAAACTCACATCCTGCATTTTCAGTTTGTGCATGTGCTTGACGGCATTTCCGCCCATGCCGCCCACGCCGACAACCTTTATTATGATCGGGTTGTCGTCTGGAAGTTCGAATCTATAGCCCTGACTATTCATCGTGTGGGTATGTGGTGTCTGTTCGTTATGAAAACTGCCTAATTGCCATCAAACCGGCATAAGGCCGGTTTGTTACGGTCATTAATACGTATCGGTTTCGTTACCTCTGGATGGTTGAAGTGCTTCTTTAAGCTTATCAAACCAACTCTTTTTGGGTTCCGGCTCGGGTGGCTTAATGCCAACCGGCGATTTGGTAACGCTACCTCCTGTTGGATAAACGGGCCGAACGGGACCGATAGGCTGTTCATCTTCTTTATACGCACGATTTGGATCACTGATAAACGAAATACGATTATCAATGGTTTTGTAACCCGCCCATACTAAGCCCACGGCGGTAGCATACGCTGGGTCACCCACCAGGTCGGCGCGGCCATTCGGTTCAAGGTGTTCGGGATACCCGACACGAACCTCCTCTACGCCCGTTACCCGGCCAAAAATATGCTCTACACCCGGAATCAAAGCGGAGCCACCCGTTAGCACAATGCCGCCCAGTAGCTTGCCGTCGTAACCCGACCGGATGATTTCTGCCTGCACAAGTGCTGCAATTTCCCGAAGCCGATCTTCAATAATAACGGCAACATTTTTTAACAGCACATCTTTAGGTTTGCGGTTGCTCAATCCCGGTACGGCTACAACCTCATTGAGGTTATATTCATTGGGATTGGCACTGCCAAATTTTTTCTTGAGAAGTTCTGCCTGGTTCGGAAGGATTTTGCAGCCCGCCTGAATATCAGACGTCAGGCTGTTACCTGCCCAGGGGAAAACGGCTACGTGACGTAAGACGTTACGGTAATAAATAGCCATTTCGGTGGTACCACCCCCAATATCCACCAGAGCGACGCCCGCGTATTTTTCTTCGTCGGTCAACACGGCCAGTCCGGAAGCCAGGGCCGAGAGCATCATCGTATCCTGCGCCAGATTATTGCGTAGAATACACTTGCGGATGTTGCGGGCTGCGTTGGCCTGGGCCGTGATAAGTTGAAAATCGGCACCCAGTTTTACGCCATTACGGCCAACGGGCTGATTGACGCTCGTTTCGTTATCGACCACAAAATCCATTGGCAGCACATGGATAATCTCCTTGTCGGCTGGAATGGAGGTACGATACATATCATTGAGCAGGTGATCGATGTCTTCCGTCTGCACCTCATCACCCGATGATGAGCGAGTGATGCTGCCGGTTGACTTTACCGATGTGACGTGCGACCCGCTAAAACTAACATTGACCAGGTGAATGTTCAGGTTCGACTGGTTCGATGCGTCGGCTACAGCACGTTTAATGGCATTCACCGTGTTATTGACATTCACAACGGAGCCTTTCGCTACGCCATCCGTCAAATTCGTTTCGCCCACACCCAATACCTCGAGTGTTTCCTGTTCCTTATTATTTCGAATCAGCCGTCCGGCCACGGCACACACTTTCGTACTGCCAATGTCCAGACCCACCACTATTTTCTCGTCCATGCCCGTTGATGTCATTCGCAAACTATTTGATTTTTATACTGAACGCTTACCCGACTGTAGTGATCCCAGCCTTTGGCTGGTAAAACGTCTGTATAAACTAGTTTCAATTTCTTAAATTTTTCGTCTAATTCAGTAGGTGGCCCCAATTCAATTTTATGGTTGCCTACCTCCGGCCACATGGTCACTTCACCCTGCTCGTCAACCGATAACTCGGTAATTTGCGCCCGCCAGAACGGATCATCATGAATTCGTTTCAACAAATCCAGTAACGGCCTGTTCCGGTCATTCGCCAGCGAACGATTTGTGGCAAAATAATTGCCTGTTAAAATCGGTACGCGAGCTGAGTAATTCATCGAAATAGGAAAAAAGCGTCCCTCTTCACTAACATACTGTCCTGACACGTTTCGAAGGCCATCTCCTGATGGCATTAAACGAGCTAATGGGCGAGGCTGTTCAATCACGACGAGTAAACTACCGGTTAAGTCACGAAAAACCTGACATTTTTTCACCAAACCATGCTGTTTTAATCTGACTTCTAACTTTCGTAAGTTAACATCGTCAAAATCTTCTCCCAAAACAGGATCAGCTCCACCGTTTGTCAAATAACCTATTACGTCTCGTCGCGTCAAAAAACGATGTCCATCTACCTCATCCAATCGAACGATTACCTCCCGCACACGCTTCTCGCCATGCCGAATTTCAGTGAAAGCGATCAGTCCAAACAGACTAAAAACACCTCCTGCTGTGAGTAACCACTTTCTGAATGATTTAAAGGTAGAAAACATCTGTAAATAAGCTGGGCTGTTTTTATGATATATTTATCTATTGGTCTAAGAGAAGGTTTTTTAAAGGTACGATTAATTGATCAATGTCGCCTGCACCTATGGTGACAAGCAGCGATGGCCTGTCTTCTCGCAGAACGTCGAGCAATTCGGCTTTGGTGCATTTTTTCTTCGTTTTCGAGTGTACGTCACGAAAAATGAGTTCAGAGGTTACGCCTTCCATCGGTAATTCACGCGCCGGGTAAATATCCAGCAGAATAAGATGGTCGGCTAAAGACAGACTTTCGGCAAACCCTTCTGCAAAATCGCGGGTACGGCTGAACAGGTGTGGCTGAAACACCGCTGTCAGCTCCCGATCCGGATAAAGTGCTTTGACGGATGACAAAAACGCCTGCACTTCGGCCGGGTGATGCGCATAATCGTCAATGAACACCGCGGACTCCGTTTTCAGAATGTATTCAAACCGCCGGCGAACCCCCCGGTAACTATTCAGGGCCGACCGGATAGCCTCGGGTGATACGCCTACTGCCAGCGCAACGGCTCCGGCTGCCACGGCGTTTTCAACATTATGAAAACCAGGAATAAGTAGGTGAATATCGGAAATAATTCCATTAGGATGTACCAGATCGAAGATAAAAGTTGCGTTTTCAATCCGCAGGTTCTGGCTGTGATAAGCCCCTTCGTTCAGCGAGTAGGGCCGAACGTCGGCTTTTGTTTTATCGGCGAGTGATAAACCCTGCTTCATGAACAGTACCCCGTCGGGCTCGATCTGACCAACATATTTGCTGAACGATTCGAGCACAGCGTCGTGAGCCCCATAAATGTCCAGATGGTCGGCATCGGTCGAGGTAACGATGGCGTACTTTGGAAAGAGCGTTAGAAAAGAACGGTCAAACTCATCGGCTTCGACCACACACACGACCGACTTGAGATCATCGGCGGGTTGGTTGAGCAGGAAATTGGTGCCATAATTGTTGGTAATGCCTCCCAGAAAAGCCGCGCAGTTGACGCCCGCATCGCGCAGGATATGGGCCACCATCGACGAGGTAGTGGTTTTGCCGTGTGTACCGGCTACGCCAATGGTTGTCATCTGGCCCGCCAGCAGGCCGAGTACCTGCGAGCGTTTTTGCAATGTGAAGCCCTGCTCGGTCAGATAAATATATTCGGAGTGATCTTTAGGAACGGCAGGCGTGTAAATAACCAGCGTTTCGGCCGGGTTTTCCCGGAACTCGGCTGGAATCTGGTTGATGTCGTCGGTAAAGTGAATGACCATGCCTTCCGCCTGCAGCGTTTCCGTCAAAGCAGTAGATGTTTTGTCGTATCCGGCTACGGCATAACCGTTTACCTGAAACCAGCGGGCCAATGCACTCATGCCGATTCCGCCAATACCGAGGAAATAAATGTACTTAAATTGGTCTAGTGTCATTATTTTGGGAAGAAAGGGAGGATGGAGGAGGGGAGTAAGGGGAAATTACAATTAATCCCTCTCCTCCTTTCTCCTTACTTTGTTAGCTTAATTACTTCATTGGCAATATCACGGGCGGCATTGGGTTTAGCCAATGTTTTTATTTGCTGACTCAATTGCTGCTGTCGGGTCGGGTTGGTCAGCAGGTCGAGGGCGGCAGTTACCAGTTCTTCGCGGGCGGTTCGGTCATTGACGAGCAGGGCTGCGTTATGTTCAACCAGGCTCATTGCATTTTTTGTCTGGTGGTCTTCGGCCGCTGTTGGCAGGGGTACCAAAATAGCCGGACGTCCTACCAGACACAGTTCGGACACGGATAAAGCGCCCGCCCGCGATACTACCGAATCAGAAACAGCATAGGCTTTATCCATGTCGTAGATAAAATCATAAGCTTTGATCAATGTTGATCCGGTGGCGGCAATGGCCGTTCGCGCCCGGTCAATGAAGGCTGTGCCCGTTTGCCAGATGACCTGCACACCGGCATCGACAAAGCGTTGCAGTCCCTTTTCGATGCTTTCATTAATCGTGCGGGCTCCCTGACTGCCGCCAATAATGAGCAGCGTCGGACGGTTAGCTTCCAGATTAAAAAACGCTCTTCCGGCAGCCACTTGCTGACTGGCAAACTGAATGTCGCTTCGAACGGGGTTTCCCGTCATCTTGATTTTCTCCGGTGCAAAAAAAGCCTCCATGCCGGGGTAGGCGACGCAAATGCGCTTGGCCCATCGGGCCAGCACTTTGTTGGTCAAACCCGCATAGGAGTTCTGTTCCTGAATCAGCGTGGGAATACCTTTCAAGGAGGCTGCCAGCAGAAGAGGGCCACTGGCGTAGCCACCCACGCCCACTGCAACATCGGGCCGGAAGTCACGAACGATTTGCTGAGCCCGGATCAAACTCCGGCCTAATTTGAACGGAAAGGCGAGGTTAGACAGCGTCAGCTCGCGTTTGATACCTACCACGGGCAACCCCACGATGGTATAGCCTGCGCGAGGCACTTTTTCCATCTCCATCTTGCCTTCGGCCCCAACAAACAGAATGTTTGTTTTCGGGTCAATTGCTTTCAGTTCGTTGGCAATGGCAATGGCCGGATAAATGTGGCCTCCCGTACCACCCCCACTAATAATTACGTTCATTCAGATAAAGGTAAATGATTTGTGGTATACGGTTCCCGGTCTACAGCTTCTGTTTGGCGAAGAGTTTGCCTGATGGCCCTCTGGCTGCAAACGGGAAACGATGTAGGGCTTTCCATATACCAGAATCGTTAAATCTTGCTCTCGTCGGCTTCGTCCCGGCTTACGCTCAAAACAATCCCGATGGCGAGACCCGTAAAGATAAGCGACGTTCCTCCCATACTGAGCAAAGGGAGGGGTTGGCCCGTTACGGGCGCCAGCCCAATGGCTACACAAATACTGGCAAACGCCTGAAAGACAATACTAAACGTTAGGCCCGCTGATAACAGTCCTCCAAAAGGGCGGGTCGCCTTCTGGAGGGTTTTCATGCCTCGCCACAAAAACCAGATGTAGGCCAGCACCACCGGAATACCACCCAGTATCAGCCCATATTCCTCGACAATGATAGCGTAAATAAAGTCAGAAAAAGGGTTGGGCAGCGTGTTGCGCTGGTGGCTGTTGCCCGGCCCCTGCCCCGTAAGCCCACCATTGGCCAGCGCGATATACGACTGCTCGACCTGGTAAAAGATCGTATCTGAACTCATGAAGTTTTTTACCCGGTTGGAGGCCGTGCCGAAGCGTTGACCTGCCGCCAGCGCTATGCCGCCAAACACGACGCAGACGGCAATCATGTAGCCCAGGTAGCGTACCGGCACCCGGCCGATATACATCAGCAGAAAGCAGGTGGCTCCGAGCAAGAGCGCCGTTGATGTGTTTGACAGAATAATAAGCGAGCAGATAACGCCAATCCAGAGAATCAGGTTAAACAAAACGATGGGGTCGCTCATGAAGCGTTGCCGCTTGGCCAGCATGGCTGCCAGATTGGAAATAAGCGCCAGCTTCGCCAAATCGGACGGCTGAAAGGTCTGGTTGATGATCGGAATCGTTACCCAGCGGGAAGCATCATTCAGGGTTGACCCCTTAAAAAATGCCCATAGCAAAAGCGGGATGGAAAGCCAAAGTCCAAACTTCGACAGTCGGGCATAGTACACATAATTGATCTTGTGCGCGAAATAAGTGCAGGCTAAACCAATAAGCAGCAGCGAGCCATGTTTGAGCAAAAATACTTCGGTGTTACCGTCAAGTTCCCGGAAGGCTTTTGTACCGGTCGCGCTGTAAACGACCAGAACACTCATGATGGACAGGTAAAGAACGATCCACCAGATCTGGCGGTCGCCTTTAAGGTTTGTACGGATCCAGTCTCGAAGGAACATGTTTTTTAATGTATGATATAAGATGTAGGATGCATGTGAATGAGTAGTACATATTCCTACATCATACCTCATACATCTTTCTAACGGCTGCTTTGAACTGATTACCCCGGTCTTCGTAATTCTTGAACAAATCGAAGCTGGCGCAGGCGGGCGACAGCAAGACAACATCGCCGGGTTGCCCCCATTCCAGCCCCTTTTTTATAGCATCGGCTATGTCCTGGGTCTCATAAATCAGAGGAACCGTTTGGCCAAAGTAATCTACTAATTTATGGTTGTCTACACCTAAACAAATCAGCCCTTTTACTTTCCGGCGTACCAGTTCGTCGAGCTGACTGTAGTCGTTTCCTTTATCCTGGCCTCCGGCTATCCAGATGGTTGGTGTGTTCATACTCGACAGGGCGTAAAAGACCGAGTCTACATTAGTCGCCTTGGAGTCGTTGATGAACTGAATGCCGTTGAGCGTACCAGCGGGTTCAAGGCGGTGGGCTGCGTTTTGGAAGGTTTTCAGTCCTTCCTCAATGGCTTCATGGCTAATGCCTACCGACTGGGCGGCCAGAACAGCCGTCAGCATATTGATGGCGTTATGGGGTCCCCGCAAGGGTGTGTCGCTTTGGGCCATTGAGAAAGCCAATTCTTTGTTCTGGGTGATCAGTTGTCCGTTGGCCAGATAGCCGCCCGGCGCAGGGGTGGTTTCCAGAGAAACGGGCAGAAGGCGTAAATTCGGTTGGTGCTTCGCCAATCCATCCCGAATGGGCTGGCTCTCCATAAAATAGATGAAATCATCCTCGGGACGGGCATTTTGCAAAATCCGGAATTTCGACGCCACGTAATTCCCGAATTCGTAGTTATAGCGGTCCAGATGGTCGGGAGTTATGTTGAGCAGTACCCGAACGTCCAGATGTGTTTCGTACATATCGTCCAGCTGAAAACTGCTCAGCTCCAGCACGAAATAATCGAAGGTGTCGGTGATGACCTGTTCCGCAAAGCTATCACCAATATTGCCGGCCAGCCCAACGTTCAGTCCGGCTGTTTTCAGAAGGTGATAGATCAGCAGTGTGGTGGTTGTTTTGCCATTGCTGCCGGTTATGCCAATGAGCTTTGCGGTGGTGTAGCGGGCGGCAAATTCGATTTCCGAAATAATGGGTGTTCCCTGTGCTTTTAGTTTTAGAACAAGCGGAACGGTGGCAGGAATGCCGGGGCTTTTGACCACTTCGGTAGCGTCTAAAATGCGCTCTTCGGTATGCTGGCCTTCTTCGAACGGAATGCCCGCTTTCTGGAGGGTAGCCCGATATTCTTCTTTAAGTGCTCCTCTATCGGACAAAAAAACATCGAAGCCTTTGGCCTGCGCCAGTAAAGCTGCGCCAACGCCACTTTCGCCCCCGCCAAGAATAACTATTTTCTGAATTGACATAATAGAACCGTACAGTTGGCAAAATAACGCATAAATGAAGAAGCCCTGACCATAAGTCAGGGCTCTTTGTACAATTTTTTACAAACTGGTTTTATTCTTTGGGAGCCAATGAACTGGATAAGCGTGCTCGGTTCGCCAGTTTAACAATCATAAAAATAACCCAGGCAATGAGTAAGAACTGAATAAAGTTGTTCAGGAAGTTGCCATAACGAATAGCTACTTCGGGTACTGTACCCACCGCTTCTTTCAGAACAATTTTTAACTCACTAAAATCCGTGCCGCCCATTACCAACCCCAGAATTGGGTTAATAATATCTTCGACAAACGAGGTGATGATTTTGCCAAAAGCAGCGCCGATAATAACGCCAACGGCTAGATCCAGAACATTGCCCTGGGCAATGAAGGTGCGAAATTCACTTAACATTTGATTTTTGATTTAGGATTAAACAAGAAACGATAAAGAGAACGGGCAAAGACTGGGTAGCTAAAACCGGCTCACTAAGGCGTGCCGGTTGCTGGTACATGAATGTTATTTCTTCCGAAACGAACTTAAGTTATAGGAAAGGCCAATCGCCAGTGTTTGTTGAATCTGGAGTGACGAACTGAAGTCTTTATTGTAAAGCGCAATCAGCCCGAGTGTTGTATTGAGATACCGGGTAACTTTCGCAGTTAGCGTAAGATCGAGACGGTGGTTAATGTTATCCAGCTGTGCGTATTGAGTAAATAGCTGATAACGCAGATTCAAGGATACATTTTCGCTTACGTTTCGATTGAGCGCGGCTTGTAACTGGAATGCCAGCCACTCTAAACGAACGCTTTTCCCCGGCTCTACCCCGAACGCTTTTTGCGTTGGGTCAGGCACATAATTACCGGTTGTGGCATCCTGACGTACGCGTACACTTTGGTCGGCCAGGAACGTGAAGCGAGGGGCCAGGGGGCTTATTCGCAGGGCGAACCAGTCAGTAGGCTTGTAGGCTGCTCCAGCCGAAAGAGTGAGCTGTGCAGGAGCAAAAAAATTGGATACTTTCAGACTCGTTTGCTCAGCCGGTAATTTATCATACCGATAACCAGCCGCGAAAAACGTATTGAAAGTACTGGAAACGAACAAATCCCACTTGGGGGCCACCTGGTGGCCCAGCACAGAGATGATGATGATCTGGTCGGCGGCCTTACGCGTATTGCCTAATTGAGTAACATAACCCAATTGAAGATCGGCAGTGTTGTCCCACGAAGTTTTGCCTTTTTCATATAACGCACGGGCGGTAACGACGCCACCAATCGCAATGGAATTAACACCGCCACCCGCCCAGTTACTGAACGATGCCTGGTTGAAATTAACGCCACCGCTGAAGGATCGCTGCCAGTAACTGGTGTCAACTTTCACAGCTACGGTATCTTTGAAGTTGGTGGTTACTCTTGTCGAGTCCTGCGCTGTCGCCTGATAGGCGTAGAGAAGGCCAATAAGTAGGTAAAATGTACTTTTCATAGAAGCAGGATAAAGGGAGCCATCAGGTTTCGTTATTCCGTTGTCTGGAATACTTCTACATTTTTTGTTTGTAGAGACTGTAGCGGGATCACTGTCGTTGTATCGCCCGTACGGAGGGTGAGCGATAGTGAGTCAATTTTTATAATCTCTCCTTTTACCTCACCGATCTGAATGATCTGCCCTTCTTTGTATTTATTCTTTGTGTAAAAGGACGAAAGAATATTGGCCATCAAATCGCGCGAGGCAAAGCCGTAACCAGCGGCAAAGGCAAAGATGACGCCACCAATGATCAGGTTGAAACTTGACTCGAGTAACTCGGTATTGATACCTGCCTGCCCCAAGGCGCTAATGATGGTAACTGTCAGGAAGAAGCTAAACACAATCATGCTCAGCAGACGCCCTGACTCAATATTAAATGATTTACAGATACTTACTACCGCTTCCCGTAGTGAATCAGCCAGTAAAACACCCACTTGCAGCATGATAGCCGCGGCTATCAGTTTGGGAATAAACGCTACCAGCGACGACACCATATCGGTGATGGCGGCTACGCCCAGTTTTTCGGTAGCGGTGGTTATAAAGACGAGCAGAATGTAGTAATAGAGAACCTTGGCAATGATTCCGCTGAGCTTGATCTCGGTCTTAAGTTGCTTAATGATACTGATCTCATTAAGTCGATCACCAATTTTGTCGAAGCCTACCCGATCCAGTACTCGGTGGACAATGAATGCCGCCAGTTTAGCGACGCCCACCCCGATAATCATGATGATTATCGCGCCAATGATGCGCGGAACAAAATCACTAAATTGATTAATCAGGTTTTGAAACGTATTGCGTATTATATCAGACAGGTCGAAAATCTGGTTCATAAAGGGGGATTTTGGTCGTTTGGTGTGAGTTGAGGTGGGTTTGCCAATACGGAAGCAAGCCCGAATAAATCACCTATGTACACCTCCACAATGGTGATTGCATTCCGGATAAGATCAATTTCGGAAACCAGCTCATTTTTTAAGTGAGGGGGGCATATTGCGTCTGATTCGAGTTCTTTAAATGGATTTGGGTTTTCCATAACGATTGATTGTTAACGAAAGGGCCAGCGTATAGAAAGAACGGCTTTAATAGCCACCAACAACCAGAATATAGCCCCTTCCAGGTAGTGCTTGCGTAACTTGTCACGTGACCGTTTAAGCCTCATTTTTACGGCACTCTCCGTTAAACCACTTATAGCCGCAATGTCACGGATGCTTACGTCATCCTGATACTTCATCAGCAATATGGTTTGCTCCTCTGCCGAAAGTTGGTGCAGCGCACGCTCCAGTTGCTGAGATTCCATTTCTGCCATTTCTGCCATTTCTGCCAGGCCGTCATCCGTTCCTACGTCCAGCCGCTCCCAGCCCTCATCCATGTGTACTTCCCGTCGTAGATTCTGAGACCTAAGTTGGTCTGTACAATAGTTATAGGTGATGGAATAGAGCCAGGTTGAAAATTTAGCCTGTTCCCGAAAACTACTGAGCTTGACAACCAGCTTCAAAAAAATGTCGTGCGTGAGGTCTTCGGCACGAACGGGGTCTTTGCTGAATGACAGACATTTTCGATACACTTTATCACAGTAGCGTTCGTATAGCGTCTCAAAATAAGTATTCTGTTGTGTGTCGACGTATAACCGAACTAACTCCTCATCTGAAATAGGCTCCATTCTGTACGGTGGTGGTTGATAAGACCGAGGAAGGTGACAAAAGTAACGGCTCCCCTCCTTAATAATGTGTAAAAAAAGCAAATATGTATATTAAGGCTGCCTTAATGGCTAGCTACTAGACCAGTAAGTTATCTTTTCCGGCTAAACCGTTAGCTAAACAAAAGGAGCGATTGGGTATCTTGTCTATTCACCACTGTGAGGACGCATTTACTGAAAACACCTGATATCTGAAACTTATACGGATCTTTTGGGAAAAGCACTACTGTTAGAGGCTACAATATATATATTTATATAGTACGGGTATAATTAGAAAGCTGTATAATAGAGTAAGTGTGTTTACTAACAGATTTATGTCCTGAATTTTGGCCTTATACTAGTAAAACCGTTGAGAAACTATGAGATAAGGTAGTCTGGTTAATTTCCGGTGCCGGAATACCTATGTAAACAAAAATACCCAGCTTATCAGGCTGGGTATTTTCAAAAGGCACGCAAATCGTATTAGCCAATCGCTACGCGCTTAAACGCGTTTACGGTTAAGCCTTTGCTGGTTTTTTCCAGTAGTTGGGCAATCGTTACAGAGCCATCTTTAACAAATTCCTGATTCAACAGCGTGTTGTCTTTGTAGAATTTGTTCAGTTTACCCATAGCAATTTTTTCGAGCATTGCTTCTGGCTTACCTTCCAGACGAGCCTGCTCTTTACCGATTTCAATTTCACGCTGAACGATCGTGGCATCAACACCGTCTTTATCCAGAGCAACCGGCTTCATGGCTGCAATCTGCATAGCGATGTCTTTACCTACTTCCGTTACTTCCGTACCGTTCGTATTGACCAGACCTACTAAAACGCCCAGTTTACCATTCGAGTGAATGTACGATACGACTTGGTCGGCCGAAACGGTTTCGAAAGAAGCAACGTCAACTTTTTCACCAATTTTGCCCATCAGGTCTGTAATATGGTCCTGAAGTGAACGGCCATCAGCCTGTGGAGTGGCCAGCAGCGTGGCTTTGTCCGTTGCATCGGTAGCAACAGCTGTACTCAGGACGGTCATCGCCAGATTTTGAAAATCGGCTACTTTCGACACGGGCTCCGTTTCGCAGGCTAGCGCGATCACTTTACCGCTTTTGCCATCCGGGCTAACGTGGGCCAATACAATACCTTCGGCCGTGGTGTTATCAGCCCGCTTGTCGGCTATTTTCTGACCCTGCTTCCGCAGAATCTCTTTTGCTTTGTCAAAGTCGCCATCGGCTTCGGTGAGGGCCTTTTTACAGTCCATCATGCCGGCTCCGGTCTCTTGCCGAAGTTTGTTTACGTCAGCAGCGGTAATTGCCATAATAATAGGTGATTGTCTAATTAAATTGCCAAAAAAAGTTTGGTACTCAATGAGTTGTATCGTGAAATGGAATAGCCCATAGCGGCTGGCTACGGGCTATTTTCAATGAAGTTATAAAGTTGTTAAGTGCGTAAGACGGTAAGCTAATAACCTGAAATGCGGAAGAATTCTTCTACTCACATCAATTTACTAACGGACCAACTTACTGACTTACTGACTCTACTAGGCTTCCTGCTCGTCTTCAGCAACAGCGGCAGGAGCAGCCGTAGCCTCGGGCTGCGATTCACCTTCGGCTTTAGCCTGGGCAAGATCTTCAGAACGTTTGGCTTCTTCTTCTTCCTGTACGCGCTGATCGTCTTTATCCTGTTTCCGCTCCATCAGGCCTTCTTCGATGGCCTTACCAATGGCAAGCGTGATCAGGGAAATTGACTTATAAGCATCGTCATTGGCTGGGATAGCGAAATCAACCTCTTCGGGGTTCGAGTTCGTATCGCACATGGCAAATACGGGGATACCCAGACGGTGAGCTTCGGCAACAGCAATGTGTTCGCGTTTTACGTCAACGATGAACAGAGCCGCTGGTAAACGGGTTAGGTCGGCAATACCGCCCAATACGCGCTCCAGTTTTTCTTTATCCCGGCTGCGGGTCAAACGCTCACGCTTGGCAATACTTTTGACGGTCTCCTCGTCTTTCAGCATTTTGTCCAGCGTTTGCATTTTTTTCAGCGACTTGCGGATCGTAGCGAAGTTCGTTAACATACCGCCCTGCCAGCGATCGGTAACGTACGGCATTTTCAGGCGACGCGCTTCTTCCGAAACGATTTCCTGAGCCTGTTTCTTCGTAGCCACGAACATCACTTTCCGGCCCGAGCGAACAATACCTTTGATGGCATTGCAGGCTTCGTCCAATGCCGCAACCGTTTTGTTCAGGTCAATAATGTGGATGCCGTTCTTCTCCATGAAGATGTACGGAGCCATCCGGGGGTCCCACTTACGCGTAAGGTGGCCAAAGTGCACACCAGCGTCGAGGAGGTCTTTATATTCAATTTGTGCCATTTCAGACTTTGAAAATGAATGTTGTTAAAAAATACGCAGCACCGCCCGTCGGCATCATCTAAGGGCAGTCTGGACAAATTAGTGGTAAGCCGTAAGTGATGAAGTAGGACGTGTATCGAGTACTTAAAACTTACTACTTGCTTACTTACAACTGTACTATTAACGTTTCGAGAACTGGAACCGACGACGGGCTTTCCGACGACCGTATTTTTTCCGTTCTACCATACGTGAATCCCGTGTCAGGAAGCCTTCTTTTTTGAGGGCCGGACGGAATTCCGCGTTCATTTCGACCAGTGCCCGGGCAATTGCCATACGAGTAGCTTCGGCTTGTCCAGCCACACCGCCACCACGAACGTTCACTTTCACGTCGTAACCACCCACACCATTAACGGTTGCAAAGGGTTGGTTTAGAATGATTTGCAGGACTTCGGTAGGGAAATACTGTTTGTAATCTTTTCCGTTCACCGAGATGGCTCCGCTGCCCGCCGACATGTAGATGCGGGAGATGGCAGTTTTACGGCGGCCAATGGTATTAATACGATCCATTATGACTTAGAATTTAACTGCGGTTGGTTGCTGAGCCTCGTGCGGGTGTTGACCACCGGCGTAAACGTACAGGTTGGTATACAACCGACGACCAAGCCGATTCTTCGGCAACATACCTTTTACGGCGTGTTCGATGATGCGCTCTGGGTGCTTTTCGAGCAACAGCCGGGGCGATGCGAACCGTTGACCACCAGGATAACCTGTGTGGCGGACGTAGACTTTATCGGTCATCTTGGCACCGGTCAGGCGAACCTTGTCGGCATTGATGACAATCACGTTGTCTCCGCAGTCAACGTGTGGCGTGAAGTTGGTTTTGTGTTTGCCGCGAATCAGGCGTGCGATGTTGCTGGCCAGCCGACCGAGCACTTCACCCTGAGCGTCAACCACAATCCACTCCTTCTGCGCCGTTTCTTTGTTGGCAGAGATGGTTTTGTAACTGAGCGTATTCACTATTAAGGAGACTAATTGTTTGATTTATAAGACCTTACCTGCGTAAAAAACAGGCCCGTCCTGAAACGGGAGTGCAAATATAGGAGATAGTAGCCTGAAAAACAAGGGTATGGCCAGATTATGAAAGCAAAGCCGTATTTTTGCCCTATCTAAACTGACTACATCGAATGGCTGATTCTTTTCGACTCGACCGAACCGCGTTTCATATGGGCACCCATGAGGAAACGGAACGCTATCACGCCCGAAATCAACCCGAAACGTTGGTTGACCGATTAAAGGCGGCTGCTTATTTAAATAGCATTGCTTTTCGGTACGATATCACGAATCCTCCCCGATTAGATCGTACTGCTTTCTCGGCTCGAAAACACGAAAATGGCTAATTTATTTAATACCGATTTCCAAGATTTTCTGGCAGCTTTACAGAAACAAAAAGTCCTCTATGTCTTAATTGGAGGATATTCTGTCATTCTTCATGGTTACAATCGAACCACAGGAGATATGGATATTCTGGTTGAAAAATCCATTGACAATTATGAACGTATAGTGAAGGCTTTTCTGGATTTTGGCATGCCAACGTTTGACATGACTGCTGATAATTTTCTTAACAACCCAGCTTTTGATGTATTTACATTTGGTCGACAGCCTGTAGCAATCGATATTTTAACGGCAATCAAAGGGCTTACGTTTAAGGAGGTTTTTTTTCATTCTTCTGAGGTTGATGTGGATGGAATATCTATACGACTTATTCATTACAATCATCTTATTCGTGCAAAAGAAGCAGCGGGAAGACCCAGGGACTTGAATGATATTGAACAGTTAAAAAAGAGCCGGGAATAAAATTCCCGGCTCTTTTTTAACTGTTAAGACTACCGCAACTTCAGCGTTGCCAGGGCCAGTACGGCCAGAATAATACCGACGATCCAGAAACGGGTGACGAGCTTGGCTTCGTGGTAGCCTTTCTTCTGAAAATGGTGGTGCAGGGGCGACATCAGGAAAATTCGCCTGCCCTCGCCATACTTTCGTTTGGTATATTTAAAATAGCTGACCTGCATAATCACCGACACGAGTTCGACTAAAAAAATGCCGCAGATGATCGGAATCATCAGCTCCTTTCGAATAGCCAGGAACAGCACCGCAATAACCCCCCCGAGCATCAAACTGCCTGTGTCGCCCATAAAAACCTGTGCCGGATAAGAGTTGTACCACAGGAATCCAACGCAGGCACCCACAAATGCCGCACAGAAAATTACCAGCTCCCCGGCATTGGGAATGTACATGATGTTCAGGTACTGCGAGAAAACTTTGTTCCCCGACAGATAAGCCAGTACGCCAATGGTAAGCCCGATAATAACGGATGTACCCGCAGCCAGTCCGTCGATACCATCGGTAATGTTGGCTCCATTGGAAACGGCTGTTATAATAAAGATGCAGATGATCACGTAAACGATCCACGTATAGCTCTCAGGGACAACGCCGAACAACAGCGAACTGTAATCGAATTCGTTGTTTTTAACGAACGGTACGGTGGTCAGCGTCGACTTAATGTCGGTGTAGATATCCGGAACGGTTGATGTATTCAGCAATCGGGGGGCGTATTTCCGAATTTTAACGTAATCGTTGAACGACAGGGTCAGGCCAACAATCAGGCCCAGACCAACCTGGCCTACTACCTTAAATCGCCCCTCCAGCCCCTCTTTATTTTTCTTGAAAACCTTGATGTAATCGTCCAGGAAGCCGATCAGACCTGTCCAGACGGTCGAGACCAGCGCGAGGACGACGTAGACGTTTGATAACTTGGCGAATAACAGCGCCGGAATCAGCAAAGATGCCAGAATGATGAAGCCACCCATGGTGGGTGTCCCCCGTTTCTGCATTTGTCCTTCCAGACCCAGATCACGGATCGACTCGCCAATTTGAAGGTTACGTAGTGTGTCGATGATGCGCCGACCGAAAACAGCGGCAATCAGCAGAGACGTGACAACAGCGCCAAGAGCCCGGAAGGAAATATATTGGAAAACTCCCGCGCCGGGGAAGTTATATCGTTCGTCAAGAAACTGGAAGAGGTAATAGAGCATTTTTTAAAGAGCGAAAGAATGAAAGAGTGAAAGAGCGTAGTGAAAGAACCTTTGTTATCGCTCTTTCACTCTTTCACTCTTTCGCTCTTTAAGGCAGGTCAAAGTTACTGATTTCAACGGTCTGCGAAAGCGTCGCGCAATACGACCCGGTCATCGAAGTCGTATTTCACCCCTTTTATCTCCTGATAGGCCTCGTGGCCTTTGCCCGCTACCAAAATAATATCGTGCGGACGGGCCAGCGATACGGCATGGCGAATGGCTTCGTGACGGTCTTCGATGGTGATCGTTTTTTTGAGATCTACGGGCGAAACCCCGGCCTGCATCTGTTCCAGAATCGCCATCGGGTCTTCGTTGCGGGGGTTGTCGGACGTCAGAATAACGCGGTTGCTTAGGCGGCAGGCTATATCGGCCATGATCGGTCGTTTGGCGGCATCGCGGTTGCCCCCGCAGCCTACAACCGTAATGATTTGCGGCAGATAGTCCTGCTCATCGGCATCCCGAAGTTCGTTGATCGTTTCCAGAACATTCAGGAGGGCATCGGGCGTATGGGCGTAGTCGACAATGCCGACAATCTTATCGTCCGAAACCACTTGCTCAAAGCGGCCGGATGGGGGGGTAATGCCCGACAAGGATGTCAGCACTTCCGTTGGATCTTCGCCCATCAGTACGGCTGCGCCATAGACACTAAGCAGGTTATAGGCATTGAAGCGGCCAATGAGCTTGAACCACACCTCGCGGTCGTCGATGAACATGTTCAGGCCAAAGAGGCTGTCGGCAATAATTTTCCCTTTGAACGTGGCCAGCGTCTGGAGGGAGTAGGTTTCTTTCCGGGCGGCCGTGTTCTGAAGCATCACCAGCCCGCGTTTGTCGTCGACATTCGTAAGAGCAAAAGCTGAGGCTGGAAGTTGGTCGAAGAACCCTTTTTTTGCCCGGATGTAGTTATCGAACGTACCGTGAAAATCGAGGTGGTCGTGGGTGATGTTTGTAAAAATGCCACCTACGAAGGTCAGTCCCGCAATTCGCTCCTGAACCACCGCGTGCGAACTAACCTCCATGAATACATGCGTGCAGTCGTGGGCCAGCATATTGGTCAGCAGCTGGTTGATCGTGATCACGTCGGGGGTGGTATGTGTAGACGGAATGACTTCATCGTCAATCTGATTCTGCACTGTCGACAGTAAGCCGCAGCGGTAGCCCAGCGATCGGAATAACCGGAAGAGGAGCGTCGCTACCGAGGTTTTGCCGTTGGTGCCCGTTACGCCCACCAGTTTGAGTTTTCTTGACGGCTGTCCGTAAAAGTTAGCCGCTACCAGGCCCATAGCCCTGGGGGAATCCTGTACCCGAATGTAGCTTACCGCCGGGTTCGTTTGGGCTGGAATTTCTTCGCACAGGATGGCGCTGGCCCCCTGTTGAATAGCCGTTTCTATATAGGCATGGCCATCGGTAAGGGTGCCGCGCACCGCAATGAATAAACTGCCCGGCCCGACCTTGCGCGAGTCCATCGTCAGGCTCGTTACATCGGTGCTCATGCTGCCGGAGGTACCCAGCAGGGGAATTTTATAGAAGAGGTCTTTTAGTTGCATGCACAGGTTGAACGAACAACGGGTTCGTTTGCTGGCTGCAAAAAAAAGGATTCAGGTCAGTACTACCTAATTTTATCTACTTAGGTTTACCCAAGCGTCAGGGTAATGACCTTTCCGATCGTTTTTTCAATGCCCGCTCCCGGCTCGATCGACTGCTCTTTTACTTTACCGCGCCCTTCGACCAACACCTTGAAGCCCCGGTTTTCGAGCAGGAACAGGGCGTCGCGCAGGGGGAGGCCCCGCACATCGGGAACACGATCATCGCGGGTGGGACGCCCTTTCCACCGGCCCGTTGGCGTCGCTTCTACCCATCCCTCTGTGGATGGTTCATTGGTGAGGTTCAGCGCCGAGCTGATGGTGTGCAGATCATCGGCATAACCAGCCACAAGCGCTGTCGATGAAACCGGTTGGGAAGCTCTGGCCCGAATAGGCGCATGCATCTGATAGTCATAGGCGACGATCCGGTCGGCTACCGATTTGAATACGGGTGCCGATACCGCTCCAGCGTATAAGCTACCTTTGTTTTCGCCCTGCTGTGGGTTGTCGACTACCGCAATCATACTGTATTTGGGCTTATCGGCCGGGAAATAGCCAATAAAGGAGGTGTAATACCGACCTACCTGATACTGGCCGTCAATGACTTTTTGCGCGGTCCCCGTTTTCCCCGCAATGGCATAGAATGGATTATTAATGTGCTTGGCCGTACCGTTCGTCACCACGCCCCGCAACAGGTCCTGTGCTTTCCGGGCGGTCTCTTTGGAGCAGATAGGTTCGGGAGCGATGTAGGGCTTGTTATCTTCAATGAGTTCGTCGGCCAGCTTGATCTGCTTCACGATGACCGGCCGTACCCAGTTTCCGCCATTAGCAACGGCATTGTAGAATGCCAGCATTTGCAACGGCGTAATCTGCATCTCGTAGCCGTACGACATGGAGGTTAGCGACACCTTGCTCCAGCCTTTCATATCAGGATTTCGCACCACCGGTACTGCTTCGCCCTTCATGTGAATGCCTGTTGGCTGGGTCAGGTGAAACTTGCGGAGATATTGACAATACAGATCCGGGCGTTTATAGAAATAGCTGCGCATCAGCAGGTGTGTGCCGATGTTAGATGATTTCTCGAACACCTGTCGGGCCGTAATCGTACCTGAACCGCCCCCGTTGGAATCAACGATCTTAAGGCCGTTGTACTTCACGGCATGTTGCCCCGTCTGAACTGTCTGGTTGAGCGAAATGGCTTTTTCTTCCATCAAGGCCATCATCGTCGCCAGTTTGAAGGTCGAGCCGGGGTCGGTTCGTCCTGCCAGCGCGTGGTTGAAATTTTCAACATACTTGTCGCCCTGTCGGGTTAAGTTCGCCATGGCGCGGATTTCGCCGGTAGCCACTTCCATGACGATGACGCAACCCTTGGCCGCCTTGTACTTTTCGAGGGTCGAACGGAGGGCCGATTCGGCCATGTCCTGATAGTTGACATCAATGGTCGTGTACAGATCCATACCCGGTTCCGGCCGCATTTCGGGACCATCATCGACGGGTTTTCGTACCCCTCCCGACAAAACTTCGACCAGGCCCACGGCATTTCTACCCGCCAGAGCAGGCTGAAAACTGGCTTCCAGACCAATCAGCCCGCGACCCGTTTTGGCGTCCAGATTACCAATGGTTCGTTCGGCCATCTGGCCGTATGGGTGATAGCGTTCATAATAAGGACGCAGTACGCCACCCCGTGCCGCTACTTTGGACGACGACCGGAAAAAGGGCCATTTGAGCATTTTTTGCCGTTCCTGGAAGGTAACCCGCCGGCGGTTGAGCAGTACATAGCGCCGTTTGCGCCGTCGGGCATCAACGATAAGGTCGGTGTAGTCGCGGGGGGAACGATCGCCATAAATGCGGGACAGCAGTAAGCCCAGCGAGTCTACTTTCTTATTAAAGTAGTCGGGTTTGGCCATGGTAGGGTCCAGTCCCACCACGTAGGTTGGCAGGGAGGTGGCCAGTAGATAGCCGTCATGGGCGTAAATGTTGCCCCGCATGGCCCGAATGGTATCCCGCTGGATCAGGGTGGCGGCAACGCGTTCGCGCCAGAATTTCCCTTTTAAATCCTTTTTGAAATATTGTACGGATACGAGCCGAACCACAATACAGACCGCCAGCACCAGAACGATGTAAAAGACGTGGTTGGCCCGCTGAATAATGTCCTGTTTAATGTTCATCGGTCTTGACAACAATTTTATGGGGTGGGGTCTGGCTGTCGGCGAGACCGAGGGCCGCTACACGCTTACTGATTTCTGATTGCTTGCCGCTTTTGTTAAAATCGGCCTGGAGAACGGTAAACTGCGATCGAAGCTCATCGACCTGCGCTTTGGCCCGCTGGGTTCGCCGGACCAGTCGTTCGGCGTTGTGATTTAGTCCTATGTAGAGAATGAGCAGGAATGTAACCCAAAGAATGCGGTCGATGTGCTGGATGGGCCAGGCATTATCTTCCCCAAACAGCCGGTCCAGCCCAATGAAGTCATTGAGCCAGGAGGCCAGCTTAAGTTTACGGCGCTGTTTCTTCTGCTTGGCTACCCGCTCGGGTTCGCGGAAGGTATTTTTAGCCATGTTGGGTTAGGTGATGATCGTAGTACAAAGAAACGAAATCATCGGTAGGGGTACCTTCCTGCAACGACTAAATTTTAGCGAAAGTGTATTTGCTTATTCTTTCCATCGCCATTCGTTGGCAATTTGTAAAGGTGTACGCAGACCCTGCGCCACGAGGTAGTCGCGGGTTTGGGTATCCGTCTGGCGCGTGGTTGGGATCGCATCGGCATCGGCCAGCGCATAGAGCAGCATGGTCGAATAGCGCACCGTGTTCTTTAACTGGTTCGCATTTACCAGGTTCATCCGGTCGCAATTGGCGTGGTAGCAGTTAAGAACCTCGCGGGAGAGGTGTCCGTTCATACCGACCACCGGAACTCCTTCAAGCATAAACGGCTGGTGGTCGGAGTGAAGACCAGCCTGGTTCTCCATTTGATTGGCGAAGGTGGGTTCCACTTCTTTCATCGTTTCGCCAATGGTATTCAGGAAGGGGACGATGTCGCTCCGGCCAAAGGCGTTCAAACCTGTAGGATCATTGGTCATATCCAGGTTCATCATGTAGCGTACCTTGTCCAGTTCTCCCGACTGCTTCAGCTTCTCGACCATAGCCCGTGAGCCCAGCAGGCCCTGCTCTTCACCCATAAACAGCACAAATTCAACGGTTCGTTTGGGTTTTAGTTTCAGGGCTTTAAATGTGCGGGCAATATCCATAATCGCGAATGACCCAATGCCGTTGTCGATTGCGCCCGTGGCCAGGTCCCAGGAGTCGAGGTGGCCGCCGACAATAATTTTCTCGTCTGGATAAGTCGATCCTTTCACCGTGGCAACCACATTCCGGGCCCGTATCTTACGGCTCGTGTTGGTCATGTTGATCTGGGCCCGCAGTTTTTCATGTTCCTCCTGCATCCAGGCCCGTATTGCCTGGCCACTTTCGAGTGAGATGCAGACCGATGGGATGGGGATCAATTTACCCGTTACCGACGCCGTACCCGTGAGCAATACATTGCCCGGCACCAGATTGACCATGATCACGCCGGAGGCACCATACTGAATGGCGAGCGCCGTTTTTTCGGAACGGTGTAAATTTCGTGCCCCCTGGGTGGGAGCCGCCAGACCGATATTGACCAGAACGACTTTTCCTTTGAGCTTGTCCTTTACGGCAGCGAAATCTCCTTCAAGACCATTGCCCACATCGATGATCTCACCATTCACGTGCGCTTCTACAGGCGAGTGTGCCAGTGCTACGACAGGCACATCCCGGAAGTTGTCGCTTTTGTTGGGCACAATTGCCAGCGTAACGGTATCGCGCATCCAGGATTCTACTTCAAACGGTTCATAGCGAACCTCCTTAAATCCGTAAGACGACAACAGGTTAAAGGCGTAGGTTTCAGCACGGGTTCCATTGGGGCTACCCGTCAGGCGATGCCCCACCCGTTCCGACGCATCAGCAAGGGTTTCGTAGGCCCGACTGTGTGCACTTACCTCCGTGTTGATGCGGGTAAATGTCTTTTTTAAGGAAAGTTTGTCCGGGTAAAAAGCAGTGAGCGTACCAGCCGTACCGATACAGAACAGCACGAGCCTAAAGCGGGGCACGTAAAATGTGCGGGCCATGATAGAATTGTAAAATTTCCTGATAAAGATAAACGGGACTGTTGTTTTATGATGCCGAATAGTTAGACGCATTGTGTGCCTAAAGCGTTCGGACGTTCTTAATAATATCGCTATTATTTATCTAAATGAGCTTATTTCTGCTACTTTCTTATTTAAAGGATACGTATTGACCCGGGATGAACGGCTCGCCTTTACACAAGTCGATCTGTCGGCTGATATTTCATTTGTTTAAGATGGACGGTTAGCCGTCCGGCCAGCCAGTCGGGATCGATACCTGTAACATTGAAAACGCGATCCCAACTCCGTTCGAAACAATGAGCTGCGTCCGGGTATGATACCGAAACCGCTAGTGCGTGTTCATAAAACGATACGGGACGTTGCCGCAAAAGGTTGCGGTGGACCGCAAATTGAGCCCCCAGCACAAAGGTATACAGCTCCGGGCCGTCGGTGCCAAACAGGGCGCGGTGGAATCCATGAATATCCAGACCGCGGCCATCCTCATTTTTACTCCAGGGTTGAAACAGCCGATGCCCCTGCTGATCGTCGGTGTCGATCAGGTGCCCCAGCCAGCGAAATCCGGTTGAACTGATGGCATCGGGATGGGCTACAAATTCGTGCATCGTTTTCTTGAAGTCGTAGGCATGATCGAAAGGCTTTCCCTGACAGAAAACGGTCCACTCGGCCAGAGAGTCGTACCGATTGACGATGTGGTGCAGATAGGTGTGCGCTTCCCGCCCAACGTTCGGTAGGGGAATGGCGGTGTGCTCAGTCATCAGTTCGGAGCCTTTGGTATAGATCGTTTGCATTAACGATTTCGGCAGGTTCCGTAACCAGTTCAGGTTTTCGGTATAGTGGGCAACGACGAGTTCTGGCATGAGGCATTCAACCGCGGGGGAAAGCGCAAAGGTCGTAAAGAATTAAATGACCTCTTTGCGCTTTCCCCTGCGCCTTTGCGTTTAGATAACCCTTATTTTTACAAACATTCTTCAGAAACAAACTGAACCGACGTCCTCTTATGAAACGGACCTGTCAATTAGTTATTTTTTCTCTCACGCTCTACAGCATGACCCAGGCACAACCGATAACCCCGCCCAAAGCGGCTATCAAACCCAAAGAATTGATTACGAACGGTCATAAACGGATCGACAAGTATTATTACCTCAACGATCGCGAGAATCCGGAGGTGATCAAGTACCTCAACGACGAAAATACGTATCTGGATAACGTACTGGCGCCCGTAAAGGACCTGCAAACGAAGTTGTTTGAGGAAATGAAGGGCCGGATCAAACAGCAGGATGAATCGGTGCCCTACAAAGAAGGGGACTATTATTACTACACCCGCTTCATTACCGGGGGCGAATACCCCATCTATTGCCGCAAAAAAGGCTCCCTGCAAGGCACCGAAGAAATCATGTTCGACGGAAATGCCATGGCCAGGGGGCATAACTACTACCAGATTGGCGGTTTTGAGGTGTCGGATAATGACGAGCTGGCCATTTTTGCCGAGGACACCGTTAGTCGACGCATGTATACGTTGAAGGTCAAGAACCTCAAAACGGGTGAATTGTATCCCGAAGCGATTCCGAATACCGAAGCGGGCAGTTTTGCCTGGGCTACAGATAACAAGACGCTTTTTTACATCAAAAAAGACCCGCAAACGCTGCTGGGCTATCAGGTGTACCGGCACATACTGGGTACTGACGCCAAAACCGATGTGCTGGTCTACGAAGAGAAAGACAACCAGTTTTACATGGGGCTGGGCCGGTCGAAATCCAAGAAATACATCACCATCGGCTCGGATCACAACGGCGTTGCAACGGAATACCGATTGCTGGAAGCCAGTAAGCCGATGGGCGAGTTCGTAACGTTCCTGCCCCGCGAAAAAGGGCACGAATATGACATTCTGCATTATAAAGATAAGTTCTACGTCCGCACGAACTGGAAGGCCGAAAACTTCCGGCTGATGGAAGTGCCCGAAGGAAAAACGGCCGACCGGACTGCCTGGAAAGAAGTAATTCCACACCGGTCGGATGTGTATCTGGAGAACATGGACATTTTTGCCAATCACCTCGTGTTAGGCGAACGTAAAGCCGGACTGACCAACATCAGGGTCATCAATCAAAAAACGAAGGCTGATGAATACCTCGACTTTGGCGAACCGGCTTATGTGGCAGGCATCAGCTACAACCCCGACTTCAACACCAACGTGCTGCGCTACGGATATTCGTCGCTCACAACGCCCAGCTCCACCTTCGATTACAACATGGATACGAAGGTGAAAACGCTGATGAAACAGCAGGAAGTGCTGGGCGGGTTTGATAAGAACAACTATGTATCGGAGCGCTTTTACGTCACCGCCCGCGATGGCGTGAATGTGCCCGTTTCGCTGGTGTACCGCAAGGGTACGAAGAAGGATGGTTCGGCTCCGTTGCTTCAGTATTCGTATGGTTCATACGGCTACTCCACCGACCCCGGCTTTAGCTCGACCCGCCTGAGTCTGCTCGACCGGGGCTTTATTTTCGCCATTGAGCACATTCGGGGTGGGCAGGAGATGGGCCGACGCTGGTATGAAGATGGCAAGATGCTGAAGAAGAAAAATACCTTCAACGACTTTGTCGACGTGTCGCAGCACCTCATCAAGAACAACTATACCAGCGCCGATAAGCTGTTTGCTATGGGCGGCAGCGCGGGTGGTTTGCTGATGGGTGCCGTGATCAACCAGGCTCCGCAACTGTACCGGGGCGTGGTGGCGGCTGTGCCCTTCGTGGATGTTGTGACGACGATGCTCGACGAAAGTATCCCGCTCACAACGGGCGAGTTTGAAGAGTGGGGTAACCCCAAAAACAAGGAATATTACGACTACATGCTCTCGTATTCACCTTACGATAACGTGGAGAAAAAAGCCTACCCAAACCTACTCGTGACTACCGGCCTGCACGATTCGCAGGTGCAGTACTGGGAACCCGCCAAATGGGTGGCCAAACTTCGGGAAATGAAAACGGACCAAAATCAATTGCTTCTTCATACCAACATGGAGGCCGGACATGGCGGGGCTTCGGGCCGGTTCCAGGCGTTAAAGGAAATCGCGCTGGAGTATTCGTTCATACTTAATCTGGTGGGCGAGCGGCAGTAATAACAGAACGCGGATGTTTATGATTTTCAGGGTGTATCATGACCTTAGAAATCATGAACATCCGCGTTCTATTTCGTGTGAAAATGATGAATAGATGACAACGCGACCTTTCCTTTCTTACTATTACTTCTCATTTCTGGCCCTCGCTACTTTAGCTATACTCGTTGGCAGCTGCCAGTCAGGACAGGAGAATGACCCGCTTATTGTGGAGGGGAAACAGCTGGCGGAACAACATTGTGGCAGCTGTCATATCGTGCCCGCCCCTGAGCTGCTGGATAAGGAAACGTGGGTGAAGCATGTGCTCCCCGCTATGGCCTCCAATCTGGGGCTGGAGGTCTATCCGGATGGTTTGTATTATGCTGGTCAGCAGGCGGCTATTTCCTTCGAAAACTGGCAGAAGCTGATGGCTTATTACCAGACGCTGGCACCCGAAACGCTCAAGCCTGCCAGTAAGCCGGAGCCGTTTACTGATGACTGGGCCATGTTTTCGCTCGAAAAGCCCCAGCTCGATACCACGCAAACGGCCATGACGACGATGGTAGCCATGGATACCATCGGGCAATACCTTTACACGAGCGATGCCTTCCGTAGCAACCTAACCCGCTGGAATCAACAGTTAAAACCAACGTTATTCCATCAATTCAACTCGGCGGCTGTCGATGCGCAGTTTTTTCGGGATGACAAAGGGAATGAGCGGAGCCTGTTTACGATCCTGGGTACGATGCAGGCGGCCGATATTGCCAGGGGAGAGATGATTTCGCTAACGATGAACGGACAGCATGGAACGGACTCGTCGGGCATTGCGACGCTGCTTCCCCGCCCACTGAAATCGGTGCCGGTCGATGTCGATAAGGATGGGTTGATGGACTGGGTGGTTTGCGGTTTCGGTCACAACATGGGTGGATTGTACTGGCTAAAACAACAGCCTGACCATCAGTTTGCCAAACGACCGATCAAAGAAGTACCCGGCGCGAGTCAGGCTATCACGGGAGATTTTAACAAGGATGGCTGGCCCGACCTGATGGTTTTGTTCGCCCACGCCGACGAGGGAATCTGGCTGTTTCAGAACGACAGAAAGGGTGGTTTTACGGAGAAGAACCTGCTTCGATTTCCGTCCGTCTACGGCTCTACGAGTTTTCAACTGGTTGACTTTAACAAAGACGGTCGGCTGGATATTCTGTACACCTGTGGCGACAACAGCGATTACTCGAAAGTGATGAAGCCCTACCACGGGTTATACATCTACCTGAATCAGGGCGATTTTTCGTACAAACAGGCTTATTTCTATCCTGTCAACGGCTGCACCAAAGCCATCGCCACCGACTTTGATAAGGACGGCGACCTGGACATAGCCACCATCGCGTTCTTCGCTGATTTCAAAACGAATCCTGCTGAAGAGTTTCTCCTGTTCGAGCAGCAGAAACCTTTACAATTCCGACCCCATGCGGTGCCCGTCAGTGCCTATGGTCGCTGGATTTGTATGGACGTGAACGACATTGATCGGGATGGAGACGCCGATATTGTGCTGGGAAATTTCGCAAAAACGTTTGTAATTCAGGAAGGGTTAAAGCCCACCTGGGATACGCACCTGCCGTTTGTCGTGCTGAAGAATAAGACGCGGTAATTTTACCACCCCCAACCCCCTCCTAAAACAGGAGGGGGCTAAGATAAGGGTAGTCCGTTACAAAGCCCCCTCCTGTTTTAGGAGGGGGTTGGGGGTGGTAGCTTTTGTCGTCCGATTACACTAAATTCCACTCCTTCCGGTAATCCCGCGACAACATGGCGTTGGCTTGCTGGTTGTGCCGGAATTTCTCCTTATGGGCGTTCCACTCCAGGGGTTGGCCGAGCCGGTAGGAGATCAGGCCGAGGTGCATGGGCATCGTCATCATGCGGGCATAGGCCAGATTGGATTCTGGCTGTGTACGCGCTTTTACCGCATCAACGAAGTTCTGCTGGTGGCCCGGCGACCGCTGGATCGTGATGGGTATTTCGGCAATGTCGTTCATGACCACGCCATTGATGGTGATTTCGCGGGTGCTGTAGTCGCACAGCAGGGTGCCTTTATCGCCTTCAAAATACGCGCCGATACCCCGTTTTTCGGCACCGGGTACGTTGGGCGGGGTGCTGGTCCAATGGAGGTTGAGTCCATCAAATTCGTAGTCGATATCAATCCATTTCGGGGCGTCGCCAATACCTTCGGGGGCTTCGCCCTTGGCGCTGATGCGCTTCAGGCCGGTTGGGTTGATGGCCCACCAAACCACATCGGCAATGTGGCACCAGAAGTCCTGAAACACGCCCCCCGAATAATCCAGAAAATACCGGTACGTAAAATGGCAGCGTTCGGGTGTGTACAGCGACACCGGCGCGGGGCCCTGCCACATGTCCCAGTTGAGCGTCGAGGGGGGCGTTTGGTACTGTGCCGGGCCTAGAACCGGTGGAAAGCCCGTTTTCCAAAGCCGAACGGTATGTACTTTACCAATGGCTCCGGCCTGGATAAGTTCGACAACCCGATGGTAATTGTCGCCCGCGTGTATCTGGGTACCGAGTTGAAAGATACGGTCGTAGCGTTTCTGGGCTTTCAGCATCTGCTGTCCCTCGCGCACATTATAAGACAGCGGTTTTTCGCCGTACACATCCTTCCCAGCCTGAAACGCCATGATGGCTACCTGCGCATGCCAATGGTCGGGGGTGGCGCAGGTGATGGCGTCGATGTCCTTGCGATCGAGGAGGTAGCGGAAGTCGGAGTATGTTTTCGCTGTGGTGTCAGGGCGGTCCGTCGCACGGTGGATCTTTTTAAGGGTGTCTAAGGCTTTATTGAGGTGGGTCTGGTCGAGGTCGCAGAGGCCTACCACTTCGACTTCGGGCAGGTTGGCAAACCAGTTGAGGTGGTTGGTACCCATCCCGTTCACGCCAATGTGGGCTACCCGGAGCTTGTCGCTGGGTGCCACTTTTCGTTTGAAGCTCGGAAACAGGGCTAAACTTAAGGCAGCCGCGCTACCTTGTTTAATAAAATCACGGCGGTTCGAGTGGAGCGTCATGGCAGTATACGCAGAAGGATTAACAGGCTTGACTGGTTCTTTACCTCTAATGCCAAAGATGCGGTTTATCTACTCAGTATGAGCTTATTAATTCTGCTTGTCCTGGGTGTGTCACCTAAGCCATATTACCATACCGAATAAAGTGCCTATCCTGTCAGAAATGGACTCCACCAAACCAGTAAACTCAGGCTGGACCATGTATAATAATGACGATTTACGATGGCGGCCTGGGATCGGTAAAGTTGATGGGTTCGCTGGTTTACCTGTAAAGAGTACATGGCTTGTTTTGATAAACCACTGGTGAGCCCACTGCGCATTTTCAAGCCAGCCTGAAAGGCTTTACAACTGTGCGAGGGGTAGAATATCACGCCTGTACGCCTGCTAAAATTCCACCTCAAAAAGACGGTAGGTTTTGTGTTAAACCTGCTTCATCTATCTGATCGGGCTAACGCTTAGTTTTCTGCTTTGGCTTGGGAACTAGTTGGTTTAGTAGTTCATTCTTCATCTTGCTTTCTGCCAGCGGTTGGTAGTAGGCAAGATGAAAGTTTATAGACATTAGCCCTGTCGGTGAGCGTAATAAACTGGATGTTAAGGTGAAAAGAACAGCTTTATTCATAGTCATGACGCTTGGGGCACTGGGGGCTCGTGCGCAGGATTATCCCATTGTGCCAGTGCCCTTCACCAGCGTGACCATCAACGGCGGGTTCTGGCAGCCCCGGCTGGCCACCAACCGCACCGTTACCATTCCCTTCGACTTTAAGAAATGCGAAGAAACCGGCCGGATCAACAATTTTGCCGTAGCTGGCGGGCTGGCAAAAGGAACGTTTAGGGGAATCCGGTACGACGACTCGGATGTATTTAAAGTTGTGGAAGGAGCGTCGTATTCTCTGCAAACGCAGTACGACGCCAAGCTGGATCGTTATCTGGATAGCCTCATCACGCTGTTTGCTGCGGCTCAGGAACCGGATGGGTATTTGTATACCATCCGCACCATTCTGAAAGACAGCGCGAATAGTAAAGACAAACAGGTTGGGCCAACGCGGTTTTCTTATGTGGCGGGGAGTCACGAACTCTACAATGTCGGGCATATGTATGAGGCCGCCGTGGCTCATTTTCAGGCTACCGGCAAACGGTCCTTTCTGAACGTAGCCCTCAAAAATGCCGATTACCTGATGCGAACCATCGGTCCCGATAAACTTATTGTGGTGCCGGGGCATCAGGAAATCGAGATCGGTCTCGTTAAACTTTACCGCGTGACCAAAGACAAGCGCTATCTGGATTTCGCCCGTTTTTTGCTGGATATGCGCGGCCGGTCCGACAAGCGGCCTCTCTTTCCCGATCCCGCCAATACCGGTCAGGGGGCAAGCTATTTACAGGATCAGGTGCCCGTTACGCAGCAGAAAACCGCCGTTGGACATGCCGTGCGGGCGGGTTATATGTATGCGGCCATGAGCGATATTGCCGCTATCCAGCAAGATAAAGCCTATATGGATGCACTGCTGGCCATCTGGAGCGATGTAGTCGAGCGGAAGCAGTACCTGACCGGTGGCCTGGGTGCGCGCGGGCATGGCGAGGCCTTCGGTGAAGCCTACGAACTGCCCAACGATGTGGCCTACGCCGAAACCTGCGCGGCTGTCGCCAACCTGCTCTGGAATCATCGGATGTTTCTGCTGACAGGTGAAGCCAAGTATATGGACGTGTTTGAGCGGGTGCTCTATAACGGGTTCCTGGCCGGTGTATCGCTCGAAGGAGACTCGTTTTTTTACGTCAACCCGCTGGCATCGGATGGAAAACGCAAATTCAACGTTGGGCAGGGCGCCACGCGGGCACCCTGGTTTGGCACGTCCTGCTGCCCAACCAATGTCGTGCGTTTTCTGCCCTCCTTACCCGGTTATGTATACGCGACAAAGGGCGATAATCTGTTTGTCAACCTATTCCTGACCAGCCAGTCGACGGTAACGGTAAACGGTAAACCGGTTCAGATAAAACAGGTGACAAATTACCCATGGGATGGCAGCATTTCGCTAACCGTTCAGCCAAAGCAGGTACAGGCGTTTGCTATCCAGATGCGGCTACCGGGCTGGGCAGCGGGCAAACCTATGCCGGGCCAGTTGTACTCGTATGTGAATACGGCTGCTAAAGCACCTGTGCTGCTGGTGAACGGAAAACCGACCCCCTATACAACGGAGAATGGCTACGCCCGTGTCAGCCGCAGCTGGAAACCCGGCGACCGCCTGGAGTGGACACTCGACATGCCCGTTCGGGAAGTGAAAGCCAATGATCAGGTGGCCGATGATCGGAATAAAGTGGCCATTGAGCGGGGTCCGGTTGTGTATTGCGCCGAAGGAGTGGACAATTCGGGTAAGGTACTATCGCTGGCGCTGCCTGCCGGTACTGCTTTTCAGCCGGTAAGGCAACCTGAAAAGCTGGGCGGCATTGTTTCGCTCAGCGGTCAGGTGACAGGAAATACAATGACGCTAATTCCTTACTACGCCTGGGCGAACCGGGGACCCAACGAAATGACCGTCTGGTTTGGGCAGATGCCGCCTTCAAAATAATACGCTTCACCCATCTATAGCGCCATCCCTGTAATAAAATATCCCTCCGGCAGGGCCGACCCGTATCTTTCGATCACCCGTTACAACTTGCTGATCAGCAGGCTGTGGCGGGTGATCGTTTTACGTTTAGTCTGTCAAGCTATGGTTAAGAAAGAAACAAAGGCTGGTAATACACCGGCCAGACCGAAAAAAACGGCAGGTCGGGAATGGTTGGATTCCATGCTGTTTGCGGTGATAGCCGCCACACTGATCCGATTTTTGACGTTCGAGGCTTATGCCATTCCAACGCCATCCATGGAAAATAGCCTGATGGTGGGTGATTTTCTGTTCGTGAGCAAGCTGCATTACGGCATCCGGACGCCCCAAACGCCTTTACAGGTGCCGCTGACGCACCAGAAGATATGGGGTACGGAGATACCGTCCTACAGCACTGCTATCCAACTGCCGATTTACCGGTTGCCGGGTTTCACAACCGTGAAAAACGGGGATGTGGTCGTCTTCAATTACCCGCCACCGAAGGCCAATGAGCCCGCGTATCCAACGGATCTGAAAACGAATTTTATCAAGCGATGCATCGGTATTCCGGGTGATGTGCTGATCATCCGCCAGACGCAGGTGTATGTAAATGGCAAACGATTCCCAACGCCCGCCCGCTCCGAAACGACCTATTTTGTTAAAACAAGCGAAGTGCTGGACGACCGTTTCTTTCGGAAATTCGACATCGTCAACGATTTTAAATCGACGGAGGGCCCCTTTATAAACTGGCAGCCGCTGGAAACATATAACGACTCAACCAAACAATCGGTACAAGTGGGCTACCGGGTGAACATGACGGCCGGGGTGATGCAAAAATTCAAGTCGTTCGATTGGGTGAAATCCGTCGAACCGATCGTTGAACCGGCTGGCGAGACCGGGCCCGGCATCTATGGCAGTTTGGCCAACGCCTGGAATCAGGACAATTTCGGCCCCCTTATCGTGCCGAAAAAAGGAATGGCCGTTCCCATCAACAAGCAAACGATTGCCGTCTACAGTGATGTCATCAAACGGTACGAATACAACAACGCGGTGGAGGTCACGCCAACATCTATCCGGGTGGACGGGCACCCAATAACGACCTACACCTTTAAACAGGACTACTATTTTATGATGGGCGACAACCGGCACAATTCCGAAGATTCCCGTTACTGGGGCTTTGTGCCCGAAGACCATATTGTTGGCAAAGCGGTGTTTGTGTGGATGTCAATTGATCCCGTCCCGGCCGACATATGGCACAAAATCCGCTGGAACCGGCTATTTAAATTGATTGGGTAAGGGCTGAAAGGTTGCTTTAGAAAGGTAGGAAACGGGTAATGCACAGAAATCATACCGTCAAATAACAACTTAGCCGCACGGTAGCGTATTTGTCTTTACTTAGGTGTGTTACTGCTCTGTTAATGAGTGGTTTATTCTGATCAATTCACACCCTTTCTCACTTTTTCTTTATGCAGCCCCTTCAACTCAATGCCGCTGGTGCAGAGGTCTTTCAGTTACAGGAAAAATTAAAATCCCTGGGTTTCAATCCTGGCAAAATTGACGGCGAGTTTGGTCCCGGCACCGAAGCCGCCGTCATCGCTTTTCAACGGAGCGAGATGTTACTTGCCGATGGGATCGTTGGTGTAAAAACATTGCAGGCCCTGAGCTTCGAGCCAGCACCCGAAGCCGTTACGGCTAACTCGGTGTTGTCGCAGGTAACGGTCAGTATCGTTTCGCAGATGTTTCCGTTCACGCCACTCGACAACATAAAAAGGAACTTACCGGCCGTGTTGCTGGCGTTGAAAGAACAGGATTTGACGGAGCGCAATATGGTGCTTATGGCGCTGGCTACCATTCGGGCCGAAACGGCAAGCTTTATGCCCATTGATGAAGGGAAATCCCGCTTCAATTCTTCGCCGGGTGGTAAGCCATTCGACCTGTACGATAACCGAAAGGATCTGGGTAATCGAGGGCCATCGGACGGCGCTGATTTCAAAGGTCGTGGTTTCATTCAACTCACGGGTCGGAGCAACTACAAAACTATTGGCGACCAATTAGGGATCGATCTGATTGCGGCCCCGGAGCAAGCCAACAAGTCGTCTGTAGCCGCTCGTATTCTGGCGCTTTTTCTGAAGCAGAAAGAACTCAAGATTAAAGAAGCCTTACTCGAAAACGACCTTCGGCAAGCCCGTCGGCTGGTCAATGGTGGGAGCCACGGGCTGGATGAGTTCACGCGAACCTTTCGTAAAGGCGAAAGTCTGCTGCCACAAACGTTACAGATCGCCATTGCCGATGCCCGCCCTTCAGAGGTGCGGGTGCAGGCGTAAGTTGCCTGGTAAAAGATATTGGGTGAATGTTCGCCGGGCTACCCTGGTTTGTTCGGACCTGTGGCGTGTTTTAACAGAGCGATTGGCAGGTAATCGCGGCCGACTGCCGAACGTCAATCCTATTCAATGTTTGCCAATGCCCCCGCTTGCCTATGTTGACCAGGATTGTCAATTATTCCTTTAATAAGTCTGGCTTTTCAACCCGCTTGAATTCGATCACCCAAACCAGCGGATTTCGAATCCATGAATCATAACCAGCCAGCGATTCCCATAAGGTTAGGTAAGAGTGAATGGGCGACGAAACGAGTGTAGAAGCCCCATAATTTCGGTAGCTGTACACCGTTTTGTCGCCAACTGTAGTCGTTATGGTCTCAATGCCCTCTGCAATGGCATCCTGTTCGCTAATGTCATTTAAACGTTCAACGCGTACCGCTTCAATCTCCAGAAATAGTCTACAGGCCTCGTAAGGCATAAAAAGCGCGGGTTGCCATCCGTTAAAGTGGCCTTCAGAATCAGCCTCTGCCGCCTGACCGTTGCTCGCCTGATAGCGGTAGGAAACCGTTTGCCCCTCTATTCCGCAGGTACCGAATACCTCCCGAACCCATAATATATCGCCTGGTTGCCCATAGGGACAGTCGGCGATGGACGGCACATGATCTGCTAATGGCGGTTGAAAAGTGCCGGATTCCGCTTTTTCCATATCTATTGGAAGTTGCGGTTTAATAAGTCGGCGGGTCTGCGTTTTAGTGCCTGACAACAAAGCCTGGACCATGAGCTTTGAAAAAAGTATTGGGTGTAGTTTCATGAAGTGTATTCCTTTTTTTACGGATTCTCCTCATTGGCAACGACAATTCTGGCTTGCGAACGACTAACTTTCGGTTGATTCCACTCGAATGCCAATCCATTAATCGTCTGGTTTATCGTATTTGTTCCGCTTCGAACAAAAGAAAAAAGAAATGTCAGGTGTTTATTTATATGAATAATTGATACAGCTTTCTTTTAAATGGCTGGTGTTTAGTAACATTTATATTAAATTTGTAATGATTACTCAACATCCTGTCGAGCCTGAAATCTAAAGGCTCTGTGTCCATCAGGGCAGTTTTAAGACTTTTTTTGAAGCATGGAAACAAGATAGGTTTATCGGGTTCGTGCTGTTCAATTGCCTGATTTTTTTGCTAAAAAGCTTCTTGTTGGATAAAAGAAAAATGTCGTAGGCAGTTTCTGTAGAGGGCTCATTGGTGTAAGGTGGTTGACAATGAGCTTATTGGTAGATTAACGCAGCCAGAATCAGCATCAATTATTGGGACTACCCACCTGACACAATTAGTTTGTTTTGACATGGAGAAGCTTTTACGGCTGTGGTTTGAGACGTCTTCGGCAGGCCTGGCTTTACTGGATTATGCGGTTGATGGAGAGGCAGACGTGGAGGTACTTCATTGTCAGTACGTTAATGCCAGGTTTGCTCATTTGTTAGAGCAGTTGCCGGAAGACCTTATCGGGCATCCCATTAGCCGATGCTTCCCATCTATTCCCGAACAAGAATTCGTTCGGCAAGCGCAAATCGTTCATCAGACCGGAGAAACCTGTCAGTGGGATTACTACAATCCCGACAAGGATCGCTGGTTTGCCATTTCGCTGAGTCAACTTGCTGATTATATTGCCGTTAGCCTTCAGGATATTAGCGAGCAGAAAAAGGTAGAACGCCAGCAACAGCAACAATTAGCGAGGGAGACTCTTATTGCAGGCCTATCGATCAGGCTGGCCAGGCTACCAGCTTCCGAACTGGATAGTTATATTCAGGATGCGCTTGCCCAAGTCGGTGCTCATATGGATGCCTGGCAGACGGTGCTATTTCTATATCCGGGTAGCGATCAGCATAGCAGGCAAACGTATACATATCACTGGTGTTCGCCAACACCTGCTTACCCCCGGCAAGCCGACCTGCTTATACCCGTTACAAACTTTGCCTGGACACAGCAATGCATGATGGCTGGTCAGCTGATTCGTCTGAATACCGATGCACTACCTCCTGAAGCTACAGAGGAACATAACGCCTTTGCGATGGCACAGGTCCGGGCAATGATTCTGGTACCGCTGGCTGAAGAGGGGAAAGTTATCGGTTTTATGGGCTTATACACCCGGCATGACATCCCGCGGGTTGATCAGGAAACCATTTTTCTACTGGAAAATGTCGCTGCACTCCTCGCGTGTGCGCTGGGTAGGCAGCAGCAGGAATGGGTTATCCGGCAAACTACCCGGCAGCTGGATGGGCTGAATCAGCTATGTAATGCTATGTTCACCAGTAGTATCGACAGTGAGAAGCTTGAAGATATGGCGCTGCAATACTTGTACGGTCTGATTCCCTGTGAGTTGGCGGTTGTATTGCGTATCGATTCCGCTGGTGAGAGAGCTTATACGAATAGCCGTTACCGGCATGGAAAAAGGGAAGAGTGGGGGGACGTCCAGATTCCGCTGAAATACATTCATCCCTCCTTGCTTGACCAGGGAAAAGAACTACTGATCAATCGGCTTGAAGCCGATACCATTGGTTTTTCGGCTGATCTTCACCCCTACAAATGGGGCTACCGTTCCTTGCTGGGCCTGCCGCTGGTTGAGCAGCCCCCTGGCTATCTAATCTTGCTGCTGGATAGAACACCTGATTTTTTCAGCCAGGAGCATGTTTGGGCGGGTCGGCAGGTAGCGGGCCTGATCGCACTTATATCCGCTCTGGAAAACAGCAGTCAACCAACGAACAAGCAAACCAAAACACAAAACGAAGTAGACCCGCTGTTACTGGCCGTTGTGAATACCAGCCCGGTAGGCCTGGCTCTCTTGCGGCCCGTTTACAAGGATAGCCAGATTGTTGATTTCACGTATTTATTGACGAATCCGGTAAATTCGCTGATTACCGGGATAAGCCAGGAGGAAATGATGGCGAAGTCCCTCGTCACCATCTTTCCGTTTGTTCGCACCAATGGCATGTTTAACCGGCTGGCAGCGGTTGCTGAAACAGGCCAGCCGCAAAAGTTTCAACTTTGGGCAGACCTGGAGCCGGGTGAACTCTGGGGTGATTACACTATTAGTCAGGTGGGAACCGATGTGCTCCTGACCATTAACAACATTACCCCCATTAAACAAATAGAAGCTGAACTACGCAAAACCAACCTTGACCTTGAGGAGCGGGTGGCCGAGCGGACGGCACAAATTCAACAGCTTTCGGCCATGCAGCGCGCTATTCTTCAGTATGCCGGGCTAGCCATCACGGCAACGGACGTCAACGGGCTGATTCAGCTGGTCAATCCGGCTCTGGAAGAGCTAACCGGCTATCAGGCTGATGAGTTAGTGGGTAAGCGGAATGCCGGTGAGTTGCGGGAGCCGTCTTTTCATCAGAAACAGATCGACCTCCTGAAGCCCGATGTAAACGACCTGTCGCTGGTGGGCGAGGATGTTGTGGCTGCCTATGTGGACAAGCATAAGTTTTTACGGCGTGAAAACATGATGCTGACCAAAGAAGGGAAGCAGATACCGGTTCTGTCGACGGTGAGTGGGCTCTATAACGAGGATCACACCTTGACCGGCTTTGTCGATATCATAACGGATATTTCCTATCTGAAAACGATTGAGCAGGAACTGGTGCAGGCCCGGTATCGTGGCCAGATAGCGACCAAAGCGGGTAAACTGGGTATTTGGGAATGGAATCTGCAAACCGATGAACTGGAACTGGAAGAAGATTTCTATGCCTATTTCGACTTGCCGAATAATACCCGTATTCGGCACGTAGACGATCTGAAATCCCTTATTCACCCGGCTGATCTACTGTATTTCAACCAGTACATAGACGAAATCAAAACCGGGCGAAAAACCTTCGACGTCGAATTTCGCGTTATTCTGCCCATAACGAAGGTGTTGCTGTACATAAAGGCCGATGGACTGTTTCTGGAAAATGAAGATGGAGGCCGTAATCGAATGATCGGAGTGATTCGGGATCGTACGGCCAAACGACTGGCCGAACACGCTCTCCGGACGAGTGAACAACGCTATCGGTCGCTGGTAGACCAGTTAAAAGAGGTTCTTTTCCAGACCAACGAACGTGGCCTATGGATTTATCTGAACCCTGCCTGGGAGCGAATCACGGGTTTTACCGTTGAGGAGTCGCTGGGTGGTTTTTTTCTGGACTCCATTCTACAGGACGACTGGAAAGAAACGCAGGAACTGTTTGAGGCAATCAGAGCACGTCAGCAAACGCATATCAACCACGTAATTCGCTACATTCACAAGGATGGAGGGTATCGATGGATTGACGTGGTTGCCGAGATTAACCTCGATCAGGACAATCAGTTTGCGGGTGTAACGGGCACGTTAACCGATATTACGGCACGTAAAGAAGCCGAAGAAGCCATTAAGGAAAGCGAGCAGCGATTCCGCGAAATTGCCGACAATGTGGATGAGCTGTTCTGGATACGGGACATTAATGAGCCCAGGTTTCTGTATGTGAACAAGACGTTTGAACGCTATACCGGGAAAAGTGTAGAGCAACTCTATGCGGACCCTTTCGCCTTTTTGACCTTCGTACTCGAAGAAGACCGTCCTACGCTTCTGGATGCGTTTCTGAGCCGTGAGCCGGGTACTGGTTTCAAATTCAGAACCCGTCATCAGAGTGGTAGTATCCACTGGCTGGAAGCCCGTATTTTCATTGTGAAAAATGAAGAGGGCGCCCTTACCCGACGGATAGGGGTCGCTACCGACATTACCACCGCCATCGAGAAAGAACAGATTCTGGAGGAGTCGCTGAACAGGGAGCGTATGTTAAATACGTTGAAATCGCAGTTTATTTCGACTGCTTCGCACGAGTTCAGAACCCCTCTGACAGCCATCAGCTCCAGTATCGACCTGGTGAAGCACTACCTTCAAATGGACTCGGGAAGTCCGTTTGTACCTTTGATCAGTAAACATGCGGATACGATTTCTCAGAAAGTGATTTCGCTCAATGACCTGATAACCGATACGTTGACAATCAGTAAGATAGAGGAAGGTATGGTAGCTGTACAACTGGAACCTACAGATCTGGTTGCGCTGAGTGAAGAACTGGTAAGCTATTCATTCCACGATCGGGAAGACCGGCGTCAGGTTGAGATTCTGGTTACGGGCCAGGTTGTTGAGGTTAACCTTGATAAAAAGTTAATGAACCATGTCTTGACCAATCTGCTGACCAACGCCTTTAAATTCTCTACAAAAAACCCAATCCTGAAGATCACGTTCTGTGGAAAAGCTGCCGCTGTTTCAATTAGTGATAAAGGCATTGGCATACCCCCGGAAGAACTGGGTAATTTATTCAGCAAATTCTTCAGAGCAAGCAATGCCGTAGGCTTTCAGGGTACCGGTCTTGGGCTGGCCATCTGCCAGGAGTACGTACATCTACAGCACGGTCATATTAAAGTTAATAGTACAGAAGGCGTGGGAACTACCGTTACCGTTGTGCTCCCGCTTCCGACGACCAGCGTCTGATAAACGCAGCATCAGTACCGGGAATTCGGGATTATAAACGGCCTCAGTAGGCCAAACAAACTCAGGTACATCCCGAATTTACACTCTAACCGGATACGGACAAATTCTCTAAAATTCCTTCAACCTGCCTGTTCGCAATGACCGGTTCAAAACCGGTCATTGCGAACAGGCAGGCCTTTTTTTTGCCTACTGGCTGATCTTGTGTTAAATAGTATTTTTCCGTGAAGTCGGGTTGTTGTCTTCTGTCATGCTGGATACACGAAACGGGTCTTTTCGAAGGAGTGTTGTCTACCTCTTAAAACAGTTGTAGATAGTTAGTGCTGTATGAAGACGGAAAAAATATCTACTTAGACTAGGTGACTTTTTGATGCAGTTTACGTAACCGAAGAAAGTTCTTATAATCGTAATTATAAAGGAATAATCTATTTATTATTGTTAGAGTATCTATTATTTGTATATATATCACAAAGTGTATACTTATATTCAATTATAAATATGTAATAATAAGCATTCATTACTATGTTTGTCATCCTGATCCGCAGTCCGCATTTGTGATTTAAAAAATCGTGGTGCAAATTGATTGTAAAGGTGTAAGCAATAGGAGATTTAGTTGAAACTAATCAATCAACATGAGTACTTGTTGTCTACGCTTAAAAATAGTATTTTTTGTATATAGTAAAAAGATTTCAATAAAAACAAGTTTAAATAGGGCTCGACTCGGTGACTTCTTATGAAAAACATTTTCTTATCAATTGGATTCCTTCTCTTCATTTTTCAAATCGCCTATTCGCAATCAACGTCCAACTGCAACTGTGATGTTACGTTAACACAGGCGGGTACTTACGACAACAACAACCTGAAGGTGAAACCTGGTCAGACCGTTTGTATACGGGCAGGTAGTTATGTCGGTTTTCTTTTCAAAAATTTTACCGGTACTGTCGATCAGCCCATTCGATTCGTCAATTGTGGCGGTCAGGTAAATCTCGGACAGGAAACCGCGGGTACGGCTTTGGAATTTAACAAATGCAGCTACTTTGTCCTGAGCGGTTCGGGCGACAGCACCATCCGGTACGGGTTTGTGGCGGGTAAAGTTAAAAGCGGGTCATCGACCGTGGTGGTGAATGGCGTCTGTACCAACTACGAAGTCGAACGGGTAGAAGTGACCGGGTCAGGATATGCCGGCTTCTCCATGCGACTCGAACCGGGCTGCGACTCGATGACCTATCAGCCCAACTTCAGGGTCCAGAGCGTGAAGATTCATGATAATTATATTCATGACGTACCCGCTACCGCTATGTTCTTAAGCAGCGGCCAGTCGGCCACCAATGGGGTAGTTATTACCTGTAATGGTGTGCAGAAACGAGTTTATCCTGTGCAGATGGAGGGTCTGGAAGTGTATAATAACCGCATTGAGTATATCCGGGGAGCGGGCCTGACGATCAACAATGCGCCGGGAGCCAGTATTCACGACAACTCCATTCTTTACACCAATCTTGGGGCTGATCCGGCGGGCTGGCAGGTAGGAGGTTCGGCAGATTGTGGCTGCGATTACACCATTACACAATCGGGTGTTTATAACAACTACTTACTCCGGGTGGCTCCCGGAAAAACGGTTTGTATTAAGGCTGGCTCATACAATGCACTTGTTCTTGGTAATTTTATTGGTACGCCCAGCCAACCCATTCGGTTTGTTAACTGCGGAGGGCTGGTAACGTCAGGGTCGACAAACATCAACAGCTGTCTTCAATTTTCGGGAAGCCGGTATGTATCACTCAGCGGTAGCGGTGATCCCAACTACCAATATGGTATCAAACTGGCCAGCGCTACATCGGGAGCCGCTTTGAGTGTTGGGGGGCTGAGTTCCGACTGTGAAGTTGACCACGTAGAAATAGCCCAGTCTGGTTTTGCCGGGATGATGCTCAAAACCGATCCAAGCTGCGACTCGACTACCTGGCGGGGTAATTTCACTATGTATAATGTGAATGTGCATGACAACTACATTCATGATACCAAGGGCGAGGGGATTTACGCCGGTAATTCATTTTACGGTTCGGGCATGACCGTGTCCTGTAGCGGGGTTCAGAAACAGGTTTACCCACACCTGATTTACGGACTGAACCTCCACCATAACCGAATCGAACGAACGGGCGCTGAAGGGCTGCAATATGGTTGTGCTCCGGACGCTACCGTACACCACAACTCACTGTATAATACGGGTATAGATCCCTTTGCCTATGGCCAGGCAAACGGCCTTCAGATCAGCGGAGGGGCCGGGGGCGACTGCTACAATAATATCATTCAGAATGCGGCTGGTATGGGTATTATGATTGTTGGGCACCTGGGTAATAATCGCGTTTTCAACAACATCGTTAGCCAGTCAGGTGCCGATGGTATTTTTTGCGATGATCGGGTTGGCTCGTTGCCGGGCACGTTCGTGCAGCTAATCAACAACACCATTAACGGTGCCGGACGCGATGGAATCCGGCTCTATAATGAAATCAATACCAATACGATCATCAACAACGCGATCAGCAATTGGGGTAGTTCGGGGGGGAAACCGATCGTTTTTGCGCAGGGAGCCACCGCCACCGTGTCGAACAATTACACGGCTGTTTCTTATCAGACGCTGGGCTATGTTAATGCTGCCAACGGCGACTTTACCTTATCGTCGAACTCACCACTCATCGACGCCGGCATGAACGCATCCAGCTGGGGTGTTGAGACAGACCTTAATGACCATGTTCGGCCGGTAGGGAACGGCTACGACATTGGGGCCTACGAGTATGTGCCTGCCAGTAATAACGGTTTTCGGGTTGGTATTGTGGAGGAGCTGGCGGGAAACCCGATAGCCGACGTGTCGAGCACCATCAACTATCCATCGCCCTGCTACGACCAGGTCACTATTCGGCTTCAGACCGGTGAGCTGATCGAGCAGATCGATGTCTATTCCCCGCAGGGACAACTAATTAGCCAGACCCGATTGGCTACCGGCCAGGAGACCGTTTCGCTCTCAACCCATACGTGGGGGGCGGGCGTATATACCTATCAGATCCGTACGGGCAGCCAGGTGGTGCCGGGTCGGGTCGTGAAACTATAAATCAACCCGTAGATCAATACTGGAAGAGGGGTGCCATAGACAGACGTCATGGCACCCTTTTTTTACGCGGTAAGTACGCCAGACAGAGGGGAAGAGCAGATTTTCTTTACAAATTACTATCCCTTAATGCATAAATTTATAACTACTTGTTTATTAAAATTAAAAATAGTAAATAGCATGGCTATTTTATACGACTAAATTTATTCTAGAATATGGGTACTTTTTCTATAATTATTTGTACATATAATCCTACTCAAGCATTATTTCAGGAAGTTATAGAGTCAGTCTCCAACCTGGTCATTCCGGAGGGGCACGGCGTAGAATGTTGTATTGTCGATAACAACAGCACAACACCTGTAAAAGACTTACCATTCATAAAATCTTTTGTTAGTAAGTACGACTGGGTTCGGGTAGTTACCGAGACAAAGCAGGGGCTATCTGCGGCCAGAACGACCGGTATTAAATCGACGAAAAATCCAATCGTTGTCTTTTTTGACGACGATAATAAGCCGGAGCCCGCTTATCTGGTTCATCTGGTAACACTTCTTGAGAAGTATCCACAAGTGGGCGTGTGGGGGCCGGGCCGGATTGCGGTCGAGTTCACCGAACAGGTAAGTGATTGGGTAAAATCACGGAAGTTTCTGTTTCAGGAACGAAATAACGAGACCATTGCTTTTGGCAATGAGCAACACTGGACCTCTTATTATCCACCCGGCACCGGACAGGTCGTTAAGCGGGAGGTTCTGGAGCACTACATCAATATGGTTGAGCGTGGCGAATCAAGTATTACGGGCCGTAAGGGAAAGGCTTTATCCAGTGGTGAGGATGCCCAAATTGTGTACACGGCCATTAAGCATGGCTATTCGGCTGGTGTCTCGCCAGACCTGATTGTAAAGCATTTGATACCCAGAAAGCGAACCGAAATAGGTTATATTAAACGATTGCAATACAACATAATGGCATCGGGAGCCATTGCTAATGTTGAGATATTTCCGAACCAGAAAGCCTTTTACTACGAGAATATTCGCTCCAAAAGCGCCATTGCTTTATCCCTGATCCGGATCATCGGCTCCAATGTCCGAAGTATGAGTGCCGATACGTTTCAGATGCATTCGGCTGTTTATCTGGGCAAGCTGGCCGGCAGTTACGAAGTTGTTTCAGGCAGAGTACCCCTGTGGATTAACGTACTGGCTAAAGTGTTGAAACTGAAGTAATCTCTTAAACGTATCCGTCTGGAGTTTGGTGAACACAGCGGCACGGAGAATACAGAAGCTTTTTGATTAACATGAACAATGGGTGCGTAAGCGCTGATTTTTGCGCTGGTCAGCCCACTATTCAGGTTAATTAAAAAAGGCTCTGTGTTCTCCGTGCCGCTGTGTTTAATTAAGACAGCGCCTGTCGAAAGGTTTTAATCTCCGAGAACGATAGTTTGTACATGAGCGTAAACCCGACATACACCAGGCCGCCCAGTGCGATCTCCACGGCTGTATTGAGCAACCCTTCATAGCCGATATAGTGCTTGTACACATAGATCAGGCCAATCATCAGCAGGCAAAATGTAATGGGCAAGGCAATGTTGGACAGAAATACCTTCATAAAGTTGCCAATGAGCGACTGAACAATAATAAAGCTGAAAACCATATTGATGAACGTCGTTAGCGTGAAGGCTACGGCAATGCCCGTCAACTGCCAGTAATGCCCGAGTACGTACAGCAGGGGCACTTTAATGAGTAGCGTAACGAGGTTTAAGTAGAATAATATTTTAGGTTTCCCTTTTGTATAGGCGAGTATGAACAGGGGATTGCTCAGGCAGGAAAACAGGCTCAGAAACACGAAAATGCGCACCAGATGCTCGGCGCTCTCCCAGCCGGGGCCGTACAGCAACGGAATAACGCTGTCGGCAGTAATGAACAAACCCGCCAGGAGCGGCAAATTGCAATAGCTGACAACATCCAGAATCTTAAGGTATGACTTCTTCAGCTCGTCACTGTTCTCTTTCATACGGGCAAACAGCGGGTGGGCTATCTGCAGAATGATGGGATTAAGCTTCGTGACCGGGAAGATAGCCAGCTGATAGGCAATGGTATAATAGCCCAATATTTTCACGCCCAATAAACCACCGATCACAATGTTGTCGGAATTGAACTGCGTAAATCCCAGCAAACCATCCCCAACGCTGTACAGGCCTATGATCAGGTGTTCTTTGGCGGCTTTCAGATTGAAAGAAAGAACCGGGACAAAGAAGCGAATACCCTGCGCTACCTGCAAAATCGTTTTTGTCAACTGCATGGCGAGCTGGCCGATAATCATGGCCAGTTCCTGGAAATTTTGATAAGCGAGAACAATGGTGACGGTCGTGCCAACCAGCGAGCCCATGATGTCTGTGATGGCAACGGACTTGAATTTCAGCTCTTTCTGAAGAATAAAGGAGAAGATTTGTCCTATATAAACGATCAGAAAATAACAGGCTGCCAGACGGATAACTTTAGACAGACGTACCTCTTTGTAATAGGCAATGATCAGGGGGGCGCTGATGTAAATAATAACAAACATGAGCAGGCCCAGCAGCAAGTTCAGAATATACAGCGTAGACAGAATTTTTCGGTCGTTCTCCTGCCGTGAGATAATGGAGTTGGAAAACCCCACATTCGTAAAAATGGTGAAGAAACTGATAATCATGGTACTGATACTGACAATACCAAAAGCCGAAGGGTCGAGCAGACGGGCCAGAATGGCAACCTGGCCAAACTGACATACGGTGGAGATAATGGTCGAGCTGGTGATCCATTTGCCCCCGTTTATCGCTTTATTAATTGTACTCATCAGATAACGTCAGTATGTGGTGGATGACGGGTTTATGTCTATACTTATAGTTTCAGCCAGGAGGCAGGAATCATGTCTTTCGTATCAATCTCGGGCTTATTCTTGTACCATCGCTGGGGGGCAATAACCAGTTTTTCGCTGTTGCTATTCAGCCAGGCGCCCCACCAGCTATAGGAGCTGTTGGCAATGATATTATGCCTGCATAAGCTCATTAACTGTAGATCGCTGATGTCGCTGTTCGGTCCTTTATTATCGACGAAGGTGTAGTTCTCTAAAAAAGAGAAGTTTTCATTCACCCATTTTTTGTCATCGCTGAAAACGAAGAAGGCGCAGTTGGGATACCGGTTTTTCATGATCTCTATCCCTTTCTGGTAGTAGTCAAGGCCAATGAAACCGAACGTTTGGCTAAACTCAGGATGATGGACATAGTCGCCCCGGCGGATGTGCACGCAAACGGGCATTTCACTGGCTAAAATGGCCTGTTTGTACCGTAAAAAATCAGCGTCTGTGTTTGCCTTGAAGACCAGGTCTTGTCGGATAATGTCCGCTACCGCACCAAAGTATTTTTCAGACTGCCAGTAGCCCTGCAGCGTAATACAACCCGCTTTGGTTGCCAGTACCGAGTCGTTATAATGATGGTAAGGTTCTTTGTGCCAGACAAAGAGTGGGCTAAGGCTACGATTGGGGAAGAGTTTGGTGGCTTTGGACCAGTAAATACTCTTTGTTCGACTGATCGTTTTGTAGTCGATGCTGAACTGATCGAGCTTGAATTTCCGAACCGTATTGTTGGGGTTCTCCATATCGAAAAAACTCAGATCCAGATAGAGTGGCGTATTATTTTTTATAGCTAGATGGCGGGCCAGGGCATATTGAAACAGCTGATTCCCAAGGCCGCTCGTTATTTTAGAAATAATCATGTTCGATCAGTAAGAATAGTTAGGGTCATATAATCAGGAAATGGCCAGTTTCCGGCTGGCTGGCTCATTTGCGGCCTGTTTTGCTCGTTCAGCCTCTTCAGTATCGGTGATGTCTTTGTCCAGAACGGGCGATATCAGCAGCAGGACCATGGTTAGGTACATGACCAGATTCGTTGGAAACTGACCCAGCAGCTGGTTGCCATAAGAAGCGCCCACAATGCCCACAAAACCGCATAGTAATCCCTCCATGAGTGTTTTGAGTCGGGCGTTTTTTAACTTTTTGATGCGCAGATACCCAAGGATGATCATCATGATCAACGGGTAGAGGTGTATACATAGGCCAATGACACCCGTTTCGAGCCAGATGCGCACATACCAGCTGTCGATGCCCAGTTCGGCCAGTGGACCCGTCATGCCATATTTGGAACTGCCCACGGTCATGCCAATGCCTACACCAAAGGGCTTGTTCTGCATGATGGCTCTAAAAGTCCGCTGGTTGTTTAACCGTACTTGAAGAGAAGGGTCGTTGGGGTCGAGCGAACTGCGCATCCGCTGGACCTGATAGTTACTCTGCCCGATCTTGGTGAATTTCAGCACCCCATAGGCCGCTACGAGACAAACACCGCCAATCGCCAGAAACGTAATATTTCCTTTTATGAGCAGATAAACGATGAAGCCAAGCCCCAGCACCATAACCGGCCCGCGGCTGCCCGACACGGCAAAACCCCAGAAATACACCAGGGTAGCGATGCCCAGCACGACCTTTCGGGATAGTTTTGGCTCCTGAATGGCCCGGATAAGGGTAAACAGCGTTATATGGGCCATAACGGCCCCAAACTGACCGGCATCGGAGCAGAATGAAAAGCTACGAAGCTGGCCCTGCAGCATGTGCGTCACGTAGCCAACCGTATCCATCCATACTTTTTCGGGCCCTAATAAGCCGATATACTGCTGCTCGAAGGACCAGATGGCCAGAATGAACGAACTACCCGACCAGATCCGGACAATCCGTTCCAGATCGCTCATGCGGTTGATGGTAACCAGCCCTACAATGAGCACCTGGATCATATAGAACGAGAATCCGCGGGCACTATAAAACCAGGCCTCTGCACTGCGCGATTCGGGATTGGCTAACTGAAGAATGGTAAAAAACAGCCAAAGCACCACGCCATACGTAACAGGGTTATGCAATTGCGAAAAGTCCCGTTTGCTGGCCGTAAATAAGATGCTGAGCAGTGAAATGGTCAGTAAGCAGTCGACACTCAGGCCGAAGGGTATCGCTACCGGCGACCAGCGGCTGATGCCCCCCAGAAAAAAACCGATGTAAAAAGACGTGATCAGTCCTACTTTCGGGTCTTTAAAGCAAACCGTTAGAAAATAGATCATGGGCGGCAGAACGATAGCGGCTATGGCTATGGGAAGCCCCGCTTTGCTGATGGCAAAGCCCAGCCCTAACCCCGAGACAAGCAAGGCCGCCACGTTGAGCAGGCGACTTAAGGTCAGGTGGTTATCCAGAAAAGTGGCGCGGCCGTTCATGAAGCGTCAAACGTGTTATAGGTTGTGTATGGGCGTTTGGGTAGAATTCGGTTAAACACGGGTCAATACGGGCTGAACTTTATCCTTTTTTTTCCGGGCCAGCTTTTTCTTTATGCGCTGAACCAAGCCTTCTTTTTTGCTCAATGATCCCATCAGGGCTTCCAGGCGGTCGGGCTCTACGTCGTTCAGCACGGCCACGATGGGCCCATGTGCCGCCCGCCGGTAGAGGGTGCACAATTCCTGGTCGGATTTGCTCCACGACGCCCGGGCACTAACAACAAAAAGCGACAAGTCGGTTTTGGTGATCAGCTGAACCGGTATCGGCGTGTTGAGTAAACTGGGTAATTCGAGAAAAACGTAGTCGAACGTTTCCGTTTCCAATTCGGGTATGGCCGTCAGCCACTTTGTGTTGCTGAAATCGGTTGTTGCCGGATAGGCAATTGAACGCGCTTTGATTGTATCTTTTTCGGGCTCCTGACCAGCGTCGGTGGCAGCATGGATATAAGCAACCCGATGGCCATTTTCTGCAAATAGATCGCTGATACGACTTCCTGTCCATGTTTTACCCTGCTGAGGGCGGGTGCTGAACACGGTGATCAGGTGATAGGGGTAATTTCCTTTGCCCGTCTGCTCAAGCTCGACCAGAATGCGGCTAAGCAATTGCTCCAGCATACAGTGCTCGGCGTAGTCCAGATTATAGTGCTTCAGGCGGGGCAGACGAAGCGGAAGGGCCGCGGCTACCGGAATGCTGGTGAGGGTTTCCACGCGCTCGGGGGCGGCAATGGAGCTGTTGAGCAGGACGCGACCAAACGATACGGCTAGCACCAGCACGATCCCGCCCAGACAGGCGGCAATGATAAGCATCCGTCGACTCGATGGCTGGGGCTTCATGGGTAGGGAAGGCGCGTCGAGTATCGTCATAGCTCCGCTCATCTCCAGATCTTTCTGTCGAACACGGGACATATTCAGGCTATGCAGTGCCGCCAGGTATTCTTTTTCCGCCACGCCGATTTCCCGTTGCAGACGACCTACCGCCGACCCCAGCGGAGCCATGACATCGTACACCTGGTCGAACTCCCGAATGCGTTCCTGCATCGTTTTGAGCCGGGCCGAAGATCCCTGGTTTTCCAGTGTATTGTCCAGATACTTGCCGATCAGCTCCCGCTGAGGTACCGATTGCAGCGTGTGGGTACTGTTGTAGTAGCGCTGGACCATCACCTTCAGCTCATCGGAAACCCGGTTGAGGGTGTTCCGCAGCACAGAGATGGTATCTTTTGAGTACCCATACACCATTGCATTTGACAACCGGGTTTGAACAGCCGCCAGCTCAGCCCGTTTGGCGTCCATAGCCTGGTTGGAGGCCAGTATGGATGTGCGGTCATCCAGGTTTCCATTCAGGGCTTTCAGAGACGCATTTGCCGTTTCGAGGGTTCGCTTTTCCTGATAATACTCCGAGGTAAGGGCTTCTTTGGCCGCAGCGGTAAATTTCGACTGTTCAGGGTAGTTGATGATTTTGTTCTGGATACTATACTTGGTGAGCCGGTCTTCGGCTTCCTTCAGGTTCTGGAAAGCTTTTTTTGTCTGCTCTTCAAAGTACCAGACGACACTGCCGGTTTCGGATGTTTTAAATGAAATGTACCGCTGTTTGAAGCTCTGGATGAGGTAGGTGAGCGTTTGCTGGCAGATGGCCGGATCGTTCCCTTTGCTCGTCAGATCCAGCATATCGCTGTTTGCTTTTCGAGTACTCGAAACGCGACCCATGATGGATTCGAGCGAATAGGGCGTGCTGGACTGATACAGGATCGACTGAACCGTATTGCCCTGCGGCTGCTTCAGAAGAGCATACAGGCGCTGATAAGTGGCCTCTTCATTCCCCGGTACGGTGGCCTTTTTCAGGGTTGGATTGAGCAGGCTTTTTAAGGCTTTATAGGACTTCTGACTGAGCTGATCGGGGCGGGGAGGCTTCGTTAGCGAGAGATGGTAAGCCAGCAGATGGACGCCCACATCCGTCAACGTCTCCCGCGACCGGATGGTCGTCATCAGGTTATCGAAGGCATTGTTAACGGTTGTATTATCAATTTTTTCGTTCTCCGAACTGGTAATTGAATAGCCCGAAGCGATACCTGTATAGACCGTTGCGGTAGAGGTAAACTCAAGGGGCATATCGCGGGTAAGATAAGCAACCGTTCCGCCCAGCACAGCCGGGAACAGGAGCAGCCAGAGCGCAGCCCGTTTGAAAATCTGAATAATGGTGGACAGCGTGATCGTCATACGTTAGTGCGCTTTTAAACGGATCATGTCCACCCCAATCAGGGCGCTTAAATCATATAAGGTGCCAATCAGGCTACCCCTGGCCGTTTCTGTTTTAATATGCGTATCAGTGTACCGGCTGCTGGCTCCGGCATATTCACCCATATCGGAGCGGCCATTATGCCAGTCAATTTCAGCCGTCTGAAAAACGATCAATGCTTTCTGCTCTTCACCGATGTAGGCGTTAACGATCTTCTGATTCGTCAGCAGGGTTTGATACAGATGACTGATTTCCCGGCGCAGACCCAGCTTGATGCCGTCCTGTTTAGCAATGGCCGAACGATACGAGGCCTGCCCCTGCCGGATCGTAGACCGATAGCCAAGTACATTGACCAGGGAAATACCAACCTGAAAACCCAGCCGGTATCCATTCGATACCGAGATACCCTCTGAATTGGTGATCGAAGCTCCCGAACCTCCCGAAGCCAGCAGTGACTGGTTACTTTTTGAATAGCCGCCCGATACGCCAATGCCAGACAGTAGCCCTAATTTGGAAAGCCGGTTCGTTTCTACCTGAATATCGATTTGAGCATTCATTTCCCGCATCAGGGGTGAATTCTGCAAGGCCAGTTGATAAAGTTCATCAATAGACAGGATCTGATCGGCCAGATCTTTTGTCAAATTAAACTGTATGGTATCGGCCTGGCTCTTTTGTGCAACAGCTGTTGAACACCAACTTAAGTTTACTGCTAAAACCAGTAAACACAAATATCGGAGATAGTCCATAGGGTATATTATGAGCAATTAATGTGCCTATTTTGGCAACTATTTATTGTTATATATAGTATTTTATTAACTATTAATAGGTATCGATTCATTACCCAACGGTCATTGGTATTGGGTCGTGTGGGTGTAGTTACTTTGGTTGGCTAAGGTTATCAGCTATACTAGTTTAAACGAGCGGTCCGACTCTAAAACGGGAGCCAAAATTCCTGTGCGAACCAATGCTTCTGCATGAAGGTGCGGGGGTTTTGCTCCCTGTACCGACCTGCAGTAAGCAGAGATAAAGGTCTCATTGCCAGGGTATATAGAGACGAGTTTCGTTCGGAAAAAATGGGCTCAGGTCAACCCTTAAACGGTCACTGCATTGCTGGTTCGCCGACTGTTCAGGAAGTGTGTTTGCACGTACTGTCGAACGTCGTCATCCGTTTTTGCGTGCAGGATCTTTGCCCCCGAAAACTGTGGATACAATGTCTGGTAGCAATTAAAGTGGTGTTCAGGCCCTTTTTTGGAGAGAATCAGATTCACCCCCCCGAAATAACTGGCCAGTACCGATGTACCACCGTGGATAGAAATAAAGTGGTTGGCGTTGGCGTAGAGCTGCAACTGAAAATGATTGTAGTTGCGGGCTTTTCCCCGATTTTCCTGGTATAAATCATCCATTAACAGGACTTCAGGGTGTTCACGCCGGAGCCAGTCAAATTCGCCAAGATCATTGATGTCACTATTGTCCATGACGATCTGCCCTGATTTGGGCCGATTGTAAATAATCGTAAACTGATCCTTTAAAGAAGAGATGACGTAGTCGAGCAGCTCAACACTCAGGAAGCTGATGGGCGGGCCATCCCACTCCTGGTTATAGCGGTTGGCGATGATAAGTATCGGTTTATCAAATACATACACGTCATTGCGATACATGTCTTTGAGCGGTACAGCTGTCCACTTGCTCATGTCATAGTTCTGGCTATGTAAGGTGCGGGGCAACTCAAAATTGTAATTGCCGGCCAGCTTTCGTTGATCGAAACTCGCTTCATGATCTGGTGAGAAGAAGTAAAACTCCTCCATTAGCGGAGCCGAGCGGGTGGCTTTCAGCGTCCCGTTCTTATAATGCCAGTAAGCATGGGGGATGGCAAATTGTAGCTCTGCACCAAACTCACCGGTATAGGAAATGACCTTGTAGGGCTTCCTGCGGATGTAGTCTGCATAAAAATACTTGATCTGGATTAGTTGGCAGATGTATGTATTGCGGTAGAAATAAGAATAGCCTTTGGGTAAATTGGAATAGCGTAGCAATACGTAAAGGCTTGACAGTTTGGTTATTAAGCTAATAAAAGATAGTTTCATCGTCGTATGCTAATGTATACTATTAATATAGGGTACTTCTATAAATCACTCCGCGGCATAGCCTAAATTCGTTCCGTATGGGGTCGATCTGTTGGCTATCGGGTTAAAATCAAACAAATTTAATTTATTTATTTAAACAATAACTCTAAGTTTAATTTTATTTATATATAATAACTTATTATTTATTTCAATATCTTTGTAAAAAACGCTGTTGCATCAATCAGATAGCAGCCTTTTACTTCTCCTCTCAAGTCCTGAATACTACCCAGTCGCTTCGGCTTTTTTCAATGAAGCAATTACTATTTATCGTTTGTTTGCTGGTGGTTGGCGGGATAGCTCGGGCTCAGTCACAAACGGATTGCCAGTGCGATTATGTGATCAATAAAAGTGGAAACTACGACAACGCCATTCTGAAAATCAAACCCGGACAGACGGTTTGCATTCAGAACGGCTATTACGATAATTTAAGGTTTAGCCGGTTCGTTGGGACTCCGGATCTGCCCATTCGCTTTATAAACTGTGGTGGTCAGGTACTTATCGGCTCAGACAATGCCGCAACGGCCCTCGACTTTCAGAACTGCAGCTATTTTGTATGTAGTGGCTCGGGTGATGCCAGTCTCCGCTATGGTTTTTTCCTGAACAAAAACAACACGAGCAGCGCCATGGGCGTATCGGTGAGTGGGTTTAGTTCAAACTACGAAATAGAGCGGCTGGAGATCACGGGGATTACGTATGCCGGTTTTTTCTGCAAACTGGATCCCGGCTGCGACCCCACCAGCTGGCGTGGAAATTACGCCATTCAAAATGTCAGTATTCATGACAATTACCTGCATGACATTAATGGGTTAGGCATGTTTCTGGGTAGTGGCTACTCGGCAAGCAACGGCACGACCGTTATCTGCAACGGCATCAGCCAGATTGCCTATCCGGTCGAGATGCTGGATTTGCAGGTTTATAACAACCGGGTTGACCGAACCGCCAGTGCAGGCATTCAGATATCCAACGCGCCCGGGTCCAGGGTATACAACAATACATTGACGAATAATGACTTAGGTTCCCGGTCAAACGGTCTTCAGAAAGGCGGATCAGATTGTGGATGTGACTACACGATGACAAAGGCTGACTCGTATAACAACGCCTGGTTTGGGGTTGAGCCGGGCAAAACAGTTTGTATTCGGGCGGGCCACTACAACTATCTTCGTCTGGCCAACTTTGTTGGTGCCCCCGGACGCCCCATCCGATTCATAAACTGTGGCGGACAGGTTACCGTTGGCTCTACCCTGGGCGGGTCAGGCATTACGGTATCCAACAGTCGATATTTTGCCATCAGCGGTACAGGTGATACCAGTAATCATGCGTATGGTATCAACTTCACCCAAAGTAACAGCAGTAGCGGAAACAGCATGGGTTTGACGGTTGGTGGCCTAAGTTCCGACTGCGAAATTGACCATATAGAGGTGGGTGCCGCTGGCTTTGCCGGTATCATGGTGAAGACCGACCCCTCCTGCGACTCGTCTACCTGGCGCAGCAATTTTACCATGTACAATGTGAAAGTGCATGACAACTACATTCACGACACCAGTGGAGAAGGTCTGTACATTGGCAATTCCTTTTACGGGGAAGGCATGGCGGTCAATTGCAACGGGGTTCAGAAGCAAGTGTTGCCGCATTTGATCTACGGCCTCGAAATTTATAACAACCGCACCCTCAGAACCGGCTGCGAAGGTATTCAGTATAGCTGTGCGCCAGACGCTCAGGTGCATGATAACTTCATTCAGACAACGGGGGTGTCGCCTTTTGCTGCCTATCAGAATAACGGCCTTCAAATTAGCGGGGGGGCTGGTGGCGACTGTTATAACAACACGATTATTGACGCACCAGGCATTGGCCTGGCGGTTATTGGCCACCTGGGCGGTAACCGGATTTTTAACAATGTTATTTCCGGGTCGGGGGCCGATGGTATTTTCTGCGACGACAGACCAGGCTCATTGAGCGGAACATCTGTTGAAATTGCGAACAATACCATTAATAATTGCGGGCGTGATGGTATCCGGCTGTATAATGAAATCAACAACAATCTGGTCGTTAATAACGCCATCACCGGCTATGGCATGCGAACTGGTATTGCCGGAATTAATGGCAAACCAATGGTCTTCGAGCAGGGAGCTACCGCCATCCAGATCACAAACTTTTCGGCCCGCTTAGCACAGGCCGCGGGTTATAAAAATGCTGCCCAAAATGACTTTACACTCCAGATCAAATCCCCGTTGATCGGTGCGGGTATTCCTGCCCGCCGGTGGGGCGTACTAACCGACCGGGCGGGGAAAGGTCGGCCCGTCGACGGTTTTTATACTGTTGGTGCCTATGAATTTGCGTCCCCTTTTCAAACGGGCAGTTCACCGGTTAAAACACCGGCATCCGTCATCGACAAAGAGCCGGTTGTCACCCAGATATCCATCTATCCGGTACCGTTTACCGACTGGGTAACCATTCAGCTGCCAACCAGCCCGGTCGTTCAGAAATTCGTGATCTATTCCGTTACCGGCCAGATGATGGGAGGGTGGTCACCGGATCAGGCAGGGCAAACGACGATAGACATTCCAACCGCCAACTGGCCCGCTGGCGTATATACTTACCAGACACAAACAGAGCAGGGCGTAAGCGTTGGCCGACTCGTAAAACAGTAAACGTTTAAACAGCCCCAAAACGAAAAAGCCGGTCATTCCACTGACCGGCTTTTTCGTTTTGGGGCTACCTGACTTTACACCAGTTCCAGCTCTTCCAGCTGCTGATTTATGAACTCAATTTCATCGGCAGACAGGTGAATATCAATGGCTTTGGCGTTCTGCACAGCCTGTTCGGCATTGCGGGCACCCACCAGCGCAACGGTAATGCCCGGCCGTTCGATGGTCCAGCGAATGACCAGCTGGCTCAGGCTGGCGTTTTTACTATCGGCCAATGGCTTGATCTTCTGGAGAAGATCGTCTGTGGTTTTAATGTTATCTTCTTTGAAGAACCGGTAGCCCGCCCGGTGATCGCCGGGAGCGAACTGATGGCCGGGCTTGATCTTACCCGTCAGCAGACCGCGTTCCATGGGGCTATAGGCCAGAATAGCTTTCTTATTTTCGAGGCAATACGGTACTACTTCCGCTTCGATACTTCGGTTGATCATGCTGAACGGCACCTGGTTCGACGCCAGTTTGAGCACCGTTTCGGCTCGCTTCATCTGCTCAACATTGTAATTACTGACACCCGCCTGACGAACCTTTCCCTGCTCGATCAATCGAAGCACGGCCTCCATGCTTTCCTCGATGGGCGTCGTTACGTCGGGCCAGTGCATCTGGTAGAGGTCGATGTAATCCGTTCCCAGTCGCTTCAGGCTGTCTTCGCATTCTTTGATGATACTTTCCTTACCCGAGTATTTGTAAACGTCGATGGGGTTGCCGTCGTTGTCCTGGCTTTTAAAGCCAAAATCACCTTTGGCCAAATCCCAGCGCATGCCGTATTTGGTCAGGATCTGTACCTTGTCGCGGGGGATGCCTTTGATGGCTTCGCCCACGATTTCCTCGCTGGTGCCCTGTCCGTAGATGGGTGCCGTGTCAATGGAGGTTACGCCCAGGTCGTAAGAGGCCCGGATGGCATTAATGGCCCCCTTTCGTTCGGTGCCGCCCCACATCCAGCCGCCAGCGGCCCATGCGCCAAAGGTTATAGCGGATACGCTTACATCTGATTCGCCAAGTTGTCTGTATTCCATGTGTGTATACCCGAATGTCATCCGGGGTTATCTATAGTTAACCCCTTCTGGGTTGATCTTTGTGCTGTTGTTTCTTTGTAAAAGCGACGGGAGCTATGTTTTGTTAGGCTGATCAGCTCTATTGTGATTAACGCACACTAACATACACCACCGTACAGCCAGACGATCACTCCCAACCCCGAAGGGGTTGACTATAGATGACCCCGGACGTCAGTCCGGGGCACCAACGGGTACCGACCTCAGCACCAACCCCGAAGGGGTTGACTATGGATAACCCCGGACGCCAGTCCGGGGCGAGAGGCACACCGCCCGCTCACAACCCCAAAGGGGTTGACTGTGGCTAGCCCCGGACGCCAGTCCGGGGCGAGTGTAGGTGGTCCACTGCTGGTCTGATGTCTCACCCATACTACGTGTGTGCTAAGCTATAGTCAACCCCTTTGGGGTTGGTGCGGGCGGTGTGCCTCTAGCCCCGGACTGGCGTCCGGGGTCATCCACAGTCAACCCCTTTGGGGTTGGGGGCGGGCGAGTGTGCCTCTATCCCCGGACTGGCGTCCGGGGTTATCCACAGTCAACCCCTTTGGGGTTAGGGGCGGGCAGTGTGCCGCTAGCCCCGGACTGGCGTCCGGGGTTATCCATAGTCAACCCCTTTGGGGTTGGGGAGTTCGGGTTAGACGACCGGTAACTTCCAGCCGTTGTGGTAGTGGGCGGCAATCAGGGCGTTGGCCTGCTGGTCGTTCTTGAAGCCTTTGGCGGCTGCATCCCAGTACACTTTTCGGCCGGTTTTATAGGCGATGTTGCCCATGTGCGCGTTGATGGCCGCAACGCTGCCCGTTTCGATGCCGCACTTCAGGAGTTTCGGATCGTTGGCTTTTATCGCCTGCACAAAGTTCCTGGTATGCTCGTTGAGGTATTCGCCGTTGCGGGCCTGGTCCGGAATGTCCTCCACTTTATATACCTTTATCCCGTTCTTCGTCTCGGTTTCGGGTAGGATAGACCAGCCGTCGCGGTTGAGAACGAGCGTGGCGTTATTGCCGATAAAGGCGATGCCCTCCGTCCGGCCATAGTTACCGCCGTCGATACCCGTAGCGTGTTCCCAAAGCATGTTGAACCCATCGTATTCATAAACGGCCTGCAAGGTATCGGGCGTTTGGGAGGCATCGTCGGGGTAGGCCAGCTTGCCACCCGAGGCCATCACGGACTTGGGGGCTTTGGCATTCATGGCATAGAGCGCAATGTCGATTTCGTGAACACCCCAGTCGGTCATGAGTCCACCGGCATAATCCCAGAACCACCGGAAATTGAAGTGGAAACGGTTAGGGTTGAAGGCCCGTTTGGGGGCGGGTCCCAGCCACATGTCGTAGTCGACACCGGCCGGTGGTGCACTGTCGGGCAGAACGGGAACGGGTTTCATCCAGCCCTGATAGGCCCAGACTTTCACCAGCCGGATGTTACCCAACTTGCCCGAACGGATGTACTCAATGGCCTTTTCGTAGTGCGAACCGCTACGCTGCCATTGGCCCACCTGCACAATCTTGTTGTGTTTTTTGGCCGCAGCCAGCATCAGATTACACTCTTCAATGCTGTTGGCCAGCGGTTTCTCTACATACACATGCTTGCCCGCCGATACCGAGTCGATCATGGCCATGCAGTGCCAGTGGTCGGGGGTGCCGATAATGACCGCGTCGATGTCTTTGTTTTCGAGCAGTTTGCGGTAGTCTTTGTACAGTTTCGGTTTGGTGTGCTGCATGGCTTCCACATCGGCCGAGCGTTTGTCGAGCACGCTCTGGTCTACATCGGCCAGGGCCACACACTGCACGTCGCTCTGCAACAAATGCGACCGTAAGTCCGACCAGCCCATGCCGTTGCAGCCAATCAGACCCACCTGAAGTTTGTCGTTGGCAGAAATTTGTTTTCGCTGGCTGGCAATGGCTTCGATCGTCGGTAAGCTGATGAGCCCGGCGCCTGTGGCGGCTACGGCAGATTGACGTAAGAAATTTCGGCGTGTTGGTTTCATGGGGATATAGGGGTTTAAGAATAGAGATATATGGTACGCGGATGGTACGGTTTATACAGATTCCCGCCGATAAAATCTGTGTAGATCTGTGTAAACCGTATCATCTGCGTGCTCTGCTTTTTCACAAGCGATTCACTTATATTAATACGCCCGTTCGGGTAGATTTTCGCTGTCGTTCGGTTACGTATAGACTGTCTTCTGTCTTTGCTGTACTATTGCTTATGAAAGAACGTCTGCTCCTTCTATTACTCATAATGGCCACCCTGACGTATGGGCAAACGCCCGTCGATCTGTCTGGTTTTCAGCAGAAAAGTGGCGTAACAGCCATCCGTCAGGGCAATGCGCTCACCCTAAGCTGGCCCGCCAGGTCGAAAGAAACGGCCAAGCTGGTCCTTGACCTGACCAATGGGAAGCCGCTGTTCAGCAGCCTGCAACTGACGCAAAAAGGGGTGTTCAAAGAAATCGCCAAAGCCCTCGACCCGGCTTTTGTGCTGACCGTCGGCAAGCGGGATCTGGTATCGCAAAACGGCTGGAATATATTCTTCGACAAGACCAACAAACTGCCTCATAAATCGTACGCCGTTGACCTCAATAAACGAACGGCCAGTGTGCGGAGCCAGGGTTCCCGAACGGTCGTCCGGGTGTCGGAGGTGCAGGCGGCTACGTTTACCGGGGCTATCGAAATTACAGTGTATACCGGAAGTCCGCTGATCAACATTGCGGCTGTGATGGCAACCGACGTCGATTCGACCGCTATTCTGTACGATGCGGGGCTAACGAGCAAACAACCCGTCTGGAATACCATCGCCTGGTCGGATACCGATGGAAAGATGCAAAGCGTACCGGCCGATCTGAACCAGCTCAACAAGGCACAGGGCGTGAAATTTCGGACCATTATCGGGTCAGGAGCTACCGGGAGTCTGGCCGTTTTTCCGGCTCCGCACCAGTATTTCTATCCCCTGGACGAAGCCTTCAACCTCGATTTTACCTGGTATGGCCGTGGGTATCGAAGTTTGGTGCCCGATTTCGGCATCGGCATCCGGCAGGATCTGATGGGCGATAAACGATGGGTGCCCTGGGTGAACGCCCCGCCGAAAACGCAGCAGCGACTTAATTTTTTCTGCCTGCTCAGTACCGATACGCCTGCTAAAGCACTGGACGAGGTGAAGAAGTTTACGCACACCGATAAATACCCCGCGCTGCCCGGCTACAAAACCATGTCGAGCCACTTTCATAACGAATACGTGATGAGTGTGTTACTAGCCGGGAAGCCGGTCGCCGGGAAGCCGGTCGCCGAGAAGCCAGTGCCGGAGGTGCCTAACTTCGTGAAGGTCTTTAAAAACTCGGGCGTCGACATCGTGCATCTGGCCGAGTTTCACTACACGGCACACCCCAAAGGCCCCGACGAGCAGCGACTGCTGGAACTGAAAACACTGCACGACATGTGCCAACGCTGGTCGGACAAGGAGTTGCTGTTGCTGCCCGGCGAAGAGCCCAACGAGTTTTTTGGCGGGCACTGGCTTGACTTCTTTCCGAAGCCGGTTTACTGGATCATGTCGCGCAAGCCGGATATGCCCTTTGTAACGGACGACCCGAGGTACGGAAAAGTGTATCGCATTGCCGACAAGACCGACATGCTGAAGCTGCTTGAAGCGGAGAATGGGCTGGCCTGGACCGCTCACGCCCGCACCAAAGGCTCGACCGGTTTTCCGGATAAATACAAAGACGAGGAGTTTTATCGATCAGACCGGTTCTTCGGCGCGGCCTGGAAGAACATCCCTGCTGATCTGTCGGAGCCGCGGCTGAGTCGGCGCGTGCTGGATCTGATGGACGATATGGCCAACTGGGGATTGAAAAAGCATGTCATTGCCGAAGCCGATCTGTTCACGGTGGAGCCGGAGAATGAAATGTACGCTCACCTCAATGTCAACTACCTGCAACTCGACCAGCTGCCCGACTACAAGCAGGGCTGGCAGCCGGTGCTGGATGCGATGCAAACGGGCCGGTTTTTCGTATCGACCGGCGAAATACTGATCCCGAAATTTACCGTCAACGGCAAAGGCACCGCCGATTCGCTGTTGCTTGCCCCGGATGGCAACGCCCGTGTGGTGGTCGACCTGGACTGGACATTTCCGCTAACCTTCGCCGAGATCATTTCGGGGGATGGCAAACAAATATTTCGCGAGCGTATCGACCTGACCAGAACGCTGCCTTTTGGCAAACAGACCTTTACGTTCAACACCAACCTGAAAGGCCGGAAATGGGTACGGCTGGAAGTGTGGGATGCCGCCGTCAATGGCGCGTTTACGCAACAGGTCTGGATTGGTAAGTAGTTGTAGGGCCGGGCGTCGGCCCTACAACTACATTCCTAACTCAACGCATTCCGGCAGAAGTTCAGGCATTTCTTCACTTCAGCTACCGAGGTAGACCCGGCGGGTACTTGGTATTCCAGCTCGATCGTGGCCGGGAAGGTGTATTTCTGGTCGCGCATGAGTTTCAGCACCGGCAGCAGGGGTGTATCACCCTGGCCCCAGGGAAGGTTACCTTTGCCATTGGCCGGCAGTTGCCGGTCTTTGATGTGCATGCTGGAGATACGCGTGTGTTTTTGCCGGATAAGGCCCAGCGGATCGGGTTGACCGGCCGCCAGATAGTGACCCAGATCGAAGTTCATCGCGTTGCCCGGCGATTGCGCCAGCGCCGTATCCCAGAAGGTGGGCGTTTGCTGTTCATGACCATGATAACCGATCCGGATGCCGTGTTTCTCGGCCATTTTTCCCAGTTTGAGCGTTTGCGCGTCATTGCCGGGGTGCTCAACGGTTACCTGGTTAGCGCCCAGCGTTTTAGCCGCCTTCATGCCATAGTCAATATCGGCGTCGGTGTTTTGCATACCAAACGCATCGGGCTTAAATCCATAGATGGTCACACCCGCCTGGTTGTACATCTTCCGAACTTTCTCGAACTTATCCATCGGTGCCGAAAGCCGCCATTTGGCTACCTCGGCCCGGTAAGCTTTGGTTTGTGCATCGGCTTCGGCCAGTATTTTCTGCTCGTCCTCCGTGAGTGTCTGATTTTCGCGTCGTTTCCGCATCAACGGGAAGATGGTCCGCATATCGACCGAGTTTTTGGGGGCACCGGCAAACATCTCGGCGGGGCCGCCCATCAGTTCAATGGCACTCACGCCCGAATCCAGCACGTACTGCAGGGTCGCTTCGGCACTCTGGTCGGGCATGTCGCGGAACGAATAGGTGATGAGCCCAATCTGAACGCCGTCAATCAGCGAATTGGGTTTGTCGCCCAGGCTACGAACCAGCGCGGGTGCGCCAAAAAGTTTGTTGCTGCCGAGTACGGCACTAGCTGCCAAAGCGGCTGTAGTGCCCAGAAACTGACGGCGTGTTGGTTGATTTTTCATGTGTTTATTGGTTTAGGACTGACGGGATTTACGATAATAATGGGCTGACAACCCGCTCGGTTTAATGCTGGTCGGCGAGTAAAATCAGGTGGCAATTCCATTCTGTACTAATAACATACTGAACGGCTGATTTTACTCTATTTCAGACCGCTTATAGTTGTGATCTTATACAATCCTGGTAATCGTCCTACCCTACAAAACCCTAAACTTACTTGTACGTTGGCTTTCTTGACCAATATCTCACTCTATCTGATTATCCTACTTACGTCGCTGGCTGAACCGGTGGCTGGGCAGGTGACTAAAGACGTCGTCAAACGGGAGGTCAGTCAAACCCTACGGAAGCAGGTGCTGAAGCAGGCAGCCTGGGCCATGCAGCAGGAACCCGTTACCGTTACGGCGCAAACGAGTCCCCGGTCGGCGGGGGGGGAGCATGATTTTTTCTCGGAAGGGGACTACTGGTGGCCCGATTCCCTAAATCCGCAGGGGCCGTATGTGCAGCGCGACGGGATGACTAACCCCGATAATTTTGTTGCGCATCGGCAGGCCATGATCCGGTTTAGCCGGGTGGTGGGTGCGCTGGCATCGGCCTATAAACTAACGGGCAAAGAGGTCTATGTGCGGCAGGCGCTCCGGCATCTAAATGCCTGGTTCGTAGATAGCACTACCCGCATGAATCCGTCGTTACAGTACGCGCAGGCGATAAAAGGGCGGGCTACCGGACGGGGTATCGGCATTATCGACACCATTCATCTGATCGAAGTGGCGCAGGGACTGCTATTGATGGAAAGCGCAAAAATCGCTGATAAGCAGATACGGTCAGAATCGCATATGTGGTTCGTCCGGTATCTCTACTGGTTACTGACGCATCCGTACAGCGACGACGAAATGAAAGCTGCCAATAATCATGGCACCTGCTGGGTGATGCAGGTTGCCGCGTTTGCTCGGCTAACGGGCAATGAAGACGTGCTGGAAGCCGCCCGAAAACGGTACAAAACTGTTTTGCTGCCGAACCAGATGGCGGCTGACGGAAGCTTTCCACTGGAACTGCGCCGGACGAAACCTTACGGCTACTCGATCTTCAACCTCGATGCGATGGTAATGATCTGCCAGATTTTATCCGATAAAGACCACGATCTCTGGACCTATCAAACCCCCGACGGTCGCAGCATGGCGAAGGGTATTACCTACCTGTATCCTTACGTTGCGGATAAATCCAAATGGCCCCTAAAACCTGATGTCATGTACTGGAATGACTGGCCCGTTGCACAGCCGTTTCTGGTGTTCGGCGCAGCTGCTTTCAATAATACCAACTGGCTGGCCACCTGGAAAACCCTCGACCACGACCCGCAAGTGGAGGAGGTATTGCGCAACCTGCCCATCCGAAACCCGCTGATCTGGCTGGATTGATGGAAAGAGCCGTATTTTGTAGCCATTATCGCCAAACCTAGGGGTAGTATTGTTCCAACGCTCTAATAGCCTGGTCGTTACGTTTAAATCCCGAAGGGATGACAGGATTATAGTATAACGTAATTTGAATTTCATGTAGAACCCTGAAGGGCCGGGCCGCTGGTGGGGTGACATTATTTGACGCTATAAACCTGGCATCCCTTCGGGATTAAAACGTAATAACAATATCCTAAAGGGGCTTTAGTTGAGAATAAGCGATAAAACCCCTTTAGGGGTTGGGGTAAGACAAAAGGTTTACTTTCCATACAACCGAAATGACCGAAATCCGTAAAGCCACTGCCGATGATCACGAAGCGATCTGGCAGATCATCAGACCCGTCATTGCCACGGGCGACACCTATTGTTTTGCCCCGGATTCATCAAGAGAAAAGATGCTGAATTATTGGTGTAGCGATGATAAGTACACCTACGTCGCTACGGTCGAGGGTAACGTGGTGGGAACATTTATCATGAAGGATAATCAGGTTGACCTCGGCTCGCACGTAGCGAATGCGTCGTATATGGTTTCCGCTGCGTATGAGGGGCAGGGAATAGGGCAACGTATGGGCGAGTACTCCATTCAGGAAGCCCGGCGATTAGGCTACCGAGCCATGCAGTTCAATATCGTCGTCAAGAGCAACGAACGGGCCGTCCGACTGTGGCAAAAACTGGGGTTTGTCATCATTGGCGAAATTCCTGATGCGTTTAATCATGCGCAGCTTGGTTACACGAACGCCTACATCATGTATCGGAAGCTTTAATGTAAACCTTAGACCATAAATGATTCTCCGAAAACCACACCTGATTAGCTGGCTGGCCATCCCTGCACTTGTTTTGATAGGGCTTTGGTTTCGGCAGCATACGGTCGATGTTCAGCTATATGATACGTATTATGTGATTGATAATGGCCACTTCGCGTTGGCTGAATCGGCTTTCCTGCTGGTTGCCGGACTGGGGTACTGGTTCCTGCAACGCACCGGCAAAACACCGAATGGAGCCCTGACTGCGGTTCACCTGTTGCCGACCATTGGCCTGTTCATGCTGTTGGTGCTGCCGATATCCGGTAGGGGTAATTCAATAAGTGACCAGGGCCTACTGCTGGGTCTAGCCGCTTTTTTGTTAGGACAGTGTGCTTACGTTGTCAATATCCTGATTACGTCATTGCGGAAGTGATAAACGATACATGTTCGCCGTATAACCTCCAGTCTGTTTCCAACGTTTACTGGTTGCTGGCTTAAACCGCAAAGCAAATGGCAACTGCAGGGGTTTATGGAGTACAGCGTCAACAAATACTATACGTTATGGCTGGTGACTGGATAATTTTACCCCCTTTAGGGGATGAGCATTACCCCCGTGTTTTGCCGGGATCAATGATCAGAGACGACTTTGACATTGTCAACTACACCTCAGATGTTGAGCGTTTAACCTGCCTGCACTGGACCGGATTATCGCGTCAGGAAATTTCGCACTTAAGAAACCTGTCTCATTCGGATGCACTGAGTGCTTTTGTGCGCCCATATGGTTGCGGAATTGGTTCCGGCTCCCAGGTGGACCTTATGTCTGAGGAAGACCCCAACAGCGCAGAATTCGATCTGATGATTAGCTCAGATGATGACCTTGCACCAGCCTTACTAGGCGATATAATCGATTTCGTCAAGCGGTATCGGATACCTTGATAGAAGTCCGCTCCGGTAGCAATGGTTACCGCTGATTACTCTGCGAACTCCGCTTTACTTTTCGGGTAGACCGTTCCTGACTTTTTACCGACGAGGCCTGCGCTGTGGTGCTCGATGGGATAGCCATCGGTCGGCCGCTTTGTCCACTGGCGCCGTCGTTGGTAGCCCCGGCATTGGATGCACTATCGATGACGACCGTTGTAGACGTGGTGCCTCTGGCTGACTTAGGCTTGCTCGTTTTGGTAGCTCCAGACTGCGCCTGGGCCTTAAAGGTTAGGGTAGTTAGAAGTAGTATAGGTACAATTATAGACTTGTTCATCGCCGTAAGTTGTTATTTGTTAATGATAACAACTACATGTATTGGCGATAAGCTATGAAAAGGCGGGATATTGATTGTGTGGGAAAGAAACTGTAGTGCCGACCGGGCGCTCCAATGCATCGGCGGTCAGTACTACAGTTTTCTCTCCAGAGCAGTCTTGATATAGGCCTGTCCGTCTTCCGGTAGCAAAAATCGCTGTTCAATTAGCAACTGTACCGACTTGCGAACGGCTTCTACATAGCCCTCATGCGTTTTGTAACGCTCCTGTAAAGACAGCCGTGGGTCGTTGGCAACAGTGCGTTCGGCTTTTGTGGCCTTGAACGGAATGTATTGCCCGGCCCCTTCACAGCCGTCATTTTCGCCGTAGTCAGATCGTCGCAAGGCCCAGCCGGTTGTTGTGGCAGTGGGTACAGCAACCGGCGGCAGGCGAATGCCTGCTATTTCATTGCCGTCTTTATCGACTTTCGATACGAAACTTACGTATGAGGGGCGGTTGGCTACGCTGGTCGGGAAGCTGGTAATAACACCGGTATTGAAAGAAGAACCGAAATCGAGGAGGTATCGGGTGGTTACAAGACCCGTATACGTCACGCCCGGAATGGTGGGCCAGCCGAGAGCCGCCTGAGGCACTATCCCCGTTTGAGAACCGGGTTGCGGAACAGCCAGTGCGGCCGTTTTGGTGGACTGCCGGGGCACCTGACTGGCGGGGGGCGTAACACCTTTTGTTACCCACATGTCGAGGGCCATAAAGAGCGCCCGTAAGGTCGGCTCCCCGTTGGTCGGGTTCTGAAACTGCTGACAAGTGCCCTTGCTGGTTTCGTTACCCGTTCCGTGCTGCGCGCCCGACACCAGATAGAACCGGACGTTATCGGGGTCGGGGAGGTCGTTGCCTTTGCTGTCGGTATGCAGAAGGGAAGCGGCTTTCACCCAGTATTCGTTGGCCGAATTGATCTCGAAGACTTTCGGGCAGGTATTGCTGGCGGTGCAGCGGGCCAGTCGACCGGCGGTTTTTCCGGTCAGCGGATCGGTCAGGATGGGGTAGGCGAAGGGGAAAACGCCTTCCGGGTACAGGTGATTCTGGCGGTTGCGTTCCGTTCGCGAAGGCTGGGCGAAACGATAGTTCAGGGCAATGCCACTCGCCCCGCCGAGCCAGTTTTCGATGCCGTCCAGCACCCGCCGGTTCTGTTCATCGGCATTGAAGCCCAGCGTCTGGAAATCATTGACGTAACGGGCGGGTTGCGAGAGTGAATACGAAAAGGTGTACTGCACGTCGTTTGCCAGTGGATTCGGATGGCCGAAGTCATCGGCTTTGGCATAGCGTAGAAACGAAACGAAATCGCGGGTAGCGGCAAAACCTATCCCGGCTACAACGGGATCTTTAGCCGTGTAGGTAAATTCATAAATGGCACTTTGCCGGAAGGGCGTTCCGGTCGGCAACAACCGAATTGATCTGTCGCTGGCATATTCCCAGCCATCGGCCGGGATAACCGTTGGTGTGTCGCCCAAACGGTCGCGCACGGTGAGGGTAGCCTTCGATTTCTCCGGCGTGGCGGCCGGGTAGGCGAGCGAATACGTCAGGGACGTGGCATTGTCGAACGAGATGTATTCGTAGGATGGTCCCGTAATGGATGAGCCATCGGCGTTATGAGCAATGGGTACGCTGATGGTTAGATTATTGTTGACGGGCGCGGCCGAGCAGTCCCAGCCGTTCCAGACGAGGGTGTAGCCCATGTTCATCAGAAAGGCTTCGCCAGCCTGGGCCGCGGTGGTTGGGTCATTGCCGCCACTGCTTTTGTTGAACCCACCGAAAAGCTTACCGCCCCGGTTGTTGATTTCCAGAAACAGCTTGTGATTGCCGGTAGCAAGGTCGACGGGTTTGAGGATATAAATATCCATTACGTAGTCTACCATGCCTTTTGCATTGCGCGGAGCCAGAGCAATATCCGTAATGAGCGCATTCTGTGGGCTGTTTGGGTCGAGTTCGCCATAGGCTTTACCCCGTAGCTTTTCATAAGCCCCCACCCGCCCGAACGTTTTCCCCTCAAACGTGGGCGACTGAACGCTGGTGATTTCGATGCGGATGATCCGCGCCAGTGTTGGGGAACAGAGGCCGATCAGGGGGAGCAGCGTGAAGAATAAGCGAGTGAGCATAGCTATGTCTTGGCCAGACTCCAGCCTGGCCCTTGCCATAAAGAGAACACGGCCAGGCTGGAGCCTGGCCAAGACATATTAATTCACCACGTTCACCGGCTTGCCGTTCAGGAATGCGGCCAGATTATCGACCGTGATGGCCATGAGCCGGGCGCGGGCTTCGGTGGTGGCCCAGGCGATGTGTGGGGTGATGAGGCAGTTTTTAGCCGTGAACAGCGGGTTATCGGGCAGGGGCGGCTCTTTGGACAACACGTCGATGCCTGCCCCGGCAATGACGCCGTTGTTCAGCGCATCGGCCAGATCCTGATCGACGATGATCGGGCCACGGGAGGTGTTGAGCAGAAACGCCGATGACTTCATCAACGCCAGATTTTCCTTGTTAATAAGCCCCTGGGTTTCGGGTACCAACGGTGTATGGATACTCACCACATCCGACTCCGCCAGCAGGTCGGGGATCTCTGCCCACTTGAAATTCGGCCGGTGCGACTGGTCGGTGCGGTGCCGTTTGGAGCCGATGATGTTCATGCCAAAGGCCGTGGCCACGTCGGCCACTTTTTCGCCGATACTCCCGAACCCAATGATGCCCATCGTTTTGCCCGAAAGTTCGATAAGCGGATAATCCCAGAAACAGAAATCCACCGACCGCGCCCACTTGCCATCCCGCACGGAATCGCTGTGCCGCTGTACGTGCAAGGTCAGTTCGAGCAGCAGCGCAAAGGTCAACTGAACAACAGAGGGCGTGCCATAACCGGGTACATTACTCACCACAACACCCTTCTTTTTGGCGGTGGCAATGTCGACAATATTGAACCCGGTAGCGAGTACGCTGATGAATTTCAGGTTGGGTAACTGGTTGAGAGTAGCCTCATCCAGCGGTGTTTTGTTGGTAAAAACAATGTCGGCCTCCTGCGCCCGTTCCACGATCTGATCGGCGGGTGTCCGGTCATAGACCGTTACGTCGGCCAGTTGTTCAATGCCTTGCCAGGATAAATCACCCGGATTCAGGGTATAGCCATCTAATACGACAATCTTCATTATTGAGTTTTCTTTTGTTCGTTTGATAAACGGTTGATCATCTCACCACCCCCCCAACCGAAGCGTCGGCCCGGCCCCTCCTATTTTAAGAGAGGGCTAAAAAAAGGGTCCCTCGTTACAAAGTCCCCTCCTGTTTTAGGAGGGGGTTGGGGGTGGTGAGAGGGGTCGTAAAACAGCTTCCTTTCCCGCCATCGCTCTGATGGTAATGCCGATCCCAACCAAAACCACCGCTAAGATACCCAGATACAGATACCCTTTCGTCAGATCCGGCAGAACGGATGCTTTCTTCCCGTCGAGCATTTCGTAGACCGGAATTATCCATTTCAGGACGTAGGCCTGGGCCAGCGTCAGGAAACAGATAAAAATCAGCATATAAAAGCTGTGCTTCACCGTAAAACGGAACAGCTGCGACTCCTGTCCCACCAGATTACCCGCTGCGGCAGCTACGGCAATGGATTGTGGCGAAATCATCTTGCCAACCACCCCCCCCGACACGTTGGCCGCTACCGTCACCACCGGGTTGACACCGATGGACTGCGCCGTAGCGTACTGAAGCTTACTGAACAAGGCATTGGCCGAGGTATCTGAGCCGGTGATGAACACCCCCAGCCAGCCCAGCACGGGGGCGAAAAAGGGAAACAGCAGACCCGTACTCGCCAGCACAGCGGCCAGCGTGAGCGTGATGCCAGAGTCGTTCAGAATATACGCAAACGCCAGCACCGAGGCCACCGACAGAATCGGGAACCGCAGTTGGCGGAGCGTCTCCCCAAACACAGCTGCTCCCGTTTTGTATGTCAGCCCAACGAGCGGAATGGCGATGAGGGCAGCCAGTAAAATAGCCGTTCCGGCTGCCGAGAGGTAATTGACCTTGAAGAGCTTGGGAATCGGGTTGCCATCGCTGCCCAGAATGGCGTTGTGCAGCCCCGGAAATTCGAACTGGAACATACCCGCCGAGTTGAGCACGTCTTTGATGGGCTGCATCCCCCAGGAAATGATGATGATCGTCAGAACAATAAACGGCGACCACGCCCGGATGACCTGCCCGGCGGTGTAACGGATGGACATATCGACGGTGGCGGCTGGTTCATTGGCAAAACGCCAGATGGTTTTTGGCTTCCAGACCCGAAGAAACGCCATCAGGCAGATGATCGACCCCAACCCGGCAATGACATCGGGCAACGCAGGGCCGAGGAAGTTGGATGAGACGTACTGTAGAAACGCAAACGAAACGCCCGACACCAGCACCGCCGGCCAGATCTCCTGCGCTTTTCGGAAGCCCGCAATGATGCTCACCAGATAGAACGGCAGCATGACGGAGAGGATGGGCAGCGTTCGGCCTACCATCTGCGAAATCGGCAGCTCTGGAATGCCCGACACCTGCGAGGCCACCGTAATGGGGATGCCGATGGAGCCGAAGGCAACGGGAGCGGTGTTGGCAATCAAACAAATGCCCGACGCATAGAGCGGGTTGAAGCCCAGCCCCACCAGCATAGCCGCCGTAATGGCCACGGGCGCACCGAATCCGGCGGTACCTTCCAAAAAGGAGCCGAAGGAGAACGCAATCAGCAGGCCCTGCAACCGACGGTCGGCGGTGATGGACCCCATGAAGTACTTGATGATTTCGAACTGGCCGCTTTTAACGGTGAGGTTGAACAGAAAAACCGCCATGATCACCAGCCAGCAGATCGGAAACAGACCATACAAAGCTCCATGAGCCGCCGACAGCAGAGCCAGACCAACGGGCATGCCGTAGACCACCGTAGCAATGAGCATGGCCAGGCCCGTAGCGATCAAACTGGCCTGATAGCCTTTCATCTTTCGGATGATCAGTGCCCAGAAAATGAACAGGATGGGTACTAACGCGATCAGAACGGATAACGCGATGTTGGCAAACGGGTCAATAACTTGTTTCCAGACCATAGGGAAGGGGAGGTGCTATTGGGTTTGGTTCAGGTTCAAACTCAACTAGTCAGAGCTTCTTCGGGCTGTATTCTACTCTGTAGCAGGTGTATGATAGTCCGAAAGGCCATCGATCAGGCCACCTTACACCCGCTACAGCGCCCCCGCCATCGCCATCCCTGACGTGAAGGCGCCTTCCACATTACCCGCGCCGAATCCATCGCCCCCAAACAGCAGCGGGAGGGCGGCTTCGGCCTTCAGAAACGGGGCCGGATGCCGCTGGTCGGCCAGGCTGTAGCGCCAGCGGTGTACCTGAATGGCACTGATACGGTCGGCAGGGAGTACATAGGATAGCTGATCGGCCAGTTGCCGGCCAATGGCGGTCAGGTCACCGTCGAAATGTACCCGGCTGAAGTCGGCGCTGGCGTGAATCGTAACGGAGGGCTGACCGGGTGAGATGCCTTTCTGCGCATTATCGACGACCCACGCGATGTTACCTGTTTCGTAGCGAATGGCACCGGGGGCGGGCAGTTGGCTGGGTTCCGTCAGCGCCACCATCACCGCTATGCAGGGCTGATAATGGATGGCCGAGAGTGCCGACACCTCAGCCGCCGACAGCGCAAAGCCACTCTTCTCGACAAGGGCCAATGCCTGCGGGGCCGGGATGGTAATCAGCAGCGCATCGGCCCGGTACTTCCCACCCGATTCGGTTTCCACAAGCCATTGCTCCCCATCGACCCGGAAGAAAATGACCGTTTCAGCCGTCAGCACGGGTAGCTTTCGGGCCAGGGCTTTCGCCACGGCGTTCATACCGTCTAGCCCAACATAATGCGGTTTGTTAAGGGTTGAATCAGTCGGGCTGGCCGGTTCGGGTTCCCACTGGGTAATGACGTTGTCGGCCAGCAGTGTCTCAACGACCTGCTGGAATTCGGGCGTGGTGGCGGAGAAATACTGAGCACCATGATCGGCACGGGCCTGTTCGATGCGCCGGGTTGCCAGTCGACCGCCAATGCCCCGACCTTTGTCGAGTACGACAACATCCCACCCCTGAGCACTCAATTCGCGGGCCGCGGTCAGACCGGCCATACCCGCGCCAATAATAAGAGAAGACGGCATTTGCTTAACGCTAATTTTCAGGATGCGATTTACGATTTAAACGGTTCAGTTTGGTGAAGTACCGGTTAACAAATCAGTTAGTAAGAGAAACCAGCTTTCGCATATATTACCTGATCAGGATTGGTAGAGTGGGTTCGACGGCACTCGCTTCGCATAATAAATTTCACGGGTAAGTTTATAGCCACTAATTACTTTGGTGCTAAGGAAAGAATTCATCCGAAGAGAGACGTCGTGAATCGGTTTGCAAGCACTATATTTCTGTTTTTTACAATGTTCTGTTTGTATTAAGTTTACATTTGCGTTTAATAGTTATACTTTCGCCAACCCCACCACCCACGTTATGTCCTTCAAGATCCCATTCATAGAAGACGAAATAATTGACCAGTATCTCTACGACGATAATCCGCGTCCCTGGATTATTGGCTTTAGCGGAGGTAAGGACTCAACCATGCTATTGCAGGTGGTTTGGCGGGCATTAGTTAAAATTCCAGATGGTACTCGTAATCGGCCAATTCATGTTGTTTGTAATGATACTTTAGTAGAGAATCCGAAGATTGTCAGCTTCATTAACAGAACGCTCGACCGCGTACAGAAAGCAGCCGCTGAACAGGGGATGCCTATTACCGTTCACCGCACTACGCCCCGACTTGAAGATACATTTTGGGTGAACTTGCTTGGTCGTGGCTATCCAGCTCCTAATAATAGCTTTCGTTGGTGTACTGAACGGTTGAAGATTAACCCAACAACGCGGTTTATTCAGGAGAAAATTAGTGAGAAAGGGGAAGCTATTATTCTGCTCGGTACGCGTTCGGATGAGAGCCAAACTCGTGCCCGATCTATGAAACGCCACTCTATAAAAAATCAGCGGCTTCGTAAGCACCTTTTACCCAATGCGTTTGTGTATGCTCCCTTGCAGGATATTACAACCAATGAAGTTTGGCAGTATTTGATGCAAGTTGACGCGCCTTGGGGTGGGAAGCATAAGGAACTTCAAACGTTGTATCGGAATGCGAATACAGATGGTGACTGCCCACTGGTGATTGACGAGACCACGCCCTCCTGTGGTCAAAGCCGGTTTGGGTGCTGGGTTTGTACGGTTGTGGCACGAGACAAATCCATGGAAGGGCTTGTGCTTAATGGCGACGACTGGATGGAACCGCTTATGGAGTTTCGGGATGTGCTTATTGCTACGCGCAACGACCGTACTTACCGTGAAATGCGCCGACGGACTGATAGCCCATTTAAAGAGGAGGACCCAACAACTTGGGGACCATATACGCCAACGGCCCGTGCTGAATTTCTGACTATGTTGCTACGGGCACAACGCGACATACAATTATCTCAGGGAGAAGACATGCAACTCATCTCGCATCAGGAGCTGGTTGCCATTCAGCTAACGTGGTATCGGGATGGTATTTTTAATGTTAAAGTAGCCGACATATACAATCAGATCAATGAACAGAAGATAGTCATTTCAGATAAGTATACAGATAAATATAGGCATGAAGAGCAATTGCTACGTGAAGTGTGCGCCGACCATCCCGAAGATTTTGATTTTATTCAAGAATGTTTGGTTCTACAACGAAACAAGTCGCTAATGATGCGTAAACGGGGGTTGAAAGATGAACTGGAATTGCACTTGGAGAGATATATCATGAAGCAACGTATAAAGGATAGCGTTCGTGGGCAATAAAATACTTGATTACTATATTTACGCTTTCTCTCACTTAAATCCGGGTGGAGGAAAAATAAAGGAAAAAGCTCCCCATAAACCCATCTTACTGCTCTCCATTATTCAGGCTTACGAGAGTAAACTGCTTACTACCAATCAAATACCTATATCTCCTGAACTTACCGGAATCTTTAAAACAAATTGGAATCTATTTGTAACGACAGATCATACCTTGGGATTTGCACTTCCCTTTTTCCATCTTAAAAACGAGAAAGGAGATTGGTGGGAGTTAGTGGCAAATCCGGGCTGTGAGACGTGGGTGCAGTACGGTAAATTAACGAGTTTTGGTAATCTAAGTGCCGCCGTTGCCTATGCTCAAATTGACACTAACTTAGCTGAATTACTAAAGGTTGAGCAAACACGTACTGTTCTTCGCCAAACATTACTAACGACCTACTTTCCAAATCAGACAATTATTGTTCCTGTTAGTCTAGATGCGCATCTTGATGATTTAACCCGCGAAATGCTTGAAGAAAGCCCGGTTGAGTACTGTGCTAAACTGAAAGCATTAAAGACGAAACTTGACCCAGAAACTTATCAGATTGAAGTATACGCCCGTGACACATTGTTTAGGCGTGAGATTGTTCGGCTCTACGACGATACGTGTTGTATCACAGGTATTCGGGTGTCGGCACCTTATACGTTTTCAATGGTCGATGCCTGTCATATTATACCCTTTTACAAGACGTTCAATAATCATCCAACAAACGGAATCGCACTTTGTCCAAACCTTCACCGGGCATTCGATAAAGGGGTTATTTCAATTGATGACGATTACAGAGTTATAGTTTCTCCTACGTTCGTGGAAAATGATGCCAGCATTTATTCGTTGAAAGCGTTAGCTGGAAAGCAAATTGAATTACCTAGAAGTAAGGTGCATTTTCCTGATTTAGAAGGACTTGAGTGGCATCGAAAGAATACGTTTAAGCCCTAAATTATATTAATCATTAATTCCTTCATTATGCTATCGGCACAGGAAATATATACTATCACAGAAGGATATATTGGAGTAGAAAACGGCTACTTGGGCAGTTTTACCTATAAAACACATACTGATTTCTATCCACAGTTCTGCGATTTAGAAATTAATCCTAATATTTATGAAGGAACCACAAGGGTTCGATTTATAAAAATTTTAAAAGAGTCAGATGGCCTGACTCAAGGGAAGATCTTAAAAGGAATTTTAAAAAAATTTCCGGTAAGCTATTTTGGGGTAGAACAAAAAGAATTCAAATCAAAAATAGCAAATCGTATAACTGAAATTATACAACGTTTAGAAAGCGGACAATCGATCGTTGCCGAGCAATTAGCTATCACTAATCAAACTGTTGAACGAGCTATTCAAGATGCAAAAGTTTTAATTGAGAATAACGGTGCAACAAGTGGTGTAGATAGAATACATACGGCGTTACATGGGTATTTGAAACAGGTATGTGTTCAATCTAGTATACCAATCAGTGAGGATGATTCATTAACGCAGTTATTTTCAAAATTACGAGTTACGCACCCTCTTCTGCAAAATCTTGGTGTAAGGGAGAATGAGATTGATAAAATAATCAAGGCATTCAGTAATGTTCTTGATAAACTTAATCCTATTCGTAATAAGTCCAGTTTATCCCATCCAAACGAGCAACTGCTTGAGGAAGATGAAGCAATGTTTGTAATAAATGCGGCCCAAACGGTCTTCAATTATCTTAATCGAAAATTTAAATAAACTATCCCCTTTTAACACTTTCCTTAAGATTTTATAATAGCACCTTTACGCGGTTTAGTGGAAGAGTTGCAGATTGAATTGTTGAGTTCCCGCTATTCATCGACTCGCCGATGGAGAACACGCCGAAAATATTATTAAATTCTTTTACCCAAACTTAGGTGTTTATGTGGTATTTAAATTGATTATTTTTGACTGTAAAAATCTGTTTATTCATTAAAGATTAAACTTTTCTAAGGTATACTTATCCATCTGTTGGTACTTTTCAAATAAATTAGGATATATAAATAGTTACAAATTATTAACTTGAGTAATCAGCATTTCTTAATACACCGCCAGAGCTACACACCCCTGATGCAACTGCGCCACAGGGAAAATTAAATCCTGTCACGGCTCCAAACGATGTTGCCCCGTTCGATCATCATGTACACGAAATGTACACGACATCTGTATCATGTACAAAAAAAGCGTATTATTGTACATGATAGATTTCCTGCCTGAGCAGCCATATAATCAGTTGCCTTTGTTGCCGCCTTTGCGCGAGCAGATAGAGAGTGTACTCATTCTTCGGCAGGAAAGCCGTGCCATGCGGGCGTTGGCTGAGTTGAAAGGAATGACCCGGCTTTTGCCAAACCCCGCCATATTGGTCGATGCGCTGGTGCTCAAGGAAGCGAAAGCCAGTTCTGAAATTGAAAATATTATTACAACCAGTGATCGACTCTATCAGGCTTTAGCCGCGAAAGAGCTGACTACAGACAATGCCACAAAAGAAGTCCTTCGGTATCGTCAGGCTTTATATACGGGCTATCGATTTATCCGGAGTCGCGGCTTTTTGAGTACAAACGGGATCGTTTCTATTCAACAGGAACTCGAAGCCAATCAGGCGGGTATCCGGCGGCTGCCGGGAACAGCTTTACGGAACGACCGAACGCAGGAAACTATTTATACCCCGCCCGACGACCCGGATACGCTTCAGGCATTGATGCACAATCTGGAACTCTATTTGAATACAAACACGGAGGATGACGTTTCGCCCCTGATCAAGTTGGCTGTTCAGCATTATCAGTTTGAAAGTATTCATCCCTTTTATGACGGTAATGGTCGAACAGGCCGAATTATCAATGTGTTGTATTTGATCTTACAGGAGTTGCTCACCGAGCCGGTTCTTTACCTGAGTGGATACATTATTCAAAATAAGGCTGACTATTATCGCTTATTACAGGAGGTTCGAACGCGGCAGAATTGGGCAGACTGGATTTTATTCATACTGAAGGCGGTTGAAGAAACAGCCCGGCAAACCATTGGACAAATTCTTCAGATTCAAACTCTTTTTGAGCAGACGGCAGAGCATATTCGGCGGGAAGCACCCAATGTGTACAGTAAGGAGTTGGTAGAAGTTTTGTTTCTTTATCCGTACAGTAAGATCGAATACGTTGTTGATCGGCTGGCCGTTGACCGACGAACCGCATCCAAATACTTACGCACGATTGAAAAACTAGGCTTGCTACGCTCTGAGCAGAAGTGGAAGGAAACCCTGTTTATCAATACACGTTTGTTTGACTTGTTGAAGGAATAGAAGTTGATGCCAGATTCTCAGGCTATGTTGTGGACAGGATGCGGTTTTGAAGAAGCCATCAATACACCGCTGGCCCCACATACCCCTGATGCAACTGCGCAACGGGGAAAATTAAATCCCAGTCACGGCCCCAAACGACGTTGCCCCGTTCTATCTTAAATCGTTTGAAATTTGCCAGTTTACGGTACTTATCATGCTGCGGGTCTGGGTGTGTCAAGAGAAAAGGACCAAAGTCAATAACTTGTGAGGTTGCGTCTGAAAACGTTACTCTCAACCGGTATTGATCTATATACTCTGCTTGGGTAACTGCGAGTGTTCTCATAGTCTCTTCGTAATCTTGCGAATTTTTGATTTTTTCTTCAAAACAAAGAAGTCAAACCATTTCCGGGCAATCGCATCAGCATACAACTCGACTACTTTGATCGCTTCTTTTTGATCTTTGGCTGGTAGCATTTCTACACCATCTGCCTTTCATAACTGAACATCGGTCAGCTTACCATCTTCAAAGAATAATTCAAAAATAGTCTCGTACTCAACATGGCTAACGTGTACATGAATGGGGAGATATTCATTACTACAGAAATAAAAAAGAAATAAAAAATCAGTCCAAAATATTCAATCAGCTTAGGCATACAAGTCCGGTTTTTGTTCAATTATACCGGCATTTTTCACTCATACCAGCGCTCGCAACTCTTCCACAACGCCTTTTATCGCGGTAACCGTCGCAGTCACATCGGCTTCGGTGTTGAATCGCCCCAAGCTGAAGCGCAGGCAGGAAAAGGCTTCGGTTTCGGTCAGACCCATTGCTAATAGCACGTGCGAGGGGTCGATGGAGGCCGCTGTACAGGCTGACCCGTTGGAAACGGCGATGCCTTCCAGACCCATAATGAGCGCGTCGCTGTCGCAGTTTTCGAAATAGATGTTTGTAGTGTTGTGTAATCGATGTTCCCGGTTCCCATTAACCCGCGTTCCCGGAATGGTTAATAGTGCTGTTTCGAGTTCCCCACGTAGAGACGTAATACGTTGCGTCTCAGATGCGTCAGCCCCTTGTTTAATCTCCAGCCGGGATAGTTCAGCGGCTTTACCAATGCCCACAATACCCGGCACATTGAGCGTACCACTGCGTAAGCCACGTTCATGGCCACCACCATGCAGGAGGGCTTCCAGCTTTACTTTATTCGGTCTACGCTGCCGCACAAATAGGCCACCAACGCCTTTAGGGCCGTAAAACTTGTGGCCCGAGAAGGCAAGCAAATCTATACCGGACTTATCCACATCCAGCGGTAGTTTACCCACAGCCTGGGTAGCGTCGGTCATGAACAGAGCCCCGACTTCGTGGGCGAGTTCGGCGATTTGCTCGATGGGCTGAATAACGCCCGTTTCGTTGTTCACCGCCATAACCGATACCAGAATCGTATCGGGGCGGAGGGCGGCTTTTACAACGTCCAGATCCAATAAGCCATCGGGTTGAACGGGCAGATAAGTTACCTCATAACCGCGTTTTTCCAGATATGCACACACATCGAGTACGGCTTTGTGCTCGGTTTGTACCGTTACAATGTGCTTGCCTTTGCTGGCATAGTTTTCGGCAACACCTCTAATGGCCAGATTGATGGCTTCCGTAGCGCCCGAAGTGAAAACCAGTTCGTGGGTTTCGCAGTGAAGTAACTCGGCGATCTGCTGGCGGGCCTGCTTTACGGCTTCACTGGCCGAAACGCCAAACGGGTGCGTACTGGCCGCATTAGCAAAGTTGTCGGTCAGGAACGGCATCATGGCGTCCAGCACGCGCGGGTCCAGCTTCGTCGTGGCGTTGTTGTCCAGGTAAATCATAGGGTGAAGATAGGCAGAAAGTAGGAAAGCACTAAACCTCTTCAGAAATCACCTGACCACGAAAAAGCGCGTCATTCGGGAGAGTGACGCGCTTTTTCGTGGCTGGTAGCCAAATAAAACTTATCGGCCCGGTAGGGGTATTTGGCGAAAATCAGGTTGACAGCCTCACGGATTTTGCCTTCCTGACGGTCCTGGCGATTCGTTGAGGTCAAGCCTGACGCCAGGCCCTGCCAAACAGTCTGATCGGTTTTCGTGTCGACTAGATTGACCAGAATCGTCCCGGCTTTAATGGCGATATCCTTTTCTTTACCCAGGCTTTGAATCTCGCCCGGTATGACCGAATCGGTACTGGAGCCTGTATAGCCTTTAATTGTTGTGGGCTCATCGAATACCCGAACATTCACAACCAAATCGGGCGACTGCCGGGTGCGTGTGTACCCCCGACCGTCCAGCGCGTACCCGACTGCATCCACCACCTGTTTTTTCACTCCCTGATCCGACTGGGAACCTTGACTAATGGCAGGTTGCCAGGCCCAGATATAACTTTTAAAATGACTGAAGTTCGTATTGGGCCTGAGTTCGCTATCTATGGTAACATTTTGCGCCTAGCTCAGGCGAGTCAGCAGCAGGAAAGCTGCGACGATGATTGACCGTTTCATAGGTATTGAGTTAACTGGTTGCCAGTTTACGACTGGTATGCATCCATAACGAACACCTGCTCAATCGGTTAATTAAAAGATAGTTAAATGGAAATGTACCCCGGTTTGCCAGAGAAGACGGCTTTAAACTCGTGTTGCCAGTTTGTCCATAATCTCCTGCGTTGTGGCCAGTTCGCCGATGCGCGGAAAAATATAGGCCAGGCTGTTGTTGTGGGCTGCGGCTACGTTGTCGGTCATGGCGTCGGTGGCGAAGGTGATGTTGTAGCCGCGCTCGTTGGCCGACCGGGCCGTACCTTCTACGCCGATGCTGGTCGAGATGCCCGCCAGCACAATACCCGTTATGTTTCGCTTCGTCAACTCATCATGCAGGGGCGTGTTGTAAAACGCATTCCAGGTTTCTTTCGTGATTTGCAGATCATCGGGTTCTGGTTGTACAGGATCCACAATATCAAAGAAACCGGTTTTTCGCATCTCTGCCAGCGCCTGCTGCTGCCCGGCATCATCTTTCGGAAAATTGCTTCTCTCAGAACGAACCCGCGAGGCCGGGGCACCAATCGGTTCGACGTGTACGACGACAACAGGTAGCTGTGCCGCCCGGAACGCAGCTTTTAGTCGGGCTGCATTGGCAATAACATCCGGCACAGGATGCGCTTTGTCGCCCGTGGCAATTCCCTTTTGTAAATCAATCAAAATCAGGGCCGTGTGCTTGTCGAGTGAAGTGAGCATGATGGATAAATAAGGCTAGTGTTGACAGATAAACTCCATGTCTGTATGAGTTGTTAGTGAGCCATTCTGGTAAATTATTTTAACCCTATAGATATAATATTCTTGTGCCGTTTTGGCTTTGTCCATACCTTGTACACATCTAGTTCTCAGATTTCGCGTTTGTCTAACTTTTCACGTTTTAACCATTATGTTCAACCATACCTTCAAAAAAGTGCTCTGGTCGGCTCTGCTTCCGGCCTTGCTGGTCGCCTGTCAGCCCAACGACGATTTTCGGCAGCAGCCCGATGCAGTCGTCCGTTACAGTCGTCAGGCACCATCTGCACGAACAGCCGCCGATGAGCAGAAATACATTATTACGTTCAAGGCTGATCCGGTTATCAGCCGGACGCTGCCCGAGCGGTCAGGGGCCTATGAAGCTCGTAGTCAGCGTATGAAGGGGTTGATCGCCCGGTTGGTGGGCTCCGACATTGCCGGGAAAACCCAGCAGGTATATACCACGGCAATCAAAGGCTTTGCCGCTGAACTAACAGCTGCCGAGTTGACGCGGTTGCAACGGATGCCGTTCATTGCCAGCATCGTTCCCGATCAGTTCGTTGCACTGGCTGTTCCGGCGGGTTCGGTCATAACCATTGGCGCACAAACAACACCCTGGGGTATTAGCCGGGTGGGCGGAATCCGTACCTATACGGGTGATCATAAAGCCTGGGTTATTGATACCGGTATTGATTTCGATCATCCCGATCTGAACGTCAATGTCGACCTCAGCCGGAATTTTGAAAATCCGCGTCGCACCGCCGACGATGACAATGGGCATGGGTCGCACGTGGCGGGTACGATTGGTGCCCGAGACAACAATTTTGGCGTAGTGGGCGTCGCACCAGGGGTTGAGGTGGTCGCCGTTAAAGTGTTATCAGCCGCTGGGAGTGGGGCTTACTCGGCGATTCTTGCCGGGGTTGACTATGTCGCCAGTCAGGCTGTGGCCGGCGATGTGGCGAACATGAGCCTGGGTGGCCCCGCTTACCCACTCATCGACGAGGCTGTGAAAGAGGCTGCCAGCCAGGGGATTCGATTTGCTCTAGCCGCCGGAAACGAATCGGAGAACGCCATTTATTCATCGCCGGGTCGTGTCGATGGCCCTAACATCTACACCGTTTCTGCGCATGATATAAACAACCGATTTGCGTCTTTTTCCAACTCCGGCAACCCACCCATCGACTGGTGCGCTCCCGGCGTCGATATCCTGTCGACCTGGCGTTCGGGCGGTTATCGGACCATCAGCGGCACGTCGATGGCCGCTCCACACGTGGCGGGCATCCTGCTGTACGGCACGCCCGTTTCGCGCGGTCCGGTAGTGGGTGACCCCGATGGTAATCCGGACCAGATGGCCAGGCTGCCGTAGGGGAGTTGGTAAGTTGGTAAGTTGGTAAGTCGGTAAGTCGGTAAGTTAGTAAGTTGGTAAGTTGGTAAGTTAGTAAGTTAGTAAGTTAGTAAGTTGGTAAGTCGGTAAGTCGGTAAGTTTACAAGTCAGAATCAGTGACGGAGTGCCTGTTTTTAGCCCCTCCCCTTTTTTCAAGGGGAGGGGTACCGTTTGGGGAGGGGTATTTTGACCCGTACTTACTTTGCATCAAGGCAATCCCGTTGGTGATGTTTGGTTGATCGTGCCTATGTTGCCGCTCCCGATTTGCTGAACCTGTGCCAGATTTCCCTGGCCCGTCTGGTTCACCGTCAGGACGTTATTAGTCCCCTGCTGAAGGGCAGCACCCGCCGACGTCAGGTTGAGAATGGAGTTGAAGGTACCCGTCTGCCGGAAATAAGACAGGTTGCCCGTGCCGAGCTGATTGATGCCTGCGGTGTTCAGAACCCCATCCTGCGTAATTTGAGCCGTGTTCGAGTAGCCCGTGCTTTGTCCCGGTAAGGCCCCTTGACCAACCGAGGCCAGGTTACTGCTGCCCAGTTGGGTAATGGTTGCTTTTCCGCTGGAACTACCAAACTGCTCAACAGAGGCTGTATTGAATGTGCCCGTCTGATTGATAGTGGCAACAGCGTTGCTGGTCATCGCGTCGGACTGGTCGATGTAGGCTTGGTTACTGTTTCCGGCCTGATTAACCGTAGCCAGGTTATTAACCCCGGCGCCCTGTTCCTGATACACTTCGCCGAGGTTCCGATCGCCTTTCTGGACAATCGTGGCCGTCTGGCCCGAAACGCTGCTCTGATTGATGTAGGCTTCGTTTCCACCGGAAGCCGTTGTCCCGAGTTGCAGAATAGTGGCCCGGTGTCCCTGACCATCCTGGCGTATTTCGGCGGCATCCTGGTAGCTAAAGTTCGTTTGGGTGATGGTAGCTGAATTACCGGTGCCGGTCTGCTCAACACCGGCCGTACTACCCACCGCACTCAGTTGATTGACGTTGGCTCTGTGGTTCACTCCCGTCTGACTGACTGATACTTCGCTGTCATACGTATTTATATCCGACTGATCGACCTGGGCATTGTTAGTCGTCCCGTCCTGAAAAATCTGAATGAAAGTACCCGGGCCGGAGCCTTTGTTTTGCCGCGCACCTGCCTGATTACCTGTCCCGGTTTGGCCAATAAAAATCTCCTGAGCGTAGGTGCTGGTTTGAGAGGTAGTAGCCTGGTTATTGGTCCCGTCCTGTAAAACGGTGACCACTTCGCCTGAGGCTGACTGAGTTAGGTTGGCTTTGTTGGATGAGCCGGTTTGACTGAGGGTAGATACGTTGGTTTGGGCATAGGCGGTTGCCATGATCTGTAGAGCAGACCAGGTAAGGATCAGTTTTTTCATGCGCTAAAAGAAAATTGATTTTGTTTAGAAGTTGGAAAGCTGCTTTGATAGCTGGATAAAAACAGTCATTGCCGAATCGCTAATAAAGCGCTCGACGTTTTTCGAACTTTCAATCCAGAAAAACTATATGATAAATGTAGAAGCCGAATGGGTAAAATTGTAGCCACTCGCTAAAATAAGTCTGTTATTTATTTAAACTTCCGGAAGTATAGTTGCGATGAGGTTACTGAATACCGCCGACCGATGTTGTTTAGACCGGCCTGTGGCGACTGTGGCGAGTGCGACAGAGCCGCTTCAATAACCGCCATTGCTGGCAGAGATGTCTATAAAAAAAGCGTTGGTCAACTTGCCTGGGGCAAGTTGACCAACGCTTTTTCTGCATCAGTTGTGTTCATCAATCAAGCTTAGTCAGTGGGGTCAGCCATCCCGATGTCTGATGCCTACCGGGGCTCGTCGCCGAATTTTTCGTTGCGACCCGTTTTGTCTGAATCACCGGTAATAGCTCCTTTGGCCATTTCGAAGAGCTTCACCATTTTACCCCCCGGCCGATCCCAGTATTCACCGGCATGAGTTGTCACTTTCAGCAGGGCAATGTCCGGGTCATCTTTCCCATTTGGAAACCAGGTTTTCAGGAAGTCGCTCCACAGTTCGTCTATCTTGGCTTTGTCTTTCACCACCTCGGCATAGCCCGATGTAGAGACATACACCTCCGATCCGGGGTCCGAAAAGCCCAGGGCGACACGCTGGTTCTGGCGAATCTCACTAACTTTATTGGAGTTGTCGTAAGTGAAGAACCACATCGCTCCATCGGCATCTATTTCGTGGGTCGCCATGGGACGGGTATGAAAATCACCGTCGGGTTCCTGGGTGGTGAGCATGGCAATGCGGATGTCCTTGATTTTATCTTTGAGCTTGTCGAGCTCCATGGCGTTCAATGTGTGTTGAGCTTGCATGAGGTATTTAGGTTTATTGCCCTGCGAAAAGCTTTTGTAAAAGAATAGGGTTTGGCTAAACGCGCAGAAATTTCCTAAAGTTGAGCAAATGGTATAGTATGTATATAGGATTGTATGTTATTGGTGATCTCGGACTAAATGATGTAGACCATATAGTCTATATAATTTAAATTAAAGTTTGGACCGTTTTCTCGATTTGTGTTGGCAGGCGTAGAGTTTTCGTTAAGTTTGAGACATATTTATTCATTATGTTCAGTCGTCAAACTCTATCTTTTGCTGCGGCCTTCGGCCTCTCTGTTTTACTTACGCATGGCTTATCGGGTTGTCAGTCAAAAGGCTCCGCAACGACCGAAAACACCGCTGATTCAGCATCCAGCGTAGCCGCTAACCCGTCGACGGCCGAAAAACCGGCTGACAAAAGCGCCGAAACCAGTACTGCGGCCGCTCCCGACCCTTCCAGTATCCCGGCAAACAAAATAGCCGATGCCGCTACCATCCTGGCCCGGCCGCAGGTGCCTATCTTGTGCTATCACCAGATTCGCGACTGGCGGGCCAGCGATTCCAAATCGGCCAAAGACTACATCATTCCCGTAGCGGCTTTCCGCGAACAGATGAAAATGCTGGCCGATAGTGGCTACCATACCATTCTGCCCGATCAGCTGTATGCCTATCTGACGACCGGTGCCTCGCTGCCTTCCAAACCCGTCATGCTCACCTTCGATGATGGCGACCTCGACCAATACACTGTGGCCGCTCCGGAGTTGGAAAAGCACGGGTTCAAAGGAGCGTTCTTTATCATGACCGTTGCCATTGGCCGACATGGTAAGCAGCCGTATATGGACAAGGCCCAGATTAAAGACCTCTCGGATCGGGGTCATGCCATTGGTGCCCATACCTGGGATCACCATAATGTGAAGAAATACCAGGGCGATGACTGGAAGATTCAGGTGGAAGAGCCCAAGGCGAAGCTGGAAACCATCATCGGTAAGCCCATTAAGTATTTTGCGTATCCGTTTGGCTTGTGGAACAAACAGGCGCTGCCCGAACTCCAGCAACGGGGCTATGCGGCTGCGTTCACGCTGGCTGACAAGCGGGACGACAGCATGCCGCTTTATACCGTTCGCCGGATCATTGCTGGGGGGCAGTGGAAAGCCACGACCATGTACCGGAATATGATTCAAAGTTTCGATTAAGCGAAAGCGTTCTTCAACTGTAACAAAAGCGGCCTGAGCCGCTTTTGTTGTTTACGCGATAAAAATCATCAGGAGATTCGTTTGAGATTGACTTTTGTACGTAACTCAAAGAAAGCCACGATACCCATGAAGTTCAGAACGCTACTTACCCTGCTAGGGCTTCTTACCGGTTTAAGCGTCGTTAATGCCCAATCGAAACCACCGCGCCTGCTTGTTCGGGGCGACGATATGGGCTATTCGCATGCGGGTAATGAAGCCCTCGTAAAATGCTACAAGGACGGAATCGAAAAGTCGATCGAAGTGCTGGTGCCCTCGCCCTGGTTTCCCGAAGCGGTTGAGCTGCTGAAGCAGATTCCAACGGCCGATGTTGGTATTCACTTAACCCTGACCAGCGAATGGGACAATGTCAAGTGGCGTCCTGTATCGGATTGTACCAGTCTTCGGGATGCTGATGGGTATTTCTTCCCGATGGTTCGCCCGAACAAAAATTATCCCAAACGCTCCGTCGTGGAAAACGATTGGAAACTCGCCGACATTGAGAAGGAGTTCCGCGCGCAGATCGAACTGGCCATGCGGAAGATTCCCCGCATAAGCCATATTTCCGGCCATATGGGCTGCACATCACTTAATGACGAGGTGAAGACACTCGTGACGAAACTGGCAAAGGAGTATCACCTGATCAACCCTGGTGAAACCGAGCTTGCCAGAGCTGGCTACATCGGCGAGCATACCACCTCAGCCGAAAAACTTCAGGGATTCCTGAAAATGCTCGAAAGCCTCGAAGCCGGAAAAACATATATGTTCGTCGACCACCCCGGCCTGGATACGCCTGAAGTGCAGGCCATTCATCACATTGGTTATGAGAACGTTGCCGCAGACCGGCAAGGGGTCACCGATGTCTGGACGGACCCACAGGTGAAGGCGCTGATCAAAAAGAAGGGTATTCAGTTGATTGGCTACAACGATTTGGGGCTTAGTAAATAGGAAATGGTCAATTGAGGTAATTAGAACTGTGTTAAAAGACCCGTGCCATGGTTTTGTACCATGGCACGGGTCTTTGGTGTGGTGTCAGGTTCTTCAACCTGACAGGGGAGGTTTCTTAAAACCTTCCCTAAGCTAGGGTCAATACGTGTGGTGTCGGGTTTAAGAACCCGACATCACACGTATTGACCATTTACCTGAATTAGTTACTGTTTGTCAGAACCGTCCGGCCCATTCAATACCGGCCACGATATGCGGCATGGCGTATTTGTCGGTGAAGGTTTCGTTGGTGTGCCCCATGCCCGTGTAGAACACGCGCCCTTTTCCGATGACGTTGGTCCAGGAAATCGGGTGGTCACCCCCCATCGCTTTGGGGAAGGTGGCTTTGTAGGTAGCTTCGTTCAGGGTCAGCAAAACCTGAATGCTGTCTTTGCCCCGAACGCTTTGCTTAAAATTATACCACTCATCGGCCTTGTGAAATGTAGCCGGTAAGTGCTGGGTTGTCGGGTGATTTCTGACATCCGTAATGATTTCGGCATCGGGCGTATGCTCGGGGTAGAGCGGGTGGTCGCGGAAGTGGGTACCGAGCATATGATCGTACCAGTCCCAGTCGTATTCGGTGTCGGATGCGGCATGGATACCCACGTAGCCACCGCCATTTTCAATAAATTTCTCGAATGCCTTTTCCTGCTCCGGTGTCAGCACATCGCCCGTGGTCGACAGGAAAACCACCGTTTTGAACCGTCGGAGGTAATCGTCGTTGAAGAAAGCCCCGTTTTCGGTCGCCCGAACGTCCCAGCCTTTTTGGGCGCCCGCTTTTTTGAGGGCCTCAATACCCGGCTCAATGGACTCGTGTCGGAAGCCGTTGGTCTTGGAGAATATCAGAACACCTTTTGGACCAACCTGACCGGGGTCGGCGGGGCGGGTAGTTTCAAAAACCGGCTTCTGCCAGGGCAGTTTGCGCGTTACATACATACCAAACGTAACAAAGGCGCCTATCAACAGCGCGAAAACAAGGACGACGCCTAACAGAATTTTTACAAGCTTACGGAGCATGTGAAAGGAGGGAGGAGGGGTAGAGATTTTGAATGTTTGGTGCTTAGTCAACTGAGACAAGTGAGTCAAACGCCATATCGTCAAGATATGGCGTTTGACTCACTTGTCTCAGTTGAAAACATCAGGCTAATTCCGTGCGAACCCGTTCGAGCAGGGTCTTGGTGGCCTGAATACCGGCGTTGGTGGGCAGATAGCCGCCCGTTGGGTTGTACATGCTCATGATGCCACCTTCGTATTCGACACCGACGTACCCGTTGAAACCCGCATCTTTGATGATTTTGAACATCTTCCGGAAATCGGTTTCGGTTTCGTTACCCTGTGCGTCGAACTTGTGGGTTTTGGCACTGATCCCTTTGGCATACGGCATCATTTTCTTTACGCCCTCATACCGGTCATATTCCTTCACGCAGGTGGTACCCATAATCCCCTTTATATCGTTCGTTTCGGGTTTGCTGCGTTGCCGGCAGAAGTTGCCGAAGTCGGGCAGCAGACCCGCGTTAGGCATGTTTACCTGTTTCAGAACGCCCACCAGCCAGTCAATATCCGTCGAGTTGCCGAAGTGGTTTTCCACAATCACGTTCATCTTCGATTGGGCGGCATACTCCAGCAGTTTGTGGTAGCCGTCGGCGGCTGTTTTGGCCGCTTCATCGGCGGGGTCGTCGGCTACGCCCGATATGGCCCGGGAGGTGTCGCCGAGGTTGACCCGAATGGCGCTGCAACCCAGAAACTTGGCCGCATCGACCCAGGCGTAGTGCGATTCGACCGCCTGTTTACGTTTGGCCGCGTCCAGATCGGCAATGTTGGCCCCATCGACCATGATGAGGTTGTTCTTCATCCCCAGGTCGTCGCAGCGTTGTTTAAGTTCCTTCAGATACGCCGGGTCGGTATGCTTGTTGTTGAAGAACATGGATACATATTCGAGCACATTAATGCCGAAATCATTTTTGGCCCGGGCTGGAAACTCCATGTTGGTCATCTTGCCCGACATAAGTTCGCCCGCAAAGGAAAACTCAGCCAGCGAAATGTCGAAACTGAACTTTTTGGCACTCATTTCTGCGAAAAGCTGATTTGGCAAAGCGGCTGACAGGCCTAGCCCGGCGGCCGTCAGACCGAGTTGGTTAAGGAAATCGCGACGTGATTGTATCATGGTTTGGTTTTACTGCGATTAGTTGGAAAATTGAACCGTGCTGGGTACAAAAAGAGGTGCTTTTCCGGCCTTCTCGTTTTTGAAAACGAAGTACAGGTCGTGCTGGCCCGTTGTTGGGATAATGGCCGCTTTGGCCATGGTGGGGGTAAACATGGCAGCCGGGTCTTTGCTTTCGTTGGGTGCAACGTCTTCCGTCTGCCCCAGCAATTGGCCCGTCGGGGAGTCAATACGAACCTCAATCCGACCACCCATGGCACTTAGCTGTGCCTTAGGGGCGGCTACCGCAAATTCCATCGTTCGGATACCGGTCAGGTCGAGCTGGTTGAATTTGACATAGGTATCGGAGCCCATCACGACCACGAGCGGGTAGGGCTGGGTGCCCATTTTGAACAGCGTGATGCCTTTCGACTGGCTGTTGGACTGACCCAGCGCAACCAGCGGGTTCCGCAAAACGATAGCCTGCTCAACCAGTTGGGCAGGTAAGCCGTTGGCTCCTTTATCTTTGTAAGACGCCTGTAGAACCAGATTTCCCTTTTCGTCTTTACCCGGCATATAGGTTCCCTTCGTTGGAAGTGAAGGAGTCGCCCCTTTCTTGTCGGAGAGGGTGAGAATATACTTGACAATTTCGCTCGCGTCGGGTTGGGTGATTTGCGGGTGGGCGGTCATGATGGCATCGCCCCAAACGCCACCACCGCCTTTTATGATCTTGTTCGACAGGCTCGCTACAGCGTTAGCGTCGCTTTTATATCGTTTCGCCACCTCGATGAAGGCGGGACCCACCGATTTTTTGTCGGTAAAATGACAGGCTTTACAGTCACTTTTTTCCATGAGCGTCTGCCCGGTACCCAGGTAAGCGGCCTCGGAGAATTTATGGCCAGCGCCGGTTGTAGCCGCTGCCTGTGCGTTGGCGTCATCCTGATACGTAGCCCGAACCATCACCTGTTTGGGCAGAATGCGCCCGCTGGCCAGGCTGCCATCTTCCTTGTCGGTCACGTTTACCTGATAAGCTATTGCCTGGCCGGGGAAATAGAAGCTCTTATTGCCGTTCACTACGTTCAAGGCCACCTGCGGGGGCTGGTTACCGGCCATAATATCCACCTCGCGCGTGTCTTTCAGCCCTTTTGCATCCGTCACGGTCAATAGGGCTTTGTACTGGCCCGGCTTCTGAAACGTAAATGTTGGGTTCGGTTCATTCAGAATGATTGGCTGTGCGCCCGTCCGGCTCACTATTTTCCATTGATACGTCAGTGCATCGCCATCAAAATCTTTGGTCCCTTCCGACGACAGGGCTACTTTCAGCGGCACCGCCCCGGCCTTTTCACTGGCCGCCACCTGCACACTGGGCTTGCGGTTACCCGCATTGAACTCAATGCGCACCAGGCGCGAATCGTCGTTTTTGAGGAACCAGCCCGTGCCATATTCTAACACGTATAAATCACCATTTGGTCCGAATGCCATGTCGATGGGATGACTGAACCCCATGTTGGGCAGAAAGCGCTCCATACTGGTCATGCCGCCCTTCCCATCAAAGTCAACGGCCAGAATCATATCGCGCATCCATTCGTACAGGAACACTTTCCCGTTATAATAGTCGGGGAAAGGGCGTTTGGCGTTTTTGAAATCGTCTTTGTAATAGGTGGGGCCAGCCATCGCACTACGGCCACCGGTTCCCATGATCGGAAACTTTTTGGACTCGGCAGCCGGATAGGAAATCAGCGCGGGCTGGGCAGGAGGGAGGTCGCGCAGGCCCGTGTTGTTGGGCGAATCGTTGACCGGGTGCGCCGGATCGAATTTGGCACCTCCTTTCCCGGTAATAAAATCCTTGTCGTAATAGGCTTTGTTGTCGCCCACAAAATAGGGCCAGCCGAAATTGCCCGCTTTTCGCGCCTGGTTGTATTCGTCTTCGGCTGTGGGGCCAACGCCTACCGAATCTTCACCCGCGTCCGGGCCTACGTCGCCCCAGTACACATAGCCCGTACGCTTATCTACCGAAATGCGGTAGGGGTTGCGGTGGCCCATGGTATAAATCTCGGGGCGGGTCTTTGTCGTTCCTTTTGGAAACAGGTTGCCTTCGGGAATGGTGTAAGTACCGTCGGCTTCGGGGTGGATACGAAGGATCTTGCCGCGCAGGTCGTTCGTATTGCCCGACGACTTTTGTGCATCCCACGGACCCCGACCGGGCCGTTCGTCGATGGGCGCATAGAGCGTGGCGCGGGGACTGGTGTTATCGCCGGTCGAGAGGTAGAGATTGCCATCGCGGTCCCAGTCAATGGAGCCGCCGGTATGGCAGCATTGTTCGCGCTGAACCGGCACGTCCAGCAGCACTTTTTTGGAGGAGAGCACCAGTTCATCGCCCCGCATGTCGTAACGGACCAGACTATTCTTAGATTCGCTGCCCGCTGGTGAGTAGTATAGGTATACCCAGTGGTTTTTCTCGAAGCCGGGGTCGATGTTAATACCCAGCAGACCATCTTCCGCTTCGGTTTCGCGTCCTTCAACATCTTTATATTTCGTGCTGACCGGAATCGAAGCAATCGTTTTTACCTGTTTCGTAATCGGTGAATACAGTTGAACCTGCCCGTGTCGTTCGATAAACAGTACGCGTTCATCGGGTAGAATAGCCATTTCGAGGGGCTCATTTAGTTTTTCGGCAAGTACTACCTTTGTGAACCGGTTTTCATCGGGTTTGTCGCCGGGTGCGGTGAACGGCCTCGTTGAGTAAGCCCATAAGCCAAGGGCGCCTATACTGAGTAGAGCCGCCGTTCGAAACGATTGACGAGTATACGGTTTATATGTCATTTTTGATGCGTATTTTCAACACAATGATAAGGATAAATCTTCCATTGTGTACTAAAAACACACTACAAATAATTGAAATTTTTCAGGATGGAGTACAAAAAGCAAATAGAGCAGCTAATCGTCGACTTTAGAGCCAATTACCTTTCTTCCGTATCCATCGACTTTGTCATATTCGGATTTCATGACGGGCAGTTAAAAGTGCTGTTGCTGCGCTGGAAAGAAACCGACAAGTGGTGCCTGCCGGGTGGGCGTGTTCGGCATGAAGAAAATCTGGAAGCTGCTGCCTATCGAAGCCTGCAGGAGCGGACGGGTTTGAGTGAAATTTTCCTGCAGCAATTTCACACCTTTGGCGATGTGATGCGGTATACCCATTTTAGTAAGGAAGAAACCATGGGCAAGCTGGGGTTACCGCAGGATGTGCTGGGGGATTTTCCGGCCCGGGATGTGTCGGTCGGCTACTATGCCCTGGTTGAATTTGCCCGCGTGACGCCCACCCCCGATCTGTTTACGGATGAATGTCAATGGTGGGATATCGACCAGATCCCCCTTCTGCTCTTCGACCATAACGCCATGATCACGCTGGCTCTGAAAACCCTGCGTCGGCAGTTGAGCTACCAGCCTATAGGCTATAATTTACTGCCGGAGAAGTTCACCATGCCCGATTTGCAGCAATTGTATGAAACCATTCTGGGACAAACGCTCGACCGGCGAAATTTTCAGAAGCGAATTTTGGGTTATGACATACTGGACCGGCTGAATGAACGCAAGACTGGCGGAGCACACAAAGCGCCCTACTTGTATCGTTTTAATAAGGAAAAATACGAGAAAGCACTGGAAGATGAGGCACTTTTTGTCGGATAGGAATATTTATTTGAACATTTCTCACTTGTTTGGTAGTCCCTTGCTTCTGCGAAAACCTTACCTGAACTGAATTGTTAATTAATGGCGCACAGATTAAGCGTGATGGTTTGTAGCCTGCTCCATTTTAGGCTTGTTGATGAATGTGTTTATTTTCAGTTAATTAGCGCACCGTTTTGGCGAACCTGAATTGATTTACGTTTTTGATCTGGCACATAGTGGCCATAATAGTATTGTATAGTATGAGCACTCGCATACGTTTAGCCCTCGATCGGACACCAAACACAAACCACACTGGATTTTATGTTGCCCTGGCCAAAGGAGCTTATGCCAAAGCCGGCCTTGATGTGGAGCTTATCTCTCCCGATCAGGACGATTACCGCACCATGCCCGCCCGACGCGTTTCGCAGGGGACGGCTGAGCTGGCCATCACACCCTCGGAAAGCGTCATCAGTTATCAAACCAATGGCGTTCCCCTGATTGCCGTGGCTACGGTTTTAGCCCGCGACATTAGTGCTATCGTGACCTTAAAGGAAAGCGGAATCAGCAGACCACGGGAGCTGGACGGGAAAGTGTACGGCTCCTACGGTGCTCGTTATGAAGATGATATGATCCGTCAACTGATCCAGAATGACGATGGTCGGGGTCAGTTTGTATCGCATAAAATGGGCTGGTCGGGTATCTGGCGGGCCTTACTAACCCGCGAGGTAGATGCCGCCTGGTGCTGGCTGACCTGGGAAGGGGTACAGGCCGATATTCAGGGTGTCGATCTCAATCAGTTCCTGTTCGACGAATACGAAATTCCGTACGGGTACAACCCTGTGCTCACGGCCCACAGCCAGTGGACGGAACAGAATGGCGATGCGCTGCGTCGGTTTCTGGAGGAGACAGCCGCTGGCTATCGGTTCGCTATCAAAAACCCGGACGAGTCGGTTCGTTTGTTGATGAAAACGGCCAATCATCCCACACTGACCAAACGTAATTTTCTGGAACAGAGCCAGCAGATGGTGTCCGGCTATTACCTGGACGGCGAAGGGCACTGGGGCTTCATGCACCGGAACGTCTGGGTATCGTTCACGAACTGGATGATCCGCAACCACCTGCTTACCGACAAAAACGGCGAGATAATCCAACGCATGGACGTTGAGACCCTCTTCACCAATAAGTACCTGGAAGGCGTTCCCGCCATGATGCGGTAGGAGGGACGTTGCTGGTGCGGATATATGCATAGCTGGCGCGGGCATTAGCCCGTGCCTTTTTATATAGCCAGCATTCGCTGACGCGGATAATTAGCTGAAACGTCAGTGAATACTGACGAAAGGCACGGGCCAATGCCCGCGCCAGCGTGCCCCGAATCAATCAATGGCTAAGCAGTTTGCTTACCTGATAATCAACGCTGTTCTCTCCTTCTCCCTGCCCCACAGAACGCGCCACCAGTTTGTGATCCGGGCTAAAGAGGAGCCAGACGGGGATTGCGTTTAAGTTGTACTTTTTATCCAGCTGCGCAAACGAAGTGGTTTTATCCGTAGTCAATTGAGACCACATCATTTGTTCTTTCTCCATGGCTTTTTGCCACTTATCTTTCTGTTGATCGGTTGAAATACTAACAATGCTCAGCTTGTCGCTATGTTTTGTGTAGAGCGCCTTAAGCTGGGGTATCTCCCGACGGCAGGGACCGCACCAACTGGCCCAGAAAACCACCAGTGTATGTTTATCAGATGATAGTACGGATGAGGTGAAACCGCCATCGGGTTTCATCAATGAGATCGAATCCGGGAAACCACTGCCTGGTTGATTCTGATAGGTAGTATAAGCGACCAGAGTTTTGTAAGTCTCAGTTTCTTGTAATGATGGATCGAAGAGGCTAAGTAACCGGCCAATCTCGGCTTCGCTCAGGAAGGTTCGATTACGGTACAATTCGCCTAGTAAATGGAATGAAGAAGGATATTTCCTGACCTGGCTTTCGTTATACTTCTGTTTGTCCGGTTGCTGTGCTCTATTTGGTAGAAAGGATACCTGTTTAAAAGCCAGCGTCGTTTGCGGTTTTACCTCGACAAAACGGCATAAAACCGATCGTTTGCTCAGCCTGGCTAAGCTGGCTATCATTTTCCGGGCATACGCTGTTGTGTCCGACTCCAGTTGAGTAAGACCCGGCTCCAGGTAAAAATTAGATTCAATGAAATTCTTTTTAAATGGATTTGGATAGCCTATCATCGAATAGGGCTGATTTGGATCACTGGATTTGTACACCAGAGCCACCTGAACGGGATGTTTTCTGGACTGGTCAGCCAGGGCAAGCCTGAACTTTCCGTTCGTGACTCTGGCCGAATCGTCAAAATCACGAGTGCCCGTATTCCCCAAATAAATCATTTTTCCTTCCAGAAAGGGGTACGCGTTTTTGAGATCGCCTTCAACCACATAGCCCGGCTCCTCTGAGCGACTCTGGCAGGCAGCTAAAGAAATGGCCGTTAACAGGATAATGGGAGTGAAATGGCTGAGTTTCATAAACGCGCTTTTTAGACCCTAATCGTGTAAACAATAAACCATCAAATGATTGGCTATTATTGTGTTGAGGAGGAAAGCGGTTTGGGTTTACTATCTACTAGCCGACTCTATGTGAGTGAGTTGACTGCTGGCGCGGGTCGGTCCGGCGTTCCGGTTGGCCCGCGCCAGCATGCGCTGAATCAACCGCCGATGGTCGACATGGATTCGGTGACTGTGTCGCGTTGCTGCTCGGCTTCGAACCCGTTGGCGGGGCGGTGAGAAAAGGCTTTCAGAAAAGCGGTTGTGAGTTCCTCGTCAGTGGCACCACTGCGGAGTAAGGCCCGTACATCCAGCACGCCGTTATCGTACAGGCAGGTTTTTAGCGTACCCTGCGCGGTCATACGGATGCGGTTGCAGGTGCCGCAGAACGTCCGGCTGAAAGCCGCAATAACACCAATAGTACCCTGATGGCCCGGAATCTGGTAGTTGGCCGACGTTGAGAACGGAGGGTCGGGCAGTTTATGCAGATCGGGGAAGTGCGCCCGGATTTCGTCGATGATGCGCCGGTGGGTCCAGTTCAGAACAGGGTAGTGGCTGCCTTCGCCGTTAAACGGCATCTCTTCGATAAACCGAACATCCACGGGCATCGTCCGGGTCATTTCGGTGAGCGGCACCAAGTCCTGGGTATTCTGCCCATCCATGACCACGGCATTGATCTTGGTTTGAATACCTGCTTCCAGCAGCGCGTCGAGGGTTTTCAGCACGGCGGGTAACTCATCGCGACGGGTAATTTTATGGAATCGCTCGCGGTCGAGTGTATCCAGACTCAAATTGACCGACTTAACGCCCAATGCCGCTAAGGCCGGTATGTGAGGGGCTGTCAATACGCCGTTTGTCGTCAGCGAAATATCGTTAAGGCCGTCAATCTCGGCCAATCGATGCAGGAAGTCCATCAGCCCCGCCCGAACGAACGGCTCCCCGCCCGTGATGCGAACTTTCTGAACCCCCAACCGGGCCAATACGCGCACCAGTCGCTCCATCTCTTCATACGTTAGCACCTGATGTTTGGGCAGGTACTTAATTCCTTCTTCGGGCATGCAGTAGAAGCACCGCAGGTTGCAGCGGTCCGTAACGGCCAGCCGAAGGTAGGAAATAGGGCGATTGTGGTTGTCGTAGATCATGCAGTATGCTATTAACACAAATCTACAGATTTTGATTGCAAGCACCAATGCGATTCTCGGTTACAACTCTTCCTGAATAAAGGATGTGCCACAGGCTTTGACATCCAGGGGTAGCTACTTTTTTAAAATCGCTTGATCTGGTTGAAGGATATTGCGTTTTTTTTGGGAAAACGCAGCCTGAATGATAAGTAAAAATACTGGCTAACTAGGGAATGTTGTTTTTGTTAAAGAATTAGTATTATTTTTGAGAAAAGTTTCACTGATCACACTTGTGAAGAAAGCAGTTTCCATCGGTCTCTTTGGCTTGTTCCTCTACCACACGCTGGCGTATGTGCTGGTGTTTGTGGGTATGTGGTGGCAGGCAGAGCACGACCTGTCGGAACGGCTTATAGTGTATCGGTCGGTGGATAGTCTTGTTGAGTTTCAGATTCCCCTGAAAGACACCCCCGATGCCAGTGCCATTACACGCACCACATCGGACGGCTTCACCTACCGGGGGCAGTATTATAGCGTGGTCAGCCTGGAAATCAAAGGTGACACCCTGAACATTTCCGGTTTGCAGTCGGAAAGCCGTTCGTTCTGGCAGAGTGATCTATTGTCGTTTTTAAATGACCACATCAGCGGGGCTACTGATTCACATAAGAAGGCGAATCAACTGCTGAAATTTTTATTAAAAGAGTACTCGCCCAATCCACGGGCTGTGTTTGATTTTCTCTCGCCCAGCTGGCGCGAATCTGTCTGTATGCCAAACGTTCTGTTTGTGATTGCAGCCCGCGCTCTGCCCGTTCATTCGCCCCCTCCCGAAGTCTGAGGTAAATTCCCGATCGCGTTTCCGGATCTAAATTGACGTAGCTTTTTGCTGGTCGTTTGCCTATGCGTTTTTGTATAGACAACGGTATTCATTCGATACCTGATGGCATCGTTAGCACGAATACGTAAGTGATTGGCATCAATTGACCATTCCATAGCCTGAAGCTCCGGCGTTTTGGCTCCGCGATCATACGGATTTTAGTCATGCTGATAGATAGATCAGACCTGTTGGTTTGTGTTTACACAACTCACGGGCTTAATCGACTCCTGTCATCGTGCGTCATTCCGGCTCTATTCATTCTTCCATTTCAGACATTTCTTATCAATGAAATCGATTTATACAATCGTTCTGGCTTTTGCCTATATCGTACTTTTTAACATCTCCGCGTCGGCGCAGGGTTGTGTGGCCGTTCGACACATGAGCTGCGCAGCTCCGGCGGGTTCTGCCGATTATTTTAAACAACGCAATGGACACTGGCAGGTATCGGCAGGGTACCGCTTTTTCCGCTCCTATAAGCACTTTGTGGGCGATGAAGAGCAGAAACAGCGTGTTGAGCAGGGAACCAACGTTATCAACGTGTCGCACGCGCTTGATCTGGGGCTTACTTATCTGGTTAATCAGCGGCTTTCGTTCTCAGCCAATTTGCCGATTCAGTACAACGACCGGTCATCGCTCTATGAGCATTATGGCAATGCTATCGCGCAAAATCCACAGCAGAAACGCTTTCATACTGGCTCACAAGGTATTGGCGATCTGCGCCTTTCGGGTAGCTACTGGCTGGTGAACCCCGTTAAACTGCCCAAAGCCAATCTGGCGGCAGGCCTGGGCGTGAAACTGCCGACCGGCAACTACGCAGCCACCGATAACTTCCATAAACTGACCAAAGAAGGAGTCGACTATACCATTAATAAACCGGTTGATCAGTCCATTCAACTCGGTGATGGCGGGGTGGGTGTCAGCGTTGAACTGCAGGGGTATGCAGCCATCACCAAAACATTGACGGCTTATGCCAACGGATTTTACCTGTTCAACCCCCGCGAAACCAACGGCGTTGTCCGTAGTCCGGAATCGGCCACCATCGACCTCGTAACGGGCTCGTTTTCTGTTGCCGATCAGTTTGCCGCTCGTGTTGGCCTGAGCCAGTCGATTAAGGCCGTTCCGGGGCTGGCCGTTATGCTGGGTGGTCGGGTAGAAGGCGTTCCGGCTATCGACGCTTTCGGCGGCAGCAGCGGTTTCCGTCGTCCGGGCTACATCGTATCGGTAGAGCCGGGGCTGTCGTACATGCGTCACAAAACCTCCATTGCGGCTACTGTTCCGGTGGCCGTTTACCGCAACCGCATCACCAGCTATGCCGACCGGCTCGACCCGCTGGGCCTGAAACACGGTGATGCCGCCTTCGCCGATTATCTGGTTTCCATTAACGTATCGCGCTGGTTTTAAGCAGTTGATCGGGTAAATAGTCGATTGGTTAATGGGCTGAAGAACAGTACTTTGCCCGAAAAACTAGTCGACTAGTTGCCTGGTTACAAGCCAACCTAAAAATCCATCGTACGATAAATTCTGACGGACCAATGAAAACGAGTTTACTCTATATTTTTCTGGCTGTATGGCTCATGCCTATTGCTGCTCAGGCGCAGATGCCGCATGATGCCATATACATGAACAAGCGGCAAATCTGCGTAGCGGGTATGTATGGTTCCAGCTCCTGGAATCAGTACTGGGAGGGTAGCCTGAAGCGCGAAAACCTGAACATTGGCACGCACACCACCCAGAGCTTTATGCTGATGCCCGTTATTGGCATCACGAAACGGGTCAATGTCATTCTGAGTCTGCCGTATGTCTGGACCAGCACGAGTGCGGGCAACCTGATGGGGCAACGGGGTATTCAGGACCTGTCGGCCTGGCTAAAGGTGAAAGCAGTGAAAGTGGGCGGGTTCTCGCTCAATGCCGTGGTGGGCGGTTCCATTCCGATGGGAAATTACGTGCCGAGTTTTCTGCCGATGTCCATTGGCCTGCAATGCCGAACGTTTACGGGACGCCTGCTGGCTAACTACAAGGAGCCTAAGACCGGCCTTTACCTGACCGCTCATGGCAGTTACGGCTGGCGGAGTAACACCCGGATCGACCAGGATGCCTATCAGGCTAATGAGCGGGTGTACAACACCAACGAAGTGCAGGTACCGAATACCTATGATGCGGCCGTTCGGCTGGGTGTTCAGCGGAAGGGCTGGCAAACGGAGTTCTGGGCCGAGCGTACGGCCTGTCTCAACGGCGACAACATTCGCCGGAATGACATGCCGTTTCCGACCAACAACATGCAGGCTACTTCCGTGGGTTGGTATGCCAAAGTGCAGCCCCGTAACATCGGGGTCAACGCCCGCGTCGGCTACGTGGTCGATGGGCTGAACGTGGGCCAAAGCACCAGCTACATGGTGGGGTTATTATACCAGATCAATTTTAAGAAATAAGTAAGCGTTCGAAGCGTCTGTACGCCATGAAAAAATATAGTCAATTACTGACACTCTGTTGCCTGCTGGCTGGTTTATCAACAGCCATCATCTCCTGCGACAAAAGCATAACCGAGCCGCTGCGGGTGGGATACACACCCGCCAGTGTCGACGAAAAGGCCGGTACCTGGAAAACGTATGTGCTTACATCGCCCACCGCCGTAACGGTAGCGGCTCCATCGGCAGTCACCTCGGCGGAGTATCTGGCGGAGGTGGCCGATCTTAAAACCAAATCAGCAAGTTTAACGCAGGAACAACAGGAAGCCGTTGTCTATTGGGGAGCCGGAGCTGTGTATCGCTGGAATGAAATAGCCCGCGAGCTGGCCGCCAAATACAACGTGCCGCCAGCCTCTACGCCCGATGGTAAATACCCGGTGCCGGATGCCGCCAACCCGCTGGCCGATCCCCGCTTTCCGTTTGCCAACCCACCCTATACGGCTCGTGCGTTTGCCTATCTGAGCGTGGCCCAATACGACGCGCTGGTGGCTGCCTGGACAATCAAATATACTTTCAAACGGTCGGCACCCGCCAAAGCGGATGCGTCTCTTCGGGTAGCCTTACCAGCCTCGGCACTACCCTCATATCCGTCGGAAGATGCGGTTGTGGCAGCGGCATCTTACACAGTGCTCAAAGCGATGTTTCCGGGCGAAGTGCCCTTTCTGGATGCCAAGCTGGCCGAGCACCGCAACAGCCGGCTGTGGGCCGGAATGAATGTGATGAGTGACCTCAACGCCGGGGCTGATGTGGGGAGTCAGGTGGCGGCTAAAGTGATGGCGCGTGCCAAAACGGATGGCATGAGTGCGGCCAACAACCAGACCCTCACCGCAGCCATGATTACCGATGCCAAAGCGCGCGGATTGAGTGAGATCTGGGTAAGTCAGGAGACGCCGGCCCGGCCGCCGATGTTACCCAACTACGGAGCCGTGCAGAACTGGAATTTCGATGCGGCTACCAAAGTGAAGCTGCGCCCCGGTCCTCCCCCCGCCATCAACAGCCCGGAGTTTAACACGGCGCTGGATGAACTGAAAGCAATCAATAAAAACCAGACCCGGGAGCAGGCACGTATTGCCAACTACTGGGCCGATGGCGCGGGAACGTACACGCCCCCCGGCCACTGGATGCGGGCGGCTGCCAATGCGGCCCATGATGCGAAGTATAGCGAAATACGCATGGCCAGAACGCTGGCCCTGGTGGCTACGGCGCTGATGGATGCGGGCGTTTGCTGCTGGGATACCAAGATGTTTTATTACTATCCCCGTCCGCAGCAGTTTGGGATGAAAACCTCGGTTGGCTTGCCCAACTTTCCGTCCTACACATCGGGCCATTCCACATTCTCGGCGGCAGCGGCTACGGTGCTAGGCAGTATCTTCCCCGAGCAGGCCGACGACTTCTGGGCAAAAGCGCAGGAAGCTTCCGATTCGCGGGTGTATGGCCTGATTCACTACCGGTTCGACTGCACGGCGGGTTTAGCCTGTGGGAAAAGTATTGGCGCCTATGCCGTAGCAAGGGGTAAGGCAGACGGATCAGGATTATAAAACGATGTCGGCTCGTAGTCTGGCATATACATGAAAGCTAATGAATATAGGTTTATCATAGGTTAGGTCTAGTCCCCGGCTTCTCTGTGGCCGGGATACTTTTCCTGATGATACAGGCATTGATTCCGTTTTGAGAAAACAGATAAGAGATCATCCATAATAGTGTTTCCTATTCTCCACCTGTTTTGCGGGTGGAGAATTTTTTTGCCCATGTAGTAATAATATCTATCAGGCGATTGACCACTTACAAGGAAAACCATCGTTGATAGGATATGGCTCCTTTCGAACGAGTACTTTTGTTCAATCTAAATTGGATGTATGCGATTAAAATTCTTTGCGTCCCTTCTGCTCGTACTTCCGATCGTCACCTCGCAGGGACAGGGGCTGATTGATGGGTTTATGCGCGGTCAGCGAAAAGCGAGTCTGGCCGTTTTCGGCTCCCAATCCACCTACGACACGTATTACGTCAACAAGACCGAAACGAAAAATCCCAATCTGGGTACCGTCACGACCGAAGCCCTGACCGTTGTGGGTACCTATGGGTTAGGGTACGACCTCGACCTGATCGTGGCGGCCCCTTACGTTCGAACCCAGGCCAGCGCCGGTTATTTTCCAAAGCAGGAAGGTTTTCAGGATGTGTCGGCTACCCTTCGCTGTGAGGCCTACGATTATAAATTCGGGCGTTCGCGGCTCTCCTGGCAGTTTGCCGTTGGCTACGCGGTGCCCATCCAGAACTACGTGAACGATGCGCTGGTGGCTATTGGGCGGGGATCAAAGAATCTGGATGCGCGGACCATTCTGCATTTTAAAGCCCGTTCGTTTTTTCTGACGGGTCAGTTCGGCTACATTCGGAACGGGCAGGTAACCCTCGATCATCCAGTCAATTACTACGATCCCAGTCAACTGAATCCCAATAGCGGCTCGAAAGTCAACGTGCCCGATGTTACCGAGATCATTGTACGCGGGGGGCTTGTGACAAAATTCTGCAACCTGGATGTGTGGGGGCAGCAGCAAACACCCCATAACGAAGGTACCAATATTGGCCCCGGCATCCCATTTCCCACGAACGCCATCGGCTTCACGCGGGTGGGTGCCACTGCCTACATTCGACTGCTCAAGCAATTTGGCCTGACAGCGGGCTACGCCACCACCCTCAACGGACGAAACACGGGCAAAAGCACTCAAATCAGCGGAGGTTTAGTAATTGGTCACTGGACTGCGAATAATTAGTGGCGCCATACGCGCGCTAGCGATACCGTCATTTATGAAAAGAAGAACGTCATTTATACTTCTGGGTACAATGCTGGTTTGGATAACGGCTTGTAAAGAGCCTATTATCGACGAGGGCATTTTCCCTACGCTCACCCCCACCTCGACCGATCCTGATGGGGGAAGCTGGCGGACTATCGTGCTGAAATCAACCGCCGATGTTTCCGTTCCTCAACCCACAGCCATTACCTCGGCGGCTTACCAGAGTGAGTTGACAGATGTTAAAAATGGGGTGCTCAGCTCAACCCCCGAACAGAATACGGCGGTCAATTTCTGGGCGGCCGGGGGCGTTCTGCGCTGGAATCAGATTGCGCGTCAGCTGGTCGCCAAGTACAATAATCCGCCTGGATACGATAATTTGACGGGTCAGGTCAATACATCGGCTACGGCGAACCCCTTTGCCGGCCCACCTTTTGCCGCTCGTGTATATGCGCTGCTAAGTGTGGCCCAATACGATGCGCTGGTGGTAGCCTGGCGGGCCAAGTACCAGTACAACCGCCCCTCGCTGGAGCAACAGGGCGTTATTGCCCGGGTGCCCATTCTGGATGTGCCTTCGTATCCGTCGGAGGATGCGGCCATTGCGGAGGCTTCGTGCCAGACGCTGGCGTATTTCTTTCCCAACGAAGTGGCCTGGCTCAAAGCCAGAGCCGCCGAACATAAGCAAAGCCGCATCTGGGCGGGAGCCAACGTGCCTTCCGATGTAAAAGCGGGTGAAGAACTGGCGGCTGTAGTAACGGCTACTGTGCTCAACCGCGCCAGAACGGACCGGTTCAGCACAGCCATAGACCAGACAAACACCTGGCAAACGAAACTCGTGGCGGCTCCTTACGATGTTAAATGGACTAGCCTGGAGTTGCCCGCCCGTGGGCCTGTTTTGCCGCTGGCAGGGAAGGTAAAAACCTGGTTCGACTCAACGGCTGTTGCGCAGGCTATGCCGACTGCGCCCCCGGCTACCACATCAGGCGAATACCAGACCGCTTTGGCCGAGGTGCGGACCCTCGCCAACACCCGTACACGCGACCAATCGCGTATAGCCAGTTACTGGGATAACGGGACCAATACGTTTTCGCTGTCGGGCCTCTGGAATTTTCTGGCCGAAGACCTCATTCGCCAGAATGGGCAGAATGAACTCCGGTCGGCACGTACCTATGCCCTTCTGAACCGAGCCCTGCAGGACGCCACCACCGCGGCCTGGCAAACGAAATACACCTATTTCACGCCCCGCCCTTCGCAACTGGATGCCACAATTAAAACCGCAACCCTCATTCCCAACACCCCCGGTTACCTATCTGATCAGGCCGCCGTTTCGGCTGCTGCTGCTGCGGTGCTGGGCTATCTGTTCCCCGACGAGACCACGAACCTGACGGCGCAAGCTACCGAAGCGGCCCTATCGGGGGTATACAGCGGCACACAGCTTCGATTTGATGCCGAAGCCGGAACTAAACTGGGTACGGCTATCGGGCAAATGGCCGTTGCCGGAGCAAAAGCAGATGGGGCAAAGTAAGTTGGTCGTTCGTATGTGATTTTCATTAAAAAGTGGTTTGCCGGGCCGAACAACTGCTTCTGAACTATACCGCTCTAAATCAATCGGCTTACCGGGTAAATGCGTATATTTGCTAAACAGCAAAACTTGTACGCATGACCGATTCGATCGTCGAAGTACTTCGGCAAAAGAAAACGCAGATTTTAACGACCTGGATGCGACTTCAACTGGCCGACGATAGCCTCCGTGAAGATCTGATGTCTAACGAAGAACTTCGAAACCAGTCAAGTGATCTTCTCAATACCTTATTTTCCGTATTGCGGGAGGATAGTCTCTCCCAGTTCAAAACGCAGGAATTAGACCCGCTTATCAGTATGTTAACAGGGATTTCGATGTCCCGCGCCCGCCAGGGGTATACGCCCCGCGAAACGGGCGTGTATATTTTCAGCCTGAAAGAAGCCTTGCTGGAAACCGTACAGGCTGAACTGGGAAATGACCCAAAACGGCTTTTTCAGGAGACGATCAAAATCAGCAAATTCCTCGATAACCTGGGCATCATTACGTTTGAGACGTTCATTCAGGGGCGTGAAGAGGTAATCCTGCGCCAGACCGATGAAATGACCAATATCCTGACGCCGGTTGTAAAGGTGTGGGACGGGATTCTGGCCATGCCGATTATTGGTACGCTGGATAGCTCCCGTACCCTGGTCGTGATGGAGAACCTCTTGCAGGAAATCGTTAACACCGGCAGCGACATTGCGATTCTGGATATTTCGGGCGTGCCCATGGTCGACTCGATGGTGGCCCAGCACCTGATAAAAACCGTCAACGCCACGCGTCTGATGGGGGCGGAGTGTATCATCAGTGGTATTCGTCCCGAAATTGCACAGACGATCGTTCATCTGGGCATCGACCTATCGAATGTAGTGACCAAAGCAACGCTCGCCAGTGCCCTCAAACATGCGTTTCGGACATTGCGGCTTGAGGTTCGGAAAGCACCCTCAGGTCTTACACCGTCTGAAAAATCCGCTTCTTTTTAAGGTAAATCGGTCATGGAGCGAATTCCTATTTTGAAAATGGGCCGGTTTCTGCTGGTAACCATTCAAGTTGATCTATACGACCGGCTGGCGCTTGATCTGGAAGCCAACATCATCAGCGCGATTCAGAAAAACAAGTCGCAGGGTGTCATGATCGACATCTCGGCAGTTTCTATTGTCGACTCGTTCATGGGGCGAATCCTGAGCAACATTGCCAGCATGGCCCGTATTCTGGATGCCGAAACCGTTGTGGTGGGTATGCAGCCCGCCGTGGCCATTACGCTGGTGGAACTGGGGTTGCCGCTCAAAGGCGTTCATACCGCTTTAAACGTGGAGAAAGGTATGGGACTTCTACATAGCAAGACAGTATCCGATGACGATGCCGATGCCGACCTAGACGACTAACGTGACGGATACCATAGCCATCGCTAATGAGAAAGACGTTGGACAACTGATTGGCCGGGTTCGTTTACAGGCCGGGCTTATTGGCATGACCTTGCTGAATCAAACCAAACTCATTACGGCTGCCAGCGAGTTGGCGCGTAACATGCTGACCTACGCGGGTGGTGGCGAAGTTGGTATCGACATCGTGAGCCGGGATAAAAAAAGTGGTATCCAGCTAATATTTACCGACAAAGGACCTGGCATTACTGACCTGCCACTGGCTATGAAAGATGGCTATACAACAGGCTCGGGGCTGGGCATGGGCTTGCCGGGTGCCAAACGCCTGGCCAGTGAATTTTCGATCAACACAGTAGTAGGGCAGGGCACAACGGTAAGCATTATCAAGTGGACAAATGGATAATACACCGCATCGCTCATTTGCCGTGCCGGACCGAAGTTACGGAGCCATGATCAAACGGGAGATCCGTATGATGGGAGCCCGGCTCAGGTTCAGTGAAAAAAAATTGAGTGAACTGGACATCATCCTGGCTGAACTGATCTCCAACCTGGTGAAGTATGCCAGCGAAGGAGAACTGCTGGCAAAATTAACAACCGGACCTGATAAGGCTATTCTCGAATTGATTAGCGTCGACAAAGGGCCTGGCATGGAAGATCCCAGCCGAATGATGCTCGATGGGGTATCCACGGGTGGCTCACTGGGTCAGGGGCTGGGGGCCATCAAACGGTTGTCCAATGAGTTTCAGCTGTATTCACAGCCCGGCCACGGAACCGTTGTGCTGGTGCGGCTTTACGAAAAGGCTCCCCAGCCAACCAGCACGCCCCTTCTCGCCGACGTTCGCTGTATCAGTGTGCCGAAATTGGGCGAAACCGTTTGTGGCGATGCGTGTTATACTAAGCTGAACAGTACATCGCTCACCGTTTTTCTGGGCGATGGGCTGGGACATGGTTTACTGGCCCATTCGGCGGTGGAGCAGGCCATCCGAAGAATGAAGCTGGAAATGGAAGCCAGTCCGGCCAAACTACTGGAGATAGTCCATGAAGCTTCTGCCGGAACGAGAGGCCTGGTGGCAACCTGTGCTATTTTCGATTTTACCAGCCGCAAATGGAAGCTTTGCGGAGTCGGAAATATCATTGCCCGGCTTGTTGGTTCGATGGGTACAAAAGGATACATGGCTCAGAATGGTATCCTGGGATATAATATTCCTCGAACATTAATTGACCAGGAGATGTCTTATGAACGGGGTCAGACGCTGGTCATGACCTCCGACGGACTGCATACGCGCTGGAATCCGGCGCGTTATCCGGGTAGTGGAAATTATGATCCGTCTATATTGGCGGCAATAATTTATAAAGAATGCGCCCGCCATACCGACGATATGTCGGTCATAGTGAGCAAGCTTTACTAACGTTATGCATGAGTTAACGAAATTAATGCTGGACAATGAGATGGACCTCATTCTGGTTCATAAACGCAGCATGAAACTGGCCGAGCTGGTGGGACTTTCGCTGGCCTCTCAAACAACCTTTGCAACGGCTGTTTCGGAAGTGGCGCGCCTGGCTGTAGCCACGGGCAATCATGCATCGCTGCGCCTGGGCGTGAGTGCAAATGATACCAAAGGCTGGCGAATTCTGGCCCGCCTGCACGACCGGCGGAAATATGAAACGGGGGCCTTCGAATCGGCCATGAACCACGCCCGACGGCTGGTCGATGAACTGAAGATCGACGTGACCGCACAGGGTACCGATATTTACTTGTATTGTACGGTCTCCGATCTGAAAGCGGTCAACTCCGATCGCATCGAGGTCTGGAGAAATCAGTTCATGCGCGAACCACCGGCTTCGCCCTACGACGATATCAAACGCAAGAACAGTCAGTTGCAGGAGCTGGCTGAGCGGCTTAGCCAGAGTGAACAGCAGTACAAACAGGTGACGAACTCACTGCCGCTGCTCATCTTTTCAATGACCCCCGATGGGCAGTTAACCTACGCCAATCAGGGATTTACCAATTTTCTAGGCAAGGAAATTGCCGACCTGAATAAAGAAAACTGGCTCAGCTATTTTCATGATGACGACTACCCGGCCGTGCGAACGATCTGGGACGATAGTGTGGCTTCCAGCCTGCCCTTTCGGGGAGAGTGGCGCCTGCGGAATGACCTCACCGGCGATTACATCTGGCATATGGTGTCGGTAACGCCCCTGCGGGACGCCGATCAGCACGTGATTCACTGGACCGGCTTTCTGGCCGATATTCACGCCCAGAAGGTTATTGAACAGACGCTGCGCGACAATGAGGAGTTGCGACAGAACAAAAGCATTCTGGAAACAAGTCAGCAGCAACTGACCAACGACATTGGCGAGCTGAACCGGAGTAACACCGAACTGTCGCAGTTTGCCTATGTAGCCAGCCATGATCTACAGGAGCCGTTGCGCAAAATTCAGGCATTCAGCAGCCTGCTGACCGAGCAGTATGGCCCGGCGCTCGACGCCAACGCGCAGGATATTATTCAGCGGATGCAGTCGGCCACCAACCGGATGCAGGAATTGATTCGGGGTTTACTGGCCTACTCCCGGCTCAACACCGAAAAACCCTCGTTTCATGCCGTGTCCCTGTCAGCACTGGTTGCCGAAGTGCAGGGTGATCTGGAAACAGCCATACGGGGTCGGGAGGCTAAAATTCAGATTGGGGTGCTGCCGGTTGTACAGGGAAACATGCTGCAGCTGAGGCAGTTGTTCCAGAACCTGCTGAGCAATGCGCTGAAGTTCACCCCGTCGGGACGCGTTCCCATTGTGCAGGTCAGTACCCGGATGGTCCCGGCTGATCAGCTGCCCATGTCGGCCCTGGGCAAGGTGGAGCACTACCTCGAAGTAAGCGTAGCCGATAACGGTATTGGGTTCGACATAAAGTACATCGACCGGATCTTTAACTTGTTTCAGCGGCTGCACGGCCGTAGTGAATATGCCGGCACCGGTATTGGCCTGGCCATCTGCAAGAAAGTGGCCGACAACCACGGCGGTTACCTGACGGCGCGAAGCCAGCCCGGCCAGGGGGCTACTTTCCTGGTCTATCTGCCCATGAACCATCCTGAGGCCCTCCAGCAAATAATGCAGTAGAACCAGCTTTTTTGTAACATTGCTCAACCGTTTACGATTAACTAAGCAAACGATTAAGTGATGAGTATGCTCAATTCTCTTTCTGACCAATCTGATTTCGGCCAGTCTCGTGTCGTTATCGCACGCGTTAGTCCTGAACTCGATGGGGGGCGGTATCCCATAAAAGCAATTCCCGGTGATGTGGTGGCCGTTGAAGCCGACATCTTCGCCGACGGACACGATTACCTGACGGCCGTTCTCCTCTATAAACACATAGACGACCCTGCCTGGACAGAAGCCGCTATGACGCTGCTGACAAATGACCGCTGGGGTGCATCGTTCGTTGTCGAGAAACAGGGGCGATACCTGTACACCTTCGAAGGGTGGATTGACCATCCCGGCTCCTGGCAGCACGAAGTTCACTTAAAAGTGGCCGACGGCCAGCGTATTACCAGCGAGCTACTGGCAGGCGCTTCATACATAGACGGCATGATCGAACGGGCGGGCGGCCGCTCAGAAGTCGTGGCCACGGCTAAAGGGAAAGGGAAAAAGAAAGCGGAACCCGTAGAGGAGTCTGCCGATGTCAAAATACTGCGCGACATGGCAGCCATGTTCCGCGATGAAGCGCGTTACGACGAAGCCGTCTCCATTGCCGAAAGTGACCAGTTTACGTTTTATGCCAACCGCTATCCCGAGCGCAAACACGTTACGCGCTATGGCCACGAGCTGGGCGTTGAGGTAGACCGGGCGCGTGCCGGATTCAGCACCTGGTATTGCCTGTTTCCCCGCTCGGCCTCGCGCGAAGAAGTCGGTGGCGAACCTGCACACGGTACCTTTCGGGATGTAGAGGCCCTGCTGCCACGCATATCGGGAATGGGGTTCGATGTGCTCTATCTGCCGCCTATCCACCCCATCGGTACGGCCCACCGAAAGGGCAAAAATAATTCGGTTGTCTGCCAGCCCGGCGACCCCGGCGTTCCTTACGGCATTGGTTCGGAAGAAGGAGGGCATGATGCCATTCATCCGCAGCTTGGTACGGTCGATGACTTCAAACACCTGATCGCCATTGCCAGGAATTACGATATGGAGGTCGCGATGGACCTCGCTATTCAGTGCTCGCCCGATCACCCCTGGGCCAAAGAACACCCGGACTGGTTCAAGAAGCGTCCTGACGGCAGCATTCAATACGCCGAAAATCCGCCTAAAAAATACCAGGACATCTACCCCGTTTATTTCGAAACCGACGACTGGCAGAACCTCTGGGAAGAGCTGAAGCGGGTACTGCTGTTGTGGGGATCATGGGGCGTACGCATTATCCGGGTCGATAATCCGCACACGAAACCGTTTGCGTTCTGGGAGTGGATCATTGCCGAAGTGAAGAAGGTGTACCCGGATATGATTCTGCTGGCCGAAGCGTTCACCAAGCCGAAGGTGATGCAGGAGTTAGCCAAACGGGGATTTGCCCATTCATATACCTACTACACGTGGCGTACGACCAAAGCGGAGTTGCAGACGTATATGACTGAGCTGACGCAGGAGGAAATGAAATATTACTTCCGCCCGAACTTCTGGCCAACTACGCACGATATTAACCCCGCAAGTTTGCACTCGGGGCACGAGCCACAGTTTCTGATTCGTTATTTTCTGGCAGCTACGTTGTCCAGCAACTACGGGATTTATGGCCCATCCTTCGAGTTGATGGAGCATATTCCGTTTCCTAACAAAGAAGAATACCTGAACTCGGAGAAGTACGAAATCCGCCACTGGGACTGGGACAAAACCAATAAGATGACCTATCTGATTACCCTGGTCAACCGGATTCGGCGCGAAAACATAGCTCTGCAAAAGACCAATAATATTTCGTTCTGTACAGTCAGCGACGACTTCATCATGGCGTATCTGAAAACTACCGGCAACAACCGGTTGCTGATCATTGTCAATACCGATGCCTATCAGCGCCGGGCAGGCATGGTACAGGTACCCATCTGGGAGCTGGGCATCGGACACGACCAGACCTACAAAGTACATGATCTGCTCACCCAGGCGTACTATACCTGGACCGGTGAATACAACTACGTCGAGCTGGACCCGTATGTGCTGCCCATGCACCTGTTTCGGATTGAAGTCTAGTCTATAAAGTAGTAAGTGGTAAGTTGCCAAGTAGTAAGTGGTTGATGCGAAAGCAATACTCGCGCGTCAGCCACTTACTACTTGGCAACTTACCACTTACTACTTAACTCAAATAACCTCCAGCGTATTCGTGTATGACAGCGTTGTTTCGTTGACGTCGGTGGTGCCGGTTACGGGGGCGGCTCCGGTGGGTTCGGACGTGCAGGCAAGGGGGATGTGACCCTCGGTGGCTAACATGCCGGACGTTGGGTCAAATCCGATCCAGCCAGCCCCGGGAATGAACACTTCGGCCCAGGCGTGCAGGGCCAGCGAATTTTCCTTTAATTCAGACGGCCCCTGTGGTACCACCTGCGCCAGATAACCCGACACAAAACGGGCGGCCAGGCCAAAATGCCGCAGCGTTTGCACGAGCAGCCAACCCGAATCGCGGCAGGAGCCAATGGCCAGATCAAGCGTTTCTTCCGGGGTTTGTACACCTGGCTCCATGCGGGTTGTGTAGGCGATATCCTGAAAAATCCGGCGGTTAAGCATGATCAGGAAGTCGATGGTACTCTGTTCCGTCTGGTCGATGGTCTGAAGCCACTGCTCCCAATGGTGCCCCTGCTCGGTAACATCCAGATAAGGGGCCAGATCTTTCTTTAGCTGGGGTTCATAGGCGAACGGAAACGAGATCGCATAGGAATCCAGCAGGAAATCGAACGGGTTCACGGGCTCCAGGCGGGCAATAATGTCGACGTCGATAGACAGGAAGGACATGGGTTCCCAGAAATCGACCCGGGCAATGAAGTTCCCAAACGGGTCCTGCTGCCAGTGAATGACGTGGTTGGCCGGTTGGATGGTCAATGAATAGGACTCGATCGACGCCGGGCTATGCGCCACGGGCCGGAGCCGAATCAAATGGGGCGAGAGCGAAACCAGCCGATCATAATCATAACGAGTGTGGTGATGAATGGCGACGCGGACAGACATAATTGACGATGAAGAAGTAAACCCGTGCCACAGATGTAGACTGTGGCACGGGTTTAAGGTTTCTGGATTATACTTTTTCGAAAACCAGTCGGTAGTGTTCCATGGTTTCCCGCTGAAAGCACACCCGGTTCGGACTCTTGCGGAAAACGGCAATCAGGTCCTGAAACGGCTTGTTCGTCAGTAATTTTGGCAGCAGCGACGCATACAGGGCGTATTTGGTCAGGTTAAAGGCCCGGAACCGCTTCCGCCATTGACCAATCGTTTCGATGTAATCGAGCCGTCCGCTGCTTTGTGAGATGAGTTTGAAAAGCGGCTGGGCATTCCGTATCACCTGCTCCGGTCCGTAAGGAAGCCAGGAGCCCGGAAATTGGGCAATCATCAGCGCCAGCATATAGGAGTCGGAGTCTTTTGGGGCATCCAGACTGATTTCTTCGTAGGGAATCATGTTCTTGCCAAACACCATGGTCTGCATGTAAAACCGGCCGCCTACGGGTAATAATTCATACAGGTTTTTGAAGAAATCGGCGTACACCTTATCCTGATCGCCCGCCAGATACTGCTCAATGGAACAGAAGTGCTCCATGCCACCAATGCAGCTGACAGCATCGAAGGTGCCATAATCGGCGGGTGTGATCTGGCGGCAATCTTTAATGTCGACATCCAGCCCATTAGCCCGGCAGGCTTCGGCCTGACCTTTGGAGAGTGTAACCCCTTTACCGATAGCGCCCCGTTTTTTGGTTGCATAGGTCAGGTATGGACCCCATCCACAGCCCATGTCCAGGATTTTAGACCCTTTCTGGACGTTCAGGCTATCGGCAATAAACTTATGCTTTTGTTCCTGTGCCTGTTCGAGGGTAAGGGAAAAATCGCCGTTGTACATGGCACCGCTGTAGTCGCCGGTTTGCCCCATACTCAGGCGAAAAACTTTGTCAATGGTGGTGTACGTGAAATCGAGGTCTTGCTGCGAGGCCATAGGATAAGAGAGGGGAAAGATTAGGTTAAGTACTACAGGCCTGCTGCCCACCCGTCAAAGGTAAGGCACTGGCTCTTTTTCTGTTACGGGCAATGGGGCTGCTTTCACAGCAACAAGGGGAGCGGGTTGTCCCAGCGTCCGCAGAAGTCGGAAGTGAGACATCAGCGCTGAACCAAAACTACGATTTTCCAAATAAGGCAGGCCAAATTCCTGCGCTGTATCTTTCACAATGGCACTGATGGCCGGATAGTGAATGTGGCAGACCCTCGGGAAAAGATGGTGCTCGATCTGGCGATTCAATCCACCGCATAAAAAGGCCGCCATCGCCGAATTGGGGGCAAAGTTGGCAGTGGTGTGCATCTGGTGAACGGCCCAGGCCGCCTTGATATCGCCCTGTTCATCGGGTAGGGGAAAGTCGGTGCCTTCAACTACGTGGGCCAGTTGAAACACCAGACCCAGCACGAGTCCTTCGGCTACGTGCATCAGGAAAAAGCCAAGAGCCAGTTGCCACCAGGTCAGATCGAGGACTATGTACGGAACAATCAGAAAGAAAACATAATAGAGGGCTTTGGAAGCGAATAGCTTGATGTACTCGGCCCGGGGATGCACTGAATTGTCGTGGTGGCCAATCTCGTTTTTAAAGAATTTTACGTAGTCCTTCCGAAATACCCAGGATAACGAGGCCAGTGCGTAGAGGGGAAACGTGTACCAGTGCTGATACCGGTGCCAGGGACGAAGCTCGTCCTGCGAATCCAGGCGAACCAGGCCGGGCGCCAGTTCAATATCTTCATCGTGGCCCGGAATATTGGTATAGGTATGGTGAACGATATTATGGGTCACTTTCCAGATATAGGGATTGGCGCCCAGCAGGTAAAAGGTATTGCCCGTAAATTGATTGATCCAGCTGTTGGCCGAAAAAGCACCGTGCAAACCATCGTGCGACACGTTGAAGCCAATAAAGGCGGCAAACATACCCAGCACGATCGCCATGCCCAGCATGGGCCACAACCCAAACTGGTTGGACAGAATCAGGCCGTAAAGGGTCACGTAGCCGACCAGAAAAAAGCTGGCTTTTGTCCACATGGCACCATTGGCGTGCGACGAAATGCCCCTTTCGGTAAAATAAGCATCGACTCGTTTTCGGACTGTAGGAAAAAATTGTGATTTACTTTTGTCTCTAAATTTTAATGGATTTGACATTAATGTTTCAGTTAAAGATTTGACCGATCTGCTGCACCTGTCTTAACATAGGCAGGGCTAGTCGGCCGCGTTCAGTGAGCGTATATTCAACCCTCGACGGAATTTCTGCGAATACTTCCCGGTGCATAATGCCCAGCGCCACAAGAGCCTTCAGCTCACTGGCGAGCACTTTCTCGCTAACACCGGGCAGTTTACCACTAAGCTGGCTGTACCGAAGAGTCTGCTCGCCCAATACCAGAATGATATAAAGTCTCCATTTGCCGGAAACAATCACCAGGGCATTGTTGATCAAAAGCAGGTCTGGCTCGAAAGATAGCTCGTTTCGGTTACTGTTTGTCATTATGTAAATGTTAACCGAACCGAATAGGGTGTAACCCAGGCCGAGGCAGTCATAAGTGAGTTCCGGGCGCAAGTGCCTGATTAGTAGGCTAGGTTTGCCACGTATCGTTGAGTCTGCCAACGCTTCCGGCAAGCAGGTTTGCCAAAGATAACGAACTCGGTTAAAGCTTAAAGATTCTTTATAAAATTATGAATTAAAAAGATGGAGGTACGCTAACGTCGATAGAGGAAATAGTAACTACTGACAAATGAAAACCTGATTAAGCAGCTGATGAATTGAGAAGCTGAAGCATCTTTTCAAAACAAGACACTTGGAAATTGAGCTGAAAGAGGACGGAGACAAAAGACTTGTTACTATCGCTCTGGTAACCTTGTAACGTATAAGTAAGTTCCTTACGTATCAGGGAAGAGAAATATAAAATTGGGCCAAAAGACCATACAGCTATATACGAATAAAGCCAACAGGCAGATTTCTTATTAATAGTTCTGATTATATATGCTTTTACCCAAATAGTGATGCTTATAACTTGTTGCATTGGGCACTCATATGTCGTCGTTACTCATTGTGTCGTTTATACATTTAATTTTCCTTAGTGAGTCTGTGCAATATAGTGTTTAACGAACCATAAACAAAAATAGCTGACCCTGTGTGGATCAGCTATTTTCACTAAAGCGGATAACGGTGTGTCCGACTGTTATTTTTTAGCCGATGCAATCAGGTCTGTGGCCATTTTTACATAATCTGCGTTTTTGGCTTCGGTTGCCAGAGCCACCGTTTTCTCGGCACTGGCAATAGCACTGGCTTTCTGGTTCATTTTTAATTCAATCCGGGATTTCAGCAACATCATCCAGAATGCTTTCGGATTTTGCTCCGTGGCTTTCGTTACCCAGCCGAGGGCCTGTTTCAGATCCCGGTTCGTATCGTAATAATAACTGGCGGCTTCAAAATAAGCGGGCTTATCAGATGCCATTGAAGCCTCAATATTCTTGACAATCGTTTGGTCGATGTCGGCGGTGATGGCAACGGGAACCCGGGTTTTATCCCACATAATTTCCAGCACGGCTGAGTTCGGCAGGATATCGGCGATGTTGATGGTAAAGGTCTCTACTTTATTGGCCAGTGTAGTCGGTTTCACCTGAACCCGTACCACTTCGCTCTCTTTTTTATAATCGCCCACGTTAGCGCCCAGCGTAAGGTCTTTGGTGAGCATAACTTCCCAGCTGTTCTTGCCCGGAATGGTCAACAGGCCGTAAGTACCTGCTTTTACTTCTTTGCCTTCCAGCTTCACATCCGACGAAAACGTAATCTTCGAGGTTGCATTGGCACCGGTGCGCCAGATTTTGTCGTATGGAACCAGATCACCGAAGATGGTGCGTCCTTTGATCGCAGGTCTCGAATACTCAAGCGTGATCTCCCCTAACGCAAAGCTCTGTTTGGTGGTTTGGGAAGGGCTGGCGGCCGGTACTTTAAGCTGAGCCTGCGCCATGTTGAGTGAACCAAGTGTGAGTAGAATCGCTACGGCAAGTGATGAGAAACGTAAACTCTTCATAATGAAGGAACAATGAAATTAGTAGTTGTGAGTTTGTTTTTAATCCTCAAAGGTACAGATTATTATGCCTGATATGATTCTTCCGAAATGAAGTAAATGTGTCCGAGGCTTATTGGTTGAAGGAAAGGTAAAAATAGTCTTATTCCCTCTACAGGTTACCCATACGGGAAGCCAGAATACCGGTCGGGTTGTGGAGTAGATCGTTCCGACTGATTTACCTCATGTTTTACTGTAAAATCATTTATTTATACCGCTTTGGACAGCTTTATACGTGGTAGGTTTGTTACTGATCTGTGGCCTGAACGGGTCAGCTACGTAGCGTAAACCGGAATGCATCCACTCGAAACAGTTCTGTTACTGTTAATTTTTGTCATCGTTCTGGCGGTCCTGGCCCGTAAGCTTAAGTTGGCCTTCCCGATATTGTTGACGGTGGGAGGCCTTGTTATCAGCTTTTTCCCCGGATTGCCAAACGTAGACCTCGACTCGTCGGTGGTGCTGGTGGTTTTTTTACCCCCGTTGCTGTATAGTGCTGCCTGGTACACCAACTGGAGCGATTTTCGCCGAAATCTGGAACCCGTTGTGGTGCTTGCTCTGGGGCTGGTACTCGTTACCAGTGTGGGTATAGCGTATGTCGCCAATCTGTTTATTCCGGGCTTTACGCTGGCAACGGGGCTGCTGCTGGGGGCCGTTGTCTCACCTTCCGATGCGGTGGCTGCAACGGCTGTGATGAAGACGCTGTCGGTGCCCCGAAAAATTGAGATCATCCTGGAAGGGGAAAGTCTGGTCAATGATGCGACGGCGCTGGTGATCTTTCAGCTGGCATTGGTTGCCGTTGGTACGGGAAATTTCTCGCTGGCCGACTCGCTACTCGATTTCGTTCGGCTGGCCGTGGGCGGCATTGTCGTTGGTTTGGTGACAGGCTACCTGTCGGCCTGGCTGCATAAATATGCCCATCTGGAACCGGCTCTGGAAACGGTACTAACATTCGTAACGGCCTATTCGGCTTATTTAGCGGCCGAACATCTAGCGTTAAGTGGTGTCCTGAGCGTGGTTTCGGCAGGGTTGGTGGTTGGGCACAAGCAATCGAGGGTGCACAGCCCCATCACGCGGATGCAGGCGGTGGCCGTCTGGAATTTTGTGGTGGTACTCCTGAACGGACTGATCTTTATTCTGATTGGTCTCCAATTGCCCGATATGGTGGCCGACATCAACGGTCAGTCGCTGGGGCAGCTGATCGGGATTGGGCTGCTCATCAGCGTAACGGCCGTAGCGATCCGATTTCTGTACATCTTTCTCACCGATTCGATATCCAATCAGATCCATAAGCTGATGCATCACCCCCCGCTTTTTCCGTCCCGCAAGCACACCACCTTGCTGGCCTATATCAGCATGCGCGGCATTGTGTCGCTGGCCGCAGCCCTGTCGATTCCGGTACAACTGCCCGGCGGCACCCCCTTCCCTGAGCGCAATCTGATTGTATTCATTACCTTTTGTGTCATCCTGTTTACGCTGGTAGGGCAGGGGATTTTTCTGCCTGCCTTCATTCGATGGCTGCACTTTGGTCAGCTAACCACCGACTATCTGTCTAAAAAAGAGGTACGTCAACGACTATCGAAGCAGGCACTCACGGCTGTTCAGGGGCTGGTCGATAGAGAGGGGCTTACCGGCGAAACCGTCCGGCGAATCATTGCCCGGCATCAGGCTCGTGTTGATGAGCTTGAGCAGGGCGATCGGCCGTCGGTTGTGTCGCAGCATCAGCTCCGGCAGAAATTGATGCTTTCTGCTATTCAGGTGCAACGGAGGGTATTGCTGGAGCTACGGGATGCCCAGCAGATCGATGTCGACCTGTTTCATGAGCTGGAAAATGAACTGGACCGCGAAGAGGTACAACTCCAAAAAATGGATGATTAAATGCATTCCCGGAAAGGCCATTTATCTCTTGTCAACTAGACGACTTACTGAATCGTTTTCACCAGCACCCGAACCCGCTGATTCAGGTGAATGGTGTCGCCGGTTACCGTTATTTTATCACCTACCTTTACGAGTCGATACGCCTGCTGCATGCGTACCCGGCTCATCAGGGCGTCAAAATCACGACCACCGGCCTCACGCAGGCTGGCCGTATAGCCGTCTTTACCCGGCTCGATTTGCTGAACGATCCCCGTTTTTGAAAAGGGTTTGGCACGGGTACAGGCGGTGAAAAATAAGATGATCAGGGCGGTCAAGCCTGATAACACAACGGCTGAAAACGCTTTATAACGCATAAGAAGATATATTTTTCCCGGGAAGGGCATTAGAGTTGTTTGAATACGTTGAGCTGCAGACTTTGTAAATCCACGTAAAAAAGGCGGACCTCCGCCTGAAGCTGGTTCAGCATGTCGGCCCGCGCCAGCAGGTTGCCCGCCCCATAATCGCCTTCGGTACCAAAGTAGAGTTGTTTTTCTAACGGAGAGGTGTCCGATAACGTATAGGCTACCCAGCGCTGTCGCGTCGCAAAACTGATCGAATGCTGACCGCTATAGCTGAATGAAGGTCCGGTCAGCATTTGCCAGACGAACGGCGGGTAAAACGCTGACTGTTGGCGCTGATCCCATATGTCGGTCAGCAAATTGCGATCATCCACCAGGTGAACGGTACGTTTTGAGGCTACCGCGGCCTTACCGGCCAGAAAAGCGCTTGCCACCCCACCGCCAATGCTTACCGTTTTATTGGGCGTATCGGCCCGGATAAAGGCGGTGGCAACGGTGGTCAGGGCGCCCACAATCACCGAAAGGATGGTTAACTGCTGAATACGTTTACCATCCATCTGCTGCAGATAGGCTGCCAGTCGATTCGCTCGCTCGGCCTCACAGTCAAGCTCGGCGGCTATGCCCGACACTTGCATGGAAGCCAGCCAAAGCCGGTCAGTGATTTGTTGCCGCTGCGCAGAGCGTTCCCGTTCCGTACCGGTCGGATTGGTCGTTTTGAGCCCGATGGATCTCCGGAGTAAAGGCAGAATACCGGCGGCATTGGCCACAAGCAGATCATGGGTCGAAAATCGATTTGTCAGGCTGGTGTCTGTTTTCAGGATCGTCTGCATATCGGGCAAGGGGAGATAGCTCGAATCGTACGCCAGCCTGACGGTTGGCTGGCAATATTTTTTCTGCTGGCTCGAAGCGATCAAGCTGGGTTTGAGCGACTGACATGAGAACAGAACCAGGCCGATGAGCAGGAGTAAGGGTGCTGTTGGACGCATGTTGTGTGGCGGACCAGCTCGTACTGGCCGCTACAAACCTACTACAGGACGCAGTGCCCCCTCTGGTACAAATCAACGGTATTGCAGTAAAACGAGAGGTTTTTACGCTGGCCATGAAACCGCAACCGTAAGCCACTTTCCGTTCGTTTATAAAACGTTTTCTGTCAAACGTGAAGACGTTTTTCGTCAACTATAAAGCTGAGTAGTTTGCTGACATCTTCATAAACAAGTTATTGCTGTTTTCAGGCAAATTGCTGCTTTAAAGTCCATTATCTGTACAGGTACTAACCTGCCGAACAGCTTATAAATACTTATAAGGTAGGCTTGCACTGACTTATAGATTTTATCGATAAGTATATAAAAACAATTAATAACAACTATCTGTGTGATTCATGTAAATTTGGTCCCACAAACGCTAAATCTATAAAACATGTCAGATCATATATTTCCACAGGAGTCCCCGGCTTCTGTCAGTTACACCACAAATGGGGAGGCTAAGTGCCCGTTCACCGGCGCATCGTCGATGCCGAATGGTAAAAGTGCCGGAGCCGGTACCAGAAACCGTGACTGGTGGCCCAATCAATTGAAGTTGAACGTGCTCCGCCAGCATTCGTCGCTGTCCAATCCAATGGGTGAGGACTTCAACTACGCCGAGGCTTTCAAGTCGCTTGATCTGGCGGCTGTAAAAAAAGATATCTTCGACCTGATGACGACCTCGCAGGATTGGTGGCCGGCCGACTACGGTCATTACGGGCCGTTCTTTATCCGGATGGCGTGGCACAGTGCCGGTACGTACCGCATCGCCGACGGGCGGGGTGGTGCCGGAGCGGGTACGCAGCGTTTTGCACCCCTCAACAGCTGGCCCGATAACGCCAACCTCGACAAGGCCCGCCTGTTGCTGTGGCCGGTTAAACAGAAATACGGCAAGAAACTTTCGTGGGCCGATCTCATGATCCTCGCCGGTAACTGCGCGCTGGAGTCGATGGGCTTCAAGACGTTTGGTTTCGCGGGTGGCCGGGAAGACGTTTGGGAACCACAGGAGGACATCTACTGGGGTTCTGAAGGCGAGTGGCTGGGCGACAAACGCTATACCGGCGATCGCGAACTCGAAAATCCGCTGGCGGCTGTTCAGATGGGACTCATCTACGTGAATCCGGAAGGCCCTAACGGCAAACCGGATCCCCTGGCCTCGGCCCGTGACATTCGGGATACGTTTGGCCGCATGGCGATGAATGACGAAGAGACGGTGGCACTGATTGCCGGTGGACACACCTTCGGTAAAACACACGGAGCTGCTGATCCGGGCGAGTACGTAGGGGCCGAACCGGCCGGTGCGGGCATTGAGGAGCAAAGCCTCGGCTGGAAAAATACCTTCGGTTCGGGCAATGCCGGCGACACCATCACCAGCGGTCTGGAAGGTGCTTGGACCACAACGCCAACGCAGTGGGACAATAACTACTTCGACAACCTGTTCGGTTTTGAGTGGGAGCTGACGAAGAGCCCGGCCGGTGCACAGCAATGGCGGCCGAAAGATGGCGCAGGGGTGGGTACCGTACCCGACGCGCACGATCCGGCCAAGCGCCACGCGCCCATGATGTTTACGACGGACCTCGCCTTGCGAATGGACCCCGTCTATGAGCCAATTTCACGGCGTTTTCATCAGAATCCGGACCAGTTCGCCGATGCGTTTGCACGGGCGTGGTTCAAACTGACCCACCGCGATATGGGCCCGATTGCCCGTTATCTCGGTCCAGAGGTGCCTACCGAAGAGTTGATCTGGCAGGACCCGATTCCAGCTGTTACGCACGAACTGATCGACGATCAGGATATTGCCGCCCTGAAAGCAACGATACTGGCTTCCGGCCTGTCGGTGTCTCAACTGGTATCGACTGCCTGGGCATCGGCATCGACCTTCCGGGGTTCCGATAAGCGCGGTGGTGCCAATGGAGCCCGTATTCGGCTGGCACCGCAGAAAGACTGGGACGTGAATCACCCCGGTCTGCTGGGGAATGTGCTGGCGAAATTTGAGGAAATCCAAACGGCCTTCAACAGGGCTCAGTCGGGTGGAAAGCAGGTTTCGATTGCCGATCTGATCGTGCTGGGGGGCTGTGTCGGTGTTGAACAGGCTGCTGCAAAAGCTGGACAAACGGTAACGGTTCCCTTCACGCCGGGCCGCACCGATGCGTCGCAGGCGCAAACCGATGTCGAGTCATTCGCCGTCCTGCAGCCCGAAGCCGATGGTTTCCGGAACTACGCCAAAACGAAATACACGGTATCGGCCGAAGAAATGCTGATTGACAAAGCGCAGCTGCTCACGCTGACCGCGCCCGAAATGACGGCTCTGCTGGGAGGTATGCGGGTGCTGAACACCAACTACGGTTTCTCGAAACACGGCGTATTCACCAGCCGTCCGGAAGCACTTACCAATGATTTCTTCGTGAACCTGCTCGATTTCGGTACTACCTGGAAAGCCGTTTCGCACGCTCAGGATGTGTTTGAAGGTCGCGATCGGGTAACCGGTGAGCTCAAGTGGACGGGTACGCGGGTCGATCTGATCTTCGGTTCCAACTCAGAGCTGCGGGCGCTGGCCGAAGTCTACGCCTGCGAAGATGGCCAGGAGCGGTTCGTGAAGGATTTTGTAGCTACCTGGACTAAAGTGATGAATCTGGACCGGTTCGATCTGGCCTGATTTGAATAGCTAATAAGTAACGAGTAGGTAAACGGGGGATTAGTTGAGAGACTGCATGTCAGTTTTTAACTAATTCTCCGTTTGGCTTTTACGGGTGTCTATCCAGCCTGATCGTTGGGTAGTCCTGAATCCTGCTGTTCTCTCGATTCAAAAATACCCGGTCAGGCGTGCCTGTAAACAGCATGTGGCTGGTTTATGTCGTAAACAACAACGAACTCATACCGGCTCGGCACTCTTTTTAGCTAAAAAATACAATGAATACCAGCCCATTTTTATTCGTTGGCATAACCGATGACAGCGCTCTTTGTCACGACCTGCCGACACTAACGACCCTCTTGACCAACAGGCTTGACTTCCTCTACTGGCGCTCCACAGTCGGGGAAAGCCGGGCGGAACAGTTGCCGATAGACAGACAGGCATCTGTTTTGCTCCCGGCAATCGAACCCGATCAGGTACCCGCCCCCTTTCGATGGCACTTAAAAGAGGCCGACCGACGCAGATTGCCACCCACTCAGGGAAGCCCGTTTTCCACCAGCATTCACCACCTCACAGCATGGGCCGAACTGGCCGGGAAAGCCGAACTGGTTTTTTACAGTCCGGTCTTTGCCAGTATAAGCAAGCCAGGCTATGGCCCGTCAGTCAGCCTGGAAACCGTTAGTCAGCAAATAGCCGCGATTCGCCAGCAGCACGACCGGCTACCCCGGCTAATAGGGCTGGGGGGGATACAGGCCGATAATATAAGGCTGGTCAGGCAGGCCGGTTTCGATGGAGCTGCGCTGATGGGAGCACTATGGCAATCCCCTAACCCGATTGACGCGTTTGATCGGTTAAAAGAAGCCAGTCATCGTTGAGTCATCCCGAACAGCACGGAGCCCACCCTTCAGGCTGAATACATTCGAATAGCCCTGTGCCAGCAGAAACGCAGCCGCCTGCTTACTACGTCCGCCCGACTGGCAGTGCACAACGACCGGCTGGTCGGTGGGTATCAGCGTTGGCTGGTTTAGCAACTCGCCAAGGGGCACCGAACGGCCACCGAGGTTATCCCCGGCGTATTCGTGCGGATCACGAACATCCACTAGTAGTGGCCTGTCGGTCTGGGCCATCCAGTTCAGTAAGGCCTGAGCCGTGATTTCCGGAACAACGCTTTCGCAGCCAGGTGCCGAATCAGGTAAGTCCCGTATCGCTTTATTGGCCGGATTGGCCACCAGTGAAAACGTGTTGAACGAGCAGGACAGTGCGTTAAAAACCAGCAGCGTACCACTCAGCAGGTCGCCGGTGCGGGTAATCAGTTTGATAACTTCATTGGCCATCAGGCAACCCGTTATTCCCGGCAACACACCCAGTACACCCACCTCGCCACAGGCTTCCAAATCACTGGGTTCGGGATACAGGCATCGGTAGGTAGGTCCGCCATTGTGATTGAATACGCTCACCTGCCCGTCGAATTTGTAAATCGAACCGAACACCAGGGGTTTATTCAGCAACACACAGGCATCATTCACCAGATAGCGGGTAGCGAAATTATCGGACCCGTCTACCACGATGTCATAATCAGCCAGCAGTGACAGGGCGTTCGTGCGATCCAGAAAGACGGGGTGCGCCACTACCGAAATATAAGGATTTTGCCGGGCCAGCAGACTGGCGGCTACACTAGCCTTAGCCCGGCCAACGTGCTCGGGTGAAAACAGGATCTGTCGTTGCAGATTGCTTTCTTCTACCGTATCGCCATCAATGATGCCCAGTACGCCAACGCCCGCAGCCATCAGGTACTGACCGACGGGGCAACCCAGACCACCCGCCCCGATCAGCGCTACGCGGGCCTGTTTGAGTCGCTGCTGACCGGCCAGCCCAATCTCGGGCAGCCGGATGTGGCGGCTGTAGCGGTTTAGTTCTTCGTCGGTCATTGGTGTGTGAGCGTTTTGTCCCAGTCTTTCCAAACCGGATCGTAGCCCTGACGGCGGATGACCTCAACCATCTCGGCGGGGGTGCGTTCGTCTGAAATGGTGAACTGCTCCAGTGACTGTGGAGCCACCGCGTAGCCCCCCGGGTTGGTTTTCGACCCTGCGCTCAGGCTGGTAACCCCAACTTTCAGCACGTGATCGCGGAAGCGCGGGGTTTCGCGGGTCGACAGCGATAAGTCGACCTCTTCGTTGAAAAGCCGGTAGGCACAGATCAGTTGCACCAGATCGCGGTCGGTCATACAGCGTTCGAACGACTTTGAGGTGATGGCGTCATTTTCCAGCAGGTCAATCGGCCGCAAACGCGGGAAGGAGATGCTGTATTTGGTTTGCCAGTAAGTCCGTTCGAGGTAATGCAGATGAGCCGCCGTAAAAAAACTGTCCGTCCGCCAGTCTTCCAGGCCCAGCAACGCCCCCAACCCCATTTTATGGATACCCGACCGGCCCAGTCGGTCGGGTGTGTCGAGCCGGTAGGCGAAGTTCGATTTCTTGCCTTTAGGGTGGTGGTTCCTGTACGTTTCCCGGTGATAGGTTTCCTGATAGACCAGCACGGTGTTCAGTCCTTCGGCTATTAGTTCTTCGTATTCCGGCTGGTCCAGCGGCTGCACCTCCATCGAAATATGGGCGAAATGGGGACGCAACAGTCGGATAGCGTTTTTCAGGTAGGGTACCCCCACGGTCTGGTTCGCTTCGCCGGTCACCAGCAGCACGTGGTCATAGCCCATTCGTTTAAGTGCCTGCGCTTCACGCTCTATCTCATTGTCGGTCAGCGTTTTTCGCAGGATTTTATTGTCCAGGCTGAAGGCGCAATAGGTGCAGATGTTCTGGCACTCGTTGGAGAGGTAGAGCGGTGCATAGAGTTGAATCGTTTTCCCAAACCGTTTCTGGGTCAGCTGGTGGCTAAGCCGGGCCATTGTCTCCAGATACGGCTGAGCCGCCGGTGAAATCAGGGCTTTGAAGTCATCGAGTGTCCGTCGGGAACGGTCCAGCGCCTGTTCCACCTGCCGGGGCTTCGTGGCATAAATAGCCTGCTGCACGGTGTCCCAGTCGTGCGCATCAAACCAGGTATCTGTACTCATAGCTCGTCGAGGAAAGCGGTTAAGGGACTGCTGGCCTGGGCCGCTACCGACGGACGGGCCAGCCGGGCTTCATAAGCTATTCGGCCAGCGTCAACGGCCATTCTGAAAGCCATCGCCATCCGCACCGGGTCGTCGGAAACGGCAATGGCGGTGTTTACCAGAACGGCATCGGCTCCGAGTTCCATGGCAGCCGCTGCGTGCGAAGGGGCTCCCAGTCCCGCATCAACCACCACCGGAACCCGGCTCTGCTCGATGATAATTTCCAGAAAGTCGATGGTTCGCAGTCCTTTATTGGTGCCAATAGGCGCACCCAGCGGCATAACGGCGGCCACGCCAACCTCTTCCAGCCGTTTGCACAACACCGGATCGGCGTGAATATAAGGCAGGACCACGAAGCCCAGTCGGACTAACTCCTCGGCAGCTTTCAGAGTTTCGATGGGATCGGGCAGCAGGTATTTGGGGTCGGGGTGGATTTCCAGCTTCAGCCAATTTGTTTCCAGGGCTTCCCGCGCCATCTGGGCCGCAAATACGGCCTCTCTGGCTGTCCGGACACCGGATGTATTTGGCAATAAATTAAAGGAAGAATGGGCCAGATGCGCCAGCATGTCATCCTGGCTGTTGTGGACGTCTACCCGCCTGAGGGCAACGGTTACCAGCTCCGTTCCCGACGCCCGCAGGGCCTCTTCCATGAGCCGGGTGGAGCCGAATTTACCCGTGCCCGTAAACAGCCGCGAGCCAAATGATTTTCCGGCAATAACGACAGGTTGCGTATTCATATCAATTACGTTGGTAGGGTGAAGTCATCAGTTGAGATAAAAACAGGCGCGTTTGGGCCGCCGGATCAGCCGCATTTGTGATAGCCGCCGACACCGCAATACCGTGTAGGCCCACGCCCAACAGCGCGGTTACATCGGCCATCGTAATGCCCCCGATGCCGATAATGGGTAAGGTGATCAACTCGCTTCGGCAAGCCGATAAAATACGCTCGTAGCCATCCAGACCCAGAATTGGGCTCAGTTTTTCTTTGGTCGTTGTGAACCGAAAAGGGCCCAGCCCAACGTAATCGGCCCCGTCGCGCTGGTGGGCCCGGACCGTATCCAGCGTGTTGGCCGTTCCACCGATCAGAAACCCATTACCCAGCCGGGCGCGGGCTTCCGCAACGGGCATGTCGTCCTGCCCCAGATGGACACCATCGGCACCAATCTCACCGGCCAGGTAGGCATTGTCATTGATGATCAATAGGGCGTTGTGCGCATGGCAGGCGGCCAGCGTTTCCTGCGCCACTGCTTTCCAGTCGGCATAGGGCTGATTTTTTAGGCGTAACTGCACCCAGTCGGCTCCGGCCCGGCAGGCCGTTTCGGCTTGCTCCGGTCTGGTTACGATGTAGTGTAAAGGGCTGATAATGCCCTTTCGGGCGGCTTTCTGACTCATAATTATCCTCCCTGAGTGGCTTGTAGAACCGTGATTTTTTCGTTCCCGGATAAGGAAAACTCGTTCCAGGCTGCGCGGGGAACGATGGCGTTGTTAACGGCGACGGCGATGCCCTTTTTGTCGGCAAGGGCTAGCTGGACGAGAAGCTGTCCAAGCAACGTGGTCGAGGTCTCAACGGGTTGGTTATTAACAGATAAGGTCATAGTTGTCCGTAGTAGCACTAAAAGCGTCAGCTACTGGCATGAACCGGGACAATGCAACGAAAGGAGAAGAAACGATGATGAGCGCCGACTCTTTGTGCGGATATACCGGTACAAATCTCTGGTCGAACGCCTGTCTTTTCGCTTTTCCCTCCGCAGGTATTATCCTGTTCAGGTTCAAAGGGTGAACTCTCAGCCCGGTTGGGCACCCCTAAAGCTTCGCTTTTCAGCTAAACAAATGTATGAAAGGTTTTCAGAAAATGGGATTCGATACCCGATTATTTCCGGCAATGCACAGCACGAAGCGAGCGCACACCATCTGGTGTACTCCGCTTAAAATGCGCGTATTGAGTGACGGTTGTCGGGCACCGGCGTTCGTCATGGAAAGACGGTCGATACGTCTCTGAACCGCTTGCCCCGAACGTCCCCGCTTTTACTTGGCCCGAATCGCAATAACAGGATCGAGACGGGCTGCGGAGAAGGCCGGAATAATCCCCGACAGAATGCCGATCACGCTGGAAACCCCTAAGCCTAAGATGATATTGCCCGATGTCAGCTGAAGATCGAGGCTGCCCAGATCCATGAACGACAGCAGGTACACCAGCAGAATACCCACCAGGCCACCCACCAGACTCAACAGGATCGCTTCGAATAGAAATTGAAAGAGAATTACGTAGTTTTTAGCCCCCAGCGATTTCTGAATACCAATGATGTTCGTTCGTTCTTTTACGCTGACGAACATAATATTGGCAATGCCGAAGCCGCCAATCAGGATCGAAAAGCCGCCGATGACCCAACCCGCCACCGTGAGTACGGCAAAAATTCCGCTAATGGCCTTGGCTGCGGCTTCGGGTCGGTTGATGGCAAAATTATCGTCCTGGGTAGGGCGTAATCCCCGTCGGGTACGCATAAGTCCCCGAATTTCGCTTTCGAGTTCCAGCAGCCCCTCGTCTGTATCGTACCCTTTCACGGCAATCGTCATGTTGGGGTTCAGCGAATAGAACATCTTGGAGAAAGCGCCGTAGGGAATCAGGCATTTTACATCAGGATTGCCGCCCACATTGACGATGCTTTCTCCTTTTCGGCGCTGCACACCAATCACCGTGAAGTTGAGACCATTGATTTTAAATCGCTTGCCAACCGGGTCCAGGCCGGGAAAAATGTTTTCGGCGACGTCGGAGCCGATAATGGCGACGTTACGGGCTACGTCGATCTCCTGCTGGGTGAAGTACCGTCCGTTTTCAATCGGAATGTCCGTTACGATGTTCAGATCGAGTGTCGTGCCCTGAATAATGGAAGCCATGCTGTTGTTGCCCTGCTTGACCGTTACCCGACCTTTTGAACTCATGGCTACAATAGCCTTGGCGTTTTCCAGTCGTTCACTCATAAATTTGAACTCCCCGTATTTTGGGATGGGCCGCTGAAAAAATTTCCACCACTGAAAATTTCCGTCGAATACCCAGGGCCATTTATCGACATAGATCACCTTGTCGCCAACAAATGATAGACTCTCTTTAATGTTTCGTTCCAGTGAATCGACCAGCGTGAAGACGCCAATAATGGCAAAGATACCAATGGTCACGCCCAGCAGCGAAAGCATGGTACGCAAAAGGTTCGAACGAAGCGCCTGCCACGCGAACCGAAAACTTTCAAAAGCCTGACGAATGAACTTCACCTGATGTAAAGAGCGAAAGAGTGAAAGAGTAAGGAGTGAAAGCGGATCGCCGGAGCGGACCGTTTCACCTGGCTGCTGTTCTGCCATGATAACTCCAATCATTGAATGTACGACATTGGAATTTCATCGCCAAAGCATTTTGGACAAGTACAACGTTCGGGCGGATAAGTGGCGGATTTGGGTATGAGCGGTATAACGCTATTTTTGTAAATTAACGGAATACAACCGCAACCTGAACACCCTATGCACAAACGTACCACGCCTTATTTCCTTCTATTCCTTTTTGCGCTGGCGGTCGCTTCCTGCAAAACCCAATCGCCCACCACCTCGACCGCCGATACGAAGGTTAGCCAGAGTCAGGGCGTTTATCAATACCGCGATGAAGACCCGACCGTCAAGCCTTTTTTCTCGGATCGGGTAGGCGTTACGGGCCGAAACGGTATGGTGGCATCGGCTCACCCGGAGGCTTCGCAGGTTGGCCTGAACATTCTGAAGGCCGGTGGTAACGCCGTCGATGCGGCCGTGGCGGTACAGTTTACGCTGGCAGTGGTGTATCCGGGCGCGGGCAACATTGGCGGAGGGGGCTTTATGGTGTATCGAGAGAACGCCGGTACATCCTACTCGCTCGATTACCGCGAAAAAGCACCCGGACGCGCTACGCCAAACATGTACCTCGATTCGGTGGGCAATGTCCGGCCGGGGTTGAGCATCAGTGGGCATCTGGCCAGTGGCGTTCCGGGTTCGGTCGATGGGATGGTCGAAGCGCATAAACGTTTTGGCAAGCTGAGCTGGGCGCAGGTGCTGCAACCCGCCATCGACCTGGCCGAAAAAGGATTTGCGCTCACCGAACGTGATGCTGTAGGGCTAAACCGGATCAAGACGGACCTCCTTCAGATCAATCCGGGTAAGGCTTATTTTATGAAAAGTGCTGCCCCGTCAGATACCGTTACGTGGCACAAGGGGGATCTGCTGGTCCAGACCGATCTGGCCAAAACGCTGCAGCGTATTCAGGCGCAGGGCCGGGCTGGTTTTTACGAAGGCGAAACTGCTCGTTTGCTGGCGCAGGAAATGGTGAAGGGCAAGGGTATGATTACGGAAGAAGACCTGAAGAATTATCACTCCGTTTGGCGCGACCCCATTCAGGCTACCTACAAAAACTATAACGTGATCACGATGCCACCCACCTCAAGCGGGGGTATTGCGCTGGTGCAGATGATGCGCTTTACGGAGCCATTCCCCCTGCGCCGGTGGGGCTGGAACCGCGACAGTACGGTACAGGTCATGATTGAAGCCGAACGCCGGGTGTATGCCGACCGGGCCAAATTTTTGGGTGATCCCGATTTTGTAAAAGTGCCCACCGCCCAGTTGATGAGCCCCGACTACCTTCGCACTCGCTGGACCGATTTCTCGTGGGCTAAAGCTACCGATAGCCGCAACGTGAAAGGCGGCATGATTCCCGGCTACGAAAGTCTGGAAACGACGCACTTTTCAGTTGTCGACAAGGCGGGCAATGCCGTGAGCATTACCACCACACTGAACGGCGGTTACGGCAGTCGGGTAGTGGTTGGCGGTGCCGGATTCTTTATGAATAACGAGATGGACGACTTCAGCGTGAAACCGGGTGCCCCCAATATGTACGGGTTGATTGGCAACCAGGCCAACGCCATTGCACCCAACAAACGCATGCTGTCGTCCATGACACCCACCATTCTGGAAAAAGACGGCAAACTGTTCATGGTGGTTGGCACGCCGGGTGGCTCGACCATTATGACGTCCGTTTACCAGACCATTCTGAACGTCATCGAGCACGGCATGACCATGCAGCAGTCGGTTAACGCCCTTAAATTCCACCACCAGTGGCTACCCGATAAAACGATTTTCGAGAACGGCGCTTTTTCCGATGCCACCATCGACGCCCTGAAGAACCGGGGCTATATTCTGGAAAAACTATCCAATACCCTTGGCCGCATGGACTGTGTGCTGGTGCGGCCCGACGGTTCCTACGAAGGGGCATCGGACCCACGGGCCGACAACACCGCCCGGGGGTACTAGGCCCCAATGGGTGTTTGAGTACTGAATGCATCCTGCCTGTAGCTTCGGCTCAGGCAGGATGCATTTTTTGTTTTGTCAGAGACTGTTTTTTCTATGGAATCGAAAAGGATTACGGATAGCACAGATGGAGCGGATTTATTTTATACGGATGAAATGATTAGGTAAAGGTTGTCTGTGTATAATCCGTTCAACCTGTTTAGTTCACAATTCAACGTTGTTCCTCATGAGGCAAATCTATTTGTATAATAAAGTTCTATTTTCGGAGAAATAAAT